>CAWDKN010000081.1:0-142915 GCA_963802815.1 uncultured Alphaproteobacteria bacterium
TCCCCCTCAACTCGCGGGAGCAAAGCTTTCGGGAGAGCACACGCTGCCGCACAGCGCCCCGGCATATCCGCCAGCACCCGCTTCGGCGTGCGCGCTTCGGTGAACATTCCCCAGAACGCCTCCTCCGGATGCGCGCCAGGGCGCCGGATTGAAATCGGTCGTGCGCCACGGCGCGTCGAATGCAGAGAAGTAAGAGAACGCGCGGGGCCAGTTGCGCAGCGCATCCGCGCCTCCAGCGCGCGCCAGAAATCGTGCTGCATCGCCTCGCTGAAATTCGCCTGCGGCGGCCCGCTCGGCACGCCCGTCTCCTTGACGAGAACCGGCCCGCAGAACGCGGCCGCGAGCCGATCCGTGACCCTTGCGACGAAATCGGCCCAATTCGCCGGCTGCGCCGAGCGAAACCACGTCTCGAAGATCGGATGGATATTGACGCACAGGAAATCCATCGCCGACAGCGCGGCGCGCCGCGCTCGGGATCGTCGAGAAGATGCGCGAAAGGTTCGGTCACGGTGAGCGGCAGGCCCGGCGCGCGGGCGCGCACGGGGGCTGCGCATGGGCGAGATCGCCCCAGGTGCCGCGCTGGCCCAGCACCATCTCATTGCCGAGCGAAACCCCGGCGACGATCCTGGGCTGGCGCGCCGCAGCGGCGAGCGCGTTGTCGAGCTCGGGCGCATTGTAGAAGTCCCAGACGCCGACCACGACCGCGCGGAAGCCGAGCTCGGCGGCGATGTCCGGCACGCGCTCGGCACCGTTCTGCGCGCCATAGGTGATGAGGCTGTCGAAATAGGGGCGCAGCACCGTGAGATCCGTCCGGATGCTGTCGTCGCCGGCCTGCGTGAGCTTGCCGTAGATCGCCTTCAGCGCGGTCGGTTGATAGGTGACGAAGCGGCCGTGCGCCATCGCGCTGCGCAGCAAGGTGGGATCGGCACCGGTCGAGACGCAGTGCGGGGCGGCATGGCCCGCTGTCGCGAAGAAACCGGCGGAGGCCGCAAGCAAGGCGCGTCGTGTCGGTGAGAATGTCGGCATCGCCGTATAGCAACCACGGCACCGGTCCGTGCCTGAAACGTTCTCAATTGCGGACGGAGCTGTTGGCCGCCGACGGCGGCCGCCGCCTCGTTTCGGGATCGGCGCCGGCCGGGCTAAACTCCAAAGCTCCGTTTTCCACCGGGCTGCTTTCCCAGCGTTCCCGCAGGCGAGTACGGCCCGAATGGACCCCTATGCCACGCTCTACCACTTCATCCATGGCGCGCTCGCGACCTCGCTTGGGACAGGGATCGCGATCGTCCTTGGCACGTTCATCCTGGAGGACGCGACGCTGGTTGCGGTCGGCGTCATGGCCTCCGACCACCTCATCTCCGTTCCGCTTGCGCTTTCGTCTCTTGCCGCGGGAATAGCACTCGGTGATCTCGGCCTTTACGGCATCGGCGGCTCACCGCCACCTGGCCGCGCCTTCGCGCCTGGGTCGGGCGCCAGCAATGTCCATCTCGTCCGCGCCTGGCTCAACGCCTCGCTCTACACGACGGTCGTGGCGACGCGTTTCCTGCCCGGCATGCGGCTGCCGACCTATCTCGCCTGCGGCTTCTTCGGCGTCTCGTTGCGCAAATTCGCGATCGCGGTGTTCGGCGCCGTGCTCGTCTGGAGCGTCATCGTCTTCAGCCTGGCCTACTGGTTCGGCGTCTACACCCTCACCTGGCTCGGCCTGTGGCGCTGGCCGATCGCGCTCGGCGCCATCGTTGTGCTGTCGCTCGTCGGACGCGCGCATTGGCGGCGAATGACGGAACAGCGATGACGGACTTCGCGGCAACCTCTCTTCGCGCCAGGCCGAGCCGGCTGTTCGCCGCCTTCGAGCGCTGGCCGTCCTGGCTCTTCTACGCGCCCGTCTTCGTCTATTGGTTCATGCTCGCCGCACGCTATCGCGGCCTGACGCTCCCGACGATCGCCAATACGCCGCCCGCGCTGTCCGATTCCTCGGAGAACCCAAAGCCGGCGCGCTGGCCCTCCTCGGTCCCACGGGCCGTACCTATCTGCCGCCTTATTCGGCCTTCGCGACAAGCGAAACCGGCAACGCAAGGGGAAACATGCAGCGCGCCCGCTCTGCTTTGGACGCGGCGGCCCTCGCCTGCCCATCGTCGCCAAGCCCGACATCGGCCAGAACGGCGCAGGCGTAAAGATCGTGCGCGACGAAGCCGCGCTCGCTCGCTACCTCGCCGTCTTTCCGCGCGGCGCGTGGGTCATCCTCCAGAAATATATCGAGGACGAAGGCGGGGCCGGCGTCTTCTATATACGCCATCCCGATGCCGTCCGCGGAACCGTGCCGTCGTCGACGCTCGAATATCTCCCCGCGTGACGGCAACGGCGTCTCGACCTGGTGCGAGCTGATCCTCGCCGAGCCGCGCGCAAGCGCCATCGCCAATCTTTATTTCGTCCGGCACCTCGACCGTCTCGACGACGTCGTGGCCCGGGCGAACAGGTCCGCCTCGTCTCCGTCGGCAATCATTGTCGCGGCGCGATCTTCCGGAACGGCGCCGCCCACATCACCCCGCAGATGGAAGCCGTCTTCGACGCGATCGCGAAGGAGATCCCGGGCTTTCACTTCGGCCGCTTCGACGTGCGGTTTCGCTCGCTCGCCGATCTCGAGCGCGGCCGCAATTTCTCGATCCTCGAGGTCAACGGCGCCAATTCCGAGATGACCCATATCTGGGACGCCGACGAGACGGTCGGCGGCGCCTATCGCGCGCTCTTCGCGCAGTACCGCGCGGCCTTCGCCATCGGCGCCGCCAACCGCGAACGCGGAGTCCGCGCGGCATCCGCGCGGGAATTCATCCACGCCTGGCGGCGCAACCGCGCGCTGTTTGCGCGCTATGCACGCGACGAGTAAATCCAGCTCAATCTTGGAAGCGGAGATGAAACGATGAGCACGAACGCGAAGCACTACACCGGCGGCTGCCTTTGCGGCGCGGTGCGTTACGAGGCCGGGGGCGAGCCGATCTTCGCGGGCTATTGCTGCTGCAGCGATTGCCGCAAGGCCTCCGGCTCGGGAATCAGTCCTTTCATGGGATTTGCCGCCACTTCCGTGCGCTTCAGCGGCACCACGAAGACATTCACGTCGAAGGCTGCCAATGGCGGCGACGCCGTGCGCAATTTCTGCGCGGCGTGCGGCAGCCTCGTCTTTGGCGGCATCGTCGGAAAAGACGCCCAGCACACCCTCTATGCAGGCTCACTCGACGACGCCTCCCTGTTCAAGCCGACGATGGCCATCTTCAACAGCCGCCGGCCAGCCTGGTGATACTGCCGCCCGGCCTCGCCGTGTTCGATGAGATGCCGACGGGAGACAGGCCCTCTTAGGCTAAGGGATATTGCGTAGCCGTGATTGGCTTGTCGCGCCGTTAACCGGGGATGTGTTGGATAGCTCATCCGAAACCAAGGAGGTGGCCGGTGAGCGCCCGAGTCGCGAGTCCCACAATTCCCGCTATCCGTGCGCGTCGCGATACTCGCGAGCATCTTTATCGTACCCCTGGCGCTGCTGTCGTACTTCTACATCAAGCAGAACACCGACAATGTCGTCTTCACGAAAGTGGAGCGGGTCGGCGTCGATTACCTGCCGGCTCTTCAGTCGGCGTTCCTCCGCACGACATCGACACGCGACCATGCTTCGAACGACGCGGGCGCGCCGGCATCGCTGGAAGGGCCTGATGCGCTTTCGCTTGGCGTCGCCGATCGGGCGAAAGCCGCGGATACCGCGCTGGCTTCGGCCCCGCCGGGCAGCGAGCTTTCGGACCTCACGGCGAAAGTCGGCGATCTGATTTCCGCAATGAACGACAGCTCGAACCTGTCGCTGGACCCCGATCTGGACGCCTATTACCTTCAGGACGCGCTGATAAACCAGGTGGACACGCTGCTCGTGAACGCCCAGCTCCTCCACGAGGTCATCGCGAACGAGACGGGCCGGCCGCTGTCGGTAAAGGCCCGGCTCGCCATCGCCGCCGACGAAGCAAACTTCGTCACCGCGGCCGGCGCGTTCGCCAGCGACGTCAAGAAGGCGTCGAGCGCGGATCAGACCGGCGAATTTTCTGCGAAGCTGAGCGGCGCGATCGGCGCGATATCGTCGGCAAATGCCGCATTGGCGGCGGCCGCCGATGCGAACGACGTTGCAGCGACGGAAGCGTCCGCGAAGACACTTCACGCCGCCGTCGCCGAGTTCGTGCCGGCCGGCGACGCAATACTCGACAAGATGCTGGTCAAGCGCATCGACGGCATCTACGGGACGCTGACATGGGAGATGGCCATCGTCGCCGCTCTCTTCGCGCTCGGCGGCGTTTTCGCTTTATTCACCGCGCGCTCGATCATCCGGCCGGTGCGCGCCCTGTCCGCCGCGATGGACACGATGTCGTCGGGGAATCTCTCCGTCGAGGTGCCCGGTCACGCGCGTCGCGACGAGATCGGCGCCATGGCAGCATCGGTCGAGAAGTTCCGCGGCAATCTCTTCGAGGCCGAACGCGCCGCGACGGCGCGCATGGAGCTGATCGTGGGCAGCA
The DNA here is from genome assembly GCA_963802815.1 of uncultured Alphaproteobacteria bacterium. Taxonomy (GTDB): domain Bacteria; phylum Pseudomonadota; class Alphaproteobacteria; order Micropepsales; family Micropepsaceae; genus Rhizomicrobium. Next base: position 4,536 of record CAWDKN010000081.1, read on the forward strand.
TCGGCGCCGGACTGGCCGCGATGGCAGGCGGCGATTTCACGGTCCGCGTGACGGCCGATCTCGCCGGTCCGCTCGCCAAGCTCAAGGACGATTTCAATGCGGCCGTCTCGCGTCTGGGAGACGCGATCAGGGGGGTTCTTTCGGCGACCACGAGCATTTCGACGGGCGCCGGCGAGATCAGCCGGGCCTCCGACGATTTGTCGAGACGGACCGAGCAGCAGGCCGCCAGCCTGGAGCAGACGGCGGCGGCGCTCGAGGAGATCACGGCCACGGTCAAGAAGACGGCGGCCAACGCCATCGATGCAAGCCGGGGCGTCGAGGCGGCGAAGTCCGCCGCCGAGAGCGGTGGGCAGATCGTCAATGCCACGGTCGAAGCGATGGGCCAGATCGACCGTTCGTCCCGCCGGATGTCGGACATCATCGGCGTCATCGACGAGATCGCCTTCCAGACGAATTTGCTCGCGCTCAACGCCGGAGTGGAAGCGGCGCGGGCCGGAGCGGCCGGCGCCGGCTTTGCCGTGGTGGCGAGCGAAGTGCGCGCCCTGGCGCAGCGCTCCGGCGAGGCGTCGCGCGAGATAAAGTCGTTGATCAAGGGCAGCGGCGAGCTGGTCGCCTCGGGCGTGGCGCTGGTCGGCCAGTCGGCTCCGCGCTCACGCAGATCGTCGATCGCGTCAAGGACATCGCCGCGCTGATTGCGGAGATCGCCGCCGCCGCCCAGCAGCAATCCACCGGCATCGAAGAAATCAACACGGCCATCGGCCAGATGGATCTCGTCACGCAGCAAAACGCGGCGATGGTCGAGGAAAGCACGGCCGCTGCCCGCAGCCTGTCGAGCGAAACGACCGAGCTCACCGAGCTGGTCTCCTACTTCAAGGTCGACGAGAGCGCCGACACGGCGGTCGCGGCCGCGCCGCAGGCGCTGCGATCGGCTTCGACGGGTGCGTCACGGCGCGCGGCCTGATCGCCCGGTTCGCGGCGGGAGGCCTGCCGCGCTCTGCAAAAGGCGCGGCGCGCGCGTCGCTCGCGCTCACGAAAAAAAGAACATCATCAGATCCGTATCGCCGGTCTCTTCGCCCGCGCGCGTGATCAGCGCATGCGCCTGGCCGCGATGATGGGTCTGGTGATTGAAGAAATGCATCACGACGAAGCCGGTCGGCATGGTGACGCTGCGGCCGACCGTGCCGCTCGTCCAGGTGAGATCGCCCGACAGCCACGCCTCGTCGACGCGCGCGGCCCAGGCAGAGATCTTCTCGTCCGCCGCGACGCGCTCGCGCGCGAGCGTGTCGAAGTCGTCGATCATCGAGGCGGAGTCCTTCTGCCCGACCGGCGGCTTCGGCCAGGCATCGAGGCGCGACATCCAGTTGTGGTCGGCCCACATGAGATGATTTCAGCGTGCCGTGCAGCGATTTCCAGAAGACGCCGCGATCGGTGCGCCTTTCGGCGTCCGGAATGCGCGAAGCGGCCGCGTAGACACGCGCATTCATCTTCGCATTGTAGTTTGCCATCGCACGCATATAGGCAGGCGTGACGTAGGGGACATTCGAGGTCATCGGGGGCTCCCGGACGCAGTGTCCGGCGACGGTCGGTCCTCTCCCCGTCGCCGTCAATATTGACCGGGCTGATCAAGGCGACCGGGCTCGAATTCGGCAAGGCATATGACCCCGCACTTGGTCCCTTGCGGGGCCGGAGGTTGGTTCGCGCCGGGACATTGCTCGCCGGCGCTCGACCAGCCATCCTGCCGTCCGATCCAGCGCAGTGAGAGCATCATGGACATCAAGGGAAAGATCGTCGTCGTGACCGGTGCGGCCAGCGGCATCGGCCGTGCGCTCTGCCACCGCTTTGCCAGGGAAGCCGCCAGGCTCGTCGTCTGCTCCGACCTCAACGCGGACGGCGCCGCGGCGACGGCGAAGGATACGGGCGGCATCGCCTTTGCCACCAATGTCGGCAAGGAAGACGACATCAAGCACCTGATCGAGACCGTCGAATCCGGGCATGGCGGCATCGATCTCTTCTGCTCCAATGCGGGCATCGGCTTCGCCGGCGGCGAGGAGGTCGCGAACGAACGCTGGCAGCAGATCTGGGACGTCAACGTCATGGCGCATGTGTGGGCGGCGCGCCATGTCGTGCCGCGCATGATTGCGCGCGGCGGCGGCTACCTGCTCAACACGGCTTCTGCCGCAGGCCTGCTGTCGCAGATCGGCTCCGCGCCCTATGCCGTCACCAAGCATGCCGCCGTCGCCCTCGCCGAATGGCTCGCCATCACGCATGGCGACCAGGGCATCAAGGTCTCGGTGCTGGCCCCGCAGGCGGTGCGCACCGCAATGACGGCCGGCAATCCCGACGGCGTCGCCAGCATCGACGGCATGATCGAACCCGAAGCCGTCGCCGAAGCCTGCATGCGCGCCATCGAAGCGGAGGAATTCCTGATCCTGCCGCATCCCGAAGTGCTCGACTACATGCGCAAGAAGACCGCAGATTACGGCCGCTGGATCGGCGGCATGCGCAAGCTCAACCGCAAATTCCATGGGCGGGCGATCTAGAGGGCCGCTAGCGCAGCGCGACGTGGCGTCTTGGCGGTTTGCCTTCGAGCGGAGAACTCGACGCCGGCCGCGGCACCGCCACATAGTGGGGCGTCGAGGAGAGCGGCATGGTTTTCTGGACAGCCAGTGTCGCCGGATTGGCGATCGCCTATCTCCTCGGTTCCACGCCCACGGCCTATCTGGCGGGGAAGCTGCTCAAGGGCATCGATATCCGGGAGCATGGCTCCCGATCCGTCGGGGCGACGAATGTCTTGCGCACCGTGGGCAAGTGGCCGGCGCTGGTGGTGCTCCTGGTCGATGTGCTGAAAGGCGTGGCGGCGATCGTCTTCGCCCGCTGGTTTTTTTCCTGGCTCTGCACGTTGCCATCCGTCATGCCGCCGCCGGGGCTCGATCTGCAAGCCTCGGTCCCGTGGGCGGTTTGCTTCGCCGGACTTGCCGTCTTGTTGGGACACAGCCGTTCGCTGTGGCTGAATTTTGCAGGCGGCAAATCCGCGGCGACCGGGCTCGGCGTGTTGCTCGCCATCTCCTGGCCTGTCGGTTTGGGCGCCGCGGTGGTTTTCGGCGTTGTGCTGGCGATATCCCGGATTGTTTCCCTCGGCTCGATGCTGGGGGCGCTGACCGCTATCGCCCTCGTCCTGGCCCTGGAGCAACCATTGCCCTACCGGTTGCTGGTCATCGCGGGCGGCGTTTATGTGATCGTCCGCCATCGCGCCAACATCCTGCGGCTGTCGGCAGGAACAGAGCCCCGGCTGGACCAAGCGCAGCCCAGGCCTTGACCGAAGGCAGGCAATGACGGCAGGCCCCGCGCGGGGGCGGCGCGGGGCCTGTCATCGGCTTCAAGCGTCAGTTCGCGACGGCAGAGAGATCCGCCTTGAGCTGCGCGAAATCGAAGCCGGGGGCATAGCCTTTTTGTTCCGCCTCGGGAGGAAGAATGGCGTAGGCCTCGTCGACGCATTCGTCCCACCAGGCCCATGTGCCTTTCTGCGTGCTGCCCCAGGTCAGCACGGTCACGCCGTTCGGATCGTAACCGACGGCGAAGACGGCATGACCGTCATTCGTCAGCGGCCCCGGCGTCCACGGCTTCTGGGCATCGAATTCCTGGAGGCAGTTCTGCTGCACCTGGAAGCCCAGATAGACGCCGCCGAAGAGCTCGATCGCCTGCTCGACATGCGTGTGGTTCTTTGGATCGATCGCCGCATAGGCCAGGATCTTGTCCTTCGCGACGGCGTTCTGCCGCCAATAGTTCAGCACGTCGAGCTCGTTCAGTCCGCTGTCGACGCCGCCCGTGAGATGAAAGTAAAGCTTCGTCACGGCCTGCTGCGCCATGATGTCCTTCGGCCGATGAGACCGCGATAGGTCGTGATCGCGTGGGCCAGCGCCGCAATCGTGCAGTCGCCGAGCGTGTCATTGCCGTCCATCGGAAAGAGCTGGGACGTGTTGCTCGTGCCAAGGTCCTTGTAGACGCGGCCGAGCACGTCGGCCGACGCCGGCGGCGCCGCCAGCTTCGAGGTCAGGTAGTTCTTGAAACGCAGCGTGCGGTAATCGATCTTCGGCGGATGTTTTCCAAAGCGATAATGAGACATTTTGGCCGTTCCTTTCTCTGAGGTTGGAAAACCAACGCGACGCAACGCGTGCCTTGCGGACGACGCGCGGAGAAAAGTTCGAGAGCGGTTGCTGCTGCGCTGACACTCGGACAGTCCGCGGTCGTCCGGACGATCGAGGCCGGTTGTCCGGTCGCCATCAGGCGCACTATCTAAGCGCGAACTGGTGCCCTGCGCAACACTTGGCCGGGCGCCGCTTTGAACCGCGGCAAATCCTGCCGTTTTCAAAGCCGCCGCGTCTGGCGGCGATCCGCCGACGTGGCAGCCGATGCGGCCAGGATCGCGCGGCCATCAAGGCCGCTGGAGCAGGATCCAGTTCAGTTAATTCGGATCATGCGTCTTCAGCGATTTTCGGCGGCCTGTTCTGTCGGTCCACCGGCTTGGGAGGCATGGGTCGCGCCCGCCGTCAGAGGCCCGAGTATCATCAGGGCGGCCACGATGATTCCCAGAATATCGAGCCCCGTAACAGCCGGGCCGCCAATGGCGGCGGATCCGGCGGGGCGGCGGAATAGCGGGCGGTATCCTGTGTGACGGTCATTTCGATCCTCCTTTTTTTCCAACGCCACTTCGACGGATCTGTGACAGGCCCATGCAACGCGGAATCGCAAAGGACGTTTCAGGCCGGCGGCGCTAACCGATGTAGCGGTCGAACTCTTCGCGGAATCGTGCGGTGAGCCTGTCCTGATCCTCGCCCTTTTGCTTCAGCTCCAGGAACCAGGTGCCTTCCTCCTCGTACATGTGATGCAACACGGCGCCTTCGATGTGCTCGAGCTTGTCCTGGAAGTCGTCGCTCATGGGCGGCAATTTCTCGAGCAGAGCCATCTGAATTTTTGCCAGGGCCTGTTCGTTGTATCCCATCTCGGCACGCGCCTTTTCGCTGGCCGCGGCCAGCGCCGGATAGAGAACGGCTTCCTCCGCCTGGGAATGACCCAGGAGCAGGACGCCGAGTTTCTTGAGGGACGCGGTGCGCGTCGCGGCGTTGGACGCGGCTTTCGTTTCGGCGAACAACGCGCGCACTCGGTCATGGTGGTCCAGGACCAGCGCAAGCCAGTCCCCGCTGCCCGCGGCGCTGCGCGCTTTCGCGCGCGCGTCCGCGCGGGCCTCGTCGCTCTCGGGTGGCGTCACCGCGGCAACGATCTTGTCAAACACGGACATCGTCAACTCCTCCTTCTCGGTCGGTCATTCGTCTTCTGAAAATTCCCGAAATTCTTCGATCGTTCCCGCGAGCCGGGTTCGGTTTCCCGCTCCGGGAAATCGGGAAAATGCTGAAGGCGCATCTGTCCCGAGGATCGGCGGACACGGGAATTGGCGCGCGCGGCGTTCGGTTCTATTGTCGTAGCGGAATACCGCGCCGCGCCCGCCGATGGACTACTACGACGCTTTCCAACCGCCGCCGAAGGACCAATGGCTCGCGCTCGACGAGCAAGAACGTCTCATGCTGGTCGAGGAGTACCACCTCGATCAGGAAGGCGACCCCGACCAACTCGGCCTGCACGCCGTGTTTCACGTGATCGTCGAGAACCGGGTAGCGATGGGCGAGCAGGCCGCCGAGCTGCGGATTGCCGGGCTCATGGCGAACGGGATGGACCGGCACGAGGCCGTGCACGAGCTTGCGGCAGAAGTCGCCAAAGAAATCTTCCGTCTTTTCGAGAGCGATGACGCGGGCGCCGGCTCTCTGGCCGAGATCGCGAATAGTTCGGCCACGGCCGTGCGCGAACGCCGTGTCGGGCGCAACGATCCCTGCCCTTGTGGCAGCGGCAAGAAATTCAAGAAATGCTGCCTGGGAACGTGAGGTCGAGTCTCGGCATCGGCAATCCGAACCTGACCAATGGTGGCCGGTGCCGGTTGGGATAGAGCCGCCAGGGCGCCAATGCGCCAAGGCACAGGGACGAGGCGTTTTCGGAACGGATTGAATAAGGCGGCATACGCAAGCCGGCGGCGCGCGCTGAATCGCTCCCTGCGATTCGACGTCTTGGCGGTCGCCTTCCCGCAAAGACGAACGCGCACTACGCAACCTCGCGCGCCTCCTGCACGACGGGAAAATCGATCGTGACGACGGTGCCCTCGCCCAACGCGCTGTCGATCCGCAACATCCCGCCATGCTTCGCGACCAGCCCGTGGATGAGCGCCAGGCCCAGGCCCGTGCCCTGGCGGGCATGCGCGGCATTGTCCGACACCTGCTCGAAGGGGCGGCCGAGACCCGCCAATTTGTCGTTCGGAATTCCCACGCCGTTGTCGCGCACGCAGATCTGAACGCGATCCTGGATAGCAGCGACGGCCACGCCCACCGTTCCGCCGGCGGGCGTGAATTTCAACGCGTTGGAGAGAAGATTGAGCAGGATCTGCTTGATCGCCCGCCGGTCCGCCAGCAGCGAGACCCCTTCGGCCGGGACGTTTGCGGTCAATGCGACGCCCGCATTCTCGGCCACGCGTTCCATGACGCGAACGCATTCGACGGCGGAGGCCGCGACGTAGACCGGCTCCATGTTCCGGATCATTTTTCCGGCTTCGAGCTTTGCCGTATCCAGGATGTCGGAAATGAGGTCGAGGAGATGCAGGCCCGAACTTTGGATATGCGTGACGTATTCCTGATAGCGCACGCCGAGACTGCCGAACAAAGCCTGCTTCATCGTGTCCAGAACCGACACCGTCAAGTGGGTCCATCGCCAGGACGCCGTGCGCGAGACGCTCGACCGCAGCGAGCTGTGGGCGGTGCAGACACCGCAGGTGTTTCGTCGCGAGGCGCTCGCACGGGCGCTGGACGCGCCCGCGCGGGAGCTCGCGCGCGGACCGACGACGCGTGGCTGATCGAGCGCGCCGGCGGCAGGGTGATCGTCGTCAGGGGCAGCGATGAGACCCGCGAAGGTGACCACGCCCATGGACCTGCGGGTTGCCGAGCTGCTGCTCGCCGAGCGGGCTGCCGCGGGTGGCGATCCCGGGCAGCCCCGGTGAATCCTGCTTGAATCGCAGCCGTTCACGTGCTCACCGACTACCACCTCCATCTGCGGCCCGACGGCCATGACCTGCTAGCGTCGCCGACTACCACGTGCTGGCCAACGTCGAGCGCTATCGCGCAGCCGCCGAGGAGCGAGGGATCGCCGAGCTGGGGGTCTCCGAACACGTGTATCGCTTCGCGCAGGCGCTCAAGGTTTGGCGACACCCCTTCTGGGAGACCTACGCGGACGACGGCACTCCACCAGTACTGCGCGTTCGTGCGCGAGCAGACCGACCTGCTGGCTGGGCATCGAGGCCGACTTCGTCCCGGGCGCCGAGGATCGCATCGCCAACCTGCTGGACGCGCGCGACTTCGACGACGCCGTCGTCGGCTCCGTGCACTTCATGCGCGGCGGCGCCGTCGACATGGACGACTACAGCGTGTGGGAGTCGAATCCCACCCGCCCGCGCAGCGTCGAGGAGATCTGGACGCGCTACTTCCAGGAGGTCGAACAGGCCGCTGCGCGCGGCCTCGCCGACCTCCTGGAAGTAGCGCGTCCAGATCTCCTCGACGCTGCGCGGGCGGGTGGGATTCGACTCCCACACGCTGTAGTCGTCCATGTCGACGGCGCCGCCTAAAATGAGCGGCACGGAGCCGACGACGTAGTCGAAGTCGCGCGCGTCCAGCAGGTTGGCGATGCGATCCTCGGCGCCCGGGACGAAGTCGGCCTCGATGCCCAGCCGCAGGTCGGTCTGCTCGCGCACGAACGCGCAGTACTCGTCGATGTCATCGTGCGCGTAGGTCTCCCAGAAAGGGTGTACGTCGCCAAACCTCGAGCGCCTGCGCGAAGCGATACACGTGTTCGGAGACCCCCAGCTCGGCGATCCCTCGCTCCTCGGCGGCTGCGCGATAGCGCTCGACGTTCGCCGGCGTGTGGTAGTCGGCGACGCTCGCGTCATGGCCGTCGGGCCGCAGATGGAGGTGGTAGTCGGTGAGCACGTGAACGGCTGCGATTCAAGCAGGATTCACCGGGGCTGCCCGGGATCGCCACCCGCGGCAGCCCGCTCGGCGAGCAGCAGCTCGGCGACCCGCAGATCCATGGGCGTGGTCACCTTGAGGTTCTCGATCCTGCTGCCCCTGACGACCATCACCCTGCCGCCGGCGCGCTCGATCAGCCACGCGTCGTCGGTCGCGCGCGCGAGCTCCCGCGCGGGCACGTCCAGCGCCCGCGCCAGCGCCTCGCCACGAAGTACTTGCGGTGTCTGCACCGCCCACAGCTCGCTGCGGTCGAGCGTCTCGCGCACGGCGTCCTGGCGATCGACCCGCTTGACGGTGTCGGCTTCTCGGACACGATGAAGCAGGCTTTGTTCGGCAGTCTCGGCGTGCGCTATCAGGAATACGTCACGCATATCCACGAGTCGGGCCTGCATCTCCTCGACCTCATTTCCGACATCCTGGATACGGCAAAGCTCGAAGCCGGAAAAATGATCCTGAACATGAGCCGGTCGACGTCGCAGCGTCCGCCGTCGAATGCGTTCGCGTCATGGAACGCGTGGCCGAGAATGCGGGCGTCGCATTGACCGCAAACGTCCCGGCCGAAGGGGTCTCGCTGCTGGCGGACCGGCGGGCGATCAAGCAGATCCTGCTCAATCTTCTCTCCAACGCGTTGAAATTCACGCCCGCCGGCGGAACGGTGGGCGTGGCCGTCGCTGCTATCCAGGATCACGTTCAGGTCTGCGTGCGCGACAACGGCGTGGGAAATCCGAACGACAAATTGGCGGGTCTCGGCCGCCCCTTCGAGCAGGTGTCGGACAATGCCGCGCATGCCCGCCAGGGCACGGGCCTGGGCCTGGCGCTCATCCACGGGCTGGTCGCGAAGCATGGCGGATGTTGCGGATCGACAGCGCGTTGGGCGAGGGCACCGTCGTCACGATCGATTTTCCCGTCGTGCAGGAGGCGCGCGAGGTTGCGTAGTGCGCGTTGCGTCTTTGCGGGAAGGCGACCGCAAGACGTCAAATCGCCAGGAGCGATTCGAGCGCGCGCCGCCGGCTTGCGTATGCCGCCTTATTCAATCCGTTCCGAAAACGCCTCGTCCCTGTGCCTTGGCGCATTGGCGCCCTGGCGGCTCTATCCCAACCGGCACCGGCCACCATCGGTCGGGTTCGGATTGCCGATGCCGGAACTCGACCTCACGTTCCCAGGCAGCATTTCTTGAATTTCTTGCCGCTGCCACAAGGGCAGGGATCGTTGCGCCCGACACGGCGTTCGCGCACGGCCGTGGCCGAACTATTCGCGATCTCGGCCAGAGAGCCGGCGCCCGCGTCATCGCTCTCGAAAAGACGGAAGATTTCTTCGGCGACTTCTGCCGCAAGCTCGTGCACGGCCTCGTGCCGGTCCATCCCGTTCGCCATGAGCCCGGCAATCCGCAGCTCGGCGGCCTGCTCGCCCATCGCTACCCGGTTCTCGACGATCACGTGAAACACGGCGTGCAGGCCGAGTTGGTCGGGGTCGCCTTCCTGATCGAGGTGGTACTCCTCGACCAGCATGAGACGTTCTTGCTCGTCGAGCGCGAGCCATTGGTCCTTCGGCGGCGGTTGGAGAGCGTCGTAGTAGTCCATCGGCGGGCGCGGCGCGGTATTCCGCTACGACAATAGAACCGAACGCCGCGCGCGCCAATTCCCGTGTCCGCCGATCCTCGGGACAGATGCGCCTTCAGCATTTTCCCGATTTCCCGGAGCGGGAAACCGAACCCGGCTCGCGGGAACGATCGAGAATTTCGGGAATTTTCAGAAGACGAATGACCGACCGAGAAGGAGGAGTTGACGATGTCCGTGTTTGACAAGATCGTTGCCGCGGTGACGCCACCCGAAAGCGACGAGGCCCGCGCGGACGCGCGCGCGAAAGCGCGCAGCGCCGCGGGCAGCGGGGACTGGCTTGCGCTGGTCCTGGACCACCATGACCGAGTGCGCGCGTTGTTCGCCGAAACGAAAGCCGCGTCCAACGCCGCGACGCGCACCGCGTCCCTCAAGAAACTCGGCGTCCTGCTCTTGGGTCATTCCCAGGCGGAGGAAGCCGTTCTCTATCCGGCGCTGGCCGCGGCCAGCGAAAAGGCGCGATGCCGAGATGGGATACAACGAACAGGCCCTGGCAAAAATTCAGATGGCTCTGCTCGAGAAATTGCCGCCCATGAGCGACGACTTCCAGGACAAGCTCGAGCACATCGAAGGCGCCGTGTTGCATCACATGTACGAGGAGGAAGGCACCTGGTTCCTGGAGCTGAAGCAAAAGGGCGAGGATCAGGACAGGCTCACCGCACGATTCCGCGAAGAGTTCGACCGCTACATCGGTTAGCGCCGCCGGCCTGAAACGTCCTTTGCAATTCCGCGTTGCATGGGCCTGTCACAGATCCGTCGAAGTGGCGTTGGAAAAAAAGGAGGATCGAAATGACCGTCACACAGGATACCGCCCGCTATTCCGCCGCCCCGCCGGGATCCGCCGCCATTGGCGGCCCGGCTGTTACGGGGCTCGATATTCTGGGAGTCATCGTGGCCGCCCTGATGATACTCGGGCCTCTGACGGCGGGCGCGACCCATGCCTCCCAAGCCGGTGGACCGACAGAACAGGCCGCCGAAAATCGCTGAAGACGCATGATCCGAATTAACTGAACTGGATCCTGCTCCAGCGGCCTTGATGGCCGCGCGATCCTGGCCGCATCGGCTGCCACGTCGGCGGATCGCCGCCAGACGCGGCGGCTTTGAAAACGGCAGGATTTTGCCGCGGTTCAAAGCGGCGCCCGGCCAAGTGTTGCGCAGGGCACCAGTTCGCGCTTAGATAGTGCGCCTGATGGCGACCGGACAACCGGCCTCGATCGTCCAGACGACCGCGGACTGTCCGAGTGTCAGCGCAGCAGCAACCGCTCTCGAACTTTTCTCCGCGCGTCGTCCGCAAGGCACGCGTTGCGTCGCGTTGGTTTTCCAACCTCAGAGTAAGGAACGGCCAAAATGTCTCATTATCGCTTTGGAAAACATCCGCCGAAGATCGATTACCGCACGCTGCGTTTCAAGAACTACCTGACCTCGAAGCTGGCGGCGCCGCCGGCGTCGGCCGACGTGCTCGGCCGCGTCTACAAGGACCTTGGCACGAGCAACACGTCCCAGCTATTTCCGATGGACGGCAATGACACGCTCGGCGACTGCACGATCGCGGCGCTGGCGCACGCGATCACGACCTATCGCGGCCTCATCGGCCAGAAGGACATCATGGCGCAGCAGGCCGTGACGAAGCTTTACTTTCATCTCACGGGCGGCGTCGACAGCGGACTGAACGAGCTCGACGTGCTGAACTATTGGCGGCAGAACGCCGTCGCGAAGGACAAGATCCTGGCCTATGCGGCGATCGATCCAAAAAACCACACGCATGTCGAGCAGGCGATCGAGCTCTTCGGCGGCGTCTATCTGGGCTTCCAGGTGCAGCAGAACTGCATCCAGGAATTCGATGCCCAGAAGCCATGGACGCCGGGGCCGCTGACGAATGACGGTCATGCCGTCTTCGCCGTCGGTTACGATCCGAACGGCGTGACCGTGCTGACCTGGGGCAGCACGCAGAAAGGCACATGGGCCTGGTGGGACGAATGCGTCGACGAGGCCTACGCCATTCTTCCTCCCGAGGCGGAACAAAAAGGCTATGCCCCCGGCTTCGACTTCGCGCAGCTCAAGGCGGATCTCTCTGCCGTCGCGAACTGACGCTTGAAGCCGATGACAGGCCCCGCGCCGCCCCCGCGCGGGGCCTGCCGTCATTGCCTGCCTTCGGTCAAGGCCTGGGCTGCGCTTGGTCCAGCCGGGGCTCTGTTCCTGCCGACAGCCGCAGGATGTTGGCGCGATGGCGGACGATCACATAAACGCCGCCCGCGATGACCAGCAACCGGTAGGGCAATGGTTGCTCCAGGGCCAGGACGAGGGCGATAGCGGTCAGCGCCCCCAGCATCGAGCCGAGGGAAACAATCCGGGACATCGCCAGCACAACGCCGAAAACCACCGCGGCGCCCAAACCGACAGGCCAGGAGATGGCGAGCAACACGCCGAGCCCGGTCGCCGCGGATTTGCCGCCTGCAAAATTCAGCCACAGCGAACGGCTGTGTCCCAACAAGACGGCAAGTCCGGCGAAGCAAACCGCCCACGGGACCGAGGCTTGCAGATCGAGCCCCGGCGGCGGCATGACGGATGGCAACGTGCAGAGCCAGGAAAAAAACCAGCGGGCGAAGACGATCGCCGCCACGCCTTTCAGCACATCGACCAGGAGCACCACCAGCGCCGGCCACTTGCCCACGGTGCGCAAGACATTCGTCGCCCCGACGGATCGGGAGCCATGCTCCCGGATATCGATGCCCTTGAGCAGCTTCCCCGCCAGATAGGCCGTGGGCGTGGAACCGAGGAGATAGGCGATCGCCAATCCGGCGACACTGGCTGTCCAGAAAACCATGCCGCTCTCCTCGACGCCCCACTATGTGGCGGTGCCGCGGCCGGCGTCGAGTTTCCGCTCGAAGGCAAACCGCCAAGACGCCACGTCGCGCTGGCGGCTCAGCGGCCCTCTAGATCGCCCGCCCATGGAATTTGCGGTTGAGCTTGCGCATGCCGCCGATCCAGCGGCCGTAATCTGCGGTCTTCTTGCGCATGTAGTCGAGCACTTCGGGATGCGGCAGGATCAGGAATTCCTCCGCTTCGATGGCGCGCATGCAGGCTTCGGCGACGGCTTCGGGTTCGATCATGCCGTCGATGCTGGCGACGCCGTCGGGATTGCCGGCCGTCATCGCGGTGCGCACCGCCTGCGGGGCCAGCACCGAGACCTTGATGCCCTGGTCGCCATGCGTGATGGCGAGCCATTCGGCGAGGGCGACGGCGGCATGCTTGGTGACGGCATAGGGCGCGGAGCCGATCTGCGACAGCAGGCCTGCGGCAGAAGCCGTGTTGAGCAGGTAGCCGCCGCCGCGCGCAATCATGCGCGGCACGACATGGCGCGCCGCCCACACATGCGCCATGACGTTGACGTCCCAGATCTGCTGCCAGCGTTCGTTCGCGACCTCCTCGCCGCCGGCGAAGCCGATGCCCGCATTGGAGCAGAAGAGATCGATGCCGCCATGCCCGGATTCGACGGTCTCGATCAGGTGCTTGATGTCGTCTTCCTTGCCGACATTGGTGGCAAAGGCGATGCCGCCCGTATCCTTCGCCGTCGCCGCGGCGCCGTCCGCGTTGAGGTCGGAGCAGACGACGAGCCTGGCGGCTTCCCTGGCAAAGCGGTGGCAGAGCGCACGGCCGATGCCGCTGGCCGCACCGGTCACGACGACGATCTTTCCCTTGATGTCCATGATGCTCCCACTGCGCTGGATCGGACGGCAGGATGGCTGGTCGAGCGCCGGCGAGCAATGTCCCGGCGCGAACCAACCTCCGGCCCCGCAAGGGACCAAGTGCGGGGTCATATGCCTTGCCGAATTCGAGCCCCGGTCGCCTTGATCAGCCCGGTCAATATTGACGGCGACGGGGAGAGGACCGACCGTCGCCGGACACTGCGTCCGGGAGCCCCCGATGACCTCGAATGTCCCCTACGTCACGCCTGTCTATATGCGTGCGATGGCGAACTACAATGCGAAGATGAATGCGCGTGTCTACGCGGCCGCTTCGCGCATTCCGGACGCCGAAAGGCGCACCGATCGCGGCGTCTTCTGGAAATCGCTGCACGGCACGCTAAATCATCTCATGTGGGCCGACCACAACTGGATGTCGCGCCTCGATGCCTGGCCGAAGCCGCCGGTCGGGCAGAAGGACTCCGCCTCGATGATCGACGACTTCGACACGCTCGCGCGCGAGCGCGTCGCGGCGGACGAGAAGATCTCTGCCTGGGCCGCGCGCGTCGACGAGGCGTGGCTGTCGGGCGATCTCACCTGGACGAGCGGCACGGTCGGCCGCAGCGTCACCATGCCGACCGGCTTCGTCGTGATGCATTTCTTCAATCACCAGACCCATCATCGCGGCCAGGCGCATGCGCTGATCACGCGCGCGGGCGAAGAGACCGGCGATACGGATCTGATGATGTTCTTTTTTTCGTGAGCGCGAGCGACGCGCGCGCCGCGCCTTTTGCAGAGCGCGGCAGGCCTCCCGCCGCGAACCGGGCGATCAGGCCGCGCGCCGTGACGCACCCGTCGAAGCCGATCGCAGCGCCTGCGGCGCGGCCGCGACCGCCGTGTCGGCGCTCTCGTCGACCTTGAAGTAGGAGACCAGCTCGGTGAGCTCGGTCGTTTCGCTCGACAGGCTGCGGGCAGCGGCCGTGCTTTCCTCGACCATCGCCGCGTTTTGCTGCGTGACGAGATCCATCTGGCCGATGGCCGTGTTGATTTCTTCGATGCCGGTGGATTGCTGCTGGGCGGCGGCGGCGATCTCCGCAATCAGCGCGGCGATGTCCTTGACGCGATCGACGATCTGCGCGAGCGCGGAGCCCGACTGGCCGACCAGCGCCACGCCCGAGGCGACCAGCTCGCCGCTGCCCTTGATCAACGACTTTATCTCGCGCGACGCCTCGGAAGAGCGCTGCGCCAGGGCGCGCACTTCGCTCGCCACCACGGCAAAGCCGGCGCCGGCCGCTCCGGCCCGCGCCGCTTCCACTCCGGCGTTGAGCGCGAGCAAATTCGTCTGGAAGGCGATCTCGTCGATGACGCCGATGATGTCCGACATCCGGCGGGACGAACGGTCGATTTGGCCCATCGCTTCGACCGTGGCATTGACGATCTGCCCGCCGCTCTCGGCGGCGGACTTCGCCGCCTCGACGCCCCGGCTTGCATCGATGGCGTTGGCCGCCGTCTTCTTGACCGTGGCCGTGATCTCCTCGAGCGCCGCCGCCGTCTGCTCCAGGCTGGCGGCCTGCTGCTCGGTCCGTCTCGACAAATCGTCGGAGGCCCGGCTGATCTCGCCGGCGCCCGTCGAAATGCTCGTGGTCGCCGAAAGAACCCCCCTGATCGCGTCTCCCAGACGCGAGACGGCCGCATTGAAATCGTCCTTGAGCTTGGCGAGCGGACCGGCGAGATCGGCCGTCACGCGGACCGTGAAATCGCCGCCTGCCATCGCGGCCAGTCCGGCGCCGATGCTGCCCACGATCAGCTCCATGCGCGCCGTCGCGGCGCGTTCGGCCTCGAAGAGATTGCCGCGGAACTTCTCGACCGATGCCGCCATGGCGCCGATCTCGTCGCGACGCGCGTGACCGGGCACCTCGACGGAGAGATTCCCCGACGACATCGTGTCCATCGCGGCGGACAGGGCGCGCACCGGCCGGATGATCGAGCGCGCGGTGAATAAAGCGAAAACGCCGCCGAGCGCGAAGAGAGCGGCGACGATGGCCATCTCCCATGTCAGCGTCCCGTAGATGCCGTCGATGCGCTTGACCAGCATCTTGTCGAGTATTGCGTCGCCGGCCGGCACGAACTCGGCGACGGCGGCGTGAAGTGTCTTCGCGGACGCTTCCGTCGCTGCAACGTCGTTCGCATCGGCGGCCGCCGCCAATGCGGCATTTGCCGACGATATCGCGCCGATCGCGCCGCTCAGCTTCGCAGAAAATTCGCCGGTCTGATCCGCGCTCGACGCCTTCTTGACGTCGCTGGCGAACGCGCCGGCCGCGGTGACGAAGTTTGCTTCGTCGGCGGCGATGGCGAGCCGGGCCTTTACCGACAGCGGCCGGCCCGTCTCGTTCGCGATGACCTCGTGGAGGAGCTGGGCGTTCACGAGCAGCGTGTCCACCTGGTTTATCAGCGCGTCCTGAAGGTAATAGGCGTCCAGATCGGGGTCCAGCGACAGGTTCGAGCTGTCGTTCATTGCGGAAATCAGATCGCCGACTTTCGCCGTGAGGTCCGAAGACTCGCTGCCCGGCGGGGCCGAAGCCAGCGCGGTATCCGCGGCTTTCGCCCGATCGGCGACGCCAAGCGAAAGCGCATCAGGCCCTTCCAGCGATGCCGGCGCGCCCGCGTCGTTCGAAGCATGGTCGCGTGTCGATGTCGTGCGGAGGAACGCCGACTGAAGAGCCGGCAGGTAATCGACGCCGACCCGCTCCACTTTCGTGAAGACGACATTGTCGGTGTTCTGCTTGATGTAGAAGTACGACAGCAGCGCCAGGGGTACGATAAAGATGCTCGCGAGTATCGCGACGCGCACGGATAGCGGGAATCGTGGGAACTCGCGAACTCGGTGCTCACCGGCCACCTCCTTGGTTTCGGATGAGCTATCCAACACATCCCCGGTTAACGGCGCGACAAGCCAATCACGGCTACGCAATATCCCTTAGCCTAAGAGGGCCTGTCTCCCGTCGGCATCTCATCGAACACGGCGAGGCCGGGCGGCAGTATCACCCAGGCTGGCCGGCGGCTGTTGAAGATGGCCATCGTCGGCTTGAACAGGGAGGCGTCGTCGAGTGAGCCTGCATAGAGGGTGTGCTGGGCGTCTTTTCCGACGATGCCGCCAAAGACGAGGCTGCCGCACGCCGCGCAGAAATTGCGCACGGCGTCGCCGCCATTGGCAGCCTTCGACGTGAATGTCTTCGTGGTGCCGCTGAAGCGCACGGAAGTGGCGGCAAATCCCATGAAAGGACTGAATCCCGAGCCGGAGGCCTTGCGGCAATCGCTGCAGCAGCAATAGCCCGCGAAGATCGGCTCGCCCCCGGCCTCGTAACGCACCGCGCCGCAAAGGCAGCCGCCGGTGTAGTGCTTCGCGTTCGTGCTCATCGTTTCATCTCCGCTTCCAAGATTGAGCTGGATTCACTCGTCGCGTGCATAGCGCGCAAACAGCGCGCGGTTGCGCCGCCAGGCGTGGATGAATTCCCGCGCGGATGCCGCGCGGACTCCGCGTTCGCGGTTGGCGGCGCCGATGGCGAAGGCCGCGCGGTACTGCGCGAAGAGCGCGCGATAGGCGCCGCCGACCGTCTCGTCGGCGTCCCAGATATGGGTCATCTCGGAATCGGCGCCGTTGACCTCGAGGATCGAGAAATTGCGGCCGCGCTCGAGATCGGCGAGCGAGCGAAACCGCACGTCGAAGCGGCCGAAGTGAAAGCCCGGGATCTCCTTCGCGATCGCGTCGAAGACGGCTTCCATCTGCGGCGTGATGTGGGCGGCGCCGTTCCGGAAGATCGCGCCGCGACAATGATTGCCGACGGAGACGAGGCGGACCTGTTCGCCCGCGGCCACGACGTCGTCGAGACGGTCGAGGTGCCGGACGAAATAAAGATTGGCGATGGCGCTTGCGCGCGGCTCGGCGAGGATCAGCTCGCACAAGGTCGAGACGCCGTCGCCCGTCACGCGGGGAAAATATTTGAGCGTCAACGACGGCACGGTTCCGCGGGCGGCGTCGGGATGGCGCATATAGAAGACGCCGGCCTCGCCTTCGTCCTCGATATATTTCTGCAGGATGACCCACGCGCCGCGCGGAAAGACGGCGAGGTAGCGAGCGAGCGCGGCTTCGTCGCGCACGATCTTTACGCCTGCGCCGTTCTGGCCGATGTCGGGCTTGGCGACGATGGGGAAGGCGAGGGCCGCCGCGTCCAAAGCAGAGCGGGCGCGCTGCATGTTTTCCCTCGCGTCGCCGGCTTCGCTTGTCGCGAAGGCCGAATAAGGCGGCAGATAGGTACGGCCCGTGGGACCGAGGAGGGCCAGCGCGCCGGCTTTGGACTCTCCCAGGAATCCGGACAGCGCGGGCGGCGTATTGGCGATCGTCGGGAGCGTCAGGCCGCGATAGCGTGCGGCGAGCATGAACCAATAGACGAAGACGGGCGCGTAGAAGAGCCAGGACGGCCAGCGCTCGAAGGCGGCGAACAGCCGGCTCGGCCCGGCGCGAAGAGAGGTTGCCGCGAGGTCCGTCATCGCTGTTCCGTCATGCGCCGCCAATGCGCGCGTCCGACGAGCGACAGCACAACGATGGCGCCGAGCGCGATCGGCCAGCGCCACAGGCCAAGCCAGGTGAGGGTGTAGACGCCGAACCAGTAGGCCAGGCTGAAGACGATGACGCTCCAGACGAGCACGGCGCCGAACACCGCGATCGCGAATTTGCGCAACGAGACGCCGAAGAAGCCGCAGGCGAGATAGGTCGGCAGCCGCATGCCGGGCAGGAAACGCGTCGCCACGACCGTCGTGTAGAGCGAGGCGTTGAGCCAGGCGCGGACGAGATGGACATTGCGGCGCTCGACCCAGGCGCGAAGGCGCGGCCAGGTGGCGGCGAGCCGTCCGATGCCGTAAAGGCCGAGATCACCGAGTGCTATTCCCGCGGCAAGAGACGAAAGCGCAAGCGGAACGGAGATGAGGCGGTCGGAGGCCATGACGCCGACCGCAACCAGCGTCGCGTCCTCCAGGATGAACGTGCCAAGGACGATCGCGATCCCTGTCCCAAGCGAGGTCGCGAGCGCGCCATGGATGAAGTGGTAGAGCGTGGCATAGGGGTCCATTCGGGCCGTACTCGCCTGCGGGAACGCTGGGAAAAGCAGCCCGGTGGAAAACGGAGCTTTGCAGTTTAGCCCGGCCGGCGCCGATCCCGAAACGAGGCGGCGGCCGCCGTCGGCGGCCAACAGCTCCGTCCGGAATCGAGAACGTTTCAGGCACGGACCGGTGCCGTGGTTGCTATACGGCGATGCCGACATTCTCACCGACACGACGCGCCTTGCTTGCGGCCTCCGCCGGTTTCTTCGCGACAGCGGGCCATGCCGCCCCGCACTGCGTCTCGACCGGTGCCGATCCCACCTTGCTGCGCAGCGCGATGGCGCACGGCCGCTTCGTCACCTATCAACCGACCGCGCTGAAGGCGATCTACGGCAAGCTCACGCAGGCCGGCGACGACAGCATCCGGACGGATCTCACGGTGCTGCGCCCCTATTTCGACAGCCTCATCACCTATGGCGCGCAGAACGGTGCCGAGCGCGTGCCGGACATCGCCGCCGAGCTCGGCTTCCGCGCGGTCGTGGTCGGCGTCTGGGACTTCTACAATGCGCCCGAGCTCGACAACGCGCTCGCCGCTGCGGCGCGCCAGCCCAGGATCGTCGCCGGGGTTTCGCTCGGCAATGAGATGGTGCTGGGCCAGCGCGGCACCTGGGGCGATCTCGCCCATGCGCTCGCGACCGTGCGCGCCCGCGCGCCGGGCCTGCCGCTCACCGTGACCGAACCTTTCGCGCAATTCCTCGACGATCCCGATGCGCGCGCCGCGCTGTCGGCGATGGATTTCCTGTGCGTCAATATCCATCCGATCTTCGAGACGTGGTTTCGCTCGGCGCAGCCGGCGAATTGGGCCGATTTCGTCGCAAGGGTCACGGATCGGCTCGCGGCCGCGTTCTGCGGGCCGGTTCTCGTCAAGGAGACGGGCGTGCCGAGCGGGCCGCCGCAGGCGAATTTCAGCGAGGCGATGCAGCACGATTTCTGGCGCGCGCTGGAGGCGCGGATGCGCTGCGACGGGTCGCGCGCGTTCTCTTACTTCTCTGCATTCGACGCGCCGTGGCGCACGACCGATTTCAATCCGGCGCCCGGCGCGCATCCGGAGGAGGCGTTCTGGGGAATGTTCACCGAAGCGCGCACGCCGAAGCGGGTGCTGGCGGATATGCCGGCGCTGGCGCGGTAGTGTGCTCTCCCGAAAGCTTTGCTCCCGCGAGTCGAGGGGGAATGCACTTGGTGAGGAGGGCCCGCGCGAAGCGCTCGGGGGAGGACTGCCCTTTGAGGCAATAAGTACCTGCTGCAAATCGCGTTAGCGTCGCGGCGTCGACCTGCGGGAAAACGCCACGATGCGGCGCTTGCTGCTTCTTCTCACCGTCGCTTTGGCTGTCGCCTTGTCCGTTGTTTCCGATGCGACCTGGGCGCAGGTCAACAGTGCACCGCCCGGCATGCCGGCGAATGTGCAGGCGATCATGAAGCGGCTTGAATCCGGAATGCGGCCAACGCCCGCGGAGCAGAAGATCCTGCAGGACTATATGGCAAAAGCGGCAGCCTCGGCCGGCGCGAGTGCCGGCGGCAGCACCAGCAGCATGATTTCGAGCCAGCGCGTCGCGGCGAGCGCGAGCGCCGCCAGCGGCGGGCTCAATCCGCACCAGCCCACGATGACGGCGTCGGGAATTTTCCGCGTGGGTACGGGCCAGGCGCAGAACCCGTGCCATGCGGCAGGCAAGGCCATCGGCTTCGGCAAGACCCCGTCGCAAGGCGACTATGTCGCGATGGCAAAGGATGCGCTTCATGTCTATCGCGCGCATCTGACCGCGCAGGGGCAGACGAGCCTGGACACCGTGCTGGGACAGGCGCCGGCCGGAGCTTTCGGTGCGGCGCTGGCGCCGATCTTCGTCCTGCACGGCAACGGTTCGGCCGCCGTCGTCAGCGCGGCCTATGCCGCGGAGAAGGCGCCGACGGACGTCGTCGCCGCGAACAATCTTGGCGCCACGCTCCGCGGCTTGCACGACTACGCGCGCGCGGCGCTCGCGCTGCAATATGCGCTGAGCCTGTCGCCGAAGAACATGATGGTTGCCAACAACCTGGGCTGGCTTGCGTTCGGCCAGGGCGACCAGAGAGCGGCGGGACAGTTCTTCGCCATCGCGGTGAAAACCGACAACAAGCTTTCGCCGTCGCTCCTGGGCCAGGGACTGATCGCGCAATGCGCGGGCCAGCCGGCCAAGGCGCTTCCGCTCCTGCGCGCCTCGATCGCCAACGGTTACTCGGAAGCGGCCGGCGACGCTGTCGACAGCGCCGACAATCTCCTATCCGGCGAGAACGATCCCTCCGCCGACAATGCGTCGCCCGATGTCTACGATTCCGGCTCGGGCGGCGGCGGTGCCGGAGGCGACATGCCGAACTGGCAGGATCCGCCCTTCGCGCACGATCCGGCCGAGTTTTCGTCCGGTTATCAGGCCAAGCCCAATCCGCTGCGCGACTACATCGACAAGTACATCACCCAACTCGTGACCGACGCGCACGACCAGGCTGTCGCGGCGGGGCCGAAGGTCAAGGGCGGCGGCACGACGGGCACGGGGCGCAATCTCACCTTCACGCGGGGCAACGCGAAGGAAGTGTTCGAGATCGGCGACATCATCGGCATCATCTCGCGCGAGACGGCGCCGCTGATCGACAAGTTCTCCACCGATGTCGCCAATGCCGTTCAACAGGACGGCTGCCACAGCTGCGTCGGCGCGCCGCCCATCCAGCCGCAATGTTCCGCGCAGGGCCATTTCCGCTCCATCCATGGCGGGCTCGCCAGCGAGGAGCAGAGCCAGTGGACGCAGTTGCGCAAGGACATGGCCGATCTCTACGGCTTCACCGGGCCGCTGATCGCGCAGATCCGCGACTCGAACCTGTCGCAGGTCGAGACCGCGAGCCTGCAGACCTGGGCCGCGATGCAGATGACCGGGTTCACCGCGACGATGCCGCAATGGCAAGCGGAAGGGTGGCTCGCCTACGACCCGTCGGATTGCGGCCAGAAGACACCGGCTCCGCTCGCGCAAGGAAAGCTCAAGCCCTATAAGGTCGACCCGACCGCGTGCCACTCGGGAAAGCTGTCGATGAACATGGGCTTCGCCAACCTGAACGCCGATTGCTCCAAGATGAGCCTGACCATCGGCGAAGGTCTGGTCGGCGCGATGGATTGGAAGTTCGCGCCCGACTACACGAAGATGGCCGATGGATCGCTCCGACCGACAGGCACGGACTGGAGCAATGACCAGATCACGATCTTCGTCGGCGCCGGCGGCGCGGCGGCGGGACCGCTCGGCGCCAACGGCGCGGTCGGCGGTTTCGTCACGGTGCAGAACGGCCAGGTGATGGATGCCGGCGGCCAGGCGCAGGTCGGCGTTTCGCCCGGCGTCGCGGGGGGCGACGTGTCGCTCCAGGCGGGTGCCACCGGGCGCGTCGGCATGATGTCGGGGCCGGATGTCTCGACGAGCGGCAGCGTGCGCATCGGCGCACCGTGCGGCGTGAGTTGCTGAGCGCGGTCCTCCCCCAAGCCCCTCCCGGCTACGCGTAGAGGTTTCGCCGCGGCGAGTGGGACCCCCTTGGCACGCCGGAGCTTTAGCGAAGGCGGCCGACAAGCGGAGCGGGACTTAACGCCCGTAAGGAAAGCAGCGGTCGCGTGCCAGCGTGATGCCCAAATGCTTGCCGAGCGCCGCGATCGCGTCGCCGTGCTCGGGATACGGATCGCCGTTGGCCGGACCTACGATGATGGTGCGAAAGCTTTGATCGTCGCGCCCGCCGGGCGGCAGCATTGCGGTCGCCAGCGGATTGCCCTCGCGGTCGCGCAAGGTCAGGAACATCGGCATCGTCCTCGCGACATGGGCGCCAAGACCGATGTCGCGTTCGATGAAGGATTGCGACGTCGGCCTGTAGCTCTGGATCGCCTTGTCTTTTTCGCGCCGGAAATATTTCTCGACGGCGTGTTTCGCGGTATCGGATTCCGCGGCGGCTTCGCCCTCCGCTTCGATGCGGAACCATGTCTTCCCGTTCGGGGCATCGCATACATACTGCATGAGTCGCTTCAGACTCCCTGATGGCCCCGTCGCCGGAAAAGTGTACGGCGGAAGAACGCGGCCCGTCATCTCCCATCGCGCGGAAAAAAATCCGGCACGGACGGGCGGCCTTGCACGCCGTCCGCGAACGAAGCCGAGCCTCACGCCGGCGACGCGGCCGTTGCCGTCCGGCGCCGCGGTCTCCTTCAAAATGGCGAGGACATGCACCGCGCGCATGCCCGGACGGCACGCAAACTCAGGAACGCCGAACAAAAAGCCAAGCATTTCACGGCGCGGGCCTTTATCCCGCAGCGCAGCATATCGCGACCAGCAGTTGAATGCGTACCGGGCGAGGCGCAGAATCGGGTCGAAAAGTCTGTCTGGGAGGCTTGATCATGGGAGATGTGGCAAAGGGCGTTGAAGCGGGGTTCGTCGCGACCATCGTGATTTCCATCCTGCTCTTCGTGCAGCAGGCGGCCGGCGTCGCGCCGCAGTTCAATCTCATCGCGCTCATCATGTCGGCGGCCGGCACGCCGGAATATCCGACGCTCGCCTGGATCGTGCATTTCACCGTCGGCGTCGGGATCTGGGGCATCGGCTTCGCGGCCTTCAGCCCTCACTTGCCCGGACCGCATTGGCTGCGCGGACTTATGTTCGGCGGACTGGCTTGGCTTGCGATGATGATCGCGTTCCTGCCGGCGGCGGGATTGCCGATGTTCGCGCAAGGCATGGGCACCGAGATTCCGGTGATCGCGCTGGCGCTCAACCTGGTCTACGGCCTGGTGCTGGGGGAGACCTACCACCTCCTGCTGCACTACCTGCCGAGCGAAGTGGACGAGAACGCGTAAGAAGCGTAGCGCGTGATCGACCCTCTCCTTGAGGGAGGGTCGAAAATGCCGGAGGCATTTTCGGGGAGGGGCGTGCCGCGATTTCGTCGGCGGCCCCTCGTTTGGCCCCCATTCGTGCTAGAACTCGGCGAGCCGCAAGACACGGCTTCAGGAGTTCCGCCATGGCCGTCGAACAGCTCGAGCATTGCACCATCCGCTGCGCCAATCTCGAGCGTACGCGCGATTTCTATCGCGACTACATCGGGCTCGAGGTCGGAGCGCGTCCCAACTTCGCGTTCGCCGGCTATTGGCTCTATTGCGCCGGAGTGCCCGTGATCCACCTGGTCGAGGCGAAAGAGCATGTGCCTGTCGCGCAGCCCGGCCGGGGCTATCATGCGGCCGAGAGCGCGCACACCACGGGCGCGCTCGACCATATCGCCTTCCGGGGCGCCGACCGCGAGGCCATGGTGGCGCGGCTCAAAAGCCATAACATTGCGTTTCGCGAAGCCGCCGTGCCCGATTTCAAGCTGCACCAGGTGTTCGTTAGCGACCCTGACGGAATCTTGATCGAATTGAACTTCCGGGATGCGCCGGCTTCGGCTAGTTGATGGCCGAAAGCCGCGGAAACGCCGCTATTCTCCCGAGAATTCCAGGAGCTTCCATGCGCAGGATATTGACGGGCGTCGCGTTTGCGGCGGTGACCGGGACGCTGGCTTTTGCGGCCCCTCTTGCTTCCGCGCAAACGGGCGATCCCCTTGCGCCGGAAGGCGCGCTCGCAAAGCCCCCGGCGGCGGCGGTGAAGCCCGTCACCGAGACCTTCTACGGCACGACCGTCACCGACAATTACCGCTACATGGAGGCGCTCGATCCCGCGACGATCGCATGGATGAAGGCGCAAGGCGCCTATACGCGTTCGATCCTCGATGCGATCAAGCCGCGCGCGGCGCTCGAGAAGCGCATCGCCGCATTCACCGCAAGCTTCGGCTTCGTGCAGGGCTATGTGCGCTTCGGCAACCGCGATTTCTACGAAGAGCGCACGCCCGGCTCCGACAATTTCGACCTGATGGTCAAGGACGCGAAAGGGACGCGCAAGCTCGTCGATGTCGCGGCGTTGCGCGCGGCGGATGGCGGCAAGCCCTACGCGATCAACTTCTTCCTGCCGTCGCTGGACGGCACCAAGGTCGGCGTCGGCATCTCCGAAGGCGGTTCGGAAGACGCCTCGCTCTATGTCTATGACGTCGACACCGGCGCCAGGATCGCGGGTCCGATCGATCGCGCGCAATTCGGCGCGACTGCCTGGAGCGACAATTCCCGCATCCTGTATTTCGACCGGCTGAAGAAGCTGGCGCGGGGCGAAGCGGCGACCGACCGCTATGCGGACGCAACGCTCAATTCCTGGGACCTGAAGGGAGAGCCGGTTGCGATCCTGGGCAATGGTTCGGGCCGCGGCCCGAAGCTGAGCCCGAACGAGACGCCCACGCTGATGATGCAGCCGGGCGCGCCGCTTGCCGCCGATGCCGTGTTCAACGGCGTGGAGAACGAGCTCGCGGTCTGGCTGGCGCCCGTCGCCGCCGTCGACGACCGCAGCGTCGCGTGGAAGCCTTTTCTCGCGCGCACCGACGGCGTCACCAGCTTCGACATGCGCGGCGACCAGATCTTCCTGCTCTCCCACCAGGGGGCGCCGACGTTCAAGGTTCTGGCGGTGAAGGCGGGCGATCCGCTCTCGAGCGCCACCACGCTGGTTCCGGCCGATCCGTCGCGCGTGATCGATTCCGTCCATGCCGCGTCCGACGCGCTCTATGTGCTCGCGCGCAAAGGCGCCTATTCGCAGCTGCTGCGCATTCCGGCCGGATCGACCTCCGTCGAGGAGGTGGCGCTGCCGTTCAAGGGCCACATCGCGGAATCCTTCACCGATCCGCGCGTGCCCGGCATCACGATCGGGCTTGAGAGCTTCGTCGTGCCGCCGGCGACGCTCGCCTACGATCCGGCGACAAAACAGTTCACCGACCTGAAGCTCGGCGTGAAACCCGTCTTCGATCCGGGCCGCTTTGTCGTCACTGATCTCCAGGCGATGGCCCATGACGGCATGATGGTGCCGCTCAGCCTCGTGCAGCCCAGAGGCGTGAAGGGCCCGCAGGTCACTTTGATTCAAGCCTACGGCTCCTACGGAATCTCCCAGCTTGCCGATTTCTCGCCGCGGGCGGTGAATTTCCTCGAAGCCGGCGGCACCTATGCGTCGTGCCATGTGCGCGGCGGCGGCGAGCTCGGCGAGGCCTGGCGGCTGGGCGGCAAGGACGCCAAAAAGCCCAACACCTGGCGCGATCTCATCGCCTGCGGCGAGGACCTGATCGCGCGCGGTGTCACGACGAAGAGCAAGCTCTTCATCTTCGGCGGCTCGGCCGGCGGCATCACCATGGGCCGGGCGCTGACCGAACGGCCCGACCTGTTCGCCGGCGTGATCAATTCCGTGCCGGCGGCCAACACGCTGCGCGCGGAATTCTCGCCCAACGGTCCGCCGAACATTCCCGAATTCGGCACCATCAAGACCGAGGCGGGATTCAAGAACCTCTATGCGGACGAATTCGATCCAGCACGTGAAGCCCGGCACGCAATATCCCGCCGTGCTGATCACCACGGGGCTGAACGATCCGCGCGTCTCGCCGTGGGAGCCGGCGAAATTCGCGGCCGCGCTGCAGGCGTCGGGGACGGAGAAACCGGTGCTGCTGCGCATCGACGCGCAGGCCGGCCACGGCATCGGCTCGACCAAGACGCAGAACGACGAGCTCTACGCCGACATGTACGCCTTCGTGTTCTGGCGCGCGGGCGTCCCCGGCTGGCGGCCTGAGTTGGCAGCGAAGTAAGAAAAAGAAGTATTGCCACGCGGAGCCGCGGAGTTCTGACCAGTTCTCCAGAACAAATGTTTGTCATCCCCGGCCGAGCGACCGAGGGGAGCAAGGGAAAGGGGACCCGGAATTTGAAGCACCGCGGTGCTTCAATTCCTGGGTCCCCTTGCTTCGCTCGTCCGGGGATGACAACGATTTTTGATGCTCAACCAACTCTGCGATCCCCGCGCCTCCGCGTAAGCAATTCTTTCGCTACGGAAAGGGCGCAGTGCCGGTCCGGATAACACACAATCCATGTGGGTTTTGGCCGCCGCTTTGCCTCCAAGGCCGGATGTGATTTTATGTCAGGAGCCGCGCGGGACGCCTCGAGACGGGCCGCGTCAAACCATGGGAGAACGGTGGAAATGCTCGACAAACTGAAATTCTACATCGACGGCAAATGGGTCGATCCGGTGACGCCCAAGACGCTCGAAGTCATCAACCCGGCCAATGAAGAACCGTTCGCGCGCATCAGCCTCGGCTCGAAGGCCGATGTCGACAAGGCCGTCGCGGCCGCGCGCAAGGCGTTCGAGACCTTCTCGCGCACGACCTCGCGAAGAGCGCATCGCGCTGTTCGAGAAGATCATCGCCGTCTATCAGAAGCGCTACGCCGAGATCGCCAAGACGATCACCGAGGAGATGGGCGCGCCGGCGAAGCTCTCGCACAGCGCGCACAAGCCGCGACGGGCCTCGGCCACCTGTCCGAGAACCTGAAGATCCTGAAGAGCTACAAATTCGAGGAAGTGCGCGGCACGACGGCGATCGTGCGCGAGCCGATCGGGGTGTGCGGCTTCATCACGCCGTGGAACTGGCCGATCAACCAGATCGCCTGCAAGGTCGCGCCGGCGCTGGCCGCCGGCTGCACCATGGTGCTCAAGCCGTCGGAAATCGCGCCGATGAACGCGATCCTCTTCGCCGAAGTCCTGGACGAAGCGGGCGTGCCGCCGGGCGTCTTCAATCTCGTCAATGGCGACGGGCCGACGGTGGGTGAGGCCCTTTCGTCGCATCCGGGCATCGACATGATGTCGTTCACCGGCTCGACGCGCGCCGGCATCGCGGTCGCCAAGGCCGCCGCCGACACGGTCAAGCGCGTGGCGCAGGAGCTGGGCGGCAAGTCGGCGAACATCATTCTCGACGATGCCGACCTGCAGAAGGCGGTCGCGGGCGGCGTCATGCAGATGATGACCAACTCCGGCCAATCCTGTAACGCGCCGTCGCGCATGTTCGTGCCGCGCGGCAAGCAGGACCAGGCCATCGCCATCGCCAAGGCGACGGCGGAAACGGTGAAGGTCGGGCGATCCGAACGGAAGGCACGACCATCGGTCCCGTCGTCAGCCAGACGCAGTTCGACAAGATCCAGGGCCTGATCAAGAAGGGCATCGACGAGGGCGCGACGCTCGTCGCCGGCGGCCTCGGCCGCCCGGACGGTCTCAACCGCGGCTATTACGTGCGGCCGACGGTGTTCGCGAACGTCACCAACGACATGACGATCGCGCGCGAGGAGATCTTCGGGCCGGTGCTCTCGATCCTTCCCTACGACACCGAGGCCGATGCGATCCGCCAGGCCAACGACACGGTCTACGGCCTGTCGGGCTATGTGCAGTCGAGCAGCCTCGACCATGCGCGCAAGGTGGCCTCGCAGCTGCGCACCGGCAACGTGCATCTGAACGGCGCCGGCGCGGACTTCACCGCGCCGTTCGGCGGCTACAAGCAGTCGGGCACCGGCCGCGAATGGGGCGAGTTCGGCTTCGAGGAATTCCTCGAGGTGAAAGCCGTCCTCGGCTATGCGGAGAAGGCGGCGTAACGCTTTCGAACGCGAGAGAAACGAGGCCGCGGGATTTCTGTCCCGCGGCCTTTTTCTTTTTGTGCCGGAAGGCGTTGTACGCTTGACGTACAACGCGGGTTGGCATAGCGTTGTCTCATGATCCTGTCGTTTCGCGATCGCGCCACGGAACGTCTCTGGATGGGCGAGTTCGTGAAGCGGTTTGGCGGGATCGAAAAGCAGGCGCTGAGAAAGCTCGACATGCTTCACCAGGCGCAGGGACTCAATGACCTGCGCGCGCCTCCGGCAAACAGACTGGAGGCGCTGAGCGGTGACCGGAAGGGCCGGCACTCGATCCGGATAAACGATCAGTGGCGCATCTGTTTTGTGTGGACCAAGGAGGGCCCGAGCCGTGTCGAAATCGTCGACTACCATTAAGAGCGTCGCTACGCCGAACCGCGTAACGACGCATCCCGGCGAGGTTTTGAGGGAAGAATTCCTCGTTCCGCTCGATCTTTCGGTCAACGCGCTGGCAATCGCCTTGCGTGTGCCGGCAACGCGTATCGGAGCGGTCGTCAAGGGTGAGCGGTCGGTGACGGCGGACACGGCACTCAGACTGGCCCGGTTTTTCGGCACCAGCCCGGAATTCTGGATGGGACTTCAGGCGATGCACGATTTGACGAAGGCGCGCATCGAACTGGGCCGCAGGATCGAACACGATATTCGTCCCCGTGCGGCGTAACTCAGCAATCGACGGCTTGTGAGATCACGCGCCCGATGCCAGTTCCGCCGCCCGCGCGAACAGTCGTGGCAGGTCCTCGCGCCGCACATGGCGCATGTGGAATTCGCCGGGTCCCGCCAGCCCGTCAGGCTGCGCGACGTAAGCTGACTCCGCGATCGGAACATAATTGTCCAGCATGCGGTTGACCCCGATGTTGCGGGTGCGCGTCTGGTGGATCAGCCGCGCCATGTTCGTCGTGTCGAAATACATCTTGATGCGATGCGGGTAGAGCGCCGTCGAAAGGCCGGCCGCGCGATTGTCCTTCGCGAAGATGTGCCAATGCGAGTAGTTGGACTCCGCCGTGTATTGCCTGAGCAGCGTGTAGCCCACCGTCTCACCGTCGAGTGCGATGGCGAAGGCGATGACCGGCTGGTCCGGCTCGCCGTTGCGCATCGCCCGTTCGTGTCGCGCATGGGAGTCGGCCGGCGTGCCCATCTTGGCGATGTCGATGCCGAGGAATTCGAGGTCCGCGCCGCCGTCGTGCCAATAGGCGACGATGCGATCGATGTCGGCGGGAACGAGATCGCGAAGCGACGCCGTGCCCAGTCCCGTCGTAACCCGTGCATGTTCGACCGGTGATTGCATCGCCGTGTCCCCTCTGTCACGCGACCGTGCCATGATCGCGTGCGGCGCGGGGCGAATGGCACCTCTGCGTTTTGCGCTGAAGCGGCGCGCCGCGCGCGGTCGCACACTTCGCGTCGGCCGACCAGGGAGGGATTTCGCATGTACACGCTCTACTATTCGCCCGGCACGGCCAGCCTCGCCGTCCACTGGATGCTGCTCGAGCTCGGCGAGCCCGTCCGGCTGATGCGCGTCGACTTCGAGGCGAAAGCCCAGCGTTCGCCGGAATTCCTCACCCTCAATCCCAACGGCCACGTGCCTGTCCTGATCGTCGACGGCGTGCCGCGGACGGAATGCGCGGCGCTGCTCATGCTGCTGGCCGAACGCCATCCGGACGCCCATCTGGCGCCGCGGCCCGGTGCTTCCGAACGCGCGGATTTCCTCCAGACCATGTTTTATCTCGCCAATACGCTGCAGCCGGCTTTCCGCGCCTGGTTCTATGCCGACGAGCCGGCGGGGCCGGCCAACCGCGAGGCAGCGATGGACGCCGCGCGGGCCAAGATCGAGACGGCATGGTCGCAGATCGATGCGCAGCTTTCCGACGGGCCTTTCATCGTCGGCGCGCGCCTGAGCGCAGCCGACTTTCTGGCGACGATGCTGATGCGCTGGTCGCGCAACATGCCGAAACCGGCGACGAAATTTCCGAACATCGCGGCCTATGTCGCAAGGATGAAAGCGATGCCGTCGCTGCAGCTGGTGCACGAGCGCGAAGGGCTGACGGACTGGATCGGGGAGTAGGACGCGATCAACACGCTCGTCATCCCCGGCGAGCGAAGCGAGGTAAAGGGGACCGAGCCAGCGAGCGTGAGCGAGCGCAACGAGTCAATCAGCGCGCCGACGCGCGCTGACTGGGTTCCCTTAACCTCGCGCTGCGCGCTCGCCGGGAATGACGGCGGTTGGCATATCGGCCGCCGCCCTCAATCCTTCGCGCGCTCGACGTACGATCCGTCTTCGGTCAGCACGACGATCCGCGTGCCGGCGACGATGTGCGTGGGCACCATCGTGCGCACGCCGTTGGACAACGTCGCGGGCTTGAACGAGCCTGACGCCGTCTGGCCCTTGACCACGGGCTCGGTCTCCATGACCTCGAAGGTCGCGCGCGCGGGGATCACGATGGAGATCGGCAGGCCGTTGTAGCTCGACAGCCGCACTTCCATGTTCTCGAGCAGGTAGGGCGCCATGTCGCCGACCACGTCGGAGCCCACCGGAACCTGGTCGAAGTTTTCCGGATCCATGAACACGTAGTGGTCGCCGTCCTGGTAGAGATAGTTGAAGGTGCGCTCGTCGATGAACGCCTTCTCCAGGCTGTCCGTCGTCTTGTAGCGCTCGTTGACCTTCACGCCGTCGCTGATCCGGCGCATCTCGAGCTGGGTGACAGGCGTGCCCTTGCCGGGATGGACGTTGTCCGCCTTCAGCACGACATAGAGCTTGCCGTCCTTTTCGACGACCTGGCCTTTGCGGATGGAGCTCGCGATGACGGAAACCACGGATATTCCTTACGTGCTGGACGGGACGGGGCGGGTCATAGCAGTCGCACCGGGCCGGGCCAAGAGCCTCAGGCCAGCGCGATGAGATGGCGGGCGAGCTCGTCCGGCCGCGAGAAGAACGGCGAGTGATCCGTATCCATCGAGATCCGGACGGGGTCGTTCAAAAAGGCCGCAAATCCGCGCTGGCGCGTGATGCCGATGGCGCGGTCGCGGACGCACGCGATATAGGCGTGCGGCACGCGGCCCCAACGCTCCGGCGTGGCTGCGGAAGGCGTGGCGAAGCCTGCGGTTCCCTCCGGCACGAGCAGCATGCGAGCAAGCGCCACGTCCTCGGCGGGGCATTCGGCATAGAACGCCTCGCGCAGGATGTGCGGGCTCGCGGTCGCCGTCTTGCCGTCGGGAGCGAAGACGATGCCGTCGCCGAGCACCGCTTCGGGATCGGGCGGATTGAGATCGAGCGCGGTCTTGCCGCCCGGCACGACGAAGGCGGTGAGATAGACGAGACGCCGGATCTTCTCGGGCATGCGCTCGGCAACCTGGGTGATGACCACGCCGCCATAGGAGTGACCGACGAGAATCACGGGCTCGGGGCTCGCCTTCACCACGTTGGCGATGCCGGTCACGATGCCGTCGAGCGTGGTCTGGTCGGGCGGCGTGCGGTCGACGCCGTGGCCGATCATGTCGGGTGCGGCGACAATCTGCCCCTTGGCTTCGAGCAGGGCCACGATCTTGTACCAGCACCAACCGCCGTGCCACGCGCCGTGCACCAGAACAAAGCTCGCCATCGTCCCCTCCCGCATTGTGGTCTGGTTCGCTCTCCTCTATCACGCCCGCGAAACGGACGCAGCAGCGCATGACCGATACGCCATCGCCCTGGTGGGACAGAGACGTCCACGCGGACAAGCGTCCCATGCTGCTTGCGCGCGGGCGCATCACCGCGGCGGTGCGGGCGCATTTTGCGACCCAGGGCTTTGTCGAGGTCGAGTGCGGCGCATTGCAGGTCTCGCCCGGAAACGAGGCGCATCTGCACGCCTTCGCGACAGAGATCGTCGGTCTCGGCGGCAGCGCCGCGGCGGTTTATCTTCACACTTCGCCGGAATTCGCCTGCAAGAAGCTTCTCGCGGCCGGCGAGACGAAGATCTTCGATTTCGCGCGGGTGTACCGCAACCGCGAGCGCGGGCCGTTGCACGCGCCCGAGTTTACGATGCTCGAATGGTATCGCGCCGGCGCGCCCTATCGCGACATTCAGGAGGATTGCCTGGCGCTGCTGCGCCTGGCCGCCGATACGACGGGCGCAAACCTGTTCTCGTTTCGCGCACGCGATTGCGATCCGCGCGCGCCGGCCGTGCGGATGACGGTGGCTGAGGCTTTCACCTTTCATGCCGGCGTGGAACTGCTGCCGACCTTGTCCGCGAACGGCGAGGGCGACCGCGACGCGCTTGCGGTGAAGGCGCGCCGCGCCGGCGTCGACGTCGCCGCGAACGACACCTGGGCTGACATCTTCAGCAAGGTTCTCGTGGCACGTGTCGAGCCGAAGCTCGGCATCGGCGCGCCGGTTCTGCTTTGCGAATATCCGCGCTGCGAGGCGGCGCTGGCACGCGCGACGACGCATGACCCGCGCGTCGCGGAGCGGTTCGAGCTTTATGTCTGCGGCGTCGAGCTCGCCAACGGCTTCGGCGAATTGACCGATCCAGTCGAGCAACGCGCGCGCTTCGAGCACGAGATGGACGAGAAGGAGCGCGTCTACGGCACGCGCTATCCGCTCGACGAGGATTTCCTCGCGGCCCTTGCGCATATGCCCGAGGCGAGCGGCGTGGCCATGGGCTTCGACCGGCTGGCGATGCTGGCCGTGGGGGCGCGCCGCATCGACGATGTGCTCTGGACACCGATGCGGTGAGCATGTCGCCGACTTGCCGCCATCGCATCCGCGACCGCGACGCGCAGCGGTTCCACTGAAGACGGCCGGCAGCGAGGTGCTCGAACAATTTTGACGCGGTGGACGCTGGGGCAGCGCGGAGGACGCTGAGGCGTCGTGCATTCCCGTCGAGCATCTGGCACGTTGTCGAAGTCTGCTTGGCGCGCATAGCGCGCCGACAAAATACGCCGAAAGGATTCCGCGTAAGAATTCGTCCGCAAATCGCCTCAGCGTCCTCCGCGCTGCCGCTGCGTCCACCGCGTTAAAATTGTCGAAGGCGCGCCAGCCTCTCCGTCTTGGGTCACCGACCACCAAGCCGCTTGAAGAACGCGCTCACCTTGTGGCGCGTCTGCTCGCGCCAGACGACGCCGGTGTCGCGCACCCAGTTGAGCTGGATCACGCGGCGCGGGCCTTCGAAGGCTTCGAAGCCGTGCCAGGCGTTCTGCTGGTTGCGGAACATGAGCAGCGAGCCCTCGTCGGGCGGAATTTCGGCGATCGTGTCGTCGAGGTTGTCGGGCGAACGCAAAAGCCTCAATCGGCCGTGCGGGCTTTGCCAGGTGTCGTTCATGTAGATGAGGACGGTGATCAGCTTGGTCACGCTGTCGGTGTGGATCTGCCCGTCGGCGGCGCGGCTTTGCCCGCGGACGGTGATCATGGTCGGACGCTGCGACAGGTCGATGCCGAGCTTTTTCTCCACGGCGCGGGTGAATTCCGGCCCCCGGATCGCGTCCATGAAGGCGGCGAAGGCCGGGCCGTAGCGGAGCGTCGGCAGCGGGAAGCTGCCGTGATGGTCGATGGTGGGAAAGTCGGCGTTGATGGCGGCGAGCGCATCGTGCTTCACGAAACGCGGCACCATGAGGAACGGAAACGGCTCACGCGTGAGCGGCGTGCTCGCGAACGCGGCGACGTCGATGGGCAGCGCCGCCGCCATGGGCTCAGCGATACTCCGCGTTGATGTCGACGAGCGCGGCCGCGCCGGGGCAAAGCTCTCTCTCGCCCAGCCGATTCAGCGGCGTCTTCACGGTCTTGAGGTTCGCGTGGATGTCTTGCGCGCTCTCGTCGATGTAGAGGAGGCCGGTCACCACCTCGCCCCTGGCCTCGTGCTCCTGCAGGAAGGCGATGGCCGCGCCGCGGTTCGTCGCGTCGTAGGACTCGTCTATCTTGGCGAGCTTGAGGTACGAGCCGTCGTGCTGCTTCACCATCGTGACCGTGCCGGGCGCGTACTCGGCCGTGATCTCCTCGCGGTCGGGCACGAAGTCGATTCGGTTGACCGCCTCGTTGTGGGCGCGAACGAAATCGAAGCTCTTGGTCGAGCCGGCGTGGTTGTTGAACTGCACGCAGGGGCTGATGACGTCGAGGACCGCGGGGCCCTGATGGGCGATGGCGGCCTTGATCAGCGGCACCAGCTGGTGCTTGTCGCCGGAAAAGCTGCGCGCGACGAAGGTGGCGCCGAGCACGAGGGCGAGCGAGACCAGATCGATCGGGGAGTCGCTGTTGGTGCCGCCCGCCTTGGACTTCGAGCCCTTGTCGGCGGTGGCCGAGAACTGGCCCTTGGTCAGGCCGTAGACGCCGTTGTTCTCGCAGACATAGACCATGTTCACGCCGCGCCGCACGCAATGGGCGAACTGGCCGAGACCGATCGAGGCGGAATCGCCGTCGCCGGAGACGCCCAGATAGATGAGATCGCGATTGGCGAGGTTGGCGCCGGTGAGCACGCTGGGCATGCGCCCGTGCACGGAATTGAAGCCGTGGCTGTTGCCGAGGAAATAGTCCGGCGTCTTCGACGAGCAGCCGATGCCGGAGAGCTTGGCGACACGGTGCGGCTCGATGTCGAGCTCGAAAAAGGCCTGGATCAGCGCGGCGCTGATCGAGTCGTGGCCGCATCCCGCGCACAATGTCGACACGCGGCCTTCGTAGTCGCGATGGGTGAAGCCGAGCTTGTTGGTCTTCAGCCCCTTGTGATGCAGCTTGGGCTTGGCGATGTAGGTCATTCGGCGGCCTCTTGGGCTTTCCGGCGGTTCATGTTCATGCGTTCGGCGATCGCGGACGTGATGAAGCGCGCGGTGATGGGCGTGCCGTCATAGTGCAGGATCGAGATGAAGCGCGCCGGATCGATGGAGCATTCGTTGACCAGCAGCTTCTGCAGCTGGGCGTCGCGGTTCTGCTCGACCACGAACACCTGGTCGTGCGCGTTGACGAAGTCGGCCACCTCTTCGGAGAACGGGAAGGCGCGGATCCGCAGCAGGTCGAGGTGCAGGCTCTGCGATTCGAGCGCGGCCAGGGCTTCGTCCATCGCGACCGCGGTCGAGCCGTAATAGATCACGCCGAACTTCGCCTTCTGGCTCGCGTCGCGGCGCACCGGCCTGGGCACCAGCATCTTGGCCGTCTCCATCTTGCGCAGCAGGCGCTGCATGTTGTCGACGTAGACGCTGCCTTCCTCGCTGTAGCGCGCATAGCGGTCGCGCGACGTCCCGCGGGTGAAATAGGCGCCGCGCGAGGGGTGGACGCCCGGCAGCGTGCGATAGGGGATGGCATCGCCGTCGACATCGAGATAGCGGCCGAAATCCCTGCCGGCTTCGAGCTCGGCCGCCGTCATGATCTTGCCGCGGTCGTATTTGCGGCTGTCGTCCCAGGCGAGCGGCTTGCACAGCCAGTCGTTCATGCCGATGTCGAGATCCATCATCACGAAGACGGGCGTCTGCAGCCGTTCGGCGAGATCGAAGGAGCAGGCCGCGAATTCGAAGGATTCGCGCGGGTCTTC
Organism: uncultured Alphaproteobacteria bacterium; assembly: GCA_963802815.1. Taxonomy (GTDB): domain Bacteria; phylum Pseudomonadota; class Alphaproteobacteria; order Micropepsales; family Micropepsaceae; genus Rhizomicrobium. Next base: position 40,128 of record CAWDKN010000081.1, read on the forward strand.
GGGGAAGAGCAGAACGTGCTTGGTGTCGCCGTGGCTCGCATAGGCCGCGAGCAGGACGTCGGATTGCTGCGTGCGCGTGGGCATGCCGGTCGAGGGTCCGCCGCGCTGGATGTCGAAGATGACCGCGGGGATCTCGGCGAAATAGGCCAGCCCGAAGAACTCCTGCATCAGCGAGATGCCGGGGCCGCTGGTCGCGGTGAAGGCGCGCGCGCCGTTCCAGCCGGCGCCGATGACCATGCCGATGGCGGCGATCTCGTCCTCGGCCTGGACGATGGCGAATTTGTTCTCCTTCGTAACCGGATCGACGCGCAGCGCGCGGCAATGCGCGGTAAAGGCCTCGGCGACGGAGGTGGAGGGCGTGATCGGATACCAGGCGCAGACCGTCGCGCCGCCATAGACGGCGCCGAGTTCCGCCGCATCGTTGCCGGCGATGAAGATGCGGTCTCCGACCGTGTCGGAATGGGTGACCCTGAGCTTGCAGAGGCCGGCCAGGTTCGTCCGGGCGTGGTCGTAGCCGAGCCGCAGCGCCTTGACGTTGGATTCGAACAGATCGGGGCGCTTCTTGAACTGCTCGCCGATCAGGGTCTCGATGGCCTTGAGGTCGATGTCGAGCAGGAAACAGACCGCGCCGACATAGACGATGTTCTTGAACAGCTGGCGCTGGCGCGGGTCGGTGAAGGTCTCGTTGGAGATCTTCGTCGCGGGCACGCCCAGCAACTGGATGTCTTCGCGCAGCTTCTGCGTCGTCAGCGGCTTGGTGGAGTCGTAGACGAGGTAGCCGTTCGGATCGATCTCGGCGATGTCGCGATCCCAGGTCTGCGGGTTCATCGCCACCATCATGTCGACGCCGCCGCGGCGGCCGAGCCAGCCATTGCCCGAGATGCGCACTTCGTACCAGGTCGGCAGGCCCTGGATGTTCGACGGGAAGATGTTGCGCGAGGCGACGGGCACGCCCATGCGCAGGATCGAGCGCGCGAACAGCTCGTTGGCGCTCGCCGAACCCGAGCCGTTCACATTGGCGAACTTGACGACGAAATCGTTCGTCGCGCTTATCGGCTCGCGCATGATCCGGCCTTCGCGGTCTCGAGATAGAACTTCTTCATGTCCCAGGCGCCCGTCGGGCAGCGCTCGGCGCAAAGGCCGCAATGCAGGCAGACGTCCTCGTCCTTCACCATCACGCGGCCGGTCTTGAGCAGGTCGGAGAGATAAAGCTCCTGCGTCCTGTTCGTGGCGGGCGCGGTGAGGCGCCTGCGCAGGTCGTCCTCGCTGCCGTTCGGCGTGAAGGTGATGCAGTCCATCGGACAAATGTCGACGCAGGCGTCGCATTCGATGCAGAGCCTGGTCTCGAACACCGTCTCGATGTCGCAGTTGAGGCAGCGTTGCGCCTCCTTGAAGCCGAGCTCCCTGTTGAAGCCGAGCTCGACTTCCATGTTCACGCTCTTGAGCGTCAGCGCCTTCGGCGCGTGCGGCACCTTGTAGCGAAGGTCGAGCGACACGTCGTTGTCGTAGGCCCATTCGTGGATGCCCATCTTCTGGCTCGTAGATTCACCAGCGGTGACGGGCGTACGGCTGTGTCTTCGCCGTGGCAGAACAGGTCGATGGAGACGGCCGCCTCATGGCCGTGCGCGACGGCCCAGATGATGTTTTTGGGCCCGAACGCGGCGTCGCCGCCGAAGAAGACCCTCGGGTTGGTCGACTGCATCGTGACCGGGTCGACCTTCGGCATGCCGCCTTTGTCGAATTCGAGGCCGATGTCGCGCTCGATCCAGGGAAACGCGTTTTCCTGGCCGACGGCGACGAGGACGTCGTCGCATTCCATGAGCACCAGCGGCTCGCCGGTCGGCACCAGGTCGCGACGGCCCGTCTCGTCGCGCACGGCCTTCACCTTCTCGAACATCACGCCGGTGAGCTTGCCGTTCCGATGTTTGAATTCCCTTGGCACCATGAAGTTGAAGATGGGAATGTCTTCGCCGATCGCGTCTTCCTTTTCCCAGGGCGACGCCTTCATCTCCTCGAAGCCCGAGCGGACAACGACTTTCACGTCTTCGCCGCCCAGGCGGCGCGACGTCCGGCAGCAATCCATCGCCGTGTTGCCGCCGCCCAGCACGATCACGCGCTTGCCGATCGTCGTGGTATGGCCGAACGAGACGGACGACAGCCAGTCGATGCCGATATGGACGTTGGCTGCCGCTTCTTGGCGGCCCGGAACGTCGAGATCGCGCCCGCGCGGCGCGCCGCAGCCGACGAAGATCGCGTCATAATCCTGCGCCAGCAATGTCTTGAGGCTGTCGACCTTCTCGCCGAAGCGCGTCTCGGGCTCCAGCCCCAGGATGTAGCCGCATTCCTCGTCGAGCACGGATTCGGGCAGGCGGAATTTCGGGATCTGCGTTCGCATCATGCCGCCGGCCAGCTTGTCCTGGTCGTAGAGGACGACGGTGTAGCCGAGCGGCAGCAGATCGCGCGCGACGGCGAGCGAGGCCGGCCCGGCGCCGATCAACGCAATGCGCTTGCCGTTCTTCTTCGCGGCGGGCTTGGGCAGACGGTGGCGGATGTCGTCCTTGGAGTCGGCGGCCACGCGCTTGAGGCGGCAGATTGCGACAGGCTCGTCCTCGACGCGGACGCGGCGGCAGGCGGGCTCGCAGGGGCGGTCGCAGGTGCGGCCGAGCACGCCCGGAAACACGTTGGAGACCCAGTTGATCATGTAGGCGTCGGAGTAGCGCCCTTCGGCGATCAGCCGGATGTATTCGGGCACGGGGGTGTGTGCGGGACATGCCCATTGGCAGTCCACGACCTTGTGGAAATAGTTCGGGTTCTTGATGTCGGTCGGAGGCATCCCAGACTGACGCTTGGGCGCGTTTTGCTCGGCGCGCCCTTCGGCCGTGACGGAACTCATTGTTCTGATTTGATCTCCACGACAGATACGACGTCCGCCCGGTGACTAATCGTCAAGCGCTCCCTCGCCGGTGCGCTCTTATGGCGGCGGACCCTGGTCCTTGCCCCTGATTTGGCCATCTTAGCCCCGGCTGGCGATGGTGCAACCTTCATTGCCCGGGAAACCGAGGGTGGGGGCTGCGTAAACACATGACGGAATTAGGGTTTTTGAGGCTGGGCCCGATGGACTGTGCGGGGGGGCGAGACCTGGGCCTTTTACCACAGAGGACGCGGTGCCCTCGCAGGGGGCGTTGAACAGCACGTGTCAGTCGGGCTGTCGAGGCTTTCCGTTTGAAAGCGGGATAGTTGCGCGGCGCAGCCGCGCGAACGAACTTGAGCGGGAGAGGCGCGCTGGTTGGGACGCGCGCGGTATTCAGCGCACCCCCGCGCGACCTTGGCGTCCTCTGTGGTTAGATAACGCCGACCCGTCCGCCAACTCGGCTCCGAACGCCAAAACTCGAAAAACGCATGGACATCCGACTCTCCGCCGAGCATCGCGCCATTGCCGACGGCGTCGCCAAGGTCTGTGCGCGTTTCGGCGACGACTATTGGACGGATTGCGATTCGGCGCCGCGCTTTCCCCACGAGTTCCATCGCGCCATGGCCGATGCGGGCTGGCTCGGCATCACCATGCCGGCGGAGGTCGGCGGCGCGGGTCTCGGTGTCACCGAAGCCGCGATCATGATGCACGCGGTCGGGCAGGGCGGCGGCGGCTATGCCGCGGCGTCTTCCATCCACCTGAACATATTCGGCCCGCACGCGATCGTCGTGCACGGAACGCAGGCGCAAAAGGCGCGCTGGCTGCCGCCGCTCATCAAGGGCGAGCAGAAGGCCTGCTTCGGCGTGACCGAGCCGAACGCCGGTCTCGACACGACGAGCATCGAGACCTTCGCGCGTCGCTCGAACGAAGGCTACATCGTGCAGGGCCGCAAGGTGTGGACGACGTCGGCGCAGGTCGCCGACAAGATCCTGCTGCTGGCGCGCACCGCGCACAAGGCCGACGGCAAGCGTCCGACGGACGGCATGACGCTGTTCTACACCGATCTCGATCGCTCCAAGGTCGAAGTCCGGCGCATCCCGAAAATGGGCCGCGCCGCGGTCGAACTCGAACGCGGTGTTCATCGACGATCTCTTCGTGCCGGACGAAGATCGCATCGGCGAGGAAGGCAAGGGCTTTCGCTATCTCCTCGACAGCCTCAATCCCGAGCGCATCCTGATCGGGGCTGAGGCGATCGGGCTGGGGCGCGATGCTCTGGCGCGCGCAGCGAGCTATGCCCGCGAGCGCGTCGTGTTCGGCCGTCCCATCGGCCAGAACCAGGGCATCCAGCATCCCCTCGCCGAAAGCTGGGCCTATCTCGAAAGCGCGTGGTGGATGTGCCTGCGCGCGGCGTCGCTCTACGATGCGAAGCAGCCCTGCGGCGCGGAAGCCAACGCGACCAAATTCCTGGCGGCGCGCGCGGCGTTCGACGCCTGCACGCGAAGCATCATGACGCATGGCGGGATGGGTTATGCCAAGGAATACCAGGTCGAGCGCCTGTTCCGGGAGTCGATGATCCCCCGCCTGGCGCCGGTCAGCGAGCAGCTCATTCTCTCGTTCATCGCGGAGAACGTGCTGGATTTGCCGAAGTCGTATTAAAACCACTTCCCCCGCCCGCGAGGGTCGGGAGAGTTTCCGTCCTTCAACAAACAGGATGTGTGAATCGCATAGCCACGAGGGGGAGGTGGGTGTTGTGCGACAGACATCGCGACACGATAAGATGTGCACGCACGCAAGGTGACCCCATGCCCGGTCTCTATTTCGAAGAATTCTCCGTCGGTCAGAAATTCGACCACCCCATTCGTCGCACGGTGACGGAGGCGGACAACGTCTTCTTCACGGCGATGACGCACAACCCGGCGCAGCTGCATCTCGACGAGGAGTACGGCAAGACCACCGAGTTCGGCCAGCGCATCGTCAACTCGCTGTTCACGCTGGGGCTGATGATCGGCATCTCGGTCGGCGAGACGACATTGGGCACGACCGTCGCCAATCTCGGCATGGACGAGGTGCGGTTTCCCAAGCCCGTGTTCCACGGCGACACGCTGCATGTGCAGAGCGAGGTGCTTGAGCTGCGCGAGTCGAAGACGCGGCCGCAGAACGGGATCGTGCTGTTCCTGCACAAAGCGATCAACCAGCGCGGCGAGATCGTGGCGCAATGCAAGCGCTCGGCGCTGATGTTGAGGAAGCCGAAATGATCCCGCGCTCCTTCCTCTTCGTCCCCGCCGACAGCGAACGGAAGCTGGCGAAAGCGGCGAGCTCTCCCGCCGATGCGCTGATCCTCGATCTCGAGGATGCGGTCGCCGCGGAGAACAGGACGAAGGCGCGCGGCCTCGCGCGCGAGTTCATGAGCCGCCGGACCCGCCACGCGCTCTGGGTGCGCGTCAATCCCATCGGCAGCGCCGACTACCGCGCCGACATCGATGCGATCGTCGCGGGCGGTCCGGATGGGCTCGTCATTCCGAAGCCCGATGCACCCGACATTCTGCACGTCCTCGACAACGACGTCAGCGCGCTCGAAGTGAAGCATGGCCTCGTCGAGCGCGGCATCAAGGTTCTGCCCGTCGCGACCGAAACGGCGTTGGCTGTGACGACGCTGATGCAGTACCGCAAGCCGCCGCCGCGGCTGGCGGCGCTCACCTGGGGCGCCGAGGATCTCCGCCGCGCTCGGCGCCGCAACCAGCCGCGACGAGCACGGAGACTTCGTCTTTACCTACAAGGTCGTGCGCTCGCTGTGCCTGATCGCGGCGAAGGCGGCCGGCGTCGATGCGATCGAGACGCTGCATGCCGATTTCCGCGACCGCGCCGGGCTCGAACGGGCCGCGCGCGCGGCGCAGCGCGAAGGCTTCGCAGGCATGCTCGCCATCCATCCCGACCAGGTCGAGACCATCAACGCCGCGTTCACGCCGACTGCGGCCGATATCGACCACGCGCGCCGCGTGGTCGCCGCCTTCGCGGGCGGCGCAGGCGTCGCCTCGCTCGACGGCAAGATGCTTGACCAGCCGCACCTGAAACAGGCGCGGCATGTGCTGGCGCTCGATGAGGCGATCAGGAAATCTCCCTGAAGCAATTCGTGTCCTGCGGGTTGGCACACCGTGTTGGTGGTCATCCGATCAAAGTGTTTCGCGACTATCGCAACATGACCCAGGCGCAGCTCGCGAAAGCGACCGGAACAAGCGCGGTCCATATCTCTCAGATTGAGCGGGGCGGAGGACGGGCGGGACGCAAGCTGCGCGTGAAGCTCGCCAAGGCGCTGCGTGTTGCTCCCGATCTGCTGGAACCCGACGAAAGCTAAGTCCGCGCCAGTTCGGAAAAAGCCCGTTCGAGCCCAATTCAGAATTATTTCGCGCCATTCCAGGGTTTTTGGCCTCTCGGCAAAAAGCCCAAATACCGCAAAATATACGATGTAAGTTCACATTTCGTTCTTGACTCCATCGGAGAGTGGAGCTATATATTTCGTTATAGTCAGTTCGTGCGCCTCGCGAGGAAACCCCTCGGCGGGGCGCTTTCATATCCGGCGGGATCTGAGCCGCGCATCGCCGCCGCGCCCGCCCCAACGACAAGGATAAGAGAATGCCCCAACGCCTCCCGGCGCGCGTGGAAACGCGCGTGCCCATTCGCGTGCTGCCGAAAGCGCGCGCGTTCATCCATCGCGCTGCGTTCGACCTCCTGGCCGACATCACGCTGCGGCTTGCCAACGACGAAGCGTTCGACGTGCCGGGCGATATCGCGGCGACGCTCCAGGCGAAGGGCCATGTCGGGATTCTCGACTGTCCTGGCGCGGCCGGATCGGCAGAGCCGAGCGCCGCCGCAACGCACCCATTCGGCGAAGCAACTGCCGCCACTCCGTCAAGTGAGGCCGATGCGGTCCTTCCCGAATGGAATCGCTTCGCGCTCCTGCGGCTGCGCTCCTATGCGGAGCGGGACGAGCAGACGGGCTGCCTGGTATGGAAAGGCGCCTTGTGGGGCAGCGGGTATGGCGGCATCAACTACAAGGGTATTCGTTACCTGACGCACCGTTTCTCGTGGCTGGTGCAGCGTGGCCCGATCCCGGATGGGCTGCTCGTCTGTCATTCCTGCGACAACCGCCCCTGCATCGAAATCACTCACCTGTTCCTCGGCACGGCACAGGACAACATAACCGACATGATCAGGAAGGGCCGGGCACGTATGCGCAGCCGCGCGCGGCTGCCGGAAGCAGATGTGGCCGACATCAAGCGCCGGCTCGCGGATGGACAGTCCGCCGCCAGTATCTCGAAGCTGAAATCTGTGTCCTACGCCTCGGTGTTCGACATCAAATCGAACCGCTGCTGGCGCCATGTGGAAGCGGCGCCGCGTCGATGATGGCAATAAGAAAACGACCCTCCCTCGAGGGGGAGTAATCAAAAAAAAAGGGGAGGGCCTTTGGCTGCCCTCCCCCTCCCCATAAACATCCCCATGTTGCCCCAAGGGATGCCTTGCGCGGAGCCCTTAAGAGCGAATGGCGAGTGGCGAATAGCGAGTAGGGACTCGCAAACTCGACACTCAAAATCTCCACTCGCTACTCGCTATTCGCTAATTGCCTCAGTAATGAATGATCTGCGCGTTGTTGCCGATTGCGGTGCCGGTCACGTTGACGGTTCCGGCGACGTTGGCGACATGCGCGGTCGTGTTGGCGTTGATGTTCGACGCGTTCAGCTGCGTCGTCTGGACCGGACCGTTCGGCGCGTTGGTGTCTTCCTCGAAGGCGTTGCCGATGGCGGTGTTGGTCACCGAGAGGTTGCCGCCCACATTCGACGAGTCGACATAGGCCTGCGACGTCGGGTCCTTCGCCTGGCACTCCTGGTAGGAGTTGACCTGGGTGACGTTGGGATCGGTCGAAACCTGCGCCGAGTTGCACGTCGCCTGGCCGGCTACCGACACATTGCCGTCCACATTGGTGACGCGGGCTCCCAGATCGGAGCTGACATCGACGCTCGACGTATACTGGTCGTTCTGCACATGCGTGTCGTTCATCGTCGTGATGTCGACCGCGTTGCCGCCGGCCGTCGAGGCGACGTTGACGTCGCTGCCGGTGGAGTCGACCGTCGTGTTCAGCGTCGAGATCGAGGTGTGAAGATCGACCTGCCCGTTCAGGATGACGCTGCCGGTTTGGCCGTCAGTCGAAGTCCCCCGCGCAGGCCTGACTGAGCGGCAGGATCGCTAGAGCCGTACCAGCGATAAGGATCTTGACGAGACGGTTCATTGTTCTTTTCCTCATTGTAGGCCGTGTTCGTGGGTTGTGCGTAGGACTGCGACGGCGCCGGGGCGCGATCGGAGGCGTCGGCGAGCGGATCGTTCGCCGAGCCGAGATTCAGGCGCAGACGCCGCCCGGTGCCTGGTAGAGCTTCGACACCATCTCGAGCACCGCGCGCTCGATCACCGAGCGGACCGCCAGCTGGACAGGTTCGAGGGCGGCTTCGCCGACGCTCGCGTCGAAGAAGGTCGTTCCATGAAGTCGAACACGCCGGCCGAGATCTGACGGCCGACGATCTGCTTCTGGTAGGAGATCACGTCGACGACTTCGAGCGTGTTGGTGTCGACGAGACGCAGGTCGATGCCGACATTCATCACGTAAAGGCTCGCGCCCGCCGTGCCTTTGACCGCGTTGGTCGCCGTGCCGCCACCATCGCCGTCGGCGCCGTTGGAGCCGATGTTGAAGTTGAGCTCGGTGATGCCGCCGACGAGGTAGTAGTCGGAGCCGGGAATCGACCCGGCCATGATCTTGCGATAGTCGCCGGGCCGTCGCCCTTGTCGTCGCCGATCAGCTTGTTGTTGGCGTATTTGAGCTCCATCTCGGCGACGGAGGTGTCGAAGCGCTCGACGAGTTGCACGCCCGCTTTCGACAGCGCGCTCATCGCCATCAGGGCGGCACCTTGCGTGATCTTGCGGCCCGAATTGTCGGTTTCCATCTTGCCGGTGTAGTCGGCGATCTGGCCCACCGCCATGCGGAGCGGACGCGACTGGGTGTAGCCGGCAAGGCAGCGAAGCGACGCCGAGTAGGGCGTTTCGTTGGAGATCACCGGTGCGCCGCCGATCGGCGTCACGTAGCGTCCGGTGTCGTCAGGCGTGGTGCTCACGCAGCCTTCGAGGGCGACCAGGGCGAGTCACCAATACGAGAGGCTTCAGGAGAAATCTTCGTCCGCGCGGTGTCATGGGATGGGGCTTCCCTTTTTCTACTTAGTGTCCGTTCAGCGTCGTCGTTGCGGTGACGTTGCCGTTGTTGGTCTGCGAGGAATTCACCACGACCGTGTTGTTGCTGCCGGTCGTGATCACGTTGAGCGAGTTGCCGATGGCGGTTGATCCGGCTCGAAACGCCGCCGCGCCCGAACCGCTTGTCGCCGCGCCGCTGCCGAGAGATTGGCGAAGCGACGAGCCGCTGCGCGCCGGCCTCGGGGCATAGCCCTGTGGCAAAGGCGGAGCTGCTGAAACTGTCCGTTGACGAGCGTGAGGTTGCCGTTCTGGTCGCGCAGCGAGGGATCGACCAGCGCATTTTCGGAAGAGGCGCTCATGCCGAACGGCGGTGGTTGTAGCTGGAGGCGTCGCCGAGATTGGCCGCGTGACCGGCGCTCGCGAACATCGCCGCGCCGGCAAGACCGGCGGCGAAGGCGAAGCGGGCGAGCATCTTGTTGTTGGTCTGCATGATCAAAACTTCCGAACTGTCTCGGAAGGCAGGGAGAGCAACCCGCGTGCCAGCGCTTAAGGGGCATTAACCGGCGGAATTGTGCCGATATGGGAAAAGCGAATTAGCGAGTGGCGAAGTGCGAATAGGGGAACCCCGCTGTTTCTATTCGCTATTCGCTATTCGCTATTCGCTGGTCTAATTTCACCTTGTTTTTTGCGGAGCTGCCGCCCTTGGCAACGCTGGAATTTTTCTTCGATTGTTCCTCGCCCTGGACGTACCTCGCCTTCACGCGGATCCAAGAAGTGGCAGCGAAAGCCGGCGCGGGGATCGTGTGGAGGCCGATTTTGGTCGGCGGGGTGTTCAACGCCGTCAATCGCGACGTTTATGAACGCCGCGCCAACCCTGATCCGCGCAAGGCGTCCCATAATGAGAAAGATCTCCAGGACTGGGCGAGGCTCTGCGGCATCCGCATCGGCAAGCCGCCCGTCTTCCCGGTTCGGGCCATCGCCGTGATGCGTCATGCGCTGGTAGCCCAGGAACAGGAAAAGCTCGTTGCCTTCGCGCGCGCGGCTTTCGAGGCCTATTGGGGCGATCTCAAGGACATCAGCCGGGACGATGTGCTGGCGGCGGTCTGCCGCATGGCAGACCTCGATCCCGAAGCGACGCGCGCGCGTTCGGAATGCGCCGATATAAAAGAGCGTCTGCGCCTCAACACCGAAGAGGTCATCGCGCGCGGCGGCTTCGGCTCACCCACCATGTTCGTAAACGGCAGCGACATGTATTTCGGCAACGACCGGCTGCCGCTCGTCGAAGCGGCGCTCGCGCGGCATTAGCGACGACAGATATACGGAACTCGACCCCACCATGGCTTTCCTCCAGGAATCCCGTCCTCATCGCGAGCCCGCTTTCAACGCGCCGGCGAGCGTGGTCGCGCTCATCGCAGTGCTCCTGCTGGCCCATGTGGCGAGGGTGCTGTGTCCGGCAGCGGTCAGCGACGCCCTCCTCGACGAATTCGCGTTCGATCCGGCGATCTACTCGCCGTCATGGCTTGCGGCGCACCACATCGCACAGCCGTCCTATTTCGACCTGGCCATCCCCTTCGTCAGCCACATCTTTCTCCATGGAAGCTTCCTCCATGTCGGCGTGAACTGCGTGTGGCTGCTCGCCTTCGGCGCGGTGGTTGCGCGGCGGTTCGGCGCGGGACTGTTCCTCGCCTTCTTCTTCGTCTGCGGCATTGCGGGCGCCTGCATGTTCCTCGCGCTCGACTGGGGAGAGAATGTCGGCGCCATCGGCGCGTCGGGCGCCATCTCGGGCGTAACGGCAGCGGCCATCAGGATGCTGCGCGCGCCGGAGGCTTATGGCGACTGGAAGCCTGTCCCGCTCGTGCCGCTCCTTTCGCGCCAGGTTGTCCTGTTTTCCGCGGTCTGGCTCGCAGGCAATGTCATTGCCGGCGTGACCGGCCTGGGCGCCGGCCCGGGGGTCCAGCTGATCGCCTGGCAGGCGCATCTCGGCGGCTACCTTGCCGGGCTGGCCCTCACCGGCCCCTTCGACAGCCTTCGCAACCGACTGTCCCGCGATCGCCAGCCGGCGGCTTGAAGCGCTCGCGGCGCCTCCTAGATAAAGCGTGACGCCCAAATCGGCGTCCTGTGAGGGTCAGAAAATGACAGACGTTCCGCCGGTCCCGCCCAGTGGCGGCGCCCAAGCCATACCGCCCGCTTCGGAAGCCAAGGCGCCATTTCCGGCGGCCCGGCTTCTCTACGCGATCGGCTTCGCGATCATTGCCTGGTTCGTGTTCTGGATCGTCCTGGCGCTCGGACTTCATTCAGTTCGTCGTCGTTCTCGTGAACGGACGGATGAACCCCGAGCTGAAGACGTTCACCTTTTCCCTGGTGCAGTACCTCTGGGAATTGCTGGCGTTCATCGTCTTCGTGCGCGACGAACAACCGTTCCCGATCGGGCCGTTTCCAAAGTCCGTCTGAGCGAAGCCTCTTTTCGCCGCCGTCATAACCCGGTGCGCGATAGCGCGTCCAACCCTCCCCTCGTGGTTGCGCGATTTAAACATTGTGGGCGGCCTACGCGTCGACACTCCCAACCAGGGGGAGGTGCGCGGTTGCACTCCGACCGCGCTCCCGGGGGGGCGTGGTGCGCGTCGGATGATGACGCGAAAAGCGCCCCGATCGACCCCTTCTCAGTGCAAAGGTATTAAGCGAAACAACGGTTTGCCATCGCTCACCGCGCAGGCTCGCGCCGGACGCTGTGGCAAATTCGATACAATTCCCGCACGAAACGACAGCGGCCGCAGGGCTGCCCGACAATCTTCTTGCCGGTACGTTCGCGGCCCCCGTACCCTTTTTTCTATTCGACGCGTCGGTCCTGGGTCCACTTGGGAAGCGAGTGGGACGCGTCGGTAGAAGGTCCTGAGTTCAATTGGGGCCGTAACGGGGAGCTCGAAATGCTTACGCAGCGTACAGTTGCGACCGGACGGTCGCTTGTCTTCTTGAACACGCTTCTTTTGACGACGGCCTTCACGGTTCCTGCCTTCGCGCAGATCGAGACCGTGGTGGTGACGGCGGAAAAGAGAGCGGAAGACCTGCAGACCGTTCCGATCGCGGTCACCGCGATTTCGGGCGCCGACCTGAAGCAGAAACAGATCCTCACCTTCAAGGATCTTCAGTACAACGTCCCCAACGTGACCTTTGCCAAGACCGGCCTCGGCAGCGGCATCATCACCATCCGCGGCATCGGCCAGGCGGCCGGCGATCCGGGCGTCGCGCAATATCGCGACGGTGTCTTCTCGGAATCGGCGGACCTTGCGACCGGCAACTACTTCGACCTTCAATCGGTCGAAATCCTTCGCGGTCCGCAGGGAACGCTCTACGGCCGCGGCTCGGTCGGCGGCACGATCAATCTCATCTCCAACAAGCCGAACCTCGACGATTTCCTCGCCCAGGGCGATGTCACCTACGGTGAATACGACACGGTCAGCTCGGAAGCGTTCGTGAACGTTCCGATCATCGACGGCGAGCTTGCTGCGCGCCTCGCGGGCCAGTTCACGTCGCATGACGGTTACATCAAGAACATCTCGCCCGGCCAGCAGAACCAGAACGGCCAGAACGATTATTCGCTGCGCGGCTCGATCCGCTGGCAGCCCAATTCCAATACGACCCTCGACATCAACGGCACCTATTTCGACGAAGCCGATACCCGCACGCGCGGCGACAACACGGAGTGCCAGCGCGATCCGACCGGCGTGCTGGGCTGCTTGCCGACGGGTCTCGGCTTTCAGCCGACGAACGGCTACGCCAACTCGCTGGGCATCCTGACCAGCGCCCAGGTGATGGGCGGCTTCGGTGCGCCGTCGGCGAAGGAACAGCGGCCGGGACTGGGCGGATTCAATGCCGCAACCGCCGGGGTGTTTGCGGCCTGGGACCGACCGGTGCGTGCGGCGTGCCGGGCGTCGGCTTCGGCGATATTTCGGGCGCACAGCTCGGTGCTGCGCTTGCCGCCAATGCGGGTCCGCCTTCTGCGGCCGCCTTCGACAACGTTCTCCTCCCACGATCAGGCCGGCTACGGCGCGGCGGCGGCGCGCGCGGCGATCTCCAATCTGCAGGTCCCGAATGGCGTGGGATCGGAAGCGTCGATCGCCAGCCAGATCCCGCAGCAAATCGGCGTCATCAATACGCCTTTGACGCCGAAGTTCGACGAGGAAAGCACGTTCCTGACCGCGCATCTCAATCAGAAGGTCTCCGACGTGGCTGACCCTCGACGTCCTCGCCGGCTATCAGAACCAGGATCGCGACAGACGAACAGCTACAACAATTTGCCGGGCGAAGACCTGAGCGCGTCGCTCAACACCGCCGTTCCCGCGCTCGAGCAATTCGCCCTGCTGGCCGGCAACTCGGCGGCGAAGGTGGGCAACCTCGCCTCGGAGTATTTTGCCCACGTCGTCGGCGGCAAGCAGGAGATCCCGCTCTCCAATCCCATTCCCGGCGGCATCGCCAACATGACGACCGGCATCCAGAATTTCTCCAACGTGTCGGAAGCCTCCGACCTCGAGGTCAACCGGGACCGGGAAGACAGCATCGAGGCGCGGTTCACCACGAACTTCCAGGGCCCGCTGAACTTCACGTTCGGCGCCTTCTACTGGACCCGCAACACCGACGTCGCGTCCTACCGCGTGACATTCTCCGGCGGCGACTACTTCTCCCTCTTCACAGGAGCGGCATTCGCGGGAACAGCGCCGGGCAACCAGCCTTATGTCGGCGTCGACCCATGTACTATCAGGACGCACCGACACGGTCGAAATCAACGGCCGTTTTCGCCGACGCACACTACGATATTATTCCCGATCTTCTGGTCTTCCGCGCCGGCTTGCGCTGGGGCGAAGACAAGGACGTCCTGAACGGAGACCACACCTCGTTCACCGGCCTGCAGTCGCCGACGCCGACGCCCTGCGCGGCGACGGGCTTCTGTTTCCTGCCGGCGAGCACGAACGCAGCGGCCACCATCGCGGCAGCAAGCGGCTATCTGTTCTCGACGGGAACGCATACCTCGGCGGACACGAGCCTCGTCAATTATCGCGGCGTCCTCGAATATTCGCCGAAGCTCGACTTCACCGACCAGACGATGTTCTACCTGTCGTATTCGCAAGGCTCCAAGCCCGGCAACGTCAACCTCATTCCGGCGGCGGTCGCCGCCGTTCTTCCGGCGACCTTCAAGCCGGAAGAGCTGACCTCGACCGAGGTCGGGACGAAAAACACGCTGTTCGACGGCACGGTGACCGCCAATCTCGACGCGTGGTACTACCAGTATCGGAATTTCCAATACACGGTCATCGCGTACTCCACGCTGTTCACGCAGAATTTCGGCGCGAACATGTGGGGTGAAGAGGCCGAATTCCAGTGGCAGCCCGACGATCATTGGTCTTTCAACCTGAGCGCCACCAATTCGGATTCTTCGATCGGCAACTTCTACGCGGTCGATGCCCGCAACCCGACAGCCGGCAGGACAGAACGCCGTCCTGATCAAGGACATTCGCTGAACGGAAACGGCGATCTGCCGGGCAACAATTGCGTCGTCGTCACCAATACCGGCATGTCGCCGGCCGACGATCCGGCGGTGGCTGCGGCCTACGCGACGCATCGAGATCGGTCCGGATCCGTTCTTTGCACCCGTCGGCGGCTCGGCGGCGTTGCGCGGTGCGCCGAACACGCTCGGCAACGTCCAGTTCGCCAATTTCGGCAACTGCACTGACGCACTTTCCAGCAATCGGCCTCGGAGGTTCCTATCACTACGCCGGGCCGGCCGACGGAACGGGGTCGAATACGACGGGTATCGCGACGTCGCTCAAGGGCAAGCAGATGCTCAACCTGCCGCCGAACACGATCTCGGTCGGTGGCCAGTACACCTTCAATGTCGAGGATTTCACGGTCGTTCCGCGCATCGACTACTACTGGCAGAACGGCTATTTCTCGCGGGTCTTCAACGACCCGATCGACAACGTCGGAAGCTGGGACCAGCTGAACATGGACATCCAGCTCAATGCGCCCGATGCCAAGTGGTATCTCAAAGCCTTCGTGACGAACGTCATGGACAAGCGCAGCATGCAGAGCGTCGAACCTGCGGCCGACACGTCCGGCCTGTACTCGACGGTCTACCTCGAGGATCCACGCGTGATCGGCGTGACTTTCGGCACGCACTGGTAAGAAACGGTCCTTTCGCGAAACGGGGCGCCGGGAATTCCGGCGCCCTTTTTCTTTGTGGTGGTCTTCCCCTCCGCCGTCATCGCCCGGCCGGCGGATAGCCGGTCCGGGCGACCCAATTTTTCCGACGAGAGAAGGAAAATGGGTCACCTGTATGTGGGGCTGGCTTGGCTTGTTAGGCTGGTGATGCGGCTGTGGCGCGCTGGGTCACAGTGCGATCGGATCGATCGGCACGAGTTCCGGGTTGGCGCGCAGTCGCATTTTGAGTGCAGTCCGGGACAGTCACGGGGGCCGAGGCCTCGGCTTTTTGAGCCGGCATACAGGCGAGGACCTTCTCATGGCAACATTGTGCGTGGCGGGTATCGACGTGTCGAAAGCCCGCTTGGATGTTTTTGTTCTTCCCGCTCGGCTCAGCTTGGTATTCGACAATGCGTCTGAGGGTATTGTCGCGCTCGTCAGGCGATTGAAGCGTCACAAGGTCGATCGCGTGGTCGGTGAAGCCACCGGGAGGCCTTGAGTATCCGGCAGCGCGTGCGCTCAGCGACGCCGGCATTGCCGTCTCGCGCGTCCGGCCCGGCCGCGTTCGGGGGTTTCGGACGTTTCTGGGCAGGCTCGCCAAGACCGATAGTCTCGACGCCGAGCTGATCGCACGCTTTGCTCTGGCGATGCCAGACGATGTCGACAGAGCGATGCCCAGCGCGCGAGCCGAGGCTATTCGCAGCCTTTCGGCAAGGCGACGGCAATTGGTGGATCTTCTGGTCCAGGAGAAGACACGGCTGGAGATGACGCGTGACAGCTTCGTTCTCGAGAGTTTGAGGACCACCATTGCGTTGCTCAAGTGCGAGCGCAAACGCGTCGAAGCCACCTTGGCCGAGGCGATAGAGGCCGACGAGACTTGCCTGCATCGGGGCGAGCTGCTGCGCTCTATTGCCGGCTTCGGCGACGTCGTTGCCAGCGTGCTGCTCAGCGATCTGCCCGAACTCGGCACCCTCAACCGTCACCAAGCGGCAAGCCTCGCAGGCCTCGCGCCACATCCCCAACAGAGCGGCACGTCCAAGAACAACGGTCGCGTTAGAGGCGGCCGAGCCTGCGTGCGCACCGCTCTCTATATGGCTGCGGTCTCGGCGACCCGCTGCAACCCTTCATTCAAAGCCTTCTACAAACGGCTCGTCCAAGACGGGAAACCCCGCAAGGTTGCGATCGTCGCCGTAGCCAGAAAACTCGTCGTCTTGGCCAACGCCATCGTGAAGGCGGACAGACCCTGGAGCCCGGCTGCAGCCCTTGACTGACTACACATGCCCGGACGCGCTACCGCGCGCCGGGTGATGACGACCTTTGATTTGGTCGAATCGGCAATCGCGTTAAAATCCCCCGTCACGTTTGGGAGCCGCACGAAATGGAAAAGCGCAGACTGGGAACGCTCGAGGTCTCGATCGTGGGCCTCGGCTGCAACAATTTCGGGGCGCTGCCTGTCGAGGCGTCACGGCGCGTCGTCGACCGCGCCCTCGAGCTCGGCATCACGCTGCTCGATACCGCCGACGTCTACGGCAATCGCGGCGGCTCGGAGACGCAGCTCGGCGAGATCCTGGGCGCGCGGCGCAAATCCATCGTGCTGGCGACCAAGTTCGGCATGCCGATGGACGACACGGGTGCCAAATCCGGCGCCTCGCGCGCCTATATCGTCGAAGCCGTCGAGGCGAGCCTGAAGCGGCTGAAGACCGACTGGATCGATCTTTATCAGCTGCACCGCCCCGACCCGAGGACGCAAATGGAGGAAACCCTTCGCGCATTCGACGATCTGGTGAGCGCCGGGAAGGTGCGCGCCATCGGCTGTTCCAACCTGCCCGCGCCCGATCTCGATGCCGCGCAGGAGATTTCGCGCAAGAACGGCCTCGCCGCCTTCGTCTCGGCGCAGGACGAGTACAGCCTCCTCGACCGCGCGGTCGAAACGGCACTGCTGCCCGCTGTGGAACGGCACAAGATGGGACTGCTGCCCTATTTCCCGCTCGCGAGCGGAATGCTCACCGGCAAGTACGCGCAAGGCGCGGACGTTCCCCCCAATACGCGCTTCGCCCGCGCCAAGCAGCTGGGCGACCGTTACATGACGGAGGAGAACTGGCGCATCGTCGACGCGCTGACGTCCTTCTGCAAGGCGCGCGACCATACGCTGCTCCAGCTCGCCTTCTCGTGGCTGGCGGCGCATCCGCAGATCTCCAGCGTGATTGCGGGCGCCACGCGGCCCGAGCAGGTCGAGCAGAACGTCAACGCCGTGGGCTGGACGCTTTCGGCGGCGGACATGGCGGAAGTGGACCGGATCACGAAGAAGTAGCGCGCGTCGCGAAAGCGCCGCGTCTCACTCTGCCGGCGCCTCGCGCAAGCGCGAGCCGCGGCGGCGGCCCCTGCGCGAGCTCATCCGGTCGCCGAGCTCGTCGAGATAGGTGTAGATCACCGGCGTGATGTAGAGCGTCAGGAGCTGCGACAGCATCAGGCCGCCGACGACGGCGAGGCCGAGCGGGCGGCGGGATTCCGATCCGGCGCCGAAGCCGATGGCGATGGGCAGCGTGCCCATCAGCGCCGCCATCGTCGTCATCATGATCGGCCGGAAACGGATGAGCGCCGCCTCGACGATCGCCTTGTCCGCAGCGACATGCTCGCTGCGCTGACGGTGGAGCGCGAAGTCGATCATCATGATCGCGTTCTTCTTCACGATGCCGATCAGCATGATGATGCCCACGAAGGCGTAAAGGCTGAGCGGAACGCCGAAGACGTACAGCGTGATGAGCGCGCCGACGGCGGCCGAGGGCAGGCCGGACAGGATCGTCAGCGGATGGATGAAGCTCTCGTAGAGGATCCCGAGGATGATGTAGACGGTGAGCAGCGCGATCGCGAGCAGAATGCCCATGTTGCTCATCGAGCTCTGGAACGCCTGCGCCGTTCCCTGGAAGCTTCCCTGGACGCCTTGCGGCATGCCGATCTGCCGCTGGACGTTGGTGATGGCCGTGACGGCGTCGCTCAGGGCCTTGCCCTGGGCCAGGTTGAACGAGACGGTCACGGACGGAAGCTGGCCCAGATGGTTCACGCTCAGCGGCATCGTGCCCGTCACGAGCCTGGTGACGGCGCTCAGCGGGACAAGAGACGGCGGCGTAGTCGAGACGGCGGCAGCGGTCGAATCGGAGGAACCGCGGACGCCACCGGTCGTGGCAAGTGTCGTATTCGAGCTGATGTACAGCCGATTGAGGTCGGCGGGGTCATTCTGATATTGCGGCAGCAGCTCCAGCATCACCCAATACTGGTTCGAGGCGCCGTAGATGGTGGAGATCTGCTCGCCGCCGAAGGCGGCCCCCAGCGCATTCTCGATTTCCGCCGGCGTGACGCCGAGGGATGCGGCGCGGTCGCGGTCGATGTTCACGTTGATGGCGGGGCTCGACAGATCCATGTCGCTGGTCACGTCGGCAAAGCCCGGCGTCTTGGCCAGCGCATTGACGAGGCGTTGCGCATTCACCTGCAATTCGCCCTGATTCAGGTCTTGCAAAGTGTACTGGTATTGCGACTTCGTCTGCTGTCCGCCGATCTGGATCGCCGGGGGATTCTGCATGTAGACGTTGATGCCGATGAGACGCTGAAGCTTGGGCCTGAGCTCAGCGATGATCTGGTCGGCAGTGAGAGCGCGCTCGCCCGGCGGCTTGAGCTTCAGAAGAATCGTTCCGGTGTTGGTGCCGGTGCGCGAGCCGCCCGCGCCGACAGCGGACATCACCCCCGCGACGTTGGGATCCTGCGCGATGATGTCCGCCGCCTGCTTCTGATAAGCGACCATCTGCGTAAAGGACGTGCGGTCGGACGCCTCGGTCGAGCTTCTGATCTGCCCGGTATCGGCGCTCGGTATGAAATCTTCCGGGATGATCAGGAACAGGCCGACGGTGGCGACCAGGCTCCCCACGAAGACGAGGAGGACGATCGGCCTGTTGTCCATGCTCCAATGCAGGCTGCGGTCGTAGAGCGATTGCACGCGATCGAAGGCGTGCTCGCTCCAATGGTAGAACTTGCCGTGCTCCGCGCTCTTGCCGGGCTTCAGGAAGCGGCTGCAGAGCATCGGCGTCAGCGTCACGGAGACGAAGCCGGAGACGACGATGGCGAGCACGATGGTGACGGCGAACTCGTGCAGCAAGCGGCCGACGATGCCGCCCATGAACACCAGCGGGATGAACACGGCCGCGAGCGAGACCGTCATCGACAGGATCGTGAATCCGATCTCGGCCGAGCCTGCGATCGCCGCGTCGTAGGGATTCTCGCCGTCCTCGACGTGACGCACGATGTTCTCCAGCATCACGATCGCGTCGTCGACGACGAAGCCGACCGACAGCGTGAGCGCCATCAGCGACAGGTTGTCCAGGCTGTAGCCCAGGAACGCCATGCCGGCGAAGGTGCCGATCACCGCGATGGGCAGCGCCAGCGAGGGGATGATCGTCGCCGAAAGCGTTCTCAGGAACACGAAGATGACGAGGATGACGAGCACGCCGGCGAGGACGAGCGTCGTCTGCACGTCGGCCACCGACGCGCGGATCGTCTGGCTTCTGTCGTAGATGACGTCGAGGTGAATCGACGCCGGCAGCCCCTTCTCGAACTGGGGAATAACTCTATCGATCTCGTTGACGATCTGGATCGTGTTGGATCCGGGCTGTCGCTGGACGGCAAGCACGACGGTGCGGGTGCCGTTGTACCAGGCCGCAGTGCGGTTGTTCTCAACGCTGTCGAGCACCCGGCCGACGTCACCGAGCCTGACCGGCTGGCCGTTGCGCCAGGCGATGATCTGGCGCGAATATTCCGCCGCGCTTTCGAGCTGGCCGTTGGCCTGGATCAGCGTCGTCTGCGAGGTCCGTTGAGGGTGCCGGTCGCGACATTGACGTTGGCGCCCTGTATCGCCGATGCGACCTGGTCGATTCCGATCTGGCGCGCCGCAAGCGCGAACGGGTCGAGCTGGATCCTCGCGGCATAGATCTGCGAGCCGTAGACGTTGACCTGGGCGACGCCGGAAAGCGTCGAAATCTGCCGCGCCAAGAGGTTCTCGGCATACTTGTCAACCTGGTACATCGGCATCGAGGAAGAGTGCATGGCGAGGAAGATGATCGGCTGATCGGCCGGGTTCACTTTCCTGAGCGTCGGGGGGCTCGGGATGTTTGTCGGCAGCAGCCGCGATGCCGCCTGGATGGCCGCCTGCACGTCTTCCGCCGCGCCGTCGATATCGCGGTCCAGGTCGAACTGGATCGTGATCGAGGTCGAGCCCTGGGCACTGGTCGACGTCATCGACGCAACGCCGGGAATGGTCGAGAACTGGCTTTCGAGCGGCGTCGCCACCGCGGATGCCATCGTCTGCGGATCGGCGCCCGGCAGGCTGGCCGAGACCTGGATCGTCGGAAAATCGACGCTCGGCAGCTCGCTGACGGGCAGCGTCGAATAGCCGAAAAGGCCGAATGCGACGATCGCCACCATGATGAGCGTGGTCATCACGGGAAGGCGGATGAACGGCGCCGAAATGTTCATTGCGCGCCGGGCGGCAAGGCCGGCGCCCGCGCCGGAGGCGCCCCGTTCATCACGGCGACCGCGATGCTCGGCACGACGCGGAGCTGCCCATCGACGATGACGCGGTCGCCCGGCTTCACGTCGCCCTGGATTGCATCGCTGGTGCCGTCGTCATTCAGCACGGTGACGATCTTCTGCAAGGCTCTTGAGTCCTTGTCGACGACGTAGACGAAGCTGTTGTCGGGACCCGCGTTCACGGCGTTCCGCGGCACAACGACGACATTGTTCAGGTTGCGCAGGGTGACGGCGACGCTCACCGTCTGTCCCGGCACGAGCCGCAGGTCGGCGTTGTCGAAAGTCGCGCGCAGCTCGATCGTGCCCGTCTGCGCGCTGACGACATTGCCGACGAAATTGACCGACGCCGTTTCCTGGCCGCCCTTTGCTCCCGGCATCGGGACGACGGCGGTGAGCGCATTTGCCGCCATCTGCAGCTGGATCTGCGGCACGTCGCTCTGCGGCAGGAACAGCGAGACTTTCATGGGCTGAAGCTGGGTGATGGTGACCAGCGGATTGGCACCCGACGCCGTCACCAGATTGCCGGGCTGGATCAGGATCGGACCTGTCTTGCCCGTGATGGGCGAGCGGATCTGCGTGTAGCCGAGGTTGATGCGGGCGACGTCGATCGCGGCCTTGTCGGACTGCACCACTGCCGCGTCGGCTTTCGCCGTGGCGACGGACTGGTCGCGCTGCTGCTGCGAGCCCGCGTTCTGGGCATAGAGTGCGGCATAGCGGCGTTCGTCGTTGGCCGCGCTGACGAGCGTCGCCTGGTCCTTGGCGAGGGCGGCCTGCGCCTGTTCGAGCGCGGCCTGGAATGGCCGCGCGTCGATCTGGAAGAGGAGATCGCCCCGGTGCACGATCTGGCCTTCCTGAAAAGGCGCGTCAACCAGTTGTCCCGTGACTTGCGGGATCACATTGACCGTCGACACCGGAACGACCGTGCCGATGGTCTGTTCGATGACGTCGACGCTCTTGCGAACGGCGCTCGCGACGTGAACGGGCGGCGCGGGGGGCGCCTTCCTGGTCTGGCCGCCACTCAGGAGATACCAGGCCAACGCGATCGCGCCGACGGCCGCCACAATCCCCGCGATCAGCCGCGTGCGCGGATCGGCCCGCGTGACGGCCCCTGGAAATCTTTGCGAGCCGGAATCGAGGGAATGCGCGGGAGACTTAGTGTCCATCCAAACTTCCTGCCGCGAGATCCAGACACCGAGACGGCCGAAGTGGCCTGTTCCCGGCCGCCGGCATTCGGCCTTCTCAACGATGAGACGCTCCCGCCGGTTACGTAGCACGATCGTTCCAAAATGCGAGCAGCTCGCGCTGTCTGCGACGTTTTTTGCGGCAGAAAGCCGTCACATAAGCGTCATTGCGGCGGATGGGAGTCGGTCCTGGGAAATTCAAACGCCGCCGGCCCCCCGCAAAGCTGTTGCGTCGGCCGCCGGACTGCATCTTAAGATTAACGCGGGGACTGGGGCAGCGGGCGGGATGTTCTGGCGGCGACAAAAGAGGGTTGCGGTTGCTTTGACCTGCGCCGATTGGCGCCTCCATCACCGGCGGGTCGACCTGAACCGGCGTCTCGCCAAGAGCCTCCGGGTCGACGGGGTCGATCTGATCGCCGTTCCGGGCCCCGACGGGCTCATCATCAGTCCGCAACGCCGCAGCGAATGGGAGGCGGCCACGGCCCAGATCCGGCTGCTGATCGGCGCACACCAGCCGGTAGCGCTGGTCGTGCTGGCCCACCAGCGCTGTGCCGGCCATCCCGTTTCCGACCCGGATCACGACGTCGACGTGGCCGCGACCGCCAGAGCGCTGAAGACGGAAACGGCGTTTGGGGGTCCGGTTGCCGCCTATGTCGCGGTCTATCACAGCGATTCGAAGTGGGGCTTGAAGCAAATCGGCCTGTTGTGACGACTTGTGCCATTTGCTCCGGAGTGCGCCACTCGTCTATAAGCGCGCCTTCCGCGAGAACCCGGCAGATTCATGGACATTCGCAACATCGCGATCATCGCGCATGTCGACCACGGCAAGACGACGCTGGTCGACCAGCTCCTCAGGCAGTCCGGCGCGGTTCGCGAGAACCAGCAGGTGCAGGAGCGCGCGCTCGACTCCAACGATCTGGAGCGCGAGCGCGGCATCACGATTCTCGCCAAATGCACCAGCGTCGAATGGGGGACGACCCGCATCAACATCGTCGACACGCCGGGCCACGCCGATTTCGGCGGCGAGGTCGAGCGCATCCTGTCGATGGTCGACGGCGTGGTCCTGCTCGTCGACGCGGCCGAATCGGTCATGCCGCAGACGAAATTCGTGCTGTCCAAGGCGCTGAAGCTCGGGCTCAAGCCGATCGTCGTCATCAACAAGATCGACCGTTCGGATGCGCAGCCGAAGGAGACGCTCGAGTCGATCTTCGATCTGTTCCTCGCGCTCGAGGCCAATGACGACCAGCTCGACTTCCATGTCCTCTATGCCTCGGGCCGCCAGGGCTGGGCCGTCGCGGATCTGAACGACTACAAGAACGGCCTTGCGCCGCTGTTCGACCTCATCGTCGCCGACGTGCCGAAGCCCAAGCCCATCGCCATGGCGGGCGACGACCATCCTTTCGTGATGCTGGTGACCACGCTCGAAGCCGACCCCTATCTCGGGCGCATCCTGACCGGCCGCATCGAAAGCGGCGCCATCACCATGAACCGTCAGATCAAGGCGCTCGACCGCGAGGGCAAGGTCGTCGAGCGGGCCCGCGCCACCAAGCTGCTCGCGTTCCGCGGCCTTGCGCGCGTGCCGGTGGAGCGTGTCGAGGCCGGCGACATCGTCGCCATCGCGGGGCTGCAGACCGCGACCGTCGCCGACACGCTGTGCGACGTGACGGTCGAGACGCCGATCGTGGCCGCGCCGATCGATCCGCCGACCCTGGCCATGACCGTGTCGGTCAACGATTCTCCCCTGGCGGGCCGCGAAGGCGACAAGGTTCAGAGCCGCGTCATTCGCGACCGCCTGGTGCGCGAAGCCGAAGGCAACGTCGCGATCAAGGTGAGCGAGACGGGCGAGGGCGCCTATGAGATCGCCGGCCGCGGGGAGCTTCAGCTGGGCGTGCTCATCGAGACCATGCGGCGCGAAGGCTTCGAGCTTTCGATCTCGCGGCCGCGCGTGCTGTTCCAGACCGACGCGGACGGCCAGCGCGTCGAACCGATCGAGGAAGTCACGATCGACGTGGACGATCCCTATACCGGCGTGGTGATCGAGAAGATCTCCGGCCGCAAGGGCGAGCTCCAGGACATGCGTCCCACCGGCGCCGGCAAGACGCGTCTCGTCTTCTTCACGCCGTCGCGCGGCCTCATCGGCTATCACGGCGAATTCCTGACGGATACGCGCGGCACCGGCGTGATGAACCGCATGTTCCACAGCTATGCCCCGCACAAGGGACCGATCGCGGGCCGCACCAATGGCGTGCTGATCTCGACCGGCGACGGCGAGGCGGTCGCCTATGCGCTCTGGTATCTGGAAGAGCGCGGCAAGCTTTTCGTCGTGCCGGGCACGAAGATCTACCAGGGCATGATCGTCGGCGAGAACGCCAAGGACAACGATCTCGACGTCAATCCGCTGCGCGCCAAGCAGCTCTCCAACATCCGCACGACGAGCAAGGACGAAGCGGTGCGGCTGACGCCCATCGTGCCGATGACGCTCGAGCAGGCGATGGCCTACATCCAGGACGACGAGCTCGTGGAAGTGACGCCGCAATCCATCCGCCTCAGGAAGCGCGAGCTGCTGCCGCATATGCGCAAGCGTCGCGCCCAGGCGGAAGTGGGGTAAAGAGCCACCTCTCCACGCGCGCGAGGCGAGTTACGTCTTCGGCAGCAATCCCAGCCGTCCCGCGATCATGCGGTCGACGGTGCGCTTGGGCAGATTGTTGACCATGAAGTTCTGCAGCGCATCGGGTGTCACGGTATAGCGCGTCTTGGGCTTCGGCGTGGTGAGCGCCTTGTGGATTGCGCGGCCGAGCCTTTCTTCGCTCAGGCCCTTTCGTCCGTTCGCGATCATGTAATTGCGCACCGCATCGAGCGACTGCTTGTAGGGCGTGTTGGCATAACGGGTGACGTCGACCGAGTCGGCCTTGTCCCATATGGGCGTGGCGACGGCGCCGGGCGCCACGATGATCACGTCGACGCCGAGCAGCATCAGCTCGCGGCGAAGCGATTCCGACAGGCCTTCAAGCGCGAATTTCGAGGCGTTGTACGCACCGACGAAGGGCGAGGCGTTCTTTCCGCCGACCGAGGAGATCATGACGATGCGGCCCGGCTTGAACTCCCGGGTGGTGAATGCGGTCAGCAGCGGGGTGAAGGCCTGGGTGACGATCAGCTGGCCGGTGACGTTGACGTCGAGCTGCTCGCGGAATTCGTCGATCGCCAGGTAGAGCAGCGGCCCCGCGACGGCGATGCCGGCATTGTTGACAAGGCCGAAGAGCGGTACGCCGTCCAGCTTCGGCAGCACTTGCTCGGCAGCCACCTTCACCGCCGCCTGATCGGTGACGTCGAACAGAAGCGGGACGAAATTGGCCCCGAGCTCCGTCTTCAGCCGGTCGGCATCGGCCTGCTTGCGCAGGCTCCCGAAGACGCGGAAACCCTTCTTGATGAGCACCTTGGCCGCGCCGTGGCCGATTCCGGTCGAGGCGCCCGTAACCACGACCGATCTGATGATGTCCCGCGCCATCTGCAACTACCCCGTCCTGAGTTCCCGCCCTTATACAGGCCGGGAGGCGCGCCGTTCACGCCATTGTTCTGCCTTGACCGCGCGATCCGATACTGGCGCATGATGGCGGTCGAATACGGGATTCGCATGACGAGCATCGACGCCGAGACTGTCGCTTTCGCCCATCGCCTCGCCGACGCGTCGGGCAAGGTCATCAGGCCCTTTTTCCGCAAGCGCATTGAGGTCATCGACAAGGGAAAGACGGGCCTGAAACCGGTCTTCGATCCCGTGACCGAGGCCGACTGCAACGCCGAGACCGCCATCCGTTCGCTGATCCATGCCGAGCGGCCCGGTGACGCCATCCTCGGCGAGGAACACGGCCACGAGGCCGGCACCAGCGGCTGGACCTGGATCCTCGATCCGATCGACGGCACGCGCGCCTTCATTACTGGCCGCCATACCTGGGGAACGCTGATTGCGCTCTGCGAAGGCGACACGCCGCGTCTTGGAATCGTCGACCAGCCCGTGCTTCGCGAGCGCTTTGTGGGCCTGCCGGGGAGCTCCGAGCTGATCACGCCGGACGGTCGCGAGAAGCTGCGCGTGCGCGCCTGCGCCTCGCTCTCGAAAGCCGTCGTCTCGACGACGCATCCCTGGGGCTATTTCGACCGAGCGCAGCGCGCCGCGTTCGAGCGCGTCTGCGAAGCGGCGCGGATGAGCTATTTCGGCGGCGACTGTTACGGCTACGCCCTGCTGGCGATGGGCTTCATCGACGTGATCGTCGAGGGCCGCTTGGCACCCTGGGACATTGCGGCGCTCATTCCCCTGATCGAGAATGCCGGCGGCGTGGTCAGCGACTGGAAGGGAAATACCTTCGCGAGCGGCGGTTGCGTCATCGCGGCCGGCGACAGACGCGTCCATGCCGAAGTCGTGAAGATGCTTGAAAAATGCGAATAGCGACTATTCGCTATTCGCCTCAGACGAATTCTCCGACAAATCCGTCGAATGCACTCCAAAATCGCGCGCGGACGGAATCGTTTTCCATCAGGATCTCGTGCTCGGAATCCTCGAACTCGACGTAACCTCCGTGCGGCATGCGCAAGGAAAACGCCTTGATGGCCGGTGTCGGGCAAATGCGGTCGCGCCCGGCGCCGCAGATCAGGGTCGGCGTTGTGATTGCCTCGGCGTATCCCGGCCCGTCGACCCGGCGCATCGAACGGTAGGCCGCCTCGAGCCAGCCCCAGGTCGGACCGGCAAGACGGATATCCGGCATCCTTGCCAGCAGCGCCTGGCTGCGCGCAAACCTAGCGCGGTCGGAGGTGACGATCTGGTCGGCGAAGGTCATGCGCAACGGATCGCGCTCCTTCATGCCCCAGACCCATTCCGGTGACGTTCCGCCGATATTCTTCGCCGCGGTGACCGCGCGGGCGAGCCAGCCGGGCTGGCCGCGCGTCGAGATCGCGATCATCGGCGCCGTCAGCACGGCGCAGGCGAATGCCTCGGGTTTCGCATGCAGGGTACGCAGCAGGATGTGGCCGCCCATGGAATGGGCCAGCGCGATGACCCTGGCGGCGCCGAGCGGCTTCACCACCTGATCCATCAGCGTCGCGAGATCGTCGTCGTACTCGCTGAAATCGCCGACATGGACCTTGAGCGTGTCCGAGAGCGCGCGGACGCTGCCGCCCTGGCCGCGCCAATCCATGGTCGCGACCGCGAAGCCCCGTCCGGTCAATTCCGCGATCACCTCGAAATATTTCTCGATGAATTCGGTCTGACCGTTGAGAAGAACGCAGACACCGCGCGTTTTGGTGCGGGACGCGCCAACTCGAACACGGCGGTCCTAAGCCGTGCGCCGCCCCTGGTGAAAACGTCGCGATGTCGGAAATCTGGCGAATCCGGTTGAAGCGCCGTCACGGGCCTATCGCGCCAGGAAGACAAGCAGTGCCACCAACCACCTCACCGCGCGGGGCCTGACGCTATGTCGTGCCAAGCCATCGCCATCATCATGCTGCTGTTCGTGCTTATCCCGCTCCTGCCCGGGATTCGACGGCCGGAACGCACGCCTGCAGCCCGCGCCGACGCGCGGGCCGGTGGATATTCGATACGGCCATAGCCGCGAGCCTTCTGAAGCACAGGGCCAAGCTCATCGCCAGGCCCATGTCGCCCGCGACGCGCAGCTTGCCCTGCATGAAGGCGGACGTGCCGTCGAGCTCGCCCTTCACCATCTTCTCGAACGTGTCGAGCGTCACGGAGATCGTGCAATCCGCATTCTTGCCGGCGCCGTCGCCGACCGTGTTGGGAGAGGACTTGCCGTCGATCAGGACGCTGCCCGTCGCCGAAGTCAATTTGAGCGTACCGCCGAGACCGGAATTGGCTCCGATCGCGCCGCTCATCTGGGATATGATTTGCTGTACTTGTGCCGTGCTCATGAAAGGCTTCCTTCCTCATCCGTATCGGGCCTCGTCCGTTACCAGCGACCGCGCCCGAACCGGCCGGCCCGTCTTGGCTTTGCGGGCATCGGCTCGAAGTCAGCGTAATTGAGCATTTGTCGGCGTTTCAGACAACGGGCGCCGATGCGCGCGGGGTCCGTTTTCTGCTCAAATCGGGCATAATGGGGAGGCATGCGATGCCGGATCGCCGGATGTTGCTGCGGTGCGTGTTGCGTGACGATGCGATGACGTTGAAGGCGCGCAACGCGTGAGCACGCCGCGGGGCGAAGTACAACTTCACGACGCGCAGGCACAAGCGACACCGCGCGACGCTCTCGGCAATGTCTGCTTTTATCACCACTTCGCGGTGATGATTTACATCGTGGTGGGATGGGCTGCGCCGCAGCCCGCGGCGCTGATTTTCTATCTCGTGTTCCTGCCCGGCGTCGCGATCCAGTGGCGGGTCAACAAGAACTCCTGCGTGCTGAACAACATCGAATCGCTCATTCGCACCGGTCGCTGGCGCAATCCGGCGAGCCGCGAGGAGGGCGCGTGGCTGGCAACCCTCGCCAACGACGCGCTCGGCATCGCCGTGACACCGCTGCAGGTCAACGTCTTCACCTATTGTGTCCTGGCCCTTCTTTGGGGGCTCGGTGCCTGGCATTTGCGGGGGTGGTCAGGCGGCCAAAAAGCCCGCCGTCCACCCCTGGCAATCCCCCCTTGAAGCGCCAAAACGCGCCACCTACCTAAGAGCTGCCCGGAAGGCCAATCGGCTTCCGGGCAACGAAAGCAGCCTTGGCCGAATGGTTCGGCAAGGCCTCGAAACGCATCGCTTTTCAGGAGGTTGTGACCATGCGTACTATCGATTTTGCCCCGTTTTTCCGTTCGACGGTCGGCTTTGACCGCCTGTTCGACATGCTGGACCAGGCCGACGTTGCCCAGTCCTATCCGCCTTACAACATCGAGCGCACCGACGACACGCATTACAGCATCACGCTGGCGGTTGCCGGCTTCGCCGAGAAGGACCTGAGCATCGAGACGCGCGACGGCGTGCTGACGATTTCCGGCAAGCGCGAAGATGTCCAGAAATCGTCTTATCTCTATCAGGGCATCGCCGGGCGGGCCTTCGAGCGCCGCTTCCAGCTCGCCGAGCATGTCGAGGTGAAAGCCGCGAAGCTCGAGAACGGCCTGCTTCACATCGCGCTCGAGCGCGTCGTGCCGGAAGAGAAGAAGCCGCGCCGGATCGCGATTAACGCGGCGGAGCTCAAGACCATCGAAGGCTCGGCCAAGGCCGCCTGATTCGGTGGATGTGCCAGTATGAGTTGTGGAAGCCGGGCGTTAACAACGCCCGGCTTTTTCCTGCGCGGGGGCCAGTTTCGTCCTTTTGGTTCTGGTATGGTCCGCGCGACTTCGAACATGCGGTTTGTATCCATGCCGAGTTGGCAGAGCGCTTTCTTCAATCGGTTCCGGCGCCTGGCGCGGCCCAGCCCCGCCGCGGCCGAGACCGACGTCGCCGAGCTCAGGCGGCAATATGCCTATCTCTCGGACCGCTACGCCAACCCGCCGCGCGACGCCGAGTTCGAAGCCGTCCAGATCGGACCGATCAGGGGCGAATGGGTGCGGGTCGAGGCCTCGTCGCCGAACAGGCTCGTTCTGTATTTTCACGGCGGCGGTTACATCGCAGGCTCGCCCGAAACCCATCGCGCGCTGACGGCACGGTTTGCGCAGGCCAGCGAAGCGAGCGTGTTTGCGGTGGCCTACAGGCTCGCGCCCGAATTCGCGTTTCCGGCCGCGGTGCGCGACGGCATCGACGCTTACCGCCATCTGATCCAGAAGGGCATGGCGCCAGGGTCGATCGTGCTGGCGGGCGACGGCTCGGGCGGCGGCCTTGCCTTCGCCGTGACGCTTGCGATCCGCAATGCGGGCCTGCCGATGCCGGCGGCCGTCGTCGCGATGTCGCCGTGGGCCGATCTGTCGCTCTCCGGCTGGTCGATCCTGCAGAATGCGAAATCCAACTCCGCGCTGAACTGGGAGCTGCTCTTCGTCAGCGCGCGGCACTACCTCAAGAAATCCAACCCGAACGATCCTTATGCCTCACCCGCCTTCGCGAGCTTCAAGGATTTTCCGCCGATCATGGTTCATGCGGGCAGCCTCGAAATGCTTCGCGACGACGCTTCGCGCCTCGGCGACCGCGCCGCCGACGCGGGCACTGCCGTCAGCGTCGAGATTTATGACGGGATGCAGCACGTGTTCCAGGCCAATCCCTACGTGCCCGAGGCGCGCGTGTCGCTGGCGCGGCTCGGTCAGTTCGTCAAAGCGAAGACGACGCCGCAGCAGGCCACAAAAGCGCCGCCAGCCGCCGCGCAATAAAGCGATCGGCAGGGACGTTCAGAGAGAAGCGATCTTGGGCGCGAGGCGCGCAACGAAGGTTACGGGAAGCTTGGTGCCTGTGAGGTCCGCGCCCGTCGTCTCCGTGTCGCGAAGATCGCAATCGTTGAAATTCGCGTAGGCGAGATCGGCGCCCGTCAGCCGCGCGCGCCTCAGATCCGCGCCGCGGAAATCAGTGTAGCGCGCTTCGCATTTGTCGAGGCGCGCGGGCAGCAGGCGCGCATCGGAGATCATCAGCGGACCCACGCGGGCGTCGCGCAAATCGGCATGGTTGAGCCGCGCACCCGTCAGGTTGACGCCGCGCAGGTCGGCGCCCGTGAGCTTCGCCGAACGCAAATCGGCGTCCTGGAGGTTGCTGCCCTGGAGCGAGGAGCCTTCGAGATTGATGCCGTAAAGGATGGCGCCCGGCGCGATGAGCGCGGTCAGCGCGCGGTGCGACAGCGACTTTGCCTTGCGCAGGTCGGTCCTCGAAAGATCGGCAGGTTTGCCTTCGCGGCCATCGGTTTCGACCCAGCGCCCATGCGCGGCCAGTATTTCCTCGATGGGCGCCTTCAGCTCGTTGAGTCCGCGGCCGGCGAGATCCTCGGTGAGCGTCTTGGTCAGATCGGCCCCGTCGGTCACCGCGAGGTCGAAGCGAGCTCCGATCAACACCGCGCCGGCGAGATCGGCACCCGTCAGGTTGCAACCTGAAAGGTCGGCATTCTCCAGATTGGCGCCGACGAGGCGGGCCTGGCGAAGATTGGCGCGGATCAGGCGACAGCCTTTCATCATGGCATCGGAAAAATCCGCTTGCGCGGCCATGGTGCCGTTCATCTTCGCGCGTTCGAGATTGGCGGAGGCGAACAGCGCCGTCTGCATTTCCGAGGGCGAGCCGCCATGCTGGCGCACGCGAAGATTGCCGGACTTGTCCTTGTCGGCGATCGCGCCTTCGCGCAAATCGGCCTCGTAGAGATCCGCGCCGATCAGATTGGCGCCGCGCAAAGAACTGCCGCGCATGTCCGCGCGCCTGAGGCTCGCACCGGAAAGATTGGCGCGGCGGAGGTCGGCACAGAAAAAGCTCGCGGAATCGAGCCGCGCGCCCGAGAGGTTCGTTTCCTCGAGGATGCTTCCGGTAAAGTCCGCGTCGGCGAGATTGCGGCCCTCCAGGTTGAGTCCGCTCAAGTCCTGGAACGCGAAAACGGCCCGCGCGCCGCCCATCCGGCCGGCATAGAGCATTTCGTGCCGGGCCGCCGCCGAGGCGACGTCCTTCTGTGTCAGTTTTACCGGCCTTGCGGGCCCTGGGGTTGTCGTGACCATGAACTTCCCGGAATGCGCGCGTTAAGCATTTTCCCCGGGCGCATCCTGCGGCAAAGGTCTCTAACACCCGATTAAGACATCAAAATTTGCCTTTGCAGCCGCAGCCCGCTAGGTGAGAAAACGGAATTTGGGTATTGTGCCCGGCCGCGGGACGATTGCCGGGTAGGACGCCTAGCGGCCTTAAACGAGGGTAAACGCCAGTCAACGGGCCAAGGGCAAGCCCGGTTACGCATCACGATTGGCTGCAAACCATAACGAGGTTTCGAATTGAACAAGCACCGTTTGATGCTGTCCGCCGCCGTGACTGCGCTGATAGCCACCCCGGCGCTGGCCGCAGGGCCGACGACCATCACCAAGATCCAGACCACGGCGATCACGACGGCGACCGACGGCGACACCACGATCAATTCGGGCGGCGGCGTGCAGATCACGGCGGCATCCGCGGCCGTGACGGTCAATTCGAGCAACCTGCTCAACAATGGCGGGCTCATCAGCAATACGAACACGACGAATGCCGTAGGCCTTTTGATTGACGCCACCAACGGTCCGTTCACCAGCACGTCCGGCGTCACCAATTCGGGCACGATCGACCTGACGGGCACCGGCACCGGAAAGTTCGGCTTCGAAGTCACCGGCGGCACCTATACGGGGCCGATCACCCTTGTTTCGGGCACATCGGTCATCAAGGTCGCCGGCGACAATTCGGTCGGATTGCTCGTCAATTCGACGGGCATCGTGAACGGCGATATGGCGCTGGACGGCACGATCAGCATGTCGCCCACGACGGCGAGCAATCTTTCCACCGGCACGGCCAGCACGATCGCGGAGATCGCGGGCACGGTGAACGGTAATGTCACCGTCGGCCCGACGGCGTCTTACACCGGAACGGGCGAGGGGACCCAGGGTCTCGTCGTCGGTCCGACCGGCTCGATCTGCAACGCGGCCGGCTGTGCGGCCGGGACGCCCAGCACGACCGATATCGGCACGCTGACGAACGAGGGCAACATCACGGTCGAAGGCATCGTCGTGACGACGAATTCCAGCGGCTCCATCTCCAAGGCTACGCGCCCGGAATCCGGCAGCGCTCTCGTCGTCTCCGGCAACGTGCAGGGCGGCATCGTCAATGCGGGCCCGTCGAGCACGTCGGATACCACGGGGGAGGCGACACTCTCGGCGTCCGGCATCGTGCCGACTTCGGGCGCTGCCTTGCCGACGGTCGTGATCGGGCCCACGACCACGACGATCAATCCGATCGCGATCGGAAAGGATACGCTCGACGTCACCAACCCGGGCTTCAGCTTCATCAATCGCGGTTCGATCAACGCCGCCCCGCTCAACGCGAACAACAGTACGGTCGCCTTCGAAGTCGCGGGCCAGAGCGGCTTCGAGACGACGCTGCAGGGCGGCATCTTCAATTCCGGCACGATCTCGGCAAGTGCCACCTCGGCCACGGCGACGAACGCCGCCAACCCGTCGGCGACGGCGCTTTACATAGCGCCTTTCGCGACGGTGCCGAACCTGGTGGTTTCCGGACAGTCTGTGACGAGTTCCACGTCGAGCCTCGGGACGATCGTCGCCTCGGTCAGTGGCGAGCTCGGCGGGGTCGCCACGGCGGTTCGCATCGACGCGAGCAGCCCGCAGACAGGCTCGGGCCTGGCGGAAATCGACGTGAAGCAAGGCGCGAAGATCGTCGCCGGCGCCTCGACGAGCGAACCGACGACGACAACCGCGCTCAGCGCCTTCGCCATCGTCGACAATTCGGGCACGCTCTCCCTCATCAACAACGCAGGAACGATTTCTGCGACGGTCACGACGCTGACCCCGCCGGTCGGCACAACCACCACCATCACCAACATCGCGCGCGCCATCGACCTTTCGGCCGCTACGGGCCCCGTGACGGTCAACACCTCCGGCACGATCGTCGGCGACATCCTTCTCAACTCGTCGAATTCCAGCGCGACACCCACGGTCTTCAACGTGGGTGTGGGCTCCTATTCGTGTTCGGTCGCCGGCAGCTGCAATACGCAAAACTCCGCCGCGTTCGCCATCATCGCTGCGAACCCGACGGCGGCGTTCACGGCGAACACGCTGAACGCGCAAGCGACAATCTCCGGGGTCAACAACGAGCTGGCCTTCGGCACCGGCCTTTCGACGCTCAACATCAACGATTTCGGCAACGTGACGGCGCAGGTCACTTCGATCGGCACCACCGATGTGAACGTCGCCCAGCAGGGCACGCTTGACCTGACCAACGTCACGTCGAATTTGGTTGTCCGCAATCTCCTCGTCAGCGGCGGCCATCTCGACCTCGCCGTCTCAGATCCGCTGCGCCAGGCGGCGAAAGCGACGCTTCTCGCGACCGGATCGGCCACCTTGCAGACGGGAACGACGCTCGGCCTTACGATCGCGACCTTCGTGCCGCAGCCGGCGACCGGCACGACGACCAACCAGTATCCGCTGATCAGCGCGCCGACCGGTCAGCTGCACATCAGCGCCGCGGATCTCGCGACGTATCAGGCGCAGATCATCAACGCCAATGCGCTGCCGTTCTTTTTCGACCCGACGAAGAGCTCGCTGAACGAGATTTCGACGGGCGAACTCGACGAGCTGGTCGTCAACCTGGCGCCGCGCCCGGCGACGGGACCGGGAGGTCTCGGCCTCACCGGCGATGCGGTCACGCTTTTTCCCTACGCCAACGCGGCGCTGCAGAACGACAATCAGCTCGGCGCGGCGGTGGTCAACGGGATAACGAACGCGACCAAGGCCGAAGCGGCCTATTCGCAGTTCTCGCCCGACGTGTCGGGCGATGTCCGCGCCGAGGCCGTCGCACTGACCGACCAGGCGACCGGGCCGGTTGCGGCGCGCCAGCGTCTGCTTCGCAACTACGCCGACCAGGGCGGCGACTTCACGCTCTGGGGCCAGGAATTCGCGCAATACGTGAACAACAAGGGCAACACGACCGCGGGCGGCACGCCGACGAACTACAAGAGCCATGGCTTCGGCTTCGTGCTCGGCGCCGACGGCGGCGATCCGGACGACGGCTGGTACGGCGGCGCCTTCACCTTCTTCGGCGGCGACGCGACCGAGTCGCTTCCCAACGACGCCAAGAACCAGACCGAATGGCTCATGCTGACGGGCTATACCGACTGGCGCGGCCCGCATCTGTTCCTCGACACGCAGGCGAGCATCGCCTATGGCGACCTGAAGGGAAAACGCTT
The DNA here is from genome assembly GCA_963802815.1 of uncultured Alphaproteobacteria bacterium. GTDB lineage: Bacteria > Pseudomonadota > Alphaproteobacteria > Micropepsales > Micropepsaceae > Rhizomicrobium. The sequence goes on from CAWDKN010000081.1 coordinate 75,026, forward strand.
CATCGACATCTCCGTCCCGCAAGCGGGCTCGACGACGGCCACCACGACATTCACGCGCGAGGCCGACGGGAAGCGCGCGGGGCTGCTGGGCGCGATCGGCGCCACGACGGGCGCGATCTTCAACTGGGGTTCGACGGTGTTCATGCCCCAGATCAGCCTCGACGGCATGAGCATGCGCGAGGAAGGCTACACGGAAACGGGCGGCGGCGACGGATTCAACCTCGCCGTCCAGCCTTATTACGCGACATCGCTACGCGCCTTCCTCGGCGCCGACGTCCGCGAGGATCTCGACCTCGGCGTCTTCGTTCTGCAGCCCGAGGCGCGGGTCGGCTATCGCTACGACTTCCTGAACGATCCCATCAAGGTCAAGGCGGCGTTCGTGTCGGTGCCCGACAGCACCTTCTCCATCACCGGGCCCGATCCGACGCACGGCAACGTCGTCGCCGGCGCGACGCTGGGTGCCAGCACGGATACGTGGAGCATGGGCCTGAACTTCGACTGGGTGCGCGGTTCGAACGGCAACACCACCGAAGTCGGCACGTTCTCAATTCTTGGACGGATCTAGCCGCAGGCGATCTCGACGAAGCGCTCCACGTCAACCTCCGGCGTCGCGAAGGCTGCGACCAGGCGGATCAGCGTGCGTGCGCCGTCGGAAGGCGCCCAGTCGTAGAAGCGCGCGCCGGCCTGGCGCAGTTTCGCGACGGTCGCATCGGGCAAGCGCACGAAGACGGCGTTGGCCTCGACGGGATGAGCGATCTCCGCGCCGGGAACACGGCGCAGGCCGTCGGCCAGCTGCCGCGCCAGGGCGTTCGCGCGCGCCGCATGGGTGAGCCAGCGGTCTTCCGCGAGATAGGCGTCGAGCTGGGCCGAGATGAAACGCATCTTCGAAACCAGATGACCGCTCTTCTTGCGCCGGTAGACGAAGTCGGCCACGTCCGGCGGCCGGAAGAAGATGACGGCTTCGGCTCCGAGCGCGCCGTTCTTGGTCGCGCCGAAAGACATCACGTCGACGCCCGCGCGCCAGGTCACGTCCGCCGGCCGGCAACCGAGATGGGCCATGGCATTGGCGAACCGCGCGCCGTCCATGTGCAGCTTCAATCCGCGCGCGCGCGCAAGTTCGGACAGGGCCGCCACCTCGGCAGGCGCGTACACGGTACCGAGCTCAGTGGATTGCGTGATGCTGATCGCCATCGGCTGCACGTGATGGACGAAGCCCTTGTGGAAATGCGCCAGTGCGGCAGCGACGGCGTCGGGCGCGAGCTTGGCGTCCTTGCCCTCGATCGGCACGAGCTTGGCGCCATGCGAGAAGAATTCGGGCGCGCCGCACTCGTCGGCGGCGATGTGGCTCTCGGCATGGCAGACGACAGCGCCGTGCGGCGGCACCAGCGTTGCCAGCGCGAGCGCGTTGGCCGCCGTGCCGCTGATGACCGGGAAGACGACGACGTCGCGCTCGAAGATCGCGCTCAAGCGCGCGCCAACTCGCGCCGTGATGTCGTCGTCGCCGTAAGAAGCGACGGCGCCTGGTGCTGCGTCCCTGAGGGCATCCAGGATTTCCGGCCACGCGCCGTAGGCGTTGTCCGAGGAGAAATTCATCGGGCGTCCGGCCTCACCAGACGCCGGAGTTCGGCATCGAGGCCCAGGGCTCCTGTGGCGGCTTGGCGCCGCCCTGCTGAAGAAGCTCGATGGATATTCCGTCGGGCGAACGCACGAATGCCATGTGGCCGTCGCGAGGCGGCCGGTTGATTGTGACACCGCCGTCCATCAGCCGCTGACAAACGGCGTAAATGTCTTCCACCCGATAGGCGAGGTGACCAAAATTTCGGCCGCCGGCATATTCGTTCTCGTCCCAATTGTAAGTGAGCTCGACCATGGGAATGCCATCGCCCTCGCCGCGTGCCGCATCTTCGGGCGTTGCCAAAAAAACGAGCGTGAAGCGGCCGGCTGTGTTCTCGATGCGCCGGAGCTCCGCTAGACCCAGCTTGAGGCAATAAAATTCGAGCGCTTTGTCGAGATTGCCGACCCTGACCATGGTGTGCAGATAACGCATTGATCTTGCTCCTCTTCGGCCCCGAGCGACGTGGCCGACCTGCAGGGACCAGCCGACGGGCGGTTTCGGGGCCCGCAAAGTATCAGCTGACATTGCGAAGGTATCGAACGATTGCACTGCAGCGAAGTGCGTCGCCGATTTGGACTTGCCGATTTCGAACCGCAATCTTGCCATCGTGGCGCACCACTGCCCGCTTACACTTGACGCAAACCACTGATACGATTAGCCGCATCGTGGAAACCGGAGTCGAAATCATTCCGATGGCCGCCGTGTTGCAAGCGTTCAAACCGACGGCTGGATCGGCCGCTCCAGTCGGACGTGCCGGGAAGCTGCGGCGCGGGCCGGAAAGGGTGATGGCGATTGTCCCTTGCAGGACGGCGTCAGGACATTAACCAACGCGTTCACGATTTAGCGTTTTGTCTGGTTGAAAAGGTAGACCCCCTTGCCAAGCGTGGTTAGGATGGTTTTAACAACGCGCAACAAAGAGCACCTGAGCCAACATGGTGCCGGGGTTTGGGGACGGAATGAGCATGGCCCGCTTATGCCAGACCCGGCGCTGTCGCGCCGGGTTTAGTTTTGTCAGGTAAGGATCATGGAACAGCCCACACACGACCTCAGAGCCCAGAACGGAACCATCGCGCAGGGCACGCCGCGCCGCTTCATTGCATTCGGCGCGGTCGCGGCATTGCACGTCATCCTGATCTACGCGCTTGCAGCCGGCCTCGTGGCGCAGATCACGAAGCTGCCCGAAGAGCTGAAAGCCGAAGTCGTTCAGGAAAAAATTCCCGACAAGATTCCGCCGCCGCCGCCGCCGGATCTCGCCAAGCCGCCGCCGCCGTTCGTGCCGCCGCCGGAAATCAACATCCAGGCGGATACCACGCAGACGAAGGCGATCACGACTCAGGCGAAGGTTGCGACCCCGCCGCCAACGCCTGCCGCGATTCCGACGACGCCTCCCAAGCCGATCCACGCGAAAAGTCTGCGACGCGGGCTACCCGCCGATTTCGCAGCGCTTGGCGAGGAAGGCAAAGTTACATCGTGTCGCTCCACATATCGACGCTGACGGCAGTTGAGCGGCGTCTCGGTCGCCGAAGCAAGCGGCCACGATCGCCTGGACCAGGCGGCCGTCAGTGCGCGACAGCTGGCATTGCAAGCCGGCGACGCAAAGCGGCCAGCCAATCCCACCCAGACCAAGTTTCCCATTCAGTACAGGTGAAAGGGCAGTGACGGTCGCGACGAAACGGATTTCGTCAACGTGCAATTTTTCACCAAGTACGGAGTAGAGAAATGAGCTCGAGAGCCCTGACGATCGCGGCTTTTGCCGTCGTCCTGATTTCGGACTGTGAGCATTGGTCAGGCGGTTGCGCAAACAAGTTCCACGCCTCCCGCACCGGCCATGGCAGGCCCGTCGATGGCCGGTCCGCGGGTCCGCTGCGACCTGCCGCCCCGGCCGCGGCACCCGCGATCCAGGCTCCGGAAGCTCCCAAGGCTCCGGCGACGACATCGAATCCCTACGGCCTCGGCCATGTCTGGGAGACGGGTACGCTGATCACGAAGGGCATCCTCCTGCTGCTCGGCATCATGTCGGCCGGCAGCTGGTACATTTTCTTCATGAAGTACTTCGAGCAGTCGCGCATCCTCAGCCAGGCGCGCACGGTCGAGCGCCGCTTCTGGACCTCGGGCACGCTCAATGAGGGCATCGACAAGCTGCCGAAGAACTCCATGTTCCGCGGCATCGCCAAATCCGGGGTTCGCGCCAGCCAGGGCGGTACCTCGCTCGTCAATCTCAACGACTGGATCGGCATGTCGCTGACGCGCCAGCTCGAAGACGCCAACGCCAAGCTCCAGGGCGGCATCGCCTTCCTGGCTTCGGTGGGCTCGACGGCGCCGTTCGTCGGATTGACCGGTACGGTTTGGGGCATCCTGCAGGCGCTCATCGCGATCGGCGTCGCCGGTCAGGCGTCGATCGACAAGGTCGCAGGACCCGTCGGCGAGGCGCTGATCATGACCGCCATCGGCCTGTTCGTGGCCGTCCCGGCCGTGCTGACCTACAACTATCTCGTCCGCCGCAACAAGGTGATCACCGAGAAGCTGCGCGCCTTCGCCGGCGACCTGCAGACATACCTGATCACCAAGAGCAAATAAGGGCTCAGAGCGCGCGGAGAGTCGATTTCATGTCCATCAACGCCCAGGCCTCCGGGGACCACGACGATCCGGATCTGAACACGACCATCAACACGACACCGCTGGTGGACGTGATGCTGGTCCTGCTCATCATCTTCCTCGTCACCATTCCGGTGATCGTGAAGACCATTCCGGTTCACCTTCCCAATGCGCGCAACATCGCGACGGTCACCAAGCCCGAAAACATCGTGGTCGCCGTCGACAAGGACGAGAACATCTACTTCAACAACGAGCCCATCAGCGCCAACGATCTGAAGGGCCGGTTCGAGGACGCGCTGCGGCGGTCATTGGCGCATGGGTCGCCACTGCCCGAGGTCCACATCCGCGGCGACAAGGATGTGCGTTTCGAAGCGGTGGGCCGCGTGATCCTGGCGGCCCAGGAAGCCGGCATCCAGAAGGTCGGATTCTTGACCGAGCCGCGCAACGAAGAGCCGCAATAAGAGCGTCGGCGTAGAAGCAAAGGGTAATCCGCAATGGCAATGAATATCGGATCGGCGAGTGGCGACGGCGAAGTGATGGTGGAAATGAACACCACGCCGCTGATCGACGTGATGCTCGTGCTTCTGACCCTCCTCATCATCACGCTTCCGATCCAGACGCATGCGGTGAAGCTCGACATGCCGCGTCCGAACACGCCGCCGCCGCCGATCCCCCCGATCGTCGTCGAACTCGGCGTGGATTTCGACGGAACAACGACCTGGAACGGGCAGGCGGTGGACCGCGCAACGCTGGACTCCTACTTCCAGAACGCCGCTCAGGCCGATCCTCAGCCTGAAATTCACCTCAATCCGAACAGACTCGCGAAATACGATACGGTCGCAAAGGTACTGGCAGACGCCCAGCGCATCGGTGTGACCCACATCGGTTTCACGGGCATCGAACAGTACAACCAGTAAGCGAGGGCGACCGCGGACTTGGACCAGCATGCGGTCGCATGCATTCTGAGACCCGTGCCTTGAGATGATGAGGTCTTGGATATGATTTCGAATAGCGTCCGCGCCGTTGCCATGGCGCTCATGATGGGCACTGCTGGCATTGCCGTCGGCGGTGCGCTCACCACGTCCCCGGCCTATGCGGCGGGCGTGCGGCCCGCAATCGGCAACGCGCTTAAGGAAGCCGAGGCGCTAGCAGCCTCCGGCAGGGCCGCCGCGGCCATGGACAAGGTGCACGAGGCCGAAGGCGTTGCCAACAAGACGCCGGCCGAATCCAGCGCCATCGAGCAGGTCAGAAGCTACGTCGAGGCGAAGTCGGGCGAAGGCCCCGTCGGCGCGAAGATCAAGTTCGCCAACGATTACAACGCCGGCCGCTACCGCGACGTGGTGGGTCCCGACGCCGATGCGCTGCGCAAGGCAGGCGTGCTCGACGGCGACAGCTTGCGCGTCATCGCCCAGGCCTACTACCTCTCGGGCGACAAGGCCGAGTGCGTGAAGTACATCGAGAACAATTTCGGCGGCGGCGGCGGCGAAGGCATCCTCGAGCTGCAGATGCGGTGCGCCTATGACGTCGGCGACGACGAGGCCGAGCGCAGCGCGCTGGAAAAGCTGGTCGCCAGCACGAACAAGCCGGAATACTGGCAGCAGCTCCTGAAGACCTCCGAGCGCGCCAAGGGCCTGACCGACCACCAGACACTCGACATCTACCGCATCAAGCTGCTGTCCAACTCCATGGGCGGCCAGGACGACTACTCGCTGCTGGCGCAGCTGGCGCTCCAGCTGGGCTTCCCCGGCGAAGCGCAGGCCGTCGTGCAGAAGGGCTTCGATACCAAAGTGCTTTCCGGCGATCGCTCCACCCGCCTTCTGAACATGGCCAAGACGCAGGCCGGCCAGGACGCGGCGGCGCAGGCTGCGGTCGCGAAGACGGCCAACGCCGCCAAGAACGGCGATGCGCTCGTGAAGCTCGGCGAGGACGAATGGGGCAACGGCAAGTACGCCGATGCGATCACGTCGATCAAAGCCGGCATCGCCAAGGGCGTGACCGATCCGGACAATGCCCAGATCCGTCTCGGCATGGCCTATCTCGGCGCCGGCCAGAAGGACGCGGCCATCCACGCCTTCGCGGGCGTCAAGACCGACCCGCGGCAGGTCATGATCGCCCATCTGTGGACGCTCTACGCGCGGAAGTAATTCGCGTGGGCATCTGAACAAGGGCTCGCTCTGGACGGAGCGGGCCCTTTGCTTTAACTTACTCACCTTTCCTACATGTCGTCATCGCCCGGCCGGCGGATAGCCGGTCCGGGCGACCCAATTTTGCGTGCAAAAAGAAAACTGGGTCGCCCGGACGCGCTGTCGCGCGCCGGGCGATGACGACCGAAGGTGTTTGGAAAGTGGTTTCTAAAACAGTGACGGAAACAACGGCGCCGGATGCGCGGGCGCAGTCTTCTTCGGCTTGACCTGCGTCAGCAGGTAAGCCCGCACATCGATGTCCGGCGGCGCCGCGACGCCTTTGCCGGGTCCGGGCGTGCCCAGCTCGTCGAGCGTGAAATCCATCTGCGCGTCGTAGGTGCGATCGATCTGGTTGCGCAGGTTTTGCTCGGCGGCATACCAGGCGCGTTTCACCGCGCCATCGGTGCAGGTCGACAGCTCGCGCGGATCGCTCGCGCCCCAGCGGTGCTCGACGCACTGATAGGGATCGAACGACATCGCGAACAGGCGCCGGCGCGCCTCGTCGTAGCCGAGGCCGACCGTCGAGCCGTCGCTGCGGGTGTAGGACAGCTTGCAGGCGGCCGCCTCGCGGTCATAGACGCCGATCAGGTCGCTCGCGAGATCTGAGCCCTTGTAGACGAGATGGGGATCATGTGCGCGATCCATCCGGATGAAGCGCTCGGCCATGTCGCGCAATTCCTTGAATGCGGTCTTGAGCCGTGCATCGCGCGACGGCGTGGAATAGGTCTCCCAATCGCCTTCGGTGCCGTAGATGTTGGGCGGAAGGCGATCGGGCTCCGGCTGGTTCTGAATGCCGGCTGCGAGCGCCACGGTCACGGCATCGGCGCGATAGTGGAGATCCGCGCAGTTGGAATCGACCATGTCGCCGATTTCCTTCAGCGGCTCGAATTCGAGCTTTCCGCCGGCGAGCCTGGCGCGGACATAGTCGTAGTAGTCGAGGATCTCGCCGTTCAGCGCGAAGGTTCCGCTTCGCCAGCCGGACGCGTCGTCCGGACGCTTGCCGTTGCCGTAAAACTGTTCGTCGGAGAAATCGGCAATGTCCTTGTTGGCCGGTACTACGATCGTGCCGCCGACATAGACGCCGTCCGCGCCGCGCACCGCGCCCACCAGCGTCATCGGCCGCCAGTTCTTGAAGCCGGCGCCCATGCCGGGCGAGGCGCGCACGAAGCGCTGGTCGTAGAAGCCGCGCGTCAACGCATTGTCGGGATGGGCGTCGATGTAGCGGATGCGCCCGTCGCTTTCGACCTCGTAGACGGTCGCCAGATGTCCGTTCGGATCGTAAATCACCGTGCCGGGCCTGATCGACTTCGCATCGATGGCCGGCGAGTAGAGATCGGGATCTGCCGGATCTTCCAGGTCCGGATCGATGCGATAGGTCGCCGACGAGACCGCGTCGCGCAGCGTGTCGATGACGGCATAGCCGCTGACGCCGGCGTTGCGGGCATCGGCGCGCTCGACGACGGCGTTGCCCTTGGCGGTGTAGCGGACGTCGCGCGTATGCCCGCGTGGCGTCACCGCGCTCACATAACCGAACGGCAACCCGCGTTTCCACGCGTAGTAGAAGCGCAGCACATAGGGCAGGTCGGCGCAGTCCGAGCGGAACTCCACGCCCGCGGCGTCGCTGGCGCGGAAGGGATTCGCCGGATCGTGCAGGCAGGCGTCGACGGTCGCGCAGGCGGAATGCCCGATCGCGGCGATGAACTCGCCGTAGCCGCGCTCGTCGGCGGGGCTCCAGTGATCGAAGCGGATGGCGTAGAGGGTGGCGCTGGTGCCGGCGGCGACCTGGGCTGCGCCGGCAGCAGGCGCTGCCGCCTCCGGAGCGTCGGCTTGCGCCGTCGCCGTGCCCAAGACGAGCAGCGCCGCAGCGGCGACGACGCGCCTGACGAAAGCTTTCCACCCATCCATGCGAGGACGGTAGCGCGCGGCGGAGGCGGGTCAAGAAGGTGCAGGCGCGTTAACCAAGCTTCGTTGCCCCGCGATCTGTGCGTTGAGCATTTCCCCGCCCCGTGCGGGTTGGGGGAGATCGCACGCGATGTGTCGGTTATAACCAACGCCGCTGGGAGCATTCCTCGATGACCAACATCCTCACCCCCGAAGAAAGCGAGGCGCTGCTGCTCAGCCTGCGCGTGGCGAGCGTCGCCGTCGCCTGCGCGCTGCCGTTCGCCTTCGCCACGGCGCTCCTCCTCGCCCGCACGCGCTTCACCGGCAAGACGCTGGTGGATGGCATCGTGCACCTGCCGCTGGTGCTGCCGCCCGTGGCCGTCGGGTATCTGCTGCTCGTTACCTTCGGCACGCGCGCCGGTCTTGGCGCCTTCCTGCTGCACGCTTTCGGCATACGCTTCGTCTTCAGCTGGACCGGCGCCGCGCTGGCCGCCGGCATCATCACCTTCCCCTTCCAGGTGCGCGCGATCCGGTTGTCGCTCGAAAGCGCGGATCGCGGACTGAGCGAGGCCGCGGCGACGCTCGGCGCCCGGCCGTTCGACCGCCTGTTCAACGTGACGCTGCCTCTCGCGCTTCCGGGCGTCATCGCGGGCGCGATCACCGCCTTTGCGGCCAGCCTCGGCGAGTTCGGCGCCATCATCACCTTCGTCTCAAACATCCCCGGCGAGACGCGCACCCTGCCGCTTGCGATCTACACCGCGCTGGAGACGCCGGGCGGCGAGACCGAGGCCGCACGGCTGTCGGCGCTGTCCATCGTGCTGGCGCTCGTCTTCATGACGCTGGCCGAGTTCGCGGCCCGCAAGGCGCGCGAGACGCGATGAGCGTCGAGTTTCGCTCAAGGCCCGTCTCGGAAATTTCGCGCTCGATGCGGCGTTCGCGGTCGAGCGCCGCGGCGTGACTGCGCTGTTCGGTCCGTCCGGCGCCGGCAAGACCAGCATCGTGCAGGCGATCGCCGGCCTGCTTGCGCTGGACGAGGGCCGCATCGTCATCGACGGCCGTATCGTGCTGGACACGCGCGCGCGCATCGATGTTCCGGCGAGCGGACGGCGCGTGGGCTATGTCTTCCAGGATTCTCGCCTCTTCCCGCACATGACGGTCGAGCGCAATCTTCTCTTCGGCTGGCGCCGCGCGCCGGTTCGTGCCGATGCGGCCGGGATCGCGCGCGTGATCTCGCTTCTCGGCCTTGAACCCTTGCTCGCGCGCCGCCCGCGCCATCTCTCAGGCGGCGAAAGGCAGCGCGTGGCGCTCGGACGCGCGCTTCTCTCGGCGCCGCAGATCCTTCTTCTCGACGAGCCGATGGCGTCGCTCGACGGCGCCCGTCGGGCGGAAGTCCTGCCCTACCTGGAACGGCTGCGCGACGAGGCGGGGATGCCGATGCTCTATGTCAGCCATGCGATCGACGAGGTGGCGCGGCTCGCCGACGAGATCGTCTTCGTGCGCGCGGGTCGCGTCGAAGCGCAGGGACCGGTGTTCGAGCTTCTGCCGGCGCTCGATCCCGCATCGGGCGGCCTGTTCCGCGCCACGGTCGTGCGCCATCGCGACGACGGCCTCTCCGAGCTCGCCTTCGACGGCGGCGTGCTCCTGGTCGCGCGGGTTGCACGCGCGGGGGGCGCGTCCCTGCGCGTGCGCATCGCGGCCCAGGACATAATGCTCGCGCGCGAGGAACCCCGTGCCATCAGCGCCAACAACGTCCTTCCCGCGACGATCCTCTCGATCGCCGGGGACACGGGCACTCACGCCGATGTGACGATCGCCTGCGGCGCGACGAGGCTCACCGCCCGCATCACGCGCGCCTCCGCGCAGAGGCTCGCGCTCGCGCCGGGCATGACGGTGTTCGCGATCGTCAAATCGGTGACCGTCGATCCCCAGCTCGGGGACCTGCCGATTGAGCGGCCTCGCTGCGCCATGCCATCATGGCGTCCATAAAAATCCGGAGGAGCGCCATGCCGTTGATACTTTTGCCGACACGTCGGCTTTGCCCGCGGACGCGAAGGAAGCCTTCGACGGCCTGCCGCGCAAGCTCAACATCTTCCGCATATGGGCGAACGCCGCGACCTGCTTCAGGCCCGGCCTGCGCTTCGGCAACGCGATCCTCACCAAGCAGAAGCTCGCCGGCGGATCTGCGCGAGCTCATCATCATGGCGGTCGCGCGCCTCGAGGGCGGCATCTACGAATGGGTCCAGCATGTGCCGATCGCCGCGCGCGCCGGCTGCAAGGCCGAGCAGATTGCGGCACTCGAGGCGCTACGCTTCGACGATGCGGCGTTCGATGCGCGCAACAAGGCGATGCTGCGCCTGGTGCGCGAGGTGGTGCGCGACGTGAAGGCGAGCGAGGAGGCCGTCACTGCGGCCAAGGCGCATTTCTCGCCGCAGGAGATGATCGAGATCATCCTCACCACCGGCTTCTACATGACCATGGCGCGGATGACGGAAACCGCGCGCGTGGAAATCGACGCGCCGCCCGGCGTGGCGATCCCCGACTTCCACAAGGTGCGGTAGCGAGTCCCAAGACGGTGGCACTCTTGTGTCGATATTTTTGACGCGGAGGACGGTGAGGTAGCGCTGAGGACGCGGGGTAAGCGCGTCTGTCCGGCGGCGTTTGCGCGAGGTGACCAGGTTTGGCCGGCGCGCTTCGCGCGCCAATCAGAATTGGAAGGCGAGGCTCGCTCTGTTGGGAGCGCTGGTTCCCCCGGCGTCCTCCGCGAAATCCTCCGCGCCTCCGCGGTAAATTTTCAGGGGCCGCACGACGCATCCGTCTTGTTACGCCACCGGCGGTTCGCGAAAGACGAAGCGCTTCGAGAGCGTGAAGTTGAACGCGAGTCCGACGAGAGCGCCGATGGCCTTCGCCAGCAACGGGTTTCCCATCGGCCAGGACGCAATGCTCACCAGCAGAGTGAAGGTTCCATAATTCGCCAGGGCGCCGACGCTGTTGGCAGCCATGAAGCGCAGCCACTCGATCGCGATGGAGCGGGCTCCGCCGCTCGCCGCGTGTTCGCGAAACGTGAGATTGCGATTGCCCCACCAGGTGAAGGTCGCGGCGCAGAACGTGGACAGCGCGCCTGCGCCATAGGAGTTCAGCGCAAACGCATAGTGCGTCGTCGCCAGCACCGCTTCGTCGACGACGAAACCGCACGTGCCGATAAAGGCAAATCTCAAGAAGCGCGAGTTCGCGACCAGCCGCAACAGAGACTGAAAATTCACGGCAGCTTGAGATCGTAAGGGCCGGGGATCGCGAGATAGGCCATCCGCTTCTGCTCCCAGCGGCCGCGGGTGACGGTATCGAGGATGAGACCGCTCATGAGCGCGAGGAAGGCGAGCAGCATCAGGGCGGTTGCGAGCAGCGCTGTCGGCTGGCGCGGCACGAGCCCGGTCTTCACGTACTCGATCACGACCGGCGTGCCGAAGAAGAGCGAGACGATGGCCAGAAGGACGGCGAGGCTCGTGAAGAAGATGAAGGGACGTTCCTCGCGCACCAGGCCCGCAATGGTGAAGAGAATGCGGAAGCCGTCGCGCCAGGTGTTCAGCTTGCTCACCGAGCCGACAGGGCGTTCCTTGTATTTCGTGGCCACCTCGAGCATCGGCATGAGCAGGCGCACGCCATGCACGGTAAGCTCGGTCTCGATGCCGAAGCCGTCGGCGGTGAACGGGAAAGACTTCACGAAGCGCCGCGACATCACGCGATAGCCGGTCAGCATGTCTGCGAGATGGACGTTGAACATGAGCGCGGTGAGCCCGGTCAGCAGCCGGTTGCCGAGAACATGGCCGGCGCGATAGGCGTCGGCGCCCGTCGCGAGCCGCCGGCCGGAGACGATGTCGAGCCCATGGCCGACCAGGGTTTCGATCAGCGCCGGCGCCGCCGCCGCGTCGTACGTGTCGTCCCCGTCGACGAGGACATAGATGTCGGCTTCGATGTCGGCGAACATGCGGCGGACGACGGCGCCCTTGCCCTGTCGGAATTCGGGACGGACGATGGCGCCTGCTTCCCTGGCGCGCGCAGCCGTCTCATCCTTCGAGTTGTTGTCGTAGACATAGATCACCGCGTTCGGCAGCGCGGCGCGGAAATCCTGCACCACTTTGCCGATGGCGGCCTCCTCGTTGTAGCAGGGCACGAGAACGGCGATGCGGGCGGACGGCGTCATCGGGGAGCCTTGGGTGACAGGGGGCAGAATTGGTAAGCGCCCGCGAGATTGGTGTCGAACAGCCGGCACTCGGTCCAGCGGATCGCCAGATTGTAGTCGGCCAGGGCGTCATGGGCGCGCGTCATGTCGAAGGCTTCCGCGATCAGGAACAGGTCGCCCTTGCGCCTGACCTGCTCGGCGACGCGCGCGCGCATGGATTTCGTCAGCCTGGTTCCGTCGCCGGGCTGCACCATCCAGCCGTCGATCCGCAGAAGCGGAATCTCACGCGGGATCGAGGGCGCGAGGAAGCCGAGCGGGCCGTCGCCGGTCATCAGGATGACGGTATTTGCGGGATTTGGGATCGGCGGCAGCGCTACCTGCACATAGGGATCGCCCAGCGGCTCGCGCTCGTTGAAGTCGCTGCGCGCGACGAGGAGGATTGCGAAGAAGATCACCCCGAGCGTGACGTATTGCGCGCGCCGGGCGAGCGGAAGAAGCCCGATTGCGGCCACGATCAGAAGGGGCGCCAGCATCTCCAGAAGAAGAATGTAGCGATAGATCGCAAACAGCTTGAGCCAGATGACGTAGGAAGCGGCGGAGAACGCGAACAATGGCCACACGGCGTCGGGCGCTGCGAGCGGTGCTTTCGCGCGGCGGCCAAGGATCCAGGCGATTGTCGCCGCGATCACGGCCACATAGGCGATGCCGACGCGGATGTCCTGGAATCCCAGGTCGTCGGCGACATGCCAATCAACGGAGAACAGGATCGGGAAAAAGAGCGCGCGCCAGAAATGGGTCGGAATGAAGCGCAGGTCGCGGTAGGGCGCCGAGAGCGCGAGCGCCGATTTGAAATACTCGTTGAAATAGGGGAACAGCGGATTGCCGGTCAGGTGCTGCATGCGCAGCATCCAGTACGCGGCGAACAGCGCGAAGCCGGCGATGCCGCCGAGCCCGCCGGCGGCCAGACGGGTTGCCTGGTGCCTGAGATCGCCGCCGAGTGCGGCCAGCGCCGCTGCGAAGCCGATGGCGAAGGGCGCTTCGGGCAATTTGAGACCGACGGCGCAACCGCAGAGAAATCCCGCCGACGCCGTCACGAGCGCCACCGCAAGAAGCGGCCCGCTTCGCAAAGCCTCACGCCGGGCGATGACGATCGCAAGGCTCGAGAGCACGAAAACGCTCATGACGTTGTCGTAATAGGTGGTGCCGTAGAGGCTGACGGTGAGCGCGCCGGTCGTGCCGAGCAGAGCCAAGGCGCCGGCGGCGAGCTTGTGCTCGTCGAGCGTCAGCATCTGCCGCGCGAGGAGATAGAGCGGCACGACGTTCGATCCCTGCACCGCGCCCATCACCGCGAGCGCGAACCAGGAATGGGTGTGCGTCGCGAGCCAGTAGAACGGCACGTCGAGAAACGGATTGTAGTAGGTCGCCTGGTGGGCGACCGCGACGTCGAAATCCCATGCGCCCGTTCAGGAAGGCATAGGGGATGTACCAGTGATAGTTCCGGAAATCCCACGAGGTGTCCTTGCCCAGCGCCACGACAAAGGCGGCCCAGCCAAGCATCACCAGGCCGAGGAACAGCCATTCCTGCGGCCCGAGCTTCGCGCTGCGGGATGGTTCGGGCGGCGACATCATGAAAGGGCGGAAGAACTCGGAGGAACGCGCAGGGTTCTAGCGCAGGACGCGCGAAGGCGAAAACCACCTGCCGAGCCGGTGCTTTCGCTGACGTCGCTCCCCCCGCCCGCAAGGGGGCCGGGGTTCAGCAAATGCACGTTCTCAATGACGACGTCATTTTCCACGAAGGGGAGGTTGGCCTCCTACTCCGCCGTCGGCGTCTCGAGCGCCAGGTTGGAGAGGAATTGTTTGGTGCAGGCCCGCCAGGAATGGTCGAGGGCCAGTCCGCGCGCCGACATGTTCGGGTGATGCCCCGGCTCGCCTCCCCCCTGGGCCATGGCAAGCGCGCGCCTGCAGGCGACAGCCAGGTCCTCGTCCAAGGCGGCCACCGGCGCGTCGCCGACGATGTCCTGAGGGCCCTGGACGGGATAGGCTGCCACGGGCCGGCCGCAGGCGAGGGCTTCGAGGATGACGAGACCAAACGTGTCGGTGCGGCTCGGGAAGACGAAAACGTCGCACGCCGCATAGGCGCGCACGAGGTCCTCGCCGCTCCTGAGACCGAGGAACTGCGCGTCGGGGTAGCGCCGCGCCAGGCTGGCGCGCGCCGGCCCGTCGCCGATCAGTACCTTGGTGCCGGGAAGATCGAGATTGAGGAAGGCTTCGATATTCTTCTCGATCGCGATCCTGCCGACATAGAGCCAGATCGGACCCGGAAACGGCAAAGTCGCATCCGCGATCGGCCGGAACATCTCGACGTCGACGCCGCGCGACCAGATGCGCACATTCCTGAAGCCATGCGCCTCGAGCTCGCGCTTGAGCGAGGGCGTGGCCACCATCATCGCGGTCGCCGGGCCGTGGAACCAGCGCAGCCAGCGATAGACGAGCGACTGCGGAATGATGGGAAAGCGCGCATTGACGTATTCCGGAAAGCGGGTGTGGAACGACGTCGTATAGGGGATGCCGTAGCGCAGGCAGATGGCGCGCGCGCTCATGCCGAGCGTGCCTTCGGTGGCAATATGGATCGCGTCCGGTGCGAATTCCTTGATCTGCTTTTCGAGGCTCGCGCGCGGGAAGATGGCGAGGCGAATTTCCGGATAGGTCGGAAGCGGGACGGTGAAACGTCCTTCCGGCGTGGCGTAGCGAACATCGTGGCCCAGCGCGCGCAGATCGCGACCGAGCATCTCCAGCGTGCGCACGACGCCGTTCACCTGCGGCGCCCATGCATCGGTGACGATGAAGACCTTGAGCCTTTCCTGTCCGGCAACCACAGCAACGACGGCCGGGCCCAGGCTGCCCGACCTCATGCGCCGTCGCCTACGCGGGTATAAGCGCGGCTTCGGGAGTGGGAGCCGAACCGGCGCTGGCGTGCCCCCCTGAAACAGGGGCATGTGAAACAGGGGAGGCTGCCCAGCGAAGAATCTCCAGATTTCCGCGGGCATCTTCGACAAGGGCTGTGCAGCTTTCAACCCAGTCTCCGTCGTTGAGGTAGAGGACTCCGCCGATGCGGCGGATCTCTGCCTGATGAATATGGCCGCAGACCACGCCATCGACGCCGCGCGCTTCGGCCGCGCGTGCGACGGCGACCTCGAAGCGCGAGATGTATTCCACCGCGTTTTTCACCTGCCGCTTCAAATAGGCCGAAAGCGACCAATAGGGCATTCCGAAGACGCGGCGCACGGCGCCGAGCATGTCATTCAGCTTGAGTGCAGTGCAATAAGCCCAGTCGCCGAGATGGGCGAGCCAGCGTGCATAGGCGATGACGCCATCGAACTGATCGCCATGAAGGACCAGAAGGCGCTTGCCGTCCGCGGTGACGTGGATCGTTTCGCGCACGACTTCGACGCCCATGACGCCGCGGCCGCAATATTCGCGCAGGAACTCGTCGTGATTGCCCGGCACGTAGACGACGCGCGTGCCCTCGTCGACCTTGCGCAGCACTTCGGCCACGACACGGGTTTGCGCGTCGTTCCAGTACCAGCGTCGCTTCAGCTGCCAGCCATCGACAATGTCGCCCACGAGATAAAGCGTGTCGCAGGCGTTGCGCGACAGGAAGTCGGCCAGCGCTTCGGCCTTGCAGCCGCGGGTGCCCAGATGCGTGTCCGACACGAAGATCGTGCGATGCCGCTTGGGGCTCGGGCCTGTCGGATGGGGGGTGAAGCGCGACCGGGGGGGTCTGGCGGTCCGGCCACGCCGTGGCTCGGTGGTGGCATACGCGCTGGGGGTCCAGGCTGTCTCGGCCATACGACTACTCCCTTTGACCGGGTTGCGAATCACGCTCGCAACCATGGGCAGTGGGCTACCTGCTTCGTGCAAATCTTTTGTTGCGGTGCAACGACAGCTGCATAAATCTTGGGCAAGATTCACCGAAAAACGTCAGAATTGGTGCACTGCACAAGATGGTCTGCCGCGCCCTTGGGCAGAACCGCGCCCGCCATCACGGCAGAAAATTACCAGGGTTTCTGCGGGGGATTGTCGCGTAGTTCGTAAAAATTAAACTTGCATACGAAGTCTGGTTTCTCCATATTGTTGCAGCGCGGCATCGCGAAATCCTCTTTGCGATGCCGCCGCCCTTCCTGGGCGTTTCCTCCCTGAACTTGGCCGCTCCTTAACCGGGGCGGCCTTTTTTCTTGGGGGACGGCTCGGCCTGACAAACGGTCCTCGTTCCGGCACCGGGGGCTTCTACTAGGACGCGGCGGTTGCGCAGAGGCGCGCAGAAGGGCGGCGCCCGAAGTCTCCCGGCCAGACTCTCTTTCGAGGTTTGCCTGCCGCGCTGCGCGCACCGAGTCAAATGAGACGATAGAGCGCGATGCCGGACGAAGGACCGCCTGTCCCGCGCACCTCTGCGCAACCACCGCGTCGTCTTTGGTAAAAGGCCCGGGTACCGAAACAAGCCCGGTCCGTCGGGCCAGGCCTCACTCCGCCGCCAGCCTCGGGTTCGGGCGCGCCCGCCGCAGCACGTGCAGGTCGATCGCGACCAGATCGGCGAGTGCCGCCGTCAGTCTTGCATGGACCCCTTCGAAATCCGGCCCGCGCAGGATGCGCTCCTCGTCGAGATAGAGCGTGCGGTTGATTTCGATCTGCAGCGCGTGGACGTCGTGGTCGCGCCGTCCGTGCAGCAGCGTGGTGTGGCCGCCCGCGTAAGGGGTGTTGCGCGTCACGCAGAAGCCGCGGCGCTGGAACGCCGCATCGGCGTGGCGCGTGAGCATCGGCGCGGCCGAGGCGCCGTAACGATCGCCCAGCACGATGTCGGGAGCGGCGGCCGCCGACGGCATCGAATGGCAATCGATCACGACGGCTGTGCCGAAAAGCTCGCGCGTATCCTCGACGAGTTGCGCGAGCGCGGCATGATAAGGCCGGTAAAGGCCCGCGAGACGTTCCTCCGCCTCGCACGGCGCGAGCTTGCCGCGATAGATGTCCGCCCCGTCTCGGACGATGCGGGGAATGACGCCGAGCCCCGCGGCCACGCGCGCCGAAGGCAGGTCGACCGGCACGGACAGGGCGCCCTCGAACATCTGGCTGTCGATCTCGTCCGGCGCGCGGTTCACGTCCACGAAGGCCCGCGGGAACCTTGCCGTGATCATCGGTGCGCCAAGCGCGACCGCGCCGCAAAAAAGTTCGTCGACGAAGGCGTCCTCGGAGCGGCGCAAGGCCGTCGGCGACAGCCGGCTCTGGGCGATGAGGCTCTGGGGATAGACGCAACCGGAGTGGGGCGAGGCGAAAACGAACGGAACCGTCTGGCGGAACGGTCGATAAATCCGCAATGGCTCCGCATAGAGCGCAGCCAGGCTCGCGTCATTCCTGTCCAATTCGTGCCGTTTTCGGTCGGTCATGCCCCTGGTCGCGCCGGATGATTCGAAATCGTCTCGCAAGTGGACCATCAACAAGGCTCCGCGATCAAGCAAAACCCAAGGTCCGCGGCATGAGCGCACCAAACTGGCCTCCGGCGTTACCGCGCATTTACCGGTTCGCTGTTATACGGTTTAGTTGGGGGGCGGAGCGGGCTGATGGCGCATATCCTACTGGCTGAGGACGACGAATCCCTGCGCAAGTTCCTGGCGCAGGCCTTGGTGCGCGCGGGCCACGAGGTCACCGATTTCGGCGACGGCGACGAGGCCTATGAGTGCCTCAAGGGCTACCGCTTCGATCTGCTGCTCACCGACATCGTGATGCCCGGCATGGACGGCATCGAGCTCGCCAAGCGCGCCGCCGAAATGTACTCCGCGCTGAAGATCATGTTCATCACGGGTTTCGCGGCCGTGGCCCTGCACCCGTCGTCGAACGCGCCCAAGCAGGCGAAGGTGCTGTCCAAGCCGTTCCACCTGCGCGAGATCGTGCAGGAAGTGGAGCGGATGATCGCGGCCTGAGGCTGGGCCCGACGGCCCAGCGACTGTTTCGCGACCTGCAACTCTTGCTACAGAGATCGCAGAAGGCGACGCAGAGAGCGCTGGCGATCAGCGTTCTCTTCGTCGCCCTCTGCGATCCCTGTAGTTAGAGGTCCCCGGTGCTGCCACGCGCTCGGTCCGTCGGGCCGGGCCTCATACGTCGCTCGCACGAAATCGTTCCGAAGGTTTCACCGCTAGTTTATCTCCGTGAATGGGGCGGCGTCGCCTTATTCGCGACAGTCTAGCGCCGGATTTGCGCGTTATCTCTCTGTCGAGCGAAGGGTGGTGAAACCGCCTGACGGATCGGCCGTTGAATTCAGCGGGAGGAAACGATGGATCATCCCCGGCACGAGATATTGGAGGCGCGCGCGAAAGCGGCGCCGGAGCGCGTCGCAGGCATCGCCGTCGTCGGCCTGCTACATGTTGCACTCATTTATGCGCTCGCCAGCGGGCTTGCCATGAGGCTCGTAAGAGAAATTCCGCACGACATCACGGTGCAGGTCCTGCCGGTGCAGCAGCCGGAGAACGCGCCGCCGCCACCGCCGCATCCGCAGATGCAGGCGCCGCAGCTGCCGACGATCACGCCGCCGGAAATCGACGTGCCGCAGCAGCCCGCGTCACAGCCGACCATTTCGGTGAGCGCGCCACAAACGCCCGCGGCCCCCGCGGCGCAGCCGATATCGGGCGGCGCGACCGGCATCATGAACACGCACACGATACCGCCGTACCCCGAGTTGTCGCGCCGCCTCGGCCAGCAGGGCACCGTGACGTTGCGCCTCTCGATTGCGGCGGATGGAACGGTGACCGACACGCAACTCGTGACCTCGAGCGGCAGCACCGACCTCGACAACGCCGCGCTCGCCTGGGTCAAGCAGCATTGGAAATACAAAGCGGCGCTGCAGAACGGCCAGCCGATCGCGTCCACGACCGAAGCCGCCGTCGTCTTCAACCTGAAGAACGCGCATTGAGACAGATGAGCCTTCGCGCTAGCCGGGGTTGCTCCCCCCTCGCTCCCCCTGGCTAACGTGTCAGCCCCGCGGACAACCCAGCCGTCCGCGGGGCACTTTTTTTGTCCCCTGCGACGCGTTCCGTCCGAGCTGAAGACCGCGACGCGCCGAAGCGGGATGTGATTGCAGGCGGGGCACCCGTTTCCCGTCGTTCCGCAGGGGCCAGCCCTACGCTTGCTGCCCCATGGAGCGAGCGCTATAGAGGCCGTCCCGTGAGGCGGGCGCGTAGCTCAGCGGGAGAGCACTACCTTGACATGGTAGGGGTCACAGGTTCGATCCCTGTCGCGCCCACCAGTCTTCGCCGCGCAGCGGCGGAGACTGCCACGACGAAGCGCGTAAACGCGAAGACGGGCCGGCGAGGGATCGCGCGGCTACGCCTTGACAAGCCATCCTCTCTTAAAAAATCGTCGATCTTTGACTTCGATGAACAGAATTCGCTCTGCTAATGGACTTCGGCGAGGCCCATGACCTGCGCGACTAGCCGTATCAATTCTTCGCCGTCGGTTGGCTTTTGCAGCAAGGTGACGACCTTTGCCTGCCTCGCATACTTTTCCAGCTGCTCATCCACGCGCGCGGTAAACAGGACCACGGGGATCATGTTGCCCCGCAGCCGTATGATGTCCAACAGTTGGAGGCCCGACATTCCAGGCATGTGAATGTCCAGGATAAGGCATCCAACGCGCTCGGAATCGAACGTGGCCAGGAACGCCGCCGCCGAGCCGAAGTCACGGACCTTAAATCGCGCCGATTCCAGCAGGGTCCGGGTGGAATCCCTGACCGTCTCATCATCGTCGATGATGCAGACCGTGAGATCCCTGTTCAAGCTCGGGTTTCCGATCGTCAGAGGATAGCGCCGCAGCGCCAGCAAGGTCGCGAAGCTCGATCCACCGAAGCGGACGCCAGTTCGACCTAGAACCTCGAATAATAGTACAAATCCAGAACCTGGTCAATTCGCATCGCTCTACGCTGCGGCGTCCAGCGAGATTTGCACGAGTTCGGGCACGCTATGGGCGTTCAGCTTCTGGAAGACGTGTCGTCTGTGAGCCTCGACTGTCCGGCTCGAGATGTTGAGCTTGGCGCCGGCGTCCTTGTTCGAGTGACCGGCCACCAGGAGCTCGAAGACGTCGCGTTCGCGAGGCGTAAGCAATCCGAGGTTTCGCAGCGCCGCCGTGACGCCGGCCATATGCACCAGCTGGCCGCTCGAGCAGCTTGAGCGCCATATCGACACTGGCGAGAATCGCACCGTTGTCGAATGGCTTGATTAGGAAATCGATTGCGCCCGCCTTCATCGCGCGAATTGCGAGAATAATGTCGTCATGGCCCGACATCATGACGACAGGCAGCCCGAGGCCGCGCCGGGCGACTTCGGCCTGCAATTCCAGCCCGTCCATGTCGGGCATGCGGATGTCCATGATCAGGCAGCCGCAACCGGCAATATCGTCGGCGAGGAGCGACCTTGCCGACAGATAGGTTCTGACCGTGTGGCCCGCGGATTCGAGCAAGGCGCGAAGGGATTCGCGCACATCCTTGTCGTCATCCACGATGAGCACCGTGTCGCAGCCCGTCATTGCACACGCTCCCCAGTCGCCGCCGTTCGCCGATCGGACGAATGCCCGCGTCGCAATGCGCGGCAAATCGGGCCCGATGTCTGCTGGCGGATTCTTCGGCAGAGTGTGCGTACGGAAGATATTGCCGCTTTGGGCGGCAACTCGTCGGATACTGCGCGGTCCCGTAGGAGCAATGCTGGAAGCGACACTACCCGGTTCACGGGAATTGCGCACGATTACTTTGCCTATGGAAAAAAGAATTGGCACGAGGAAGCCCCCTGTTGCAGATCGGTTCATCTATGGAGCGCCGACGCGAAGATCGGCTGTCGCCTACAGCAGCGCCGACTTGGCCTGCAGATCGCCGGCGAGGCGCCGAAGCGTGCGGGCCGACGGATCGCCGCCATCTCTTGCAACCAGCTCGGCCCACAGGCGGCGGAGAAACGACAAGTCCGACGGAATGGCGCCGCCGAGAAAGTACGGGGTGACGAATTTGAGGCCCCGCGCGGGAAATTTCTGCCAGGCGATCCGTGCCTGATGGGCGATCCCGTGTTTGATGACAATAAGGAACAGATCGACTGGCAACGGCTGCAGGCTCGACAGGGTAATCCTTGCGCCGCCCTCGGAGATATCGCGAATGGCGCAATCGAGCGTGAACGCGCCCGCGCGGGCCGAGGGGGCATCGCCATAGACGAGCTTGCCGGTCAGGAATGTCGATTTGCGCGGCCGCCGGATGTGGAAGCTTCGGGCGGAGGGCAATTCAAACGCCTCCATGTCCGACGTCTCGAGCGCTGAACTAGCCATGAGCAACGATCCTTTCCGGAGGTGGCATCAACAGTCTCGGCACTGAATTGGCCGTGGCCGTCTCGTGGAATTTCGCTGTCAACTCGCCGGCCGCCAACGGCTTCGACAGATAATATCCCTGCACTTCGTCGCAACCCTGCGAGCGCAGGAATTCAAGCTGTTCCTGCGTCTCCACGCCCTCTGCCACGACCTTGAGGTTCAGGTTGTGGGCCATTCGGATGATGGCGATGGCGACCGTTGCCGCATCCTCGTTGGTCGTGACGTCGCGGATGAACGCAACGTCGATCTTGAGGGCATCGACTTCGAAGCGCTTGAGGTAGGCCAGGTTGGAATAGCCGGTCCCGAAATCGTCGATCGATATCGTGACGCCCATGTCCTTCAAGGCCCGCAGCGCCGTGTCGGTCGTCTCGCCGTGCGCCATGAATGTGCTCTCGGTGATCTCGAATTCGAGCAGGCTGGGGTCGATGTGATGGGTGCGCACGAACTCGGCGACCTGCGCGACAAGCCGGTCGTCGCGCATCTGGCGCGACGACATGTTGACGGCGACGCGCACCTTGCCGAGCCCCGCCAATTCCCAGGCACGGATCTGGCGGCAGGCCGTTTCTATGACCCAGGCCCCCACCGGGACGATCAGTCCCATTTCTTCGAGGGCCGGGACGAAGTCGGGCGGCATCACAAGGGCATGGCCAGGCCAATTCCATCGGATCAGGGCTTCGACGCCGGTCAGCCCGCCGCTCAGGGTCTGCATCTTCGGCTGGTAATGCAGGACGAATTCGCCGTTCTCATGCGCCAACCGCAGCGCGTTTTCGGTGTCCATCCGCTTCAGCGCGCGCGCATTGAGCTCCGGCGTGTAGGAACGGAACGTGTTCCGGCCAGCGGCCTTCGCGTCGTAAAGCGCGGTATCGGCGCAGCGAAGCAATCCCTCGACGTCGCCGGCATCGCCTGGGAACGTGGCAATGCCGATGCTGACGGTGATCAGGACTTGCTGGCCGCCCTCCAGCGACAAGGCGGGATTGAGCGCATTGCGTATCCGCGCCGCCACAAAGGGCGCGCCGCCCATTTTCGCCGGCGTCATGACGACCGCGGCAAACTCGTCGCCGCCCAATCGCCCGGCAACGTCGCCGGGACGCAGGCTCTTCTTCATCTTGCCCGCGAATTCGCGCAGCAGGGCGTCGCCGGCCGCGTGTCCGAGCAAGTCGTTCACGGCCTTGAAGTAGTCGATGTCCAGAAGCAGGACCGATACTGTCAGGTCCTCTTTCGTCGCACGCGCAAGGGATTCGTGCAGCAACTCGTAAAACAAGGCGCGATTGGGAAGGCCGGTGAGGGCGTCGTGGCGCGCCATATGCACGAGCTGTCGCTGGGCTTCCCGGCGCTGTGTCACATCTTCGACGAGTTCGACGACCCAGGGGTTTCCGCCCGAGGGGCTCGCGATCGGGAATGTGCGGGCCCGCACCCACCGGATGCTGTCGTCGGGACGCACGACACGAAACTCGTTGACGAGCTCGGCACCGCCGCCCTTGCGACGCTCATGGGCGATCCATTTGAGGTCGTCGGGATGAATCGATTGATGCGCCAGCGCCAGGGGGTCGCCCGGAACGGCGCGAATGCCGTTCAGATTGTGCCACGCCGGGTTCACATATTCGATGGTCTGTTCGTCCATGTTCCGGATCAACAGCGCTTCGGGAATATTGGCCGCCAGCTCGCGAAAGATTTCTTCGCTGCGACGCAGGTCGGCCGTGCGCTCGCGCACCGTCAGCTCGAGCTGCCGCGTGTGCTCCGCCGCCCTTTTGTCCAGCAGACGGACGCGCAGCATGTAATGAACGCGGGTCAGCAATTCCGTGTTGTCGAAGGGCTTGCTGACGAAATCTCCCGCGCCCGCCTGCATGGCGCGAATCTTGTGACTGGGCTGCGCGGTGACGACCAGGATTGACGGCGGCATGTTCTCATCGAGCGCCTTCAGCGCGTCCATGATCTGAAACCCGTCCATCCCGGGCATCTGCAGGTCGAGCAGGATCAGGTCGTACTGATTCTTGAGGTGCAGCGCGCAGACAGCCGCGGGATCCATGGTCCGGGAAACGGATTCATAACCGGTATTGCCCAGCATCATGGTGAGAAGGGTGACATTGGCCAACTCGTCGTCGACGACGAGGATGCGGCATTGCAGGATTTCGGACGATCCGGTCATGGCCTACACCACCCGCAGCATTGGGCGATGCGGGACCGGTGCGAGCCCCAGCGTCTCGTCCAGAGTCGCCATTAGTTCGTCGACCTTGATCGGCTTGGTAAGGTATTTGTGGAAGCCGGCTTCCAGGCCCCGTTCGATATCCCTGGGATTGGCATTGGCGCTGAGCGCGATGATCGGGATATGCGCGGTCGAGGATTCGCGGCGCAGGATGGAAAGCGCCTTCAGGCCGCTGATGCCCGGCAGGTTGATGTCCATGAGGATGGCGTCCGGCATGTGCGCCAGGGCCAACTCGACGCCGAGGACGCCGCTTCCGGCCGTAATCAACTTCATGTTGGGGCGGCGCGCGATCAGCATTTCGACCAGCTTCAGATTGGCCGGGTTGTCCTCCACGTAGAGCAAGGTCGTGACCGGAAGTCCGTCATTGGCAGTGGCGGGTGGCAGAAAGGCGGCCGGGTTCATCTGCGCAAATAAGTCGGGGCCGGTCGATTTCAGATCGACCCAGAACGACGTTCCGATGCCAACCTCG
Organism: uncultured Alphaproteobacteria bacterium; assembly: GCA_963802815.1. Classification (GTDB taxonomy): domain Bacteria; phylum Pseudomonadota; class Alphaproteobacteria; order Micropepsales; family Micropepsaceae; genus Rhizomicrobium. The sequence goes on from CAWDKN010000081.1 coordinate 99,533, forward strand.
CTTTCCACGCCGATGGTGCCGTGCATCGCTTCGACGAGCCGCTTGGTGACGACCAGGCCGATGCCGGTGCCCTGCTCGACGCCGATCTCCTGGCCCAGGCGATTGAACGGCTGGTAGAGCTGAACCAGCTTTTCCGGTGTCAGTCCCATCCCGGTATCGGTGACGGTGATACGAACCTGCTCGGGCGTCCGCGCGAAACATTCCACGGCAATTGTTCCTTTCGGGCGGTTGTATTTGATGGCGTTGGAAATGAGATTGACGAGCACCTGCTTCAGCCTGGTCTGGTCCGCCAGCACGACACACGGCGCTTCGAAATCGGGAAACGTCATGGTGATGTCACGCTTCAGCGCCAGTGGCTCCATCATGGCCCGGCAGCTGCCCAAGACTTCGGGAACCGAGACCGGTTCCGGCGACATCGTCAGCTTTCCCAACTCGATCAACGACAGGTCCAGGACCTCGTTGATCAGGCTGAGCAGAAACCAGCCGGCCTGGAGGATCTGATCGATGCTCGCCGTCTGAACCGGCGTCGGCGCCGGAACGTCCGAAGCCATCAGCTGGGCGAACCCGAGAATGGCGTTCAGCGGCGTGCGCAGCTCATGGCTCATGCTGGACAGGAAGTCCGACTTGGCCTGGTTCGCCGCTTCGGCGGTCGCCCTGGCCGCGTTCAGTTCTTTTTCGACGCGCTGGCGATCGGTGATGTCGCGCACGAAGCCGGTGAAAATACGTCGCGGGCCGCCCTGCGCCTCGGCGACCGCAAGCTCCATGGGAAAGGTGGACCCGTCCTGGCGCCGGCCGACCACGGTGCGTCCGGTGCCGATGACCCGTTTCTCGCCGGTGTCGCGAAAATGCTCGAGGTAGCCGTCGTGCTGGTCGCGGTAGGGCTGCGCCATCAGGAGCTTGACGTTCTGGCCCATCGCCTGCTCTTCCATGTAGCCGAACATCCGCGTCGCCGCCGGGCTGAAGGACTCGATCGTTCCGAGCTCGTCGATGATGATGATGGCGTCGGGGACGGTGTCGAGGATGGACCGCAGCCGTGCTTCGCTTTCGCGAAGTGCGTCGTCGGCATTCTTCTGCTCGGTCAGATCGCGCGCGAGCTTGACGTAGCCGCGCAGCACGCCGTCGGAATCGCGCATCGCCGTGATGACGACATTGGCCCAGAACCTGATGCCGTCTTTGCGGACTCGCCAGCCGGCATCCTCAAACCGGCCGTGGCTGGCGGCTTCGCGTCAGGGCGCGCTCTGGCTCATGTGCCGCGATATCTTCCGGCGTGAAGAACTGGGAAATCGGTTTGCCGATGACGTCCGCCAACTCAAAGCCCTTAATGCGTTGCGCGCCCTTGTTCCATGTCTTCACCAGGCCGTTTTCGTCGAGCATGATGATAGCGCAGTCCGTCACGCTCTCGAGTCATCGTCTCGAAGCTCTGCTTCGGCTTCCAGCGAATCCAGGTGCAGCTTGGTGCATTGCCCGCTCCGCCAACGACGATTCGTGATCGGGTTGTGCCGGACTCCGTCGTCCGGTAGTGCGCCGTTGACAGGCAGTTGCGAATTGGTCTGCACGTTGTTACCCCCCCGGCGCCAACTGCGAACGCAGCCAATCGCCCTGAGGCGAGTTGACGCCTGCGAGGTGCACGAACTCGTGAAAAGTTTAATCAAATTGTACGAAGAGTACGTAGGCGTGAGAAGAAGCCGGCTTCTGTCCCGATATGCGCAACGTACCCGATGCAAGAATAATGGTTCTGGCGCGAAGTTTTGTGATGAACCGGACCTTGTGTCGTGTACGCGGACAATTCGCATCGAGCGCAAGCGAAGCGACGTCTCGCGAAGGCGTCGCCACAATCCCACGAAGGGCACAAGAAGGCATTGGTCGCGACATCTCCCGCGAACGAATAGTCGGCGCGCGGAAGAGCGTGTCCAAGCGGGCCGGTGGATGGCCTAGTAATTCAAGATGACGTCCGGAATCGGCTCGGTCGCCGTCAGCGGCAACGTGAAATCGAAATCCGGTGCCATCGATCTTGTCCGCCATCAGCGCTATGTGCCCGCCATTGGCCTCCACCAGCGTTTGGCAGATCATCAGGCCCAGGCCCATGCCGTTGTCTTTCGTGGTGAGAAACGGCTGGAACAGCGCCGCCGCGACGGCGGGCGGCAAGCCGGGACCGCTGTCCTGTACGGTGACGTCCTCGAAACCGACGTCCCCCGGCGCGGTCGTGAGCAGCAGCGTGCGCGTGGGACAGTCCCGCATCGCCTCGATGCTGTTGCGCACGAGATTGATGAGAATCTGCCTGGATCTGGACCTTGTCGACGAAGACCTGCGGCGCGGCCGCATCGAGCGCGTAGCTCACTGTAACGCGGTCTTCGACCGCACCGAACAGGACCAGCGAGATGGCGTCGGTCACCAGCTCGTTGACAATTCTCCATGCTGCGGCTGCTTTCGCGCTTCTGGACGATGTCGCGAAGGTTCTTCAGGATGCGGCCGGCGCGAAGCGTGAGGTCGCGGACCTTGCCGATCATGTCCTTGGCGCGGCCGACGGCGGCGGGATCCAGATCATCCCCCTCCAGCGTGCGCTGCGCCGCGCCAACGTAATTGACGATCGCAGCCAGCGGCTGATTGAGCTCGTGCGCGATCGCGGCCGACATCTGGCCCATGGCGTTAATTCTTGCCAGATGCAGCAATTGCGATTGATCTCCCGGATGCGCAACTCCCGCTCGATCCGCTCGGACAACAGCTTGTCTTTTTCCGCCAGTGCCTGCTGAAGCAGGATCACGCGTCCCGACGTCGCCACCGCCTCGGCGACCACGTTGGCAAAGCCGGTCAGGAAATCGATGTCATGCCGGTCGAATTTTCGCGCCCTCGCGCTGTCGACTTCGAGCACGCCCCAGGCGTTGCCTTTTCCCTTGATGAGGACGTCCACCGTCGCGACGACTTCGTGCGCGGCATAGAAGGCCGGCAGCTTGTAGCTGTTGTTCCTGGCGAGGTCTTCGACGATGACCGGCTCGCCTGTCACGAATGCGCGTCCCTGGGTCGAGCTTTCGTTCGCCGCCGAGACGACACAGCCGACGACACCTGAGCGCCAGCCATACCCCGCGTCTATCATAAGGTCGTTGGTCTCGGCGCGATAACGGCAGATTTTCGCGAATGGAACGCCCAGGCTCTCGGCGCAAATGCGAGCGGCTTCGGTCAGGATGGCCTCGAGCGTCGCCTCCCGGAACGCGAAGCTGCCGAAATTCGCGAGCGCGGCCTGCTGGCGCAACAGTTTCTCGATCGTACGTGTATGGTCCGGCATGTCTGAGGCCTTGACTTGGCGACGCCCGTCGGCAGGCATGGCAATGCGGTACGGTGGAGAACGACGTCGGGTGGAGCAGAAGCTGTTTGGTCTAACCGCGCCGGCCGGGGATCGTTCGACTCACCCGGAAAGGTCGGGAAGCCTTCAACCCCACTACTACAACCCCAGGAAGCAGGACTTGTTCCGTATGAGGGCTGAAGGATCGCATCCCGGTTCGCGGCTGTCCGGCCTCCGGGCGATCGAATCGACTTTCTGATTGGGATTTGCGGCTTCGAATTCAAGGCGAGACCCCGAAACATAAATTTTTCGCGGTTTTGAGCGCCTTTGCCGTTACCGACGATCTTGCCGCGTCTCGCGGTCGATATCCGCAAGCGATATCAGTCCCTTACAGCGTGGATCGCGGCGCTTATGCGGCCCTGTTCTGATCATTTCCGCTTAACCGGCACCGCCTCCGGCCTGAAGCCGGCAGGGGTCGAAAACTCTCGCTAAGCCATTTTTCACATTGGTGATTTCCGCGATGCCCAGGGCGTGCTGGCGGCCAGGGGCCCTCAGTGGCGAGCTTTTCCTGTTACGTCACAGTCATATTGACGACCCCCCACCCCCCCACCATGTTCTGCCTCGACCGCTACCAAGGGGGATTACGTGGTTTCCAAGAATTTAACCGGCAAGCTTCTGATCACGGCATCGGTGCTTGTTTTCGCGTCCGTCGGTGTTCTCGTCGTCGGCACCAAGTTCTCGCCTACGGCCAACCAAACGGCGGGTACCATCGTCCCGGCCGAGCGCTATCGCTCCAACCAGGTCGCGTCGAAGGACGTGCAGCTCGGCGACAAGACCGTCGCCATGCAGATGCAAACCAACTCCTTCACGGCTGCGATGAATCATCAGGCGTCCACAGGCGCAGCCAACTCGGCGAATTCGGCCAATTCGGCGAACGCTGCTCATGCGGCTTATGCCGCCAATGCCGTGTTCGCCTCGAACGCTGCCGACGCCGCGAATGCCGCCTCGGCTGCCAACGCGGCGAATGCCGCCGACGCCGCCAACGCGGCCTCGGCGGCCGACGCGGCGAATGCTGCCAATGCGGCAAGCGCCGCCAATGCGGCGAACGCAGCCAATGCCGCAAATGCTGCGTCGGCCGCGAATGCTGCAAATGCCGCCAACGCCGCCTCGGCCGCCAACGCGGCAAATGCGGCCTCGGCTGCCAACGCGGCGAACGCTGCCAATGCAGCGGCCGGAATGTCCAATGCTGCTAACGCAGCGAATGCCGCCAATGCCGCGAGCGCTGCCAATGCCGCAAATGCTGCGTCGGCCGCAAATGCTGCAAATGCCGCCAACGCTGCAAATGCGGCATCGGCTGCCAACGCGGCGAACGCTGCCAATGCAGCCAATGCAGCGGCCGGAATGTCCAATGCTGCTAACGCAGCGAATGCTGCCAATGCGGCGAGCGCAGCCAATGCCGCAAATGCTGCGTCGGCCGCGAACGCTGCAAATGCCGCCAATGCGGCCTCGGCCGCCAACGCGGCAAATGCGGCACTCGGCTGCCAACGCGGCGAACGCTGCCAATGCAGCAGCGGCCGGAATGTCCAATGCTGCTAACGCAGCGAATGCCGCCAATGCGGCGAGCGCAGCCAATGCCGCAAATGCTGCGTCGGCCGCGAACGCTGCAAATGCCGCCAACGCCGCCTCGGCCGCCAACGCGGCAAATGCGGCCTCGGCTGCCAACGCGGCGAACGCTGCCAATGCAGCGGCCGGAATGTCCAATGCTGCTAATGCAGCGAACGCCGCCAATGCGGCGAGCGCAGCCAATGCCGCAAATGCTGCGTCGGCCGCGAATGCTGCAAATGCCGCCAACGCCGCCTCGGCCGCCAATGCTGCAAATGCGGCCTCGGCTGCCAATGCGGCGAACGCTGCCAATGCAGCGGCCGGAATGTCCAATGCTGCTAACGCAGCGAATGCCGCCAATGCCGCGAGCGCGGCCAATGCCGCAAATGCTGCGTCGGCGAAATGGCAAATGCCGCCAACGCTGCAAATGCGGCCTCCGCTGCCAATGCGGCCAACGCAGCAAATGCGGCCAACGCTGCAAACGCTGCATCAGCCGCCAACGCCGTTAACTAAACGTAGAGCCACAATCCGGCCGACGACAGGCCTGTACAGTTCGCAAGCAGCCGCCGGCAACCGCTGGCGGCTGTTGTCTTTTTGCGCTGCGGAAGCCGCCTGCTAGTCTTCCGACTCGTCGGGGGATGCATGCGCGTTGGGATGTGGGGATTGGCTGTCCTGTTCGGACTCGCTGCGAGCGAGGCGTTTGGGGCATCGGTCGGTATCAGCAAGCTCGAAACCAAAGATCTCGAGCTTCTCTACTTCGATCCGCTCCAGACCTATCTGACCCCCTACATCGCCAGGGCCTATGAGAACTCTTTCGCCTTCCAGGAGCGGGTGTTCGGCTGGACGCCCTGGGACCGTCCGGTCATCTTCCTGACGGATCAGGCCGATTCCGGCAACGCCTCGGCCCGCTCGGTGCCCGACAACGCGGTCGTCGTGAAGATCGCGCCGTTCCCGACAACATTCGAGACCTTCACCGCCGGCGAGCGGTTCTTCACGCTGATGAATCACGAGCTCGTTCACGTCGCGACGATGGACGTCTGGAACGACGATGATGCGTTCTGGCGAAGTTTCCTGCACGGAAAGCCAAACCCGATCTCCGATCACCCGGGAATCGATCGTCTACAACTATCTCGCCGCGCCTCGCGCCAACGTTCCACGCTGGTACCTCGAGGGCAGCGCTGTCTATTTCGAGACATGGATGAGCGGCGGCCTGGGGCGCGCCCAGGGCGGCTATGACGAGATGGCGTTTCGCGCCAAGGTCCGCGACAACGCAAAATTCTTCGATCCCCTCGGCCTGGAATCCGAAGGCAACCAGATCGACTTCCAGGTCGGCACCAACGACTATCTCTACGGCACGCGCTTCTTCACCTATCTGTCCTACACCTACTCGCCCGAGAAGGTGATCGAATGGCTGAGCCGCGGGAAGAACAGCGCGGCCTATTATTCGACCCAGTTCGAGCAGGTCTTCGGCAAGCCTCTCGACGCGGCGTGGCAGGACTGGATCGCGTTCGAGCACAGCTACCAGCAGGCCAATCTCAAGCTGCTGGAGCAATATCCGCCAACGCCGATGCACAGGCTCACGTCTACCGCCCTCGGATCGGTCTCGCGCTCCTACTACGATGCGAAGAGCGACAGCCTGATCGGCGGCTTTCGCTATCCCGGCGTGCTCGCCCATGTCGGCGTGCTTTCGCTCAAGGACGGGGCCATCCGCCATCTCACCAACATCATGGGGGCGCAGTCCTACCGCGTCACCTCGCTCGCATACGATCCGCAGTCGCAAAGGGTCTGGTACACCGCCGACAATCTCGCCTACCGCAATCTCGTTCAGGTCGATCTCGCCAGCGGCAGGCAGACGACGCTCCTCGAGCATGCCCGCATCGGCGACATCGTCTTCAATCCGTCCGACCGTTCGATCTGGGGCCTGCGCCACCTGAACGGCCTGGTGACGCTGGTGCGGCTGGAGGCGCCCTACACCGGCTGGAACCAGATCCACACCTTCGACTACGGCGAGATCTGGTCGGACCTCGACGTCTCGGCCGACGGGACTTTGCTGTGCGCGACGGTCGCGGAGGTCAATGGCGACCAGCATATCGGGGTCTTCCGCATCGCCGATCTGATGAAGGGCGACATCAAGGAGATCGCGGCGCTGAAACTCAGCCCGTCCTTTCCCGAAGACGGCACGTTCTCGAAGGACGGCAGCTATCTTTACGCCACCGCCTATTACACCGGCGTGTCGAATGTCTACCGGCTCGATCTGAAGACGGGTGCCACCGATGCGGTCAGCAATGCGACGACGGGATTCTTCCGCCCCATTGCGCGCGACGACGGCTCGCTGATCGTGTTCGAGTATACCGGCGACGGATTCAGTCCCGTCGTGATCGATCCAAAGCCAGTGACGGATCTCGGCACCATCAAGTTTCTCGGCACCGCCGCGATCGAGAAGCACCCGGTGATGCAGAGCTACGCGGTGGGCTCACCTGCGAAGATTCCGCTCGACAGCCTGATCACCGGCCGCGGCGATTACGATGCGCAGAAGGAGATGCGGCTGGACGGGACCTATCCGATCGTCGAAGGCTACAAGGGCCATGCCGGCATCGGCTGGTACGTCAATTTCGACGATCCGCTGCTGTTCAACGCGCTGCAGGCGTCCGTCTTGTACTCGCCGGCCGGCAACATCAGGCCGGGCGAGCAGTTCCATGCGAACATCGATTATCACACGCTCTACTGGCACGCGCATTACTGGCACAACGAGGCGAATTTTTACGATCTGTTCGGGCCGACGGACAGGAGCCGCAAGGGCGACGCGATCTTAGGCGGATACAAGGAGCCGCTGATCTTCGATCCGCCGCGCCAGCTCATGTTCAGCGCCGATGTTGGCCTCTACACCGGCCTCGACACGTTGCCCGGCGCCCAGAACATCCATGCCGTCGACAAGCAGATCGCCAGCGCCAAGCTCGCGCTCGACTACACCAACGCCGACAAGTCGCTTGGCGCCGTAGACAACGAGAGCGGCTATGACTGGAACCTCGCCGTGTCCGAGGACTACGCGCGCCACGAGAACTTCCCGAAATTTCGCGGCGGGTTCGATTTCGGCTTTCCGCTGCCATGGAATCATTCCTCGCTCTGGCTCTACGCCTCGGCGGGACTCGCGCTGGGCGCGGGCACAAATCCGCTCGACGATTACTATTTCGGCGCCTTCGGCAACAACTATGTCGACGACGGGGACGTGAAGCGCTACCGGCAATACGACAGCTTTCCCGGCTTCAAGATCGACGAGATCGGCGCGCGCGATTTCGCGAAATCGGTGGCGGAATGGAATCTGCCTCCCATCCGTTTCGAGGACATCGGCTGGCCGAGCCTGTATCTCGGCTCCGTGCGCAGCGCGCTCTTCGGCGGCCTGCTGACCATCGATCCCGGCACGGCAACCAAGACGGTCACGCTCGAGAATGTGGGCGTGCAGTGCGACCTCAACTTCACCGTCGCCCTGCGACTGCCGATGACGTTTTCGGTCGGTTACGCGCATGGCTTCGGCCAGGGCGCCACGCCGGGGCGCGAGGAGATCCTGGCCTCGCTCAAGATCCTTTGACGCCCGCGGTCCCGACGTCATGGCTTTGACGCGCACCGCCGGCCATGTGAACGTCGCGCATCGCGAACGGTTGGAGTCATGCCGTATCATTTCCTGATCGAAGCGCCGATCGGTCTGGCGCCGGCGGTCCTCTTCCTCCTCGTGCTGCGGCAGCTCGACAGCTACAAGCTCGTCAGCCTGGGCGCGCTTTTCGAAAGCCTCGGCGCGGGCATCGTTCTGGCCGGCGCGGCCTATCTCGCCAATGCGCGCGCCATCGGCGCCCTGCACTTCGATTTTCCGACCTATTCGCGTTTCGTGGCGCCGTTTCCGGAGGAAAGCCTCAAGGCCGCCTTCGTCATTGTCCTGATCGCGCGCAATCGCATCGGCTTCATGATCGATGCCGCCATCCTGGGATTTGCGGTCGGCGCCGGGTTCTCGCTGGCGGAGAATCTCTACTACCTCTACCTCTTTCCCGACGCGAACATGGGCGTGTGGATCGTGCGCGGGTTCGGCACCGCGGTCATGCATGGCGGCGCCACCGCCGTATTCGGCGTGATGGCGCAGGGCATGACCGAGCGTCGCGCCAACCTCAATCCGCTGATGCTGCTGCCGGGGCTCGGCGTCGCGATCGCCGTGCATATGCTGTACAATTATTTCCAGGACCGGCCTTTCATAGCCGCGGCGATCATGATCGTCACCCTGCCGATGATCCTGCTCGTCGTGTTCGCGAAGAGCGAACACAAGATCCACACCTGGCTGCTGGCCGATTACGAGACCCACGAGCATCTCCTGGAGGCGATCCGCGACAACCGCTTCGCCAACACCGAAGCCGGGCGCTTCCTGACCGACCTGTCGAACAAGGTTTCCGCCGAGACGATTGCGGACCTGTTCGCCTATATCCAGCTGCACACCGAGCTGGTCATGCACGCCGAGAAGATGTCGCTGGCGCGCGAGAACGGCGAGAAGCCGCCGAAATTCCCGGACGGACGCGCCGCGTTCGCGCGCCTGCACGCGCTGGAAAAGAAGATCGGCACGGCGCCGATGATGACGATCTGGCCGCACCTGCATTTCAGCCGGCGCGAGCTCTGGGAGCTGCACGAGCTCGAGGGCGAAGCCCGCCACGCGTGACATCGATCGTCATCCCCGGCGAGCGCGCGGCGCAAGTTTAAGGGGACCCAGCGCGAGCGGCAGCGAGCAGAATGAGTCAGTCCGCTTGCTGCCGCTCGCGCTGGGTTCCCTTTACCTCGCTCCCTTCGGTCGCTCGCCGGGAATGACGGCTTTGTTTTGTGCGGCAAGGTGAACTCAAATTGCGCTAGGCTCGATGGCGCAATTCGTCGGTGCTGCACATTCGGACACGCGAGGGGGCACGAACGCCATGACGGTCGCGGCGCAGCGCGCCTACAAGTTCATCCGCTCGCGCATCCTGAGCGGCACGTTGCCGGCGGGCATTCGCCTGCTCGAGACGACGCTGGCCGCGCAGGCGGGCCTCAGCCGCACGCCGGTGCGCGAGGCGATCCGCAAGCTCGAGGCCGAAGGCCTGGTGATCCAGCGTCCGCACTTCGGCGCGGTCGTGCGCGGCTGGACGCTGGAGGAGCTCGAGGACATCTTTTCGCTGCGCGCGGTCCTGGAAGCGCATATCGCCGAACGCGCGGCCGGGCGCGCGACGAAGGCGCAGATCGAGGCGCTCGCAGGCATGGCGACGCGGATGGTGGAGCTGGCGAAGTCCGCGAAGCCCGGCTATCGCGACAGGATCAGCAGGCTCAATGCCGATTTTCATCACAAGCTGATCGAGGCGGCCGGCAGCAAACGCGTGCGCCTGATGATGTCGCAGGTCTTCGACCTGCCTCTGAGCTTGCGGACGTTCCTGCGCTACGACGAAGCCGCCCTTATGCGAAGCGTGCGGCACCACCTGGAAATCGCGGCCGCGGTCAGGAACAAGGACGCGCCGCTCGCTGGCCTCGTCATGCGCACGCACATTCTCGCCGCCTGGCGCGCGATCGAGGACGACATCAAGAGGCAGCTCGACAAGGCGTCGTAGATTTCAAGGGTGGGGAATCACCACCGTCTACGAGCGTGCCGGGCCGCGCGTCGCAGCCGTCAGTTTTGCTGAATTGGCTTCCGCGCTTCCAGCGTCGGATAGTCGATGAAGCCTTCCGGTGTCGGACCATACAGCGTGTTCTCGTCCCAGCCATTTTCCTCGGCGTCAAGCCGAATGCGCTCCGGCAGGTCCGGATTGGCAATGAAGCGCCGCCCAAACGAAACCAGATCGCAACGCCTGTCTGCGAGGAGGGCTTCGCCGCTGTTACGGTCCAGTTCGCCCGCGCCCATGAGCGTGCCCTTGTAGAGCGGTCGGATGAAGTCGATCGGATTGAAGTCTTTTGGGCCAAGGAACAATCCCCAGGGCGGGTACTGCACGTGCACATAGCCTAGCCCCATGGGCGACATGGCGCGCGAAAGGTACGTGTACGTTTCGATCGTGTCTTCCATCGACATGTCGGTGCCGTTGTACGCAAAGTTCGGCCCGATCTTGATTCCGACGCGTTGGGCTCCGCGAACCTCCGACATCGCTTCGAGCGTTTCCAGCACGAACCGGCAGCGATTGATCGCATCGCCGCCGTACCGGTCGGTGCGCACATTTGCAGTCGTCGTCAGGAATTGCTGGTGCAGAAGCCCGCTGCTCGCATGCAGCTCGACGCCGTCGAAACCCGCGCGAATTGCGCGTTCGGTGGCGCGCTTGAATTCCCCGATGACCGCCTCGATCTCCGCCAATGTGAGCGCGCGCGGAACCGGCGCATCCACCTTGCGGACGCCCTCTTCCTCGCTTTCCGTGACGCGAACCTGTCCCGTCTTGGCGATCGCCGACGGGGCAACAGGCAGCCCCCCGTCGGGTTGCAGAAGCGGGTGCGATACGCGCCCGCCATGGCAGAGCTGCACGAATATCTTGCCGCCCTTATGATGAACGACATCGGTGATCCTGCTCCAGGCCTGTACGTGCTCGTCGGTGTAAAGCCCCGCGGTGCGCGGCGTCAGACGCCCTCGGGGCTCCGAATAGGTTCCTTCCGTAATGATCAACCCGGCTGACGCGCGCTGGCCGTAATAAATCACGTTGAGATCGGTCGGAACTCCGGCTTCCGTCACGCGGAATTGAGTCATCGGCGACATCACCATCCGGTTCGACAGCACGAGGTCGCCTACGCGTCCCTCTGACAGAAGGTTCGGATATTTGCTCGCCACGCCTCGGATTCTCCGCCCATAGTTGTAATAATATTTTACAAAAAAGCGGGGGTTGTCAATTCGTTTCCGAGCGTGTTGCCATCCGCAAAACGGTAGCATTTGCAGGCGCAAATCGTGAGCACGCGCATCTGCAGCGAAGACAAAAGTTGGGTCTCGCCGATGGCGCCAAGGTTGACTTAGTAAAATAATTTGACAACATGGCGCACGAATCCGGAGCCTCGTCGGCGATCGTTTTCTCTCCCGACGGGCGACTCCGGATCGAAAAAAGAGGGGCGCCACATCCGCTTCGCGGAGTGTGGCCGGGGAGGGCATCATGAAGGCATTCAAAGCGAAGTCGCTTCTCACATCTGCATTGTGTATCGGGTTTGCGGCGTCGGCGCCGTCCGCATTCGCCGACGGGATCGAAACCGTTGTCGTTACCGCGGAAAAGCGCGAGCAGAACCTTCAGGACGTCCCGATCTCCATCGACGTCCACAGCGGCTCGGAGCTCCAGGCATTTCACGTCGACAGTTTTGCCGCATTGCAGAACTATGCGCCGAATCTCCTGATCCAATCGTCGCCAGGCAATGATGCGATCTTCATTCGCGGGTTCGGATCGCAGGCGGCGAACTACGCCACCGACCAGTCGGTGAGCCTTTACCTCGACGGCATCTATGGCGGTCGAAACCGCCAGTTCATGGAGCCGTTCTTCGATGTCGATCGAATCGAGATCATGCGCGGGCCGCAGGGGGCGTTGCTGGGCAAGAATACGGCTGCGGGCGCCCTGAGCATCATCACGGCCGGACCCACCGACACCTTCCAGAGCAGCCTGACGGCGTCCTACAACTTCGACCGAGCGGGCGTCGATACGTTCGGATATGTCTCCGGGCCCGTCGCCGATGACGTGTCGGCGCGCCTCGCGTTCCAGTACACGGATCTCGGCGGCTACATCAAAAATACCTACGACAACAAGAACGTGCCGCGAGTCACGAACTTCATGACGCGAGGATCGGTGAAATACCAGCCCTCGCAAAAGGTCGACGTGACGGTGAAGCTGGAATACGGCGATTTCACTACCGACGGCACGAATGCGGTACATATCGATCCCGCTACGGGCGTTGTCGCGACGACCAAGGACGCTTCGCCCGCGCTTGGCGTTCCCGAGACGGATCATGACGACGCGATCAACGGGTCCGCGACGACGAATGTCGGCATCGGCGACCATACGCTTCGCCTGATCACCGGCTATTCGCATTTTATCGACAACAAATATGTCGGTGGTGGCGCCGATCCCAACGAGAACTGGCTATCGACCTTCCACGAAAAGTTCACGCAGTACTCGCAGGAAGCACAAGTTCTTTCGCCGGTCGGCCAACGTTTCGAATATATTCTCGGCGCATATTACGACAACGGCACCTATGACCAGTACAACGCGTCGACGTACTCGGCGTTTTTGGGTCTCCCCTTCTTCAACGGACAGATTCACCAGGTCTTTCATCAGACCTCCAACACCTGGTCGTTCTTTGCATCCGGTACGTTTCACGTCTCCGACGCGTTTCGCGTCCTCGCAAGCGCGCGGTACACGGACGACACCAAGAAGGGGCTCTTCCAGCAATTCGATGATTTCGGCGTTCCCCTTGCGCCGCCGGAGAACATCGCAGGAAACATCTCCAACGGCGATTTCGATCCGTCGGGAACGCTCCAGTACGACGTGAACGACGACATCATGCTGTACGCGACCTACGGGCGGGGATCGAAAGCCGGCGGCTTTGTCGCACAGCGCGGTGCAACGCCGTCGACTTTCACGTTTGCCGGCGAAAGATCGACCAATTACGAGATCGGCGCCAAGACGACATGGTTCGACCGTCGCGTGCTATTCGACATCGCGATCTTCCGGATGCCGTTCAAGAATCTGCAGGTGTCGTTCTACGACCCCACCATACCGGGCTTCGTCACGGGAAATGCGGCGACGGCGACATCGGAGGGTTTCGAGGGGCAACTCAGCTGGCTCGTGGCAGAGCCTCTGCAACTCGATGCCTCGTTTGCGTACCTCAATGCCATCTACAACAACTTTCCCGGCGCGGCCTGCCTTGCGCCCCCGCTGGAGCCGCCGACCTGTAATGCAGCGACGAACAATCTTGCCGGCACGACGCTGCCCGGCGCGTCGAAATGGACCGGCAATGTGCGCGCCACCTACACGACTGCGGTCGGCAACGACCTCATGCTTGCATTGACGGGCATCGTGTCGTTTCGCAGCACCTACACGACGTCAAGCGACGAAAGTCCCATCTATGGGACCCAAAAGAGCTACGCCAAGTTCGACGCGCGGGTCGAATTGTCCGACGACGCGGACAAATGGGGCGTCGCACTGGTGGGCAAGAACCTGACCAACGAGCGAACGATAAACTTCTCTTATCTCTGGCCGATTTCTCCGCCACCCGTGGGTGTAGGTTTCCTCGATGAAACGCGCACGATTTCCCTCGAGGGGCATGTGCGCTTCTGAAGCCTTGGCTCTGCGCGGAATTGTCCCCGAATACTCGGTCAGCCTTCCGCGCGGCGCGTCACGAGCCTGAAAAAGTGGGTTAGTCGGTATAGCCGATCGCGCCTTGCGTGATCATGTTGGCTTCATGTTCTCGGTCGCGCGGATACGGATACGCTCGGGCAGGCCGGGGTTAGCGATGAAGCGGTGCCCGGAAGAGGCTGCGTTGCAGATCCTCTCGGCGATTTTTGCGCTGGCCGCCAGCCTGCCGACGTCGATAGGCTCGAGGAGAGCATCGACGGTGATGGCCGGTTTACGCTCAATTCGGTTCTCCGAAAAACTTAGAATTGCCTGCACGAACGTAAAATGTTTTTGATCGAGGGTTCGCGTCGCGCGCCGCAGATGCGAAAAAAATGGCTTGAGGTTGTCCGCGATGAATGTAAAAATATTTGCCAATAGGCGCCACAAAGTTCCCGGCTAGGCGACGGTGCCACGAAGGTCATCGCGATGAGCAGCGCCCCACTTTCCCTGACGTTTTCCCGCCGTGACGAAGCTCCGTCCGACTGGCTCGGCAGGGAGGAGCTTCGTTCGTTGACACCTGCGCTGCTCGCGGCGCGCACGACCGCCTTAAAACCAATGCTCGCAGCCCATGCCCGCGAGGCGGAGAGCCTGCGCCGTCCGGTGGATTCCGTGTGGAGCGCCATCCGCCGCACGGGCGTGTTCTATCATTTCGTTCCGAGGGTTTATGGGGGTCTGGAATTCGACGTGGATTCGTTCGTCGACACGATGATGCCGCTCGCCGAGGGCTGTGCCTCGACCGGATGGGTGACGGCGTTCTGCGTCGAGCACAACTGGATGATGTCGCAGTTTCCGAAGGAGGCGCAGGACGAAATCTTTTCGGAGTTTCCCTACATCATCGCGCCTGGCGTCACCCAGCCGCCCGGCAAGGTCGAGCGGGTCAAAGGCGGCTATCGCCTAACCGGGCGCTGGAAGTGGGGCACAGGGGTCATGCATGCCGACTGGGTGCTTGCGGCGGGGATGGTGCAAGACGAAGGAGCGCAGCCGGCCATACTTTTCTTCGCGCTGCCGATCGGCGATGCGAAAGTGATCGACGTTTGGCACGTCGACGGGATGGTCGGTACCGGAAGCAACGACATCGTCATCGATGACGTCTTCGTCCCGGAGCATCGTGCCCTGAACATGGGCCATATGCGCGAAGGCCGTGCGCCGGGTGCGCGCCTGCACGCCAATCCAATTTACCGCATGCCGATGTGCCGTTCCTGGCGCTAACCGCCGCGATCCCGGCCATCGGCAACGCGCCGCGCGGCAGTCGTTCTCTTTCAGAAACGGCTGTCCGGCGCAATCTGTTCGGAACGGAAATGAAGCAGGCCGAGAAGCCTGCGGCCCAGATGCGCCTCGCGATGGCGGACATCAAGACGCGAACGGCAGAATTGCTGGTGCGTGATGTCGGTCGCGGTGTCGTGGCGCTCGCCAGCAGGGATAGCGTCGCCAAGGTCGAGGAACGCATCAGTCTGCGAACGCAGGTCGCCTACGCCATGGATCTTTGCCGCGATGCGATCCGCTCGCTCTGCGAGGCCAGCGGTTCGGGCGCGCACTTTCTCGACAACCCGATTCAACGAGCTCTTCGCGATATCAACGTCATGTCGAGTCATGTCGTCTACGACCTGGACAGCGCGGCCGAGTTGCATGGCCGCGCCATGATCGGGTTGCCCCCAAACTCACCAGTCGTTTAGCGGCTGCGCCCACCGTGCCGTGTACCTCTCGTCTCTTGCGTCGCATCCAGTCGCTCGCTATTCAGGGCAAAGCGGCGCGAGCCGGCGGAATCAGCGGTTTGAGGCGCTCGAGGCGGCTGTTTCATGGTGCAGACGGATCATCGCTATCTCATGTCCGGCCTCCTGGAAGGTTGGGATTGGTTCGACAACGGCCTGCAGAATCTGGGCGAAGTCGGCCGGCTTCCGGCCGCTGAACAAGTCGCAATCGATGATGGTGCTTTATGTGTCGGCCGGATTGCGCAGGCCGAGCGAGATTGCCCGCAAGATGCGACTTTCGCGGCAGGCCATCCGGCATATCGCCAATCAGTTGATAGAACAGAATCTACTTGTTGCGCGGGAAGATCGCAGCGACGGTCGGTCCGTAATCCTGGAATTCGCCAAAGGCTCGCGCGAGCTTCGCTACTTTGCGCAGGACGCGATCTACAGGCTCGAATCCGTGTTGCGGTCCCGCATCGGGCGCGCCGATTACGACGCGCTGCAGCGCATTCTGAAGCTCGATTGGGGCCGGATTGTCTCGGGCGAGCAGGATCTCGCCGGTCCGGAAAAACGGGCGCGCAAGCCGGTTGGGCAGAAAAAGAAGCTCGCGGGCAGGCCAGAAAAACCGGCAAATCGGCCCGCGAAGGCGCGTTCGGCTCGCGTGAGCTCACGCGCTGTGCAACGTGCGCGCAGCTAGGTCACAAGCATTGCGCGACGCGACCGTGCGCCGACCGTCACCCGCCGCACATTGCTGCGAATCCTCGAATCCGGAAATCACCCTGGCGCCGGAAACGGCTTGACGAGAAGGAGACGCGCCATGCCTGAATTGAGCTCTCGGCCGCTTTGTCGCTATCACGCGACGCTCGAGCCGGTTCAGCACGATGCCGGCGCCGCGCATATGGGACGAAGGATGATCGCCGTCGTGACCGGCGGCTCGTTCCAGGGCGAGCGCTTGCACGGCAGGGTTCTCAACGGCGGTGGCGACTGGGCCCTCATCGAGGAGGCACGCGATGTCCTCAGGCTGGACGCGCGCGTGACCTGGGAAACGCATGACGGCGCCAAAATTTACGTCTCGTATCGCGGCGTGATCCGGCAGCTGTCTGCAGGTCGAAAGCAGCGGGAAAAAGGCGGCACCTTGACCGAGGACGACTATCGCTCTTTTTACTTTCGGACGACCCCGATATTCGAGACGGGCGACAGCCGGTATCAGTGGCTGAACGATCTTGTCGCTGTCGCAATTGGTGGCGTTGCGACCGACGGCGTGAAGTACGACGTGTTCGAGATCATTTAGGCAGACGTGAGCACGCCGTCTCACGCCACGGCGGATTGTTCCTCCCGAACGAACTCGTCGCTGAACAGGGCGACATCGATTTCATCGACGAAGGTTACGAGCGTGGCGCCGAGCGGCAGGCGCACCAGCGACAGCGAAAGCGTCTTGCCGTCGGCACGCTTGACCTGGCTCCATTGGCTGAAGCGCGCCGGGTCGGAGGAGTGCACGCCCGCGGCGATCAGGTTCCATACGCCGTCCCGGCCGGTGCGCGTCGCGCAGAGGTCGGAGAGCCGCGCCAGGTGCGGCTCTTCCGTCAGGGTTTCCTCGGGCAGCTGCCAGAGGCGTGCGAAGGCGTTGTTGTGCATCTTTAGCCGACCGTCCGGGCCGAAGATCGCCATGCCGTCTTCGACCGCATCGAGCGTGGCGCGCTGGATTTGCGCCAGCAGGGCGAAGGAGGCTTTCAGCCGGATGTGCTCGCTGATGTCGCGGAACACATAATAGACGCCGCCCAGCGCATAGGGGCGCGCCTTGACCGAGATGCTCGTGCCCCCGGGAAGATGCCAGGTGTCGTCCATCCGCCCGTCGGAGGTTTCGAACAGGGCGAAGTGGTCCTGCTTCCAGGCCGCGAAGTCGCGCTGCTCGGGAAGCCGCCGCGTCTCGCGCAGGCGATCCAGGATCCCGTCGAGATCGGCATGGGAGTCCAGCCAGTCGTCGCCGAGCTTCCAGAGCTGTGCGAATTGAACGTTGTGGTAGACGAGCTGACGGTTGCGGTCGAACACGGCGACGGCGGATTCCATGTTGTCGTAGATGTCGGCATAGGCGTCGGCGTTGAGCTTGATCTGCGCGTCGGCCTGCGCACGAGCGGTGACGTCGATCGCCACGCCGGCGATGTGCGCATCGGGCAGCCGAAGGACGTCGATGGAGAAGGCGCGGCGCTGTCCCTCGACGATCGCATAGCGGCGCGTGTCGATGATATCGCCGCTTTCCGTAGCGGCGCGCGCGAGATCGCGCTCGGAGCGCAGCAGGACGGCGTTGGACCTGATCGCCTCGCCGAGCGTCGGCGCCGAGGAAACCGCAAGGAAGGCGCGATTGGCCCAGGTCAGCGCCAGGCTCTTGTCGCGGATCCAGATGGGCATCGGCAGGATGTCGAGCAGGGTTTCGAGGTCGGTGCCGGGGTCGGCCTTGCGCTCTTCGATGCGAAGGAACACCGCAGCCTTGCTGCCGACGACCGTGCCTTCGACCGTCACCGCAGAATGGATCGATGTGCGCACGGTGGTCACGAAGCCCGTTCCTTCGGCCATGAGCGCATCGAGGCGCGCGGCCAGCATCGTCGCGTCGGGGCCCGTCAAGCAGGCCTGCAGCAGCGCGCTGCCGCCGCGATAGCTGAGCGGCGCAGGCTTGTCCGTGCCCAGGATGACGACCGCCTCCGGCGAGGCGGAGATCACGGACTCGCGGAAGCGGATCTCAGCCTGCGCGCGCGCGAGCTCGGCGTTCATCCGCACCTGCGCCATCAGCGAGCGCGACCGTTCGACGAGCGCCCAACCGCAGCCGAGCAGGCCCGCGGCGATGCCGGAAACGACGATCGCCGCGATCGTCTGGTGGCCGGCATCGGAATGTCCGTGCGACAGGCCGGTCAGGACCGCGGCAAGCGCCGCGGTCTCGTTCACGATCCGAACGAAGGTGCCGAAGACGAAGCTGAAGATTGCGTGCATGAGGTGTCGTTCCAAACCTTGGTGAGAGCTGAGGCAGAGACGCGTCGGCAATTCGGTCCGGCAGGCTATTCGTGGTCCTGTGCAAGCCGCCGCAGGGCGGAGGGATCGCTCAGGATGAGCTGGTGCGCGTTCGGCACCGCGATGCATCCGCCAGCCTTGAGCGTTGCGAGCGCCCGGCAGACGGTTTCGATGGTCAGGCCGAGATGGTCGGCGATGTCCTGCCGGCCCATGGCGAGCTCGAGCCTTTCGCCGGGTTCGGCTCCCGTCCGCTTGGCCAGTTCCAGCACGAAGGACGCGACGCGCTCGCGGGCGCTGTGGCATCCGAGAACGAGATTGCGGTCGCCCATGACATCGAGGCGCGCGGACATGTACGACACGACGTTGGCGCGGAAGCGCGCATCCTCCTCGGCAAGGCGATCGAATTGACGGCGCGGATAGGCGATCAGCGTCACGCTGGTGATCGCTTCGGCCGCGAATGCATGATTGGCCGCGCTGGTGATGCCGAAAAGGTCGCCCGGGAGCTCGAAGCCCGCGATGTGCCTGCGTCCGTCCACGGTATGGCGGCAAAGCCTGACGGTGCCGCTGATGATCTTGTAGACGGCATCGGCCGGGTCGCCGAGGCCGAAGATCGGCTCGTTGCGCGATACCTGCTGGCGCACGGCGAATTTGCGCAGCGCATTCAGGTGATCGTGAAGCGTGGGCGCGCCTTCCTCGCGGGCGCCGAAATCGCCGCCGAAGGAAGCCGCCGTGACGTCGCCCAGCGTTTCCGCGCGAGCCGTACTGAGCATCATTGAGATATCCCCGATTAAGTTTGTGTTGCGAAGTTCGATGACCGGAGCATCATTAATCATGAACCGAATCAACAGTCGGGAATTCCGCGTACGGAGAAACGCGCAGAAGAAATCGGGAATATCCCCTATCGCGGAGAGTCAAAGCGACGCATGTTCGCCTATGCAATTCCCCCTAGAGATCTTCCGTACACGTTCGTCCGTGTTCTGAACGTCCGTGCAGGGACATCGCATGCGCCAGGCCGAAAAAACGCGCGCGCCTTTGACAAATTCCAATGCGTCCGGAGCCGCGCCGGGCGAACTTGCCCCGGAAACGCAGAACCGCGTTTCGCCCGTTCAAGGAGCCCACAGAATGTCGGACCCCGGATTTCGCGATCCCCGCCAACGCAGTGACCGGCGCGCCTGCGCCAGGTCGCATTCTCGCGCCCATCGTGCATCGGTGAAGGCGCCCGCGTCCTCCTCGCGCGCAAAATCCGCAAACGCGCCGCGCCGCCGCCGCGGTTTTGCGGGCAAGCTGCAATCGGCGTGGCGCCGGCTCAGTCTCGGCACGAACCACATCGTGAATTACGGCCTGTGGCGGCCGGGCACGCGGCGCGCGGCCTTGCGCGCGAACCGATCTGGCGACACGCGCTGGCATCGTCCGTACACTGAATTAACGGCGCGCGTCATCCTCGCGGGCCGCAGCAGCTGAGGGCGCGCGCCTGAAGTTCGTGCACGCGTTCCCACTGTTTCAAGAACGGTGTCCAGCTCAGACGCGACAGGCCCCTGGGCATCGCCGGGAAAAGTCGCGACCCCTTGCGCAAAACCGCCTATGCCGCGATGCGCTCGCTCGCGACGATCCTGTCCAGCGGGAAGCATACCGAGACGGTCGTACCGTCCCCGGCTTTGCTGCGAATGGTGAGCGTGCCGTCGTGAAGCTCCATGAGCTGCTTGGCGAGCGGCAGGCCGAGCCCCGTGCCTTCGTAGCGGCGCGCCACGCTCGAATCGATCTGGCCGAAGGGCTCGAGTGCCTGCGAGATATCGGCTTCGGCGATCCCGATCCCCGTGTCGGAGACGTCGATGCGCAAGCCTTCGGCGGTCAGCGAAGCCAGCAGCGAGACGCGTCCGCCTGCGGGCGTGAACTTGATCGCGTTGGAAAGCAGGTTGAGAACAACCTGCTTCAACCGGCGCTCATCGCAGCGCAGGCGCGCCAGGCCGAGGTCGAAATTGAACGCGAGCGCGAGCGAGCCCTTGTTCGCCTGCGTCTCGACCATGATCCGCACCGGCTCCAGGCTTTCGGCGACCGAGACGATGTCGTCGCTCAGCGCCGACTTGCCGGCTTCGATCCGCGACAGGTCGAGAATGTCGTTGATGAGGGAGAGCAGATGCGTGCCGCTCTTGTGGATGTCGGCGACGTACTCCTTGTATTTGGGCGTGCCGATCGGGCCGAGCAGCTCGATCATCATCATTTCGGAGAACCCGATGACGGCATTGAGCGGCGTGCGCAATTCGTGGCTCATCGTGGCGAAGAAGGCGGACTTGGCCGCGTTGGCCGCCGATGCGCATTCGAGCGCGCTTGAAAGGCCGGCGGAAGTGCGCTCGAGCGCGGCTTTCGTATGCTCGAGCTCGGCGATGTAGCGGTGCAGGCGCCGCGCCTCGCGGGAACGCAGTTGCGCCAGGTGGCGGTCGACCAGGGTGCCGAGCACGGCGAGCGCCAGCGTGAAGAAAGCCGCCACGGCGACGAGGGGCGCCATCCAGGCGGGAACGCCCGTTTCCAGTCCCGACGGCACCGTCGGATCGTAACGCAGCGTGAGCGCGCTCATGCCCGTGAGATGCGTGCCGAGAACGGCCAGCACGAGCAGGCCGACGTTCGCCGCGAGTCCCGCCTTGCCGGGGACGTGCAGGCGTGCCGCGATCGCCGCGACGCTCAATCCGACGCCCAGGGCGATGGACGCCGCCACATAGCGTGCGTCCCAGGCCACGCGGACCGGGCCGTCCACGGCAAGCATGCCGAGGTAGTGCATGACCACGATCGCGAAGCCGAGCACCGCACCGCCGGCAAGCGCGGTCTCCCTGCGCGCGAGAAAGCGGATTGCGATGAAAGCGATCGCGATCGCCGCCGCGACCGAGACGAGGGTCCAGTCGAGGTGATAGGTGATGGGAAGCCCGCTGCGCCAGGCGAGCATCGCGACGAAATGGGTCGCCCAGACGCCGGAGCCGAACAGCGTTGCGGATGCGATCCGCCAGAGCAATCGCGAGCCGCCTTCCGGCGCAAGCTTGCGGGCGAACAGCGCCGTCGCCGTCCACATCGCGAATACGCACAGAAGCGCTGCGGTCGCGACGAGCCGCAGGTCGTGCCGGTCCATCACGCAGGCGACGACGTGCATCATGCCCGCGAGAGTGGCTCAAGAGCATTGAATGTCGGGTAAAAAGCAGGCCAGAGCGGCCCTACGCAATGTTGCGTAGACGCTGCGCGGCAGCCGCCCGGCGACGTGCGGCCGGCTATGCCGCCGCCAGCATGGGAACGGGATTGTCGCTGATCTGGTAGCCCGCGCCCCACACGGTCGCGATGAAATTGTTGCCGCGGCCGACGGCCGAGAGCTTCTTGCGCAGCTTGCAGACGAACACGTCGATGATCTTGACCTCGGGCTCGTCCATGCCGTTGTAGAGATATTCGATAAGGGCGGACTTCGACAGCGTGGCGCCTTTGCGCAGCGCCAGGAACTCGAGCATCTGGTATTCCTTCACCGTCAGGTGCACGGGCGTGCCGCCGACGCTGACCATCTTCGCGTCCATGTCGATCACGAGGTCGCCGATGACGAGGCGCGCCTGCGAGAACGAACGGGTGCGTCGCACGATCGCGCGCAGCCGGGCGAACAGCTCGGCATTGTGGAACGGTCTGGTGAGGCAGTCGTCGGCGCCGAGCGACAGGAGGATCACCCGCGCCTCGACGAGCGCATCGTCGGACAGCACGAGCACCGGCGTCCCCACTTTCGCCGCCCGCATTCTTCGCAGCACGTCCGTGCCCTTCATGTCGGGCAGGCTCGGATTGAGCGTGATGGCGTCGAACGCGTAGAGCTTGGCGAGATCGATG
The DNA here is from genome assembly GCA_963802815.1 of uncultured Alphaproteobacteria bacterium. Lineage (GTDB taxonomy): Bacteria > Pseudomonadota > Alphaproteobacteria > Micropepsales > Micropepsaceae > Rhizomicrobium. The sequence continues at coordinate 122,281 of CAWDKN010000081.1, forward strand.
CCCTCTTCGCCGCAGTCGGCCACCTGGACCCGGAAACCGTCGTTCTCGAGCAGCAGCGACAGGCTCTTCGCGGTGGCCGCGTCGTTCTCGATCATCAGTATGCGCATTGAGGTTTACCCCACGGGTTTCTGTGGCGGTAGGATTCCGTTAACCAGAGCTTCGGGGCTATTCGGACGAATCACTTAGGCAGTGATACCTAAATCCGCTTTCGTCATGGCGCGGCGTCGAGCGCCTGGCGCACCAGCCCCAGCAGCTCGCCGTCGTCCACCGGCTTCTGCAGCACGGCGAAGGCGCCCGCGGCCTTCGCTGCCGCCGCGAGTGCGGGCTCGGCGCGGCCGCTCACGATGATGACGGGCGTCATGGCGCCCCTGATGCGGATCTCCGCCAGCAGCGCCAGCCCGTTCATCTCCGGCATGTGGATGTCGAAGATCAGGCAAGCCGCCGTCGGCGCGGCGAAGACGTCGAGAAAGTGCTTTGCGGTCTCGCATTCGATGGTGGCATGGCCGTCGGCTTCGAGGAGCAGGCGAGTGGATTCGCGCACGGCTTCGTCGTCGTCGACGACGTACAGGTAACGGATTGGCTTTGTCTCAGGCACGGCGCCACGTCTCGTTCTGCCGGGAGAGACTGCGCGCCGCGGACCCGCCGCGGAATACGTAGGACTACCTAGCGCAAGCCGATGCCCGTCCGGCGCGGCACCCTTCCGCAGATCGCGCAAATGCAACGCGATCGTTTAACGCAAGCTTGAGACGATGAGCGCAAGACTTGGTAACGCAGAGACGAGCGGCGGATGGCCGGGCGTCGAGGATCGTAACAAGCGAACGCGCATCGCCGGTCGCAACGATCTGCAAGCCGAGGGTGGGATGAGCTCGAATTTCTTCGACAAGGAAAGCGTCGGCGACGCGGGCGCCGACGAGGATGTGATCCTGATCGCCCGCGCGCTCATAGGCGTGGCGATCGAATGCGCCTCGCTGGGGACGGAGATCGCCGAGGTCGGCGCTGCCGTCGCCGGCCGCGACCGCGCCTCGAGCGTGGCGACGCGGACGGTCGAGCTGGAGACCTTCGAAATCCTCGCCGAGAGCGCGCAGGTGCAGGGGCGCCTGATCGCCTATTTCTCTCACCATCTTCTCACCGGCACGCCGTGCCACGGCAACGACGTGCTCGACCTGATCGATGCGGATCCCGATGCCGGACGTCCGCCGGCGTCTCCGTCTCGCCATCGGCGTCGCCCTTCTCGCCGACGGGCTGGACGGCGAGGCGCCGCGCCGCTGGCCGGCGGAAGCCGGAGCCGGCGGCGGCAAGGTTCACTAGGTTTCGAATTTGAAGTTCGCGGCCACGATGCGCGAGCCGGCGCGAAAAGGATTCACCACAGAGACACAAAGGTCACGGAGGAAGAAAAGGGCTCGCTGCTGCGAGCCGGCATTCCTTTTTCCTCTTCACGTCCTTTGTGTCTTTGTGGTGCCAATGATTCGTAAACCGACGCTTCGCGGTCGTGCCGACTTGATGTCGCGAGCTCCTGGTTCAGGCCCATGGCCCAGCGCCCGCACCGCCCTCAGGGCCGCGGGAATCCGCCGGCTCTGCTGACCATGCCCGTCGCGGTCTTGCCGAGCTTGCCCGCGATCCAGCGCGCCGCGTCGATCGCGGCATCGAGATCGATTCCGGTCGCGATGCCGGAGCGCTCGAAGGCATAGACGAGATCTTCCGTCGCGACATTGCCGGCCGCGCCCGGCGCGAACGGACAGCCGCCGATTCCGGCCAGCGAGGAATCGAGGATCCCGACGCCGGCATCGAACGCCGCGAGCGCGTTGGCCACGCCGGTGTTGCGCGTGTCGTGGAAATGCGCGCGCAGCGCCACGTCCTCCCCCGCAACGGCGCGCACGACGGCAAAGCGCGTCCTGACGTCGGCGGGAACGCCGACGCCGATGGTGTCGGCGAGCGTGAGCTCGTCCGGCGCGTGGCGCATCAGCGTCTCGGCGATGGCGCCGAGGCGCGCGGCAGGCACCTCGCCTTCGAAGGGACAGCCGAACGCCACGCCGATGACGGCGCAGAGCCTGGCGCCTTTCGCGCGCGCGAGCGCCGCGACCGCGGGCCATGCCTCCAGCGTTGCCGCCGTCGGCGCGCCGTTGTTGCGGATCGAAAACGTGTCGCTGGCGACGAAGACATGGTTGATCTCGACTGCGCCCGCCGCAAGCGCCCGCTCGACGCCGCGAAGATTGAGCGTGAGCACCGACGGTGCGGCCGCGATGCCGCGCCCGGCCGCGGCGACGGCTTCGGCGTCCGCCATCTGCGGCACCTTCTTGGGATTGACGAAGCTCGTCAGCTCGATGCGCCGCAATCCGCATTTCGTCGCACGCGCGATCAGCTCGATCTTGTCGGCGGTCGACAGCAGCACGGATTCGTTCTGCAGGCCGTCGCGCGGCGAGACTTCCACAAGCTCTACGTCGGTCGTCGTCATCGGAAAGCGCTTCGGGGCATCGCTTTGATCTACCCAGCGTGCGGCGCATTGTATACAAGAAAACCGCGGCGCGCGCCGGATGGTTTGGAGGCTAAGCAAATGGCGGACCGGGAGACAGAAGCGGGAGCGGCCGGCCCGCTGGACGGTCTCACCGTCATCGAACTGGGCACGCTGATCGCGGGCCCCTTCTGCGGCCAGCTCCTGGGCGACCTCGGCGCCGAGGTGATCAAGATCGAGCCGCCGGGCCAGGGCGATCCGATGCGCGCCTGGGGCCAGGTGAAGGCCGACGGCGAGCCGATGGGCTTCGCGCTGATCGCGCGCAACAAGCGCTGCGCCACGCTCGACCTGCGCAAGCCCGAAGGACAGAAGACGCTCCTCGCGCTCGCCGCGAAGAGCGATGTCCTGGTCGAGAATTTCCGTCCCGGCACGATGGAGAAATGGGGCCTCGGCTACGACGCGCTCGCGCGCGCCAATCCCGGGCTGATCATGGTGCGCGTGTCCGGCTACGGCCAGACGGGACCGAACGCGAGCAAGGCCGGCTACGCCGCCGTCGGCGAAGCCTTCGGCGGCCTGCGCTACCTGATGGGCGAGCCCGACCGGCGTCCCTCGCGCGCCGGCATCTCGCTCGGCGACAGCCTGGCCGCCACCTTCGCCTGCGTCGGCGCGCTCGCGGCCCTCGAGGCGCGCCACAGGACCGGACGCGGCCAGGTCGTCGACTCCGCCATCTACGAAGCGGTGCTGGCGATGATGGAAAGCACGATTCCCGAATACCAGCTCGCCGGCTTCGTGCGCGAGCGCTCGGGCAGCGTTCTCGCCAATGTGGCGCCGTCCAACATCTACGACACCTCCGACGGCATGATCGTCGTCGCCGCCAACCAGGATTCCGTCTTCGCCCGCCTCGCCGAGGTGATGGGCCGCCCCGGGCTCGCAACCGATCCGCGCTTCCGGGATCATCACGCGCGCGGTGCCAACCAGGAGGAGCTCGATCGCCTGATCAACGACTGGTCGCACATTCATACCAGCGCCGAGCTCCAGGCGCTCTGCGACGCGGGCGGCGTGCCCTGCGGTCCTCTCTATCGTGCCCCCGAGATGCTGGCCGATGCGCACTACCAGGCGCGCGAGGCGATCGTCGCCGTCCCGCATCCGCATTTCGGGAAGATGCTGATGCAGAACGTCTTCCCGAAACTGTCGGCGACGCCGGGCAAAGTCCGCTGGGCCGGCCACGCGCTGGGCCAGGACAACGACTACGTCTGGAAGGAAAAACTCGGGCTGTCGCCGGATGCGTACGACGCGCTGAAGAAGGCGGGCGTGATCTGAACAAAACCCGTCATGGCCGCCCCCGTGGCGGCCACCCATAAACGCAAGCGTAGAATTGGCCGCGGCTCGCGCGGCCACGCCGGGGCGGCGACGTCTATGCGTGCCGACACAAGAGCCTGCACTCCGGCCGCGCTCTCGCGCGGATCGGGGCGTCGGCCAATTTGGCGGTGATGCTCATGGGTCGCCGGGACAAGCCCGGCCATGACGCGTTTTTTTGAAGCGTGAAAGCAGACTACGCCGCCAGCTTCGCCTGCTGTTCCTGCAGCGTGGTGAGCCAGCCGCGGCGCTGGGCGTCGGAGATGGTCTCGACGCAGCCGATGAAGGTCGGCCGGCCGGATTTGACGCCGGGCAGCGTGATCAGGTTCAGGCGGTTGTGGCCGGCGCGATAATTGGCTCGCTGCAGGAAGCCGGGCAGGCTCATCGTCACCACCACGCTTGCCGGCAGCGCGCGCCCTTCGGCCGCCGCGCGCGTGAGCAGCTTGCAGAGCAGGGGCGGCGGCGCGTCCAGCAGCAGCGGAAAGACGATGGCGAGCTTCTGCGCCCAGCGGAAATCGGCGAGCGCCTTGTCGAGCTGCGGGGAATTCGCGGCATCCCAGTCGGATACGGGGACCTCGGGCGCGTCGGACAGGGCGAGGTCGCCCACCGAAACCAGGCGCGTGCGCCAGCCCGCAGCCTCGGCGCCCCGCGCCGTGGCGTCGCACAGGGCGGCGCAGAAGCGGTGCGGACGCGGGTCCGGATGTCCGTTGACGATGAGGAGATGCTTGTCCATCGACTCCGTTGGCGTTGATGTCAAAGCGCGTTCGCCCGCGCCCGCGTCCCGTCAATTCCCCAATCAGGCCGCGAGGCGGCCGCTCCGCGTCGTGCGCGCGCGGGAGAATTTCTGCGCCACGCAGAGGCATTCCAGCCACGACAGCAGCTCGCGCGGGTTCACCGGCCGCGCCAGCACCGCCAGCACGCCCGCGGCTTCGACCCGCGACGGCGGCAATTCGTCCTTGTCGTCGGCGACGAGGAGCGCCGGATGCATCACGCCGCGCTCGCGCAAAGCGTCAAGGGCCCACAAGCCCGAGCGTCCCGGGCGGTCGATGAAAAGGCACAGCGTCTGCGCCCCCAGCGGGCCCACCAGAAGCTCGACCGGATCGGCCGGAATCCACACCTCGAGGCCGCAGCGGCGGATCAGGACCCCGGTTGCGGATTCCGCGTCGGCGGCATCGCCGATGACCGCGATGCGCGTCCTCATCGGATCTCTCCGCGGGCGGCCGCGCCGCACAGGTCGTCGGCATGACGGTCGAGTTCCATCGCGACTGCGATCATCCTGTCGGCGTAGACCGCGTCGCACGCGACGCTCGCGAAGCCGCGCATCTCCTGCGCCTGCGCGCGGATGCGCGAAACGATGTCCGTCACCGGTTTTTGAGTATCCACGCCAACGATCTCCTCGCACATTTTCGGTCGAGGCGACGTTAGCGGGTCGGTTCGCACACGGACCATTCGGGCAATCCGCGTAGGGACTTCTACGCAGGGGGACGAAGTTCCCTGGGATCCGGTGGCCGAACCGGCCTTCGCAACTGCAAAGACCGATCAAGTTGTAGGTGGTCACCCTTAAGTAGTGTAGTGTCTTATGGCTCGACACACGGAACTGTGGCCGGCACACGAGGGTTGATATCGCTGAGGGCGGCTTGATCCACTTGATCTGCCGGGAGGTAGGACGCGCTGTTTGATGCTCTTGTGGCCACCGCGGTGGACGGCGTCATCGTGATCGATTCCCGGGCCGAGATTCAGGTCTTCAACAAAGCCTGCGAGACGCTGTTCGGTTATCGCCCCGACGAGGTGATCGGACGCAACGTAAAGATGCTGATGCCGGAGCCTTATCACAGCGAGCATGACGGCTATCTCGCGCATTATCGCTCGACGGGGGAGAAACATATCATCGGCTCGGGCCGCGAAGTCGTCGGCCGCCGCAAGGACGGCTCGCGCTTCTCGATGTATCTCTCCGTCGGCGAAGGCCCGGTCGGCGGCGAGCGCGTCTTCGTCGGGATCATTCACGACCTGACCGACAAGAAGCGCGCCGAGGACGCCGTGCGCGAGAGCGAGGCGCGGCTGCGCTCCATCCTCGACACCGTGCCCGACGCGATCGTGACCATCGACGACAAGGGCCTGATCGAAATCGTTCAGCCCCGCCGCCTCGCGCCTGTTCGGCTATCCGCCCGAATCCGTCATCGGCAAGAATATCAAGATGCTGATGCCCCCGCCCTTCGCGGACGAGCACGACACCTACATGGCCAATTACCGCCGGACGGGCATACGCCGCATCATCGGCATCGGCCGCGTCGTCACCGGCCTGCGCTCCGACGGCAGCACCTTCCCGATCGAGCTTTCCATCGGCGAAGTGCGGTTCGGCTCCAGGACGCTGTACACCGGCTTCGTGCGCGATATCTCGCAGCGCCAGGGCACCGAGCGGCGGCTCGAGACGCTGCAGGCCGAAATGCTTCATGTCGGGCGGCTCAACGCCATGGGCCAGATGTCGGCGGCGATCGCCCATGAGCTCAACCAGCCGCTGACCGCGGTCATGAACTACATCAAGGCCGGGCGCCGCACGCTCGACACCGGCGCCGCGGAATCGGTGCCGCGCGCCATCGAGATGATCGACAAGGCCGGCGTCCAGGTCCTGCGCGCCGGCGCCATCATCCGGAACCTGCGCGAGTTCGTCGAGAAGCGCGACACCCAGCGCGGGCTCGAGAATCTCAACCGCGTCGCCGAGGAGGCCGTCGCGCTCGGCATCGTCGGCACGGCCCATCTCGACGTCAAGATCAGGCTCGACCTCGATCCGGCGATCCCGCCCGTGATGATCGACCGCATCCAGATCCAGCAGGTCGTGATCAATCTCATCCGCAACAGCCTCGAGGCGATGCAGGGCGAGGAGACGCGCGAGCTTGCGATCGCCACCGCGAACGGCGACGGAAACTGCGTCGAGCTGACCGTGAGCGACACGGGCCCGGGACTTCCCGCCGACGTCCGGGCACGCCTGTTCCAGCCCTTCACCACGACGAAGGCGCGCGGCATGGGCATCGGCCTTTCCATCAGTCATTCGATCGTCAACTCCCATGGCGGCACGATTTCCGCAGTCAACCGTGCGCCGACAGGCACGGTTTTCCGCATCGTGCTGCCCGGAGCCGGCTTGGAGGGAGTGCAAGCATGACCGCAAACACAATGGTATTCGTCGTCGACGACGATCTTTCGGTGCGGGACTCGATCAGCGCCCTGCTCGTATCCGCCACCCACCGCGTCAAATGCTTCGGCAGCGCGCAGGAGCTTCTCGACGACAATCTCGCCCATGGCGGCTGCCTCATCGCCGACATCCGCATGCCCGGCATGGACGGGCTGCAGCTGCAGGAGCAGATCGCCGCCCGCAAGATCGGCCTTCCCGTCATCATCATCACCGGCCATGGCGACGTGCCGCTGGCGGTGCGCGCGATGAAGGCGGGCGCCGTCGACTTCATCGAGAAGCCCTTCGACGACGAGCTGCTGCTGTCGAGCGTGCGCCGCGCGCTCGAGATCGGGCAGGACACGCGCAAGCTCGCCGAGGAGGCGAAGGTGGCGCAGCGCACGCTGGCGCTTCTGACGCCGCGCGAGAAGAGCGTGCTGGACCAGCTCGTCATCGGCCGCTCCAACAAGGTCGCCGCCCACGAGCTCGGCATCTCGCCGCGCACCATCGAGATCCACCGCGCCCACATCATGGACAAGATGAACGCGCGCAGCCTCTCCGACCTCGTGCGCATCGCGCTCGCCGCCGACCCCGCGAACCGCGCGCCGCCGAACATGCGGCACGCCAGCGGCTGAGCCTGCGCGGTTCACCCATCGAGATGTGTGAATCGCGCAGCCCGCAAGCGGGGAGGGGAACCGTTCCGCGAAGCGGAGTGGTGGAGGGGGCAACCCCGCCCTAATTCAACCGCTCCCCCGCGATCGTGATGCGGTGCATCAGCCGCTCCTCGCCGTGATAGTCGTTGAGCGCGTAGTGCCAGGTCGCGCGGTTGTCCCAGAACGCGATCGAGCCCGGCCGCCACGAAAAGCGGCTGTGGAATTGCGGCTGCAGCGCGTGGGCGAACAGTGCGTGCAGCAGCGTCCGGCTCTCTTCCGCCGTCTCGCCCTCGAAGCGGATGGTGAATCCCGGATTGACGTACAGCGCCTTCTTGCCGCTCGCCGGATGGGTGATGACGACGGGATGCACCGCCTCGCCGACGCCGTCATGGTTGAAGGCGCCCGCGCGCTCGTGGCGCGCCATCGCCTTGGCGCCGAACACATGCACGTTGGAATGCACCGCGCGCAGCCCCGCGATCCGGGCCTTCGTCTGCGCCGGCAGCGCCTCATAGGCCGCGTACATGTTCGCGAACATCGTGTCGCCGCCCGACATCGGCAGCACCCGCGCCAGCAGGATCGAGCCCATCGCCGGAATCGCGTCATAGCTGTGATCGGTGTGCCAGCCGCCGCCGATATTGGTCTTCTGCGCCTTCTCCTTGCGCACCTCGGCGATCTCCGGGAAGTTCGCGTCGTGCGGGAAGAAGCGGTTGATCTCGATCCGCCCCCAGCGTCTGGCGAAGGCGATGTGATCCTCTTCGCGCAGGGCCTGGTCGCGGAAGAACACCACGCCGTGCTCCGCATGCGCGCGCCGGATCGTTGCCATGTCGTCGTCGGAGGCGGCGCGCAGATCGACGCCCAGCACCTCCGCGCCGCAACCGCCTTCGTGTCTGCGGATCTCGATCATCGCGCACGCCTCGTTTTCGTCCCGCGCCACGATACCAGCCCCCGCTTGCGGGATTGTCACGATCGTTACATTCTTCTGCCTCCGCGCAATCGCAGGGGCAGCTTTCGGCGCGTCGCGCCCAAAGATGGGGGAGGACCGCCGCAGCCATGCTCGCCGACACCCGCATCCTCGCCCGCAACCGCTGGCTCGCGCGCCAGACCCCGGAGCTTCGCGAAGCCCTGCTCGGCCGCGCCCGCATCACCCGCATCGACACCGGCCAGTGGATCTACGGCACCGGCGACGCGCTCAACGGACTCTACGGCGTGATCGAAGGGTCGGTGCATCTCCTCGTCACGCCGAAAGGCGGCGAGCCGCGCCTGATCGACATCGTGCAGGCGGGACAATTGTTCGGACAGGCCGCGCGCTTCGGCGGCGGCCCGCGCCTCCTGACCGCGATCGCGGGCGAACCCTCGCGCCTGCTGCACGTGCCCGATTCCGCGCTCGACGAGATCGCGCGCAGCGAGCCCGGAATCTGGCGCAAATTCACCACCCTGCTCTACGCCCAGCTCGCCGCCGCGCTGCAATTCGCCGACCTCATGCACCTGCCGCCGGCAAGACGCGTCGCCGCGCGCCTCGCACTGCTGGCCGCGAACGCACCATCGCTTTCCTCCCCTGTGCGCAGCATTGTGCGCGGCATGGGGGAGGCGGCACGCGCGCAGCGCGTGCCGGAGGGGGCGGCCGTGATCTCAATCACCCAGGCCCAGCTCGGCGAGATGACCGGCCTGTCGCGCAAGACCGTGAACGCGCATCTGCGCAAGCTCGAACGCCAGGGCGCCATCGCGCTCGACTATCGCCGCATCACCATCCGCGACCGCGCGCGCCTGCGCTAAATCCCCTCCGCTCCGTCGGAGGGGGCATCGCGCCGAAAGAGGACCGCGCAAGAAAATCGGCACCACAAAGACACAAAGAGCACGAAGAAAATAAGGAGGGGTCCGGCGCGCTGCAGGCGCGCCCTGCTGTCCTTCGTGTCTTTGTGGTCAATCCCCTTTTTTGCGCCGGCAACGACTGACCTGGATCAAAGCGCCCACGCCCCTCCCGCGCCATCATCGCCCCGCATCTCTTCGGAAGAGACCCATGAAGACGATCCTCCTCCCGCTCCTTGGCACGGGCGGCAACTCCGCGCCGCTGGCGCTGGCCGCGCGCGTGGCCGCCCTGTTCGACGCCCACATTGCCGGCCTGCACATCCGCCGCGACACGGTGGAGGAGATCTCGACCATCACCATGGGCGAGGGCGCCGTCACCCAGGACATGTGGGACATCGTCGAGGGCGAGAACGCGAAATGCGCGTCCGCCGCGAAATCCACCTTCGAGAGCTTCTGCGGCCGCAATGCGCTTCCCGTCATCCCGCCTTCGGATTGCAGCCGCGCGATGAGCGCCAGCTGGCGCAGCTATGAAGGCGACCTGCGCGCCGGCATCATCGCCGAGGCGCGCGTGCGCGATCTCGTCGTCACCGGCCGCGACGAGCAGCCTTTCGGCCTGCCGGCGGCGATGCTCGCCGACATCGTGATGCAGAGCGGCCGCCCGGTCCTGCTGGTGCCGCGCAAGATCCCGGCCGCGACCGGCAACGTCGTCGCCATCGCCTGGAAGAACACCGCCGAATCCGCGCGCGCGCTCACAGCTGCGATGCCCTTCCTGCGCAAGGCCAAACGCGTCGTCGTGCTCGCCGTCGCCGAAGGCGCGGCCGCGCCGGCGCAAGCCGAATCCGCCGGCGCGCTCGCCGGCCAATTGCGCTGGCACCTGAAGGAAGCGCCCGAAGTCTGCGCCGTCACCGCCGGCCGTCACCGCGTCTCCACCGCGCTCGTCGGTGCTGCCGTCAGCGCGGGCGCCGACCTCCTCATCTCCGGCGCCTACGGCCACAGCCGCGCCCGCGAGTTCATCCTGGGCGGCGTGACGCAGGAGCTCCTCGAAGGCTGCGAGCTCCCGGTGCTGCTGACGCATTGACGGAAACACGCCGGCTCGTCCCCGCCTACGTATTTCCCCTGATCCCGGTGCGGCCGCGACCTTAACCGTTCAGGCTCGAAAATGGATCGCATCCGTCGAAAGCCGATTGCGCCATGCCGAACGCACACCCGATCGCGCCGACCGCCGGTCCGCCCGGCCCGGTCGTCATTTCCGTCGACGAGGTCGCGAACGGCTTGGTCCAAAGGGCCGTGGCCTATTGGCGCTCGCTCTGCGGCGCGCGCCGCTTTCCCGCGCGCAGCGACCTGACGCTCAGGGGCCTCGCCGCGGTTCTTCCCTACACCGTGATCGTCGCCGTCATCGATGACGGCGCCGACTACGAGTACCGCTACGTCGGCGACGCCGAACGGCGCGCCTTCCGGACGAATTTCAAGGGGCTGCGCCTGTCGTTCATCGAGACGCGCGCGCCGGAATTCGGGGCGATCCTCCGCAACGCTTATGAGCAGGTGCGCGTCACGGGCATCGCCTTTGCCGTTCGCGGTCCGAGCGATCACAAGACCAATTCAGCCAGCCAGCCCCATCACGAAACGGCTTTTCTGCCGCTCGGCGCCGGCGACGGGGCCGTCGACCACATCCTGATCGTCGGCGTGCAAATTCCGCACGCGTTCTGGAAATTGTCCGACGCGGAGCTTGCGGCGAACGCGCCGCCGGTTGGCTAGCGCAGCCGAAACGGGAACCAACGCCGCGGCAAGACGTTCTCCATCGCAGGCACGCCTCTCCGACGATTTCCAGAACAAACAACCCGTCCGGCGGGCCGATGCCTCGCACCACACAACACGGAGGAACGCCCATGAACTTCTTGATGACGGCCGCGCTCGCGATCACGCTGCTCGGCGGCACCGCGGCCTATGCCCAGGACCATTCCGCCATGGACAACGGACAACGGCACGACCAGAACATCCACCAGGTTCAGGACAACCACGCTCAGAACCGCGGGCCGTCCCACCATCGTCGCCAGGTCTGCACGGTGCGCCACCATCACCGCCACTGCTCCTGGAGCTGACAGTCACGAATATGGCAATGCAAACACTGTCGTCATCGCACGGCCGGCGGACAGCCGGTCCGGGCGACCCATTTTTTTCCACGCGAGGGAAAACACGGTCCGCGCCAGTTTACACTCCGACCGCGCTCTCGCGCGGATCGGGGTGCGCGCCGTGCGATGACGATATTTGCGTGTTTGCAATTCGGGACGTGTTGCTCTGATCGCCACCGTCCAACGGCCGTTCCAGAAGTGTGAACGTCGTAGCGCAAGGGAAGGCCACGCCCCTCATGGCGGATTGTTCTTCTCCAGGAACCCCACCACCGCCTGCAGCATCTGCGTTCGCGTCACAGCCTTCGACAGCCAATGATCCTCGCCGTCGAGCGTGACGAGGCTCACATCCTTGCCCGCCTTCTTCAGCGCGTCCGCCATGTCCTCGCTCTGCTCCAGCGGCACCACCGTGTCGTCGCGTCCGTGCACGAGCAGGATCGGCACCGTCACCTTGTCGACATGGGAGATCGGCGAGAGCGTATCCAGCACCGGGTCGTCGTCGCTCGCAGCCCCCAGGTAGCGCAGCGTGAAGCGCGTCGCGACGTCCTCGCGGGTTACGTCTCGCTGCTCGCGCCAGCGCAGGAAGCCCTGCAGGTCCGACAGCCCCGCCACCGACACCGCGCAGCGATAGACGCCCGTGTCCAGCGTGGCGCCGGCCAGCGCCGCATAGCCGCCATAGCTCGCCCCCACGATGCACACGCGCCTGGGATCGATCGTGCCCTGCGCCGCCAGCGCCCGCACGCCGTCCGACAGGTCGGTCTGCATCTTGCGGCCCCACTGCCCGAAGCCGGCCGCGAGGAAATCGCCGCCGAAGCCGTCCGAGCCTCGGTATTCCGGCTGCAGCACCGCATAGCCGCGCGAGGCCATCGCCTGCGCCCACCAGTCGAAGCCGTAATCGTCGCGCGCCGCCGGGCCGCCATGCGGGAACACGATCAGCGGCAGGTTCTTTGCGGGCCCACTTTTCGCGCCGGCGGGTAAGTCGCGCGGCAGCGTCAGATAGGCCGGGATGGTCAGCCCGTCCGCCGCTTTGTACTCGATGATTTTCACCGGTGCGATGTCGAAGCGCCCGACGCCGGCATAGGCGGGGCCGATCGGATCGGCCCGGTTCGCCGTGAGATCGACCAGCATGTACATGTCGCCATTGTCCGGCCCGAACACATGGACGACGATCCTGGTCTTGTCGTCCGACCAGGATTCGAGCGTGACCTGCGCCTGGCTGAACAACTCCGAGGCCCGCCGCCACAGGCTCTGGTTCGCGGGCGAGAAGAACACGTCTTGCAGCACGTCGCCCTCGACCTCCGCGCCGATGATGCGGTGCGTTGCCGGATCCTCGATAAAGTCGCCATACGTCTTGGCGGACGCCGGCGCCGGGACCGGCGCGCCGGTCGCGGTCGAGAACGCCTTGAGCGCAAAATGTCCGCCGGTGAATTCGCGCACCAGGATCGACTGTCCGTCTTCGCTCAGCCCTTCCATCTCCGGCGGATCGATGGGCGCGGTTTCGCTGTCGATCGTCTGCCACGTCGTTGCCCTGCTTCAGCTTCAGGCTCCACAGGCTGTCCTGCATGTTGTAGTCTTCCTCCGCGATCGTTGTGCCCGAGGCGTCGACGATCCAGCCGCGCGCCTGCGATGAGTACAATTCCACCAGGGTTGCCGCATTGCTTGCGACATTGATGCGGAAGAGCACGGCGCGGCCATTGTCGATCTTGTAATACGCGCCGATCGCGAACGCCGCCGGCACGCCGTCGACGTTGCGCACGATCGGTGCCCCCAGCGTGACAGGCAGCGCGCCGGGCACGTCGTCCAGCAGCAGCTCCTGGTCGTTCTCGGCGAGGCGAAAGCTGTGCGTCATCTCCCACTCCCGCCGCCCGCCCATCAGCCCGATGACATGCGAGGTCTGCGAGGTCGTGATCAGCAGCGTGTCGTTGCCGGCCCAGTCCAGGTGGCGAAGCTTCTGGTCGCCCGCATCGATCGCGGCGACCGGCTTGGGATCGGCGATCGTCTGCACCACGACGTGGCGCGTATCGCCCGCGACCGTCACATAGGCGAGCTTGGTGCCGTCCGGCGAGATCTCGACATCCTCGAGATTGGGATAGGCGCCATACGCCTCGATGGGCGCCGCGCGCGCCGGGACCGCGCAGGCAAGACACGCAGCAGCCAAAGCCGCCGCAACAGACCGAATCCCCATACCCGCCCCCCGGCTGACGACGGATTAGAGCAGGCACGTATGACAGGCGCAAACGCACCCCTACGCCGCCAGCGCCTCCCGCACGGCATCGGGCCGGCGCTTGATCACCAGCAGATACGCCCGCACCACGGAATCGGGATGCGTGCGCCCTTGCTCGAGATCGCGCAGGCGCGCGAGATTGAACCCGTAAAGCTCCGCAAATTCCTGCTGCGTGAGACCCGTCGCTTTGCGAAATCTTCCTGACGTCGAGATCCGGGGGGATATGGACGCGATAGGACGAGCGCTTTCCCGTCCCGTCCGCAAATGCGATCGCCTGCTTGAGACCTTCCTTTATCCCCTCGAACGCCTTTTTGCTCATCGCCGCCTGCTCCTGACAATCCGTTGTGACCTGTATTTCTCGAGAAAAGTCCTGCTCAGCTTGTGCAACACATTTCTCTGAGCGCCGTCCAGATCGCTTCGATCCCCCTTCGAATACGCATAGAGCAGAAACACAGGGATGCCTGGGCCGGAGAAAAACGTGATCACGCGATACCCCCCGCTCTTGCCCTTCCCGCGTCCGGCAACCCGGACCTTCCGGCAGCCGCCCGTGCCCACGATCTCGTCGCCGGCGCGCGGATTGGCCGCGATGGTATCGACCACCTTCTCGATCTCGCCCTGGGACATTCCCGCCGCGGATGCAGTCTTGAGGAAGGACTCCGTTTCAACGACCGTGTGCATTTCGCTTATACGGAATTTCCGTAGTCCAGTCAAGATCGCGCGCCGCCAACCTCGCGCGCCGCACGCTCAAAACGATGCCGCATTTGTCGCGAACATCCCCCCTCCACTTGCTGGAGGGGCATCGTTCGGCGCAACGCGCCGAACGATGGGGAGGACTTTTCGACAAGAGCCCCCGCCCCCCGCCCCCCGCGGGCGAGGGCTGGGGGGCGGGGGTGCGCCAGGAGTGCACGCAGTCATGACGCCGGCATCGCGAAACTCGCCAGACGCGCGCACGACGGACCGCCCTCTACGCCGCGCGTGTGATCTTCACCTGCACCGACAAGCCGGCCTTGCTCGCCAAATCAACGAGCGCATCGAGGCTGAACTTGCCGATACGCCCGCGCAGCAGATCGTTGAGCCGCGGCTGCGTAATGCCCAGACGCTTCGCCGATCCTGCTTGCGTACCTTTCCATGTGTCGACAACTCCACGAATCGCAATCATGAGATCGGAGCGAGCTTTCAAACTCGCGGCCTCGCCGGGATCTGTCTCGATCGCGTCCCATATGCTGGCAAATTTCTGCATCCTGCTCATCTTCTTCTCCAGATGATTTCTGCGTAGCGCCGGATGGCGCGTTCGAGGTCGCGCTTGGCGGTGCGTTGCGTCTTCTTCTGGAACGCATGCAGGACATAGATCGCCTCGGCGAACGTCGCGACATGGATCGTACGAAATTCGCCCGCTCTGCCGCTTACCCGAATCTCGCGCACGCCTGGTCCGATCGCGGCCATCGGTTTCCAGTGATCCGGCTCGAGACCGCGCTGAACCAGGTCGATCTGATGTCCGATCTCTTGCCGCGGTTCATCGGGAAACGAACGAATGACGGCAAGGGAGTCGCCCGCAAAGATGACTGTCTTCATGGCTTATATCGGTTCTGATATAATTTGTCCAGCGGAAACGACGGCAGAGGCACCCGCCGCGCGCCGCCAACCTCGCGCGCCGCACGCTCAAAACGATGTCGCGTTCTCGCGAAGAATAGGGAGGAAGATTTTCGACGAACGTCGGGAGAAAGGGGTGGGGGAGTTCACCGAGGTTTTTTCAACTTCACTTCGAACACCGAAAATCAAAACTCAACGTCATTCCCCCAACCAAACTCCAACGTCACTCCCCCGCCCCTTGCGGGCGGGGGCTGGGGGGCGGGGGACCCTCGCTCGCGAAGAGCGGGGGAAACTCGGACGCCGCACGCACACCCCCTCACGGCGGATTATTCTTCTCCACAAACCCCACCACCGCCTCCAGCATCTGCGTCCGCGTCACGGCCCGGCTCAGCCAGTGATCCTCGCTGCCGAGCTCGACGAAGCTCACATCTTTCCCCGCCTTCTTCAGCGCGTCCGCCATGCGCGTGCTCTGCGCTTCCGACACCACCGTGTCCAGGCTGCCGTGCACGAGCAGGATCGGGATCGTCACCTTGTCGGCATAGGTGATCGGCGAGAACGTCAGCAGCAGCGGATCGTCGACGCTCTGCGCCCCGATGAAGCGCAGCCAGTATCGCGTCGCGGGACTCTCCGGTTCGACGCTGTGCGGTTTCGTCCCCGCAAGCATGAGGTGCAGGTCGGAGACGCCCGCCACCGACACTGCGCAGCGATAGACGCCCGCATCCAGCGTCGCGCCCGCCAGCGCCGCATAGCCGCCATAGCTTGCGCCGACGATGCACACGCGCCTGGGATCGATCGTCCCGGCGGCCGCCAGCGCCCGCACGCCGTCCGACAGATCGCTCTGCATCTTGCGGCCGAACTGCCCGAACCCCGCCGCCAGGAATTCTCCGCCATAGCCGTCCGAGCCGCGAAACTCCGGCTGCAGCACGGCGTAGCCGCGCGACGCCATCGCCTGCGCCCACCAGTCGAAGCCGTACTCGTCGCGCACGGCCGGCCCGCCATGCGGAAACACGATCAGCGGCAGCGCCTTCGCCGGCCTATCGCGCGGCAGCGTGAGATACGCCGGGATCGTCATCCCGTCCGCCGCCGTGTAGGTGATCGCCGTCACCGGCGCGATGTCGGCGCGGCCGATACCCTTGTACGCGGGCCCGATCGCATCGGCGCGCTTCGCGGTGAGATCGACCAGCATGTACAGATCGCCGTCGTCCGGCCCGAACACATGCGCCACGATCTTCGTCTTGTCTTCCGACCAGGATGCGAGCGTCACCTGCGCGCGCGGAAACGCGCCGGCCACGAGCTGCCACAGCGCCTGGCTCGCGGGCGAGAAGAACACCTCGCGCTGGATCGTCCCGTTCACCGCGGCGCCGATGATGCGATGGCTGAGCGGATCCTCGATGAATCCGCCGATGTCGCCAAGCGCGACGGGCACGGGCACCGGCACCGCAGCCCCCGTCGCGACCGAGAACGCCGTGAGCGCGTAACGCCCGTTCGCGAACGCGCCCACCAGGTACGCCTGGCCGTCCTCGCTCAACCCCTCCATCCTCGGCGGATCGATGGGCGCCACGACACTGTCGATCGTGCGCCAGTCGCCATCCTGCTTCAGCTCCAGGTTCCACAGGCTGTGTTCCACATTGTAGTTCTCCTCGGCGATCACGGTGCCGTCGCCATCGACGATCCAGCCGCGCGCATCGATCGAATGGGAGTCGAGCTTGTCGCCATCGTTGCTGCCGAGTTCGATGCGGAACAGCGCCTTGCGCGGCGTGTCGTCGCCGTAATACGGAGCAATCACGAACACCTGCAGCTTTCCTCCCCCGTGCGTCAGCATGGGGGAGGGGGACCGCTCGCGCGCAGCGCGAGTGGTGGAGAGGGCATCCGCCGCCGCCGACCGCACCATCGGCGGCCCGAACGTCACATCCGTCGAATCGTCCACGCGGGCCAGAAGCACATGCGTGTCGTGCTCCGCGATCGCGAAGCTGCGAGTCGTGAACCACTCCCCGAACGTGCCGGGCACGTCTCCGAGATAGGTGGCCTGCGAAGTCGTGATCAGGATCGTGTCATTGCCGGCCCACGCGAGCGCGCGCAGCTTCTGGTCGCCCGCGGCGACGACGGCGAGCGGAGCAGGATTGCCGACCGCCTGCACCACCACGCGCCGCGTATCGCCCGCGACCGTCACATAGGCGAGCTTCGTCCCGTCCGGCGAGATCTCGACATCCTCGAGATTGGGATAGGCGCCATACGCCTCGAGCGGCGCGGCCTGCGCCGGCGGCGACAGGTGACAAGCGAAACACGCGACGGCGAACGCCGCTGCTGACGATCGAAATCCCATCCCCCGCCCCCCGGCCGACGGCGGATTAGAGCAAGCGCGAGAGGAGCGCGCAAACAGGTCCCCCCTCCGCAACGTCGGCCGCCTTCGCTAAAGCTCCGGCGTGCCAAGCGAGCCTCACTTGCCGCGGCGAAGCCTTTAGGCGGAGCCGGGGGGGGGCAAAGTTCGGCGCGGCAGCGCCGAACTTTGGGGGAGGACCGCACCGACGAGCGAGAATATCCGCGCGGCGCGTCGCTGCGGCGATGCAGTGTGTAGCGAACCCGTCGGCGCTACCCGCCGCGGATCGAGCCGGGAACGCCGAGTATCCAGCCTTCGATGTCAGCGATCTTGCGTTCGGCGGGGTCGAGGTCGGGATTCGAATAGGACACGAGGCTGCCGTCCCGGTCTGCGCGAGATGTCCACGCGGCGATGCTGTAGGCGTCGTGCTGATCGGCCGTTCTGTCGTCCCTGGCGAAGCCGCGACTCCACAGCGCCGGATAGGCCTCGGCGATCGCGGAGCGGCCCGCGGGAATGTCCCAGCCGTCGAATGGCCAGAAATGCGCGCGATCCCCGACACGGTTGCGAAGGAAGCGAAGCCAGGGAAGTCCGCTATGCGTGGACTTCGCCACCGATCCCTGCACGTCGAAATGGAAGACGGATTTTGCGGCACCGGCGCGTTGCTCGGTCAGACGCCGCCAGCGCGTGTTGCCGCCGCGTGCCGCACCATTGCCGGCCTGGCCGTCGCGCACGAAATCGACATAGATGTCTTCGTCGGTCGGCCAATGGTGCTGAAAGTCCTCGAGAAACGCGGGCCAGTCGAGCGGCAGGTTGTGGTGTTCGAAGTATCGCAGGGGAAACGAGAAACCGTGGTCGATGCCGACGAGCGCGGGAGCGTCTTCCGACAGGCGCTCGACCAGCCAATGGGCGATACCGCGTCGCGTCCAGTACTTCCGCGGACTTGGCGGAGGAGCCACCTCGACAGGCAATCGATCTCCCTCGGCGAGATAGACACGCAAACCGCTCAGGCTCGCGGTGGGCGTCTGGGCGCCGGAATAGTCGATGCCGATGTAGCGTTCGAACTGGGGCATTGCCATGCGTTCCGGCTTTTTTTCAGGCATTGCGCGTTGGCGGTCTATGACGATGCGATCAGCGCATGGTCATTGCCGCCGTTGCCGCAAACCCCGCCGCCCTCCGGTTGACGGCGATTAAAACAAGCGCGACCGGACCGCGCAAACAGGTCCCTTTCCGCAACGGTCGGTCCGCAACGTCGGAGGGGGCAAAGTTCGGCGCGATGACGCCGAACTTTGGGGGGGACCGCACCGAACTCCGGAGAGGGCCGTGTCTCGCCACAGGCCCAGCTTGACAGGATCACGCGTTCGAGTTGTGTTTCGCCGTCGGTAAGTCACTCTAAATTTCTGAGACTATTTCGCCGCCGTTTTCGTTCTCGGCGCTGCATGAATCGCGGCGAGAACGGCCCGAAAACGCATGCCCTCGAACATCACAAATCGGAGTCCAACCTGAGCGACACGAAGAAATCCCCTAGCCGAAGAAGGAGAACGGTCCTCTCGGCTTCGAGGCCAAGCTGTGGGCTGCGGCCGACGCGCTGCGCAACAACATGGACGCGGCCGAGTACAAGCACGTCGTCCTCGGCCTCATCTTCCTGAAATACATCTCCGACGCCTTCGAGGCCAAGCACGCCGAGCTCGACGGCGCAAAAGGCAGCAGGGGCTGATCCGAGGACCCCGACGAATACCGCGCCGCGAACATCTTCTGGGTGCCGCAAGGAAGCGCGCTGGGCGTCACTAAATCGAAGGCGCCGCAGCCGACGATCGGCCGGCTCGTGGACGACGCCATGGCCGCCATCGAGCGCGACAATCCATCGCTCAAGGGCGTGCTGCCGAAGGACTACGCGCGCCCGGCCTCGACAAGCCGCGGCTCGGCGAACTCATCGACCTCGTCAGCGACATCGGACTCGGCGCCGCGGCCGACCGCGCCAAGGATATGCTCGGCCGCGTCTACGAATATTTCCTCGCGCATTCGCCAGCGCCGAGGGCAAGAAGGGCGGCCAGTTCTACACGCCGTCGCACGTCGTGCGCGTGCTGGTCGAGATGCTCGCGCCCTACAGGGGCCGCGTCTACGATCCCTGCTGCGGCTCCGGCGGCATGTTCGTGCAGAGCGAGAAGTTCATCGACGCGCCACGGCGGCAAGCATGGGCGACATCTCGATCTACGGCCAGGAGTCGAACTACACGACCTGGCGGCTCGCGAAGATGAACCTCGCGATCCGCGGCATCGACGCCCAGATCGCGCACGGCGACACCTTCCACAACGATCGCACCCCGACCTCAAGGCCGACTACGTGCTCGCCAACCCGCCGTTCAACGATAGCGACTGGCGCGGCGAGCTGCTGAAGGACGACAAGCGCTGGGTCTACGGCACGCCGCCGGCCGGCAACGCCAACTTCGCCTGGGTGCAGCACTTCATCTCACCACCTCGCGCCGACAGGCCTCGCCGGCTTCGTGCTCGCGAACGGCTCGATGTCGTCGAACCAGTCCGGCGAAGGCGAGATCCGCAAGGCGATCATCGAGGCCGACCTCGTGGACTGCATGGTCGCGCTGCCGGGCCAGCTCTTCTACTCGACCAGATTCCGGTCTGCCTGTGGTTTCTTGCGCGCGACAAGAAGAACGGCGCGCTTCCGCGACCGGCGCGGCGAGACGCTGTTCATCGACGCCCGCAAGATGGGAACGCTCGTGGACCGCGTACATCGCGAACTGACCGACGAGGACATCGCGAAGATCGCCGGCACCTATCACGCCTGGCGCGGCGACAAAGGTGCGGGCGAGTACGCCGACATCGCCGGGTTCTGCGAGTCCGCGAAGCTGGAAGAAATCCGCAAGACACGGCCACGTGCTCACGCCCGGCCGTACGTCGGCGCCGAAGCGGCGGAGGACGACGGCGAGCCGTTCGATG
>CAWDKN010000082.1:0-72602 GCA_963802815.1 uncultured Alphaproteobacteria bacterium
CCGTCGGGTCGGTCAGCGGACCGATGATGCCCAGCATCTCGAAGATCGAACCGGGCCAGCCATGCGTGACGATGAGGGGCAACGCTCCGGGATGGCGCGAGCGGACGTGAATGAAATGAATGTCGAGGCCGTCGATCTCCGTCGTGAATTGGGAAAACGCATTGAGTTGTTCGCCTCGCCCCGGCGCCAGTCGTAATCCGTGCCCCAGTAGTTCACGATGTCCTGCATCGTCGCGAGCTGATTGCCCTGCGAGCGGTCGGTGACGGTTTCGCGTTCCGGCCAGCGCGTCGCGGCGATGCGGCGGCGCAGATCGTCGACCATCTCTTGCGGAATGTCGGCGCGGAAGGGGCGGATGTCGCCTGATCCGCCGCCGGCGATCGCTTCGCCGAAACCGGCGCCGGCGAACGCCATGCCTCCCACGGCTGCCGATGCCACAAGCAAGGTGCGTCGCGAGGGATGTGAGATCTGGACGGCCATGTTTTTGTCTCCCGTTATGCATTGACTGCGCACGAGAGATGACGCGTCCGGAGAACCGCATCTATCGACTACAGGTCTCGCCGATACCTTTGGACGACCCGGCGGCCGAAAACGGATGGGCGCGTAAGCCGCGCGGTCCAATCGATACTAAGGTATCTCAGACAAAGGGCTTGAGATGCGTATCGCCGAGGCCGGCGTACGCGAATGGTCGCGATCTTCCGGCTGGGCACACCAGATATTCAGCGAGGAATAGAAAAGGAAAAGGTCGCTCCCGAACCCTGGTTTTGCGACGCCCAAAACCGTACCGTGATGTTTGATAATGGATCGGCCACCGACAACCAATCCCCATCCCATCCGGTTTGGTCGTATAAAAAGCAGCAAAGAGCTTGTTGAAAGAGATCCGGCGCCAATCCGCAACCGGTGTCGCGAACCGTCAGACACGCCAAACCGGGTCTCTTGTCGGAAGTTTCTATGAAAAGTTCTCGGGGCCGGCCTTCGTTATTCTTCATTGCATCGGAAGCGTTGAGGATCAGGTTCAGGATGACTTGCTAATCTGGACACGATCGCCGATCACTTGGAGTGACTTTTCGCTGAATTCCGTGTGAACGGCAATTCTGTGTCTTTGCAGCTCATGCGCAGACAAGGCGATGACCTCGCGCGCCGTTTCGTTGAGGTCCATGGCCGCTGTATCAAATTCCTTGTTGCCGAACATCGCACGCAGACGGGAGATCACTTGTGCGGCGCGGTTGCCATCACGAATCGCACGTCGCGTCGTTTCAAGCGCGCCGGCAATATCCGGCGGATTCGTCAACATTGGCTGAGCAGGTGCCGGCGTTGGTTATCACGCCCGACAGGGGCTGACTGACTTCATGCGCGACAGACGCACTCAGGACTCCGAAACTTGATCACCCGGGCCGCGTGCGCAAGTTCGGACCGGAGTATGTTGAGATTGCGCTCGCTCGCGGCTGCAGCTTCCTCGGCGCGCTTTTGCTCATCGACGTCGGTGTGCAGAACACACCACTTGGTGAGGGTTCCGCTTGCATCCAGGATGGGCAGCCCGCGAACCTGAAACCAGCGATAACTCCATCAAATCGACGCATCCTCCCTTCCAGAAAATAGGGTTCTCCGCTTTCTACCGAATGCACAAAGGCCTCAAGGGCGCGAGGAAGGTCGTCGGGATGAATTGCGTCGCTCGTTCCCCATTGCTTCAATTCCTCGAGGGTCTTGCCAAAATATTCCACGATCCGGTTGTTGGCGACTTCGACGGCACCGTTCGGTTCCATCAGGGCGGCCCCTGCGGGAATGTTGTCGATGATCAAGCGCGCGTTGCGGCCGCTCATGCGCAGTGCGTCTTCGGTCCCTTCCGCCCCATCTATCTCCCTCGTCTGCCCGCGCCGGAGCCGGGCGTCCTGCAGTACGAGCGCGAGATGATTGGCCGACACGGTCAACAGCAGGGTTTCTTCGTCGCTCGGGAAATCCG
The DNA here is from genome assembly GCA_963802815.1 of uncultured Alphaproteobacteria bacterium. Lineage (GTDB taxonomy): Bacteria > Pseudomonadota > Alphaproteobacteria > Micropepsales > Micropepsaceae > Rhizomicrobium. The sequence continues at coordinate 1,958 of CAWDKN010000082.1, forward strand.
GACGATCGGAAGCTGCTACGAGCAATCCGGTCTCGCTGTGAAGGCCCAAGCGAAAGGCGGCCAGCAAAAGGTCCTTGCCCCCGAGGCGACGGCTCAGACGCAAGGGCCAGTCGTCCTCGTCGCTGCCCAACAGCGTCCGCACCTGGTCGCCGATTTCAGTCGGGCGCAATTTGAGACTGGTTTCCGCCAGTTCGACCGGTGCGATGGCGTCATTGAAACGCAGATACACGAAATCAAGCTGCAGTATCTCGACCAGCGTCCCGATAAGAATGCGAACGATGTGCGTCGCATCGTCGGCGCTGCCTGCGATAGGCAGGACCAGCAGATTGCCAAGATCTCTTAGGCGACTCCGCAGGCGCAGGATTTCCTCGTCCCTTGGGTCGCCTGTCGCGTCAGCCGTCAAATGTCCCCGCCCGGGCGGCCCCTGCCTGGACCCAACTCGGATAATGGCGATGCGCGCTGTCAAAATCCAGCCATAAGCACAACATCCGTTGCACCAAGGTGTCGCCAATACCTGCTGAAGATTTGGTCCCAAACGGATGGGCAAGCAGTCGCGTGCGATCCGAACCGATACTAGAGTATCATAGACACAGGGACTGGGAACGAGCACATCGTTGAGCCTGCCTTTGGTCAACGTATGGTTTTGTCGGAAACCTTTCTTATTCAGACTCAGCGCGCCGGGCCGGGGCACCTACTAATGTCTGGGATTGAGAACGAGCGCGAACGCACCGAGGATGCGGTCGCCGCACGCGAACGCGATTTGCGGCTCATCCTGGAGGGGATACCCGGCTTGGTCGCCGTCTTCAGGCCTTCCGGTGAACTGGAAGCCGTCAACGGCCCGGTACTCGAATATTACGGCGCGACGCTGGAGGATCTTAAGAACTGGGAGCAGGCCAATTTACCCATCCGGAGGATATTCCAGGCCAGATTGAGACGTTCACTCGGTCGATCGTCTCAGGTGAGCCCTTTGAGTGGGAAACTCGGGCTCGCCGTTTCGACGGCGTATACCGCTGGTTTCAAACACGCGGCCGACCGATCAGGGACACGAGCGGCCACATCGTGCGCTGGTGCAACCTTCTCACCGACATCGACGACCGCAAGCGCGCCGAGACGGAGCTCAAGTTCGCGTATGACAGCATCGCCGATGCCCAGCGGTTAAGCCGGACCGGAAGCTTCGTCGTGGATCCACAAGCGGACGACCACACCTGGTCCGACGAAGCCTACCGCATCTTCGAATTTGATCCTGCGACCAAGATTACCAGACAGAGAGTTCGGGATGCCGTTTATCCGGACGACCTGCACAAGCTCGAGGGCGTGTACGCACACTACAGCGAGGGCGAAGACATCACTTTCGAATACCGGATCGTCACCGCGAGCGGTGCCATGAAGCATCTGCGTGGTTTGGAACATCTCGTCGAGAGGAAAGGCCGCAGGCTATTCATCGGCGCTATCCAGGATATAACGGACATCAAACAGTCCGACGCCGCCTTGAAGGCGAGCGAAAAGGAGCTCAGACAGGCTCACAATTTCCTGACCGAAGCCCAACGACTGAGCCAGACCGGCAGCTTCACCTGGGACGCGCTGGCGGACGAGGAGCGCTGGTCCGACGAGGTCTATCGGATCTTCGATCTGAATCCCGCCACAACGATCAAGCTCTCGCTCATTCGGCAACTTGTCCACCCGGAAGACCTGCCGCTGCTGGAGGCCACTGTCGAACGTGGCATGGCGGGCCTGGACATGGATCTCACGGCCCGGATCGTGACACCACGAGGCGCCTTGAAATATGTGCATGTGGTCTCTCACCGCATCGAACATATCGTGGATCGCCCCGTGTTCATCGGAGCTGTTCAGGATGTGACAGAGACAAAGCTGGCTGAGGAAACCGCGAACCGGGCCCTGGGGCCGGAAACTTGCCCACATGGCACGGGTTTCGGCGCTCAACGCCCTGACCGCTTCCATCGCCCATGAGGTCAACCAGCCGCTCGCGGGCATCGTGACCAATGCCAGTACTTGCCTGCGCTTGTTGGACAGCGACCCGCCCAATCTCGAAAGCGTCAGGGCGACGGCGCAACGCACCATCCGGGATGCCAACCGGGCCTCCGAGGTTATCCAACGTTTGCGCGCCTTGTTCGGCGCAAACAGCTCAGCATCGAATTCCTCTGATCCGAACGATGCTGCGCGTGAGGTGCTCACGCTATGTGCGAGCGAACTCCAGCGCCGCCGGGTTGCCGTCCGGATCGACTTTGCCGAGGATTTGCCCGTCGTGCGCGGCGACCGCGTCCAGCTCCAGCAGGTCATTCTCAACCTTGTTCTCAATGCTGCCGACGCGATGAGCGGCGTTTACGAGACCCCGGCGTAGCCTCCTGGCTCAGACACGCCGCGATGGCACCAGCCGGGTCTGCCTGTCGGTGCGCGACTGCGGTGTCGGCATTGAACCCGCGAGCGCCGCGAAGATTTTCGACGCCTTCTACACGACCAAGCCTGACGGCATGGGTATCGGACTTTCCGTCAGCCGCTCGATCATCGAGGGTCAGAACGCCGCCTTTGGGCAACCGCGAATGATGGACCCGGCGCAACCTTCGCCTTTTCCATTCCTCGCGGACTGGGTCCCGCGTCAGAAATCGCGAAGCCGGACGCTCACGATTTCGGCGCCGGAACGGACCGCAATCAGTTCTCAAAGAAAGCATGAATGTGATGCGTGCACTTGTTTCGGTGGTCGACGATGACGAGTTCTTACGGGAGTCCTTGCCGAGCTTCTTCGTTGTTCGGATTTGAAGCCAGAGCGTTTTCTTCCGCGGAAGACTTCCTGGGTCTCGGCAGCCTGGCGAAAACGGAATGCCTCATACTCGATATGGCGATGCCCGGAATGACCGGGCTCGAACTCCAGCAGGAGCTTGCGCGCCGCGAGCATCGGATCCCCATCGTATTTATTACCGCCCAGACCGACGAAAAGCTGGGCCCTCAGGCAATACGGGCCGGCGCGACGGCGTGCCTGCTCAAGCCATTCAGCGAGTTGGCGATTCGTACTGCGGTGAACGCCGCGCTTCTAAAGGATGAGGGCCCGTGGGCAATTTGGAACGGCCGGTGTAAGATGATGGCCTGCACGATGGAAGGCTCGGCGAAGATGCCAGATGCTAAACCGATTGTGTTTGTCGTTGACGACGATGTGTCGGTACGCGAATCCCTTGATGCTTTGATCCAGGTGGCCGGCTGGGAACGTGTGTGTACGATTTCGCCAGCGCCTTTCTCGCCGGTGCACCGGTTCGGGTATCGAGCTGCCTCGTCCTAGACGTCAACCTGCCGGACCTGAACGGCCTCGACCTGCAGGAGGTCGCGCGCGAACGCATCGAGATGCCGATCATCTTCATCAGCGGCTATGGCGACGTGCCGAAAACCGTGCGGGCGATGAAGGCCGGAGCGGTGGAATTTCTGACCAAGCCCTTCGACAATGACACGCTTCTGGACGCCGTTCGGGCTGCGCTGGATCGCAGCCGCGCGGCGCTTGGCGAATCCACAGCCCTTCAGACCATTCGAGACCGGTATGCCTCGCTGACGAGCCGTGAGCGTGAAGTCATGGCGCTGGTCGTCATCGGGCCTTCTCAACAAGCAAGTGGGCGGCAAGCTGGGCATCAGCGAGATAACGGTGAAGGCACACCGCGGCCGGGTCATGGAGAAGATGCACGCGAACTCCCTGGCCGAGCTCGTCCAACATTGGCGCGAAGCTCGGACTGGCGCCGTCGCCGGACTAGTGGCCAACGAGGCCGTTAGACCCGGGACATGCGGTTCTGCTGCGCGGTGATAACGGCTATACACGGAGTATCTGCCGCCGGCGGTTGATCGCTGTCGTTGAGCAGCTTTTGGGTAGACTGCGGACTTCAAGCTGCAACGCGTTTGGGAATGCGATCGGGGCCGGGGAATTTGCCTGCGCGTGCGACCTGTATTGCAAACCGAAGAGAGAGGACGACTGAGCGATGAAACCCGGGAGCTACGGCTACGTGCCCATCGAGCGCGTCCATTGGGACAAGCCGGCGGCGGAAGCGGTGACGAGCGAGCGCACCCGGTCGGGCGCGCAACGCGTCTTCACCGTTGCGTCGAAGACGCTATCCCGCAAGACGGACGTCATCGCCCAGATCCGCGCGGCGCTCGGTTCGCACGATGTGGGCCTGTTCGACGAATGCCGCGAGCACACGCCGCTCGAGAGCGTGATCGCCTGCGCGGAGGCCGCGCGTGACGCCAAACCCGATCTCATCCTGACCGTCGGAGGCGGCACGCCGATCGACACCGTCAAGCTCGTCCAGCTCTGCCTTACCCACGGCATCCGCAGCACCGAAGCGCTGCAAGCGCTTGCCGGCAAAGCGACGGCGACGCCTTCGGTGTTGCGCCAGATCATCGTTCCCACCACGCTGTCCGGCGGCGAGTATTCGACCTTCGCCGGCGGCACCGATGTCGCGCGCGAAGGCCAAAAGTTGTATCACGGGCCGGACCTTTGCGGCCGCGCCATCATCCTCGATCCGACGATCGCGCTGCATACGCCGCAATGGCTCTGGCTCTCCACCGCGATCCGCGCGCTCGATCACGCGGTGGAAGGCTACTCCGCGCCGGGAACGAATGCGCTGATCCAGGCGACCGCGTTGCATGCGATCAAGCTGTTCGCCTCGTCGCTTCCGCGCACGAAAGCACAGCCCGGCGATCTGCGGGCCCGGCACGATTTGCAGATGGCGACGTGGCTCGCCGCCACCAGCCTCGGGCGCGTCTCCATGGGCGCGAGCCACGGCATCGGCTATCTGCTGGGCACGATGTACGGCGTCCCGCACGGCTATACGTCCTGCGTGATGCTGCCGGCCGTGCTGCGCTGGAACGAGCCCGTGACCGGCGAACTTCAGAAGGACATCGCAGCCGCGCTCGGGCGGCCCGGCGAGTTGGCAAGCGAGGTGCTGACCGCGCTTATCGATGAGCTCGGCTTGCCCCATCGCCTGGGCGACGTCGGCATCGCGGCCGATCAGATTCCGGCCATCGCCGCGCGCGCCGCCGAGCATCCCGTGGTCAGGGGCAATCCGCGCCCCGTGCGCGACGCGAACGACGCGGCGGCGATCTTGCAGCTCGCCTTGTGAGCGGCGCGCATCCGATCGAAGCGAGCCTCGATCTCGTCTCCGAACGCTGCGGCGACCTGACGCCACTCGTCTATGCGCGCCTGTTCGACCTGCATCCGGAGATGAAGCCGCAGTTCTCGCGCGACACCACGGGCACGATCAAGGGCGAGATGCTGGCGCGCGTGTTCGAGATCATCCTCGATTTCATCGGCGAGAACCGCTACGCGGCGCGGATGGTCCAGTGCGAGGTCGTCACCCATGCGGGATACGACGTGCCGCCGGAGGTGTTCCGGATTTCTTCGGGGTGGTGGCGGCTACGATTCGCGAGCGGTTGGGGAGCGAGTGAGCGAAGAGTTCGAGAGCGCGTGGGGAAAGCTGCTGCGAGACCTGGACTTCTTCGTGCTGCATCCGAGCCAGCGCGAGACGGCGGGGTTGGCGTAGTTCGGAGGAATCTGATGGCCGATTTCGATTGCGAGCTCAGCGCGCGTCGGCGCGCTGACTGAGTTTTGCGCTCGCTGACGCTCACTTTCTGGGTCCACTTGACCTCGTACTTGGCTCGCTCGCCGGGGATGACGATATTTTTTTGTGAATGGCAAAACGCGAAGCGCTCTACAGATATTTCCGCAACTCTGTCGCGTACGGCGTGAAGCCGGCTCGCGTGTAAATTTCGGCGGCGCGGGTGTTGCCGGCGAGGACGCCGATCTTCACCTGCTTCAGGCCGAGGCGGCGCGCTTCATCCTCGCAAGCCGCGATCAGGGAGCGGCCGATGCCGAGGCCACGGGCGTTCTCGTTCACGAAGAGCTCGCCGATATAGCCGTAGGTGCGCTCTTCCTCGCGGACGAAGAGGGATTCTCCTCGACGAGGAAAGCGGCCCAGCCGATGGCCCGTGCGTTGTCTTCCGCGATGAAGATCCTGCCCTTTTTCGTCGCCACGCGCCGCATCAGCACGGCGAAGTAATCGTCGGCCATGGCAGGATCGAGCCTGCGGTCCGGCTCGAAGCCGCCCTCGTAATGCTGCAGGGCCATGATGAACGACAGCGCGGCAGAGCGGTCGTCGGGGAAGCTCGCATCGCGAATACGAAAGCTCATCGCCCTACCCCCGCCCGATGAACGGCATCTTCGTGGCCATGACGGTCATGAACTGCACATTGGCGTCAGCGGCAGCGACGCCATGTAGACGACCGCCTCGGCGACGATCTGCACGTCCATCGTCGGCTCGGCGGCGAGCGTGCCGTTGGCTTGCGGCACGCCTCTTGCCATCTCGCCGCCATCTCGGTCGCCGCATTGCCGATGTCGATCTGGCCACAGGCGATGTCGTATTCGCGGCCGTCGAGCGAGTCGAGCTTGGTCAGGCCGGTGATCGCATGCTTGGTCGCGGTGTAGGCGACGGAACTGGGCCTCGGCGCATGCGCCGAGATCGAGCCGTTGTTGATGATGCGGCCGCCGCGCGGGTCCTGGGCTTTCATGATCCGGAACGCGTCCTGGGTGCAAAGGAAGGGGCCGGTCAGGTTGATGTCGACGACGCGTTTCCACGCTGCGAGCTCAGCTCCTCGAGCGGCACGGGCGGCGCGCGCGATGCCGGCGTTGTTGAAGAGCAGATCGAGCCGGCCGAAACGCGAGCCGATCGTCTGCGAAGAGTGCCTTGACCGACGCCTCGTCGGCGACATCGGTGGGCACTGCCACGGCGCGCGCGGGATCGCTCGTGGCGGCGCGCGTCTTTTCGAGTTCTTCCGCGCGGCGGCCCGCCAGCACGACGGTGAAACCGGCCTTGTTGAGCGCGAGCGCCGAGGCGCGCCCGATCCCCGATCCGGCGCCGGTGACGAGTGCGATCTTCGTCATGATGGTCCTCCCGCGGCGCCAATGTGCTTGACGGCTCCCCGACCGCAAAGGCAATTCTGCGCCCACGCCGCGCGCGCGGCCCGACCCTGCGGAGGTCCGAGCGACGCATGCCCTGCCCCACCCGCGCGATGCTGTCCCTGCCGGCCTTGCTTCTCGTCTGGAGCGCGCCGGCATGCGCGGGACCGCCCTACCTCACCGACGATCCGGCGCCCACCGACGAAGGGCATTTCGAAATCTACGGCTTCGCCGACGGCACGACCGCGCGCGCCGGATCGAGCGGCGAGAGCGGCATCGATTTCAACTATGGCGGTGCCAAGGACCTGCAACTCACCGCGGTGATCCCGCTCGGCTGGAGCGCGCCGGGCGTGGGCGGTGGGACGGCGACGCTCGGCAACATCGAGCTCGCCGCGAAGTACAAATTCCTGCACCAGGACGAGGACGGCGTCGACGTCGCCGTGTTTCCGCGCGTGTTCCTTCCCGCCGGATCGCCTTCGATCGGCGCGCGCAACACGCAATTTTTCCTTCCTATCTGGATCGGGCGCAGCTGGGGTGACTGGTCGACCTTCGGCGGCGGCGGATGCTCGCTCAACCGCGGCAACGGCATGCAGAACTTCTGCCAGTATGGCTGGGTGCTCGCCGACCAGGTGACCCCCTCGCTGCAGCTGGGCGCGGAGATTTACCGCCAGACGGCGAGCACGATTGGCGGAAGACCGAGCACCTATGCAGGCGTCGGCGCGATCTACGATCTGAATGCGCACTATCACCTGATGGCGTCCGTCGGACCCGGGCTTCAAAACGCCGCCGCGACGAGTGCGGTAGACTGGTATGTCGCGCTTCTGACAAATTTCTAGCGTCCAGCTTCGAACGAAGAAGAATGAACCACAAAGACATAAAGGGCACGAAGGAAAAGTATGGCTCGCCGACGGCGAGCCGGCATTTATCTTTGTGTCTTTGTGGTGAGAACCCCTCGCGGAGACCGCATTGAGCGAGCAGAGCATGCGCAACAAGGTTCCGGCGGTGACGCTGGCGTTCTGGATCATCAAGATCGCCGCGACCACGGTCGGCGAGACCGGCGGCGATACGCTGTCGATGTCGCTCAATCTGGGCTACGCGATCAGCACGCTCATCTTCGCCGGCATTTTCGTCGTGCTGCTGATCGCCCAGGTGGCGTCGCGCAGCTTCCGTCCGCTTCTCTACTGGGCCGTGATCGTGGCCACGACGACGACGGGCACGACGATCTCCGACTATCTCGACCGCACCGCGGGGCTCGGCTATCCGCGCGCTTCCGCGCTGCTGTTCACCGGCGTCCTCGTCTCGCTCGCGCTGTGGCGCCTGACGACGGGATCCGTGTCGGTGGAGAAGATCACCACCAGGCGCGCCGAAATCTTCTACTGGGTCACCATCCTGATCTCGAACACGCTGGGCACGGCGCTTGGCGACTTTACCGCGGATTCGATGAATTCGGGCTTCGAGGGCGGCGCGCTGATCTTCGCGGGCCTGATCGCGCTGATCGCGGCGGCATATTTCTTCACCAGGATCTCGCACACGCTGCTGTTCTGGGCGGCGTTCATTCTCACTCGTCCGCTCGGGGCGACGCTGGAGATCTGCTGACGAAGCCCGTCGCGCATGGCGGGCTCAACCTGAGCCGCGCCATGTCGTCGCTCGTCATCGCTGCGTTCATGATCGTCGTCATCGTGCTGACCGGACGGCGCGCAGAAGCGGAGTCCGGGGCGGCGGCGTAGGGATGTTTGCTATAGCTGTCATTCCCGGCGAGCGCGAAGCGCGAGGTAAGGGAACCCAGCCAGCGCGCGTCTGCGCGCTGTGGAACTTTCTTGTGCTCGCCGACGCTCGCGCGCTGGGTTCCCTTACCTCGCTTCGCTCGCCGGGAATGACAACGAAATTTTCGCGTCGAGCAGGTCGCCAACGCCCTACATCGCCTCTCGCATGCTGGCGGAGGTCTGCGCATAGCCCGCGTCGTCGCGGATGCGCAGGATCTGGCCGTCGGGGCCCTGCTCCACCCATGGCATGACCGGCAGCGGCGTCTTCGCGCGCGCCGCGGCAAGCGCGCCCGCGACCGTCTTCTGCTCGGCCAGCTTCATCAGGTTGAGCTTGGTGGGAAAAATCACGTTCCATTTCTTGCGGTCGGTGATCGCGCTCTCGGGCGTGATCCACACCGAGTCCACCAATTCGTGGCCGTCATGGCTTCCGGCGTGGCCGACGGGCGATGACGCCAGGAAGAAATGCGTGTCGAAGCGCTTGGGCATGTTGTCCGGCGTGATCCAGTGCGCGAAATGCACCAGCTGGTCATAGGCGAGCCGAAGGCCCTCCGTGCGCAGGACTTCGGCGAGGCCGATCTCGCGGCTGTCGAGGCGCTTGCGATAAGGCTCGAGCGTAGCCAGCCGCTCGGCCGTCACGAAGTCCTTCGTCTTTGCGTCGCGCGCGAGCAGGATGCCGAACTCCTCGAAGGCTTCGCGGATGGCGGCAGCACCCATCGCGCGCATGACGTCGTTCCAGTCCGCGCCGCCGTCGGAGAATTCGCGCAGAGCCGGATCGTTGTCGCCCTTGTCGACGCGCCCGCCGGGAAACACCAGCGCGCCGGCCACGAAGTCGATCTGGTGATGGCGCTTGACCATGAACACTTCGAGCCCGCCCGGCGCGTCGCGCACGAGCAGGATGGTGGCGGCCGGAAGCGGCGTGGCGACGGGCTTGGTTTCCTCGGGCATGTTTCCTCGCGTTCTTCTTACCTACACTAGAGCACGATCCGGCTCGACTGAACCGGATCACGCTCCAGATTTTTTATTGTCGCGCGACCTGAGCCGAACCGCCACCGCGCGCGTTGCCCGCGAGTCCACATGATAGCGCGCAACGCGCGCGGGCACTTCAGCGGGTCGCGCTCTACCGAGTGAGCGCGGCCGCCGCCAAGCTCGCCGACATGATCGCGGCGATGACGGCGAAAAAGCTCGCGGGACCGGCCAGCGACAGGGCCCAGCCAGTGATCAGCGGGCCGCCGATCGAACCGAGCCCGAACAGCATTACCAAACCTGCCGCAGCGGCAACGCGGTTCGACGGCGCGACGGCGTCGTTGGTCTGCGCCACCGCGATGGCATAAAGCGTGAAAACGGATGCGCCTTCGAGCGCAAAGGCGATGCTTTTCGCGATCATCCCATGGCCATCCGCCCACAGGCCGAACAATGACGCGGCAACCGCGGCCGCCGACATCAGCGCGATGGTCGGCCGCCGGCCCAGATGATCGGAAAGCCAGCCGAGCGGGACCTGCATGACCATGCCGCCCGCCATGGCGGAGCCCATGAGCAAACCGGTTTGCGCCGGGTTTAGTCCGCGCTGTTGCGCATAGACGGGACCGAAGGTGACGATGACCGCCCAGGAGATGCCTGCGACCATGGTGATGAGGGCGCCGAGCGGCGATGCCTTGAAAATCTTCGCCAACGCGAGCGGCTCGGGCGGCGCTTTCATCGCGTGATCGGCATGCAGGCCCGCGAGCGGAATCACCCCAGAACGAACAGCGCGCCGGCCAGGAGGAACAGCGAGGCATCGCGCGGATTGCCAAGGCCGAAGATCGCCTGGGACAGCGTCATCGAAACCATCTGCACGAAGACATAGGCGCTGAAGATGCGGCCGCGTTTCGCGTTCTCGACGTTGTCGTTGATCCAGCTTTCCACCGCGACATAGACGGTGGAGAGGGAAAGTCCGAGGCAGACGCGGAAGAGCGCCCACAGCGGCGGCGAGATCGCATAGGCGTGCGCGACGATGAGAGCGCCGGCGAGACAGGTCGCGATTGCGATGGTGGCGCGATGGCCGAGATGCGCGATGATGCGGCGGCTGAAGAGCGGCGCGGTCGAATAGCCGACATAGTAGCTCGCCATCACCAGGCCGATGGTCCAGGCGGGAAAATGCTCGAGCCCGGCGCGCACGCCGACGAGATCCGATTGCACGCCGTTCGCGACCTGGATCACGGCCACGGTCGCGATGACCGGCCACAGCAGTGCAAACGTCGCGCGCATTCCGCCCCGGGTGTTTGTCCCGAGCCTTACGGGGCGAATTTCCGCAGCGCAACCGGCGAGCGGTGGTTTAGTGGAGAAAAATTCAACGCAGAGGCCGCGGAGGAACACGCAGAGGACGCAGGACACCAAGTCTTCGCGTCGTTTTGCGCGATGCCGTCGTTGGTTGATTGGCGCGCGAAGCGAGCCAAATTCCGTTTCATGACGATAAATCGCGAGGCTTCGCGACATCCTCGGTGTTCAGCGTCCCCGCTTGTTCCTCCGCGGCCTCCGCGTGAATCTGTCGCCGCCTGCTCAAGTCCGCAGAAGGTCTCGTGCACGATCTCGTCCGGGCGCGGCGGCTGCGCATAGGCCTCGAAGCCGGGCTGGTCGTCGTAAGGCTTCGCCAGCACAGTCATCAGTTCGTCGAAGCGCGAGAAATCGCCCTTTCGCGCCGCCACGATCACGGCTTCGACGCGGTGGTTGCGCGGAATGAACAGGGGATTACCGCGCGCATCGCCGTGCGCCGCTCGGCGTCGGGGCGCGTCTCCGACGCAAGTCTTTGCCGCCACGATACGGCCCAGGCGTCGAAGGCCGCCGGAGCGTCGAACAGCGCGCGCACCGGTCCATCGGCGTCCGGCGCCGACGCGATGCAATCGGCAAGTCGGCGGAACGTCAACGTGAATTCGGCATGGTTCGTCGTCATGCGGTCAAGAAGGTCCTGCGCCAGCGCCATATCGCCGGCCTGCTCCCCGGCAAGTCCAAAGTTGGCCGCAAGTCCGCGGCTGTAGGCGGATTCGAACAGGGTCGCGAAATTTCCGAGCGCCTCGCGCGCGAAGGCGAGCGCGGTTTCCTCGTTGTCGCCCAGCAGCGGCAGCAGAGCCTGCGCCAGGCGGACGGTATTCCACAATGCGATGTCCGGCTGATTGCCATAGGCGTAACGGCCGCCTGAATCGATCGAGCTGAAGACCGTGGCGGGATCTAGGCATCCAAGAACGCGCAGGGGCCGTAATCGATGGTCTCGCCCGAGATGGCCATATTGTCCGTGTTCATCACACCATGGATGAACCCCACCAGCAGCCAGCGCACGACCAGATCGGCGGTGCGCGCGATGACGGAGTCGAGGAGCTCGAGATCGGGGTTCCGTGCGCCCGCCACATGCGGATAGTGCCGCCCCATGCACGTACTCGGCGAGGAGCTTACCGCTTCCACGTCGTTGTGCGCGGCGAAGAACTCAAACGTGCCGATGCGGAATGACTCGGGCCACGCGCGTCGAAGACCGCGCCCGGCAGCGGCGTCTCGCGCCATACGGTTTCGCCGGTGGCCACGGCAGCCAATGCGCGCGTGGTGGGAATGCCCAGCGCCGCCATGGCTTCGCTCACGATAACTCGCGCAAACGGGGCCAAGGGCCGCGCGCCCGTCGCCCCGCCGCGAGAACGGCGTGGGGCCCGCACCCTTGAGCTGGATATCACGGCGCACGCCGTCGCGATCGATCACTTCGCCCAGCAAGGATCGCGCGCCCGTCGCCCAGTTGTGGCACCCTGCCGAATTGATGGCCGGCATAGGCCATGCCAGCGGCTCTCCCCCCTCCGGCACGAGATTGCCCGCGAGGATTGCGATGCCGCCGGGTGACGTGAGTTCGTCGGGATCGATCCCGAGCTCGCGCGAGAGACGTTCGTTGACGCGGATCAGTTTCGGCGACGAAACAGGCGTCGGCGCAAGCCGCGCGAAAAAACGCTCCGGCAGACGCGCATAGGTGTTGTCGAACGCGAATGGTCCGCGTGCGGCGCTGTCGACAATGGAATTCTTGTCCATGCGGTTCCAACCCTGCCAGCGACCATGCTGCGCAGCAGATGTAATGGCAAGCCAGACGGCGCTACCTCCCCTTGAGGGACCCTTGAGGGGGGAATTATGCACTTGACATACCATAGACCAAGACGCAAGAAGGTTGCCGACAGGCCGACGATACCGGAACTCGAAGTCACGCATGAAATGGCACGGGCCGGAGGGCGCATCATTTGGGAAGCCGTTGGCGATTATGTTGCTGCCGTTTCTTCCCGCGCCCCTTGGTCTGTAGAGGCTGAGGTGTTCGCTCAGATGGTTTATACAGCCATGCAGCGCGCAGCACCGAAATCTCTCGGCGCGCTCTGCCAAAGGCCGGCCGTGCAAAAGCCTAGCGGCTACCAAATGATTACCGATCTTGAACATGTCGGCGGTCATCTGGCAGAGAATTTCGGATGAGACCCGATGCTCTTGAACGTGCTCCAGCGTCCGCGCCCGGGAGATGTTCGAACTGATGCGCCCGCGATCTTCCGTCACAAACGAATAGTAATGCACGACGCTGTTGCGGACAGTCGCGATCAATTTCATCTGCACAAGAACACGATCCAGCTCTTCGACCACGCCCGACGGCATTTCCTTGACCTGCCAAATCTTCCGGACCTGCTCGCCAAGCTGGTCACTGTGGAAGCCCCCAAAAAGAGCTTTGGCGATAAAGAGCGGAACCTCGCTACAAAATGCGAGGTAGTTGAACAGGGCACCTTCCGCAGCGGCAAAGGCCTCGATGAACTCGCCGAGCGCAGCCCAATAGGCAGGATCGCTTTCCGGGTTTAGGTTACCGGTTGGGTCTGATTTGTCGCCCACGGAAACTCCATGCCCGCAAAATCCGACGACACCTATAGCGATGCGGAAACGGTGCGCCGACACGAAGCCATCACGCGCGCCCTGATCGCGACACCGCCCAAGCCCCATCGGCCGAAGCGGAAGCCGAGTCGGCCTAAGGCGCCACCAGGAAGTCCCGTAAGCACCGCTAAACCCACAGATTCGCAGGCGTCACAGCCCCGTCGCTTGGCATCGTCAGGCTGCCCGAATAGGGTGGCGTTGGGACGGTCCTTTGGCTGTCTTGGGGCGTGGAAACCTCTCGATTAGGCGGCTCTCAGTGCTGCCGGAAATGCACTCCTCGACCTATGGTCGGGGAGGCATGCGCGCATGTTCAGGACGAAAGTCTAAAGGCGCATGCGGCTCTCCTAATCGAGGCTTTCCAACTCCCCGATCGCCAGGCGCGAGGGGAAGCGGATGCGTTCTGTACAGTTGTTCATGGCCTGCATTGCGGCGTTATCTGTCGCCGGCTGCATCGATTTCGACGATCCAATTGGCGCGAAGAAAACCGACCGTTCTATGGTTGCCAGTTGCAAAGCTTGGGACGGATATGCACGCCTAGCTGCCCATCCCGACGCGGCAACAATTGCTCGCCATGACGCCCTTCAGAAAAGGGCTGACACACTCTTACAAGCGAAGGCGCCCGTGGGCGATATCGCGCAGGCCCGAGTTGAGGCCGACGCTGTCTACGACGCGGCTGGCGATCAGAAGATCGCGGATCAATGCTGGGCCGATGCGCAATGGAACGGCAGATGAATGCGGAAATGTTGCACCAGCTCCGCGAGACTGCCAACGCGACTCAGCGGACAAATCAGCAATCATCTAGCGTCTTTGAAGGCGAGGTTTCCCGTCCTTCGCGGCCGCCAGAGCCGTTGCCCGTAAATGGCGACGCCATTCTGCCGCCGCCATCTCCATCGCCGCCAACGTATTGCATCGGCGTCGTGCCAGTACTTACGGCAACCGGAATGCCGTGCCGGACTCCGTAAGGAGTGATCCATGTTTCTTGCCATGGTGATGGTCGCTTTAGTAGGAAGTCCGCTCGCATTCCAGCACCTATGGTTCAAACGTTGGTTTCGAATTGTTTGGTGGATTGGCCTATTTTTTCTTGTCAGTTTCCTGGCACGCGAAACTGGATGGCTCGTATGATGGGCTGCGGCACGCCGTAAAAGTGTTTCGCTTTCTCCGCAATTGATCGCAGTATCCTCAAAACGAAACGGGCCGGAGGCAGCAACCTCGGCCCGTCAGATAACTCTGTACCGCACGAACGGCCAATTTCAAAATGCAAGCTGCGAGGCCGCGCCGTGTCCAGAATGCCAAAGCCCGGCATGCCGGGCAATCCTGTTATTGGAGTCCTACCCCCACTAGGGTGCCGATGGCAGATCGTGGTAAGTGGCCTCCTTCTGACAATGAGGACATGTCGCCTGAAATGGGTCGGGCAGCGATTTAACCTCTCGCGCCGTCATCGCCCCTGTTGCAAGATAAAGCGGAAAAGCCTGACGACAATGTAAGGCATTCCAAGCCGGGACGTTTGAAGCCAGCACTGCTCATTTTTAACTCCTTGGTCTTTGGCGATTTCAAGGATAGCGGGAAGCCCACGGAGGTCATTCGGGGGCTTCTGCTTTCTGGGCAAGATCGGCCAGAATTCAGCGAGAATCGCGGCGCTTAGGCTTTCGTTGTTCGTTAGTCCGTCGATACAGGAGACGCTTGCCTTTAACGCCTTTCACAGCCTGAGAGCGCGCGCCTTGTCATCAACGCCAAGCGCCATGCGTTCGTTGTACCGGAAATCGAACTCGCGAGATACCGCTTCAAGTGCTTCCGGCTGACATGGTGATAGGTGCCGATGATCCCGCGCTTGAGAACTCGAGAAATAACCCTCGATCGTATTGTATACGCATCGCCGCGGACGTACTCGTCGACGCCGTGGTTAACCATTTCGTGCCGCGCGAAGCTTCGGCCATGTGCCGATAGCTGGCCGCCTATCGGTCATCAACGGGACTTGCGGCATCGATTTGCCCCACGAGGATCGGGCGAAGGGTCTTGCCGCTCACATTGGCGACATGGAACGAGCGAACCTTGCCGCCGCGTTCGACCAGCGCGAAGACAACCTCTTTACCAGCGCCGCCGATGTTCTTGGTGTTGCGCTTGCTGAGATGTTTGTTCTTCTCCTTGCCGCCGATGATAGGTCTCGTCGGCCTCGACAATCTTGCCTTCGCCGCCCACGGCGTTTCAGGCTTCACGGCTCGCATGCCTTCGCGGATGCGTGCGCCATGAACCATGCGGTGCGGTAAGAACCAAAGCCGAGCATCCGCCAAAGCTGGTGCGCGCTAATACCCTTCTTGGCTGGACGCGAGCAGATGCGTCGCCAGCAACCATTTGTGCAGCGGGATATGCGACCGCTCGTACAGCGTGCCGATCGTGGCGGTGAATGGCTTCTGGCAGGCCTTGCACTTGTAGAGCCCGGCGCGGGTGGTCTTGCCCTGAAGCTCCGTAGCCTCGTCGACCACGCCGCAATGCGGGCAGACGGACCATCCGGCCAGCGCATCGCCTCGAAATGCTTGCGGGCCGCGTCTTCGTCGGTGAAAATGGCAGTTGTCAAGTCGGCGGTCATAGCCATGCTCCATGCGTAGAAAACATAAAATTCGAGCCGCGGTACGTCAAGTGCATAATTCCCCCCTCGAGGGGAGGGTCGCAACTAGAATCTTCTTCCCTTCCTCGACACTCCAAAAAACGCGCTACACTTCTTCCATGAGCACTTTCGACCCCGACAACGAAGCCGTCATCCAGAACACGCTCCGTCCCAAAGACGCCGCAACCCTCGTGCTGGTGAAGCGCGACGGCGCGGCTCCGCGCGTGCTGATGGGACAGCGCCACGGCAACATGGCGTTCATGGCGAACAAATACGTCTTTCCCGGCGGCAGGCTCGATCCGGCCGATATGCGCATTCCCGTGTCGACCGAGCTCGCGCCTCATGTCGCGGCCCGTGCGGCGCATGGCGGGAGCCCCGCGCGCGCGCGCGGTCTCGCACTCGCCGCGATCCGCGAGACCTTCGAGGAGACCGGCATCCTGCTCGGGACGCGCTCGGCGAACGTGCCGCGCACGCGCGCGCCGGCGTGGAAGAAATTCTTCGCCCACGGGATCGTCCCGCGCCTCGACACGCTCGAGATGATCGCGCGCGCGATCACGCCGCCCAACCGCACGCGCCGCTTCGATGCGCGATTTTTCATGGCCGACGCCGAGCTGATCGTGCACGAGCTCGACGGGGCCGAGACAGAAGAGCTTCTCACGCCCGCCTGGCTCACGATCGACGAAGCCCGCGCGCTCGACCTGCCCAGCATCACGCGGCGCGTTCTCGACGAGGTCGAGGCGCGCGTCGCGGGCGATATGGCGCGGCCCGTTCCCTTCTTCCGCTTCACGCGCGGCAAGCCCGCAATGGTCCATCTCTGAGCATGGCGTCGCCGCGCGACACGCGGGCGAGCCTCGTCGCCATCCTCTCCGCCTGCATCGCCTTCTCGATCGGGATGGGGCTGACGCTGCCGCTGCTGTCGCTGATCCTGGAGCGCCGCGGCGTTCCGGGCAGCGTCAACGGGCTCAATCTCGCCACGGCCGGCCTCGCCGCGCTCGTCGTCACGCCGCACGTACCGAAGATGTTGGCGCGGTTCGGAACGGCGCAGTTCCTCGCCGCCTGTCTTGCCGTCGCGGCCGCGGCGATGATCGCCCTCTACGCAGTGTCGACGCTGTGGCTGTGGTTCCCGGTGCGCTTCCTGCTGAGCACGGCGCTCAACAGCCTCTTCGTGGTGTCGGAGTTCTGGATCAACCAGCTGGCCACAGAGCGCAATCGCGGACGCTATATCGCGCTCTATTCGACCTGTTTCGCCGCCGGCTTCGGCATCGGGCCGGCGCTCCTCACCATCATCGGTACGCGCGGCATCACGCCGTTTCTTTGCGGCGCAAGCCTGATGCTGTGCGCGCTCGTGCCGGTGCTGATCGCGCGCCGTGCGGCGCCCGTCGCCTCGCCGGGAAAGCCCGCGGCGTTTTCGGCGATCCTGGCGATGGCGCCGGAGATATTCAGCGCCGCGTTCGTCTACGGCGCGATCGATGCGGGGCTCGCCGGGCTCCTCCCGGTCTATGCCGTGAGGAGCGGCTACAGCGAGACCCATGCGGCGCTGGCGGTGACCGCGCTGGGGTTCGGCAGCCTGCTGCTCAACTATCCCATCGGCCATCTCGCCGACCGCATCGACCGGCGCAAGCTGATGATCGCCTGCGCCGCGGCCGGTCTCGTCGGCACGGCGCTCGCGCCGTTCGCGGTCGCGGTTCCGGCCGCGTTCTATCTGCTGCTGCTGTTCTGGGGCGGCAGCGTGCTCGGCATCTACACGCTCGGCCTCACTTTTCTCGGCCAGCGCTTCAAGGGCCCCGACCTCGCCCGCGCCAATGCCGGCTACGTCATGTCCTACGCGGCCGGCCTTCTGATCGGGCCGGCCGTGGAAGGCGTCGCGCTGGATCTGTGGAATCCGAACGGCTTGATGGTGGCGTTGGCGGTGGTGATAGCGGCCTATCTGATCTTTCTCGTCATAGGCCGGGCACAGCCAATTGCCGGATGATCGCCGCCCGAAAAAAGTTCGCATTTCGTTCTTGACTTTGGCCAGAGGTTGATATAGGTAATACCCGCTGTTTGACAATTGAATAGGACTATAAACCGCCGGAGCAATCCGGTGGTAGTCGCACGGACAACCCCGGGCGAGCGGTGCCCTGTGGGCGCACGCGCTCGGGAGATCGTGCGGTCGGCATGGGAACTCGCCAGGCCGCCCACGCGGCATTGCGGAGCGCTTCATTCGCGGTTCTTTTTCCGCTCGCTCTTTCCCTGATGATCAGGGAAAGAACAGGGAAGATTTCTTGAACCGGCGCCCGCGAATGCGGGGAGCGCGCAGGCCGGGAATTCCCCCTGTTGTCTCCCTGCTAGCAGGGAGATAACAGGGGGGTCCGGGCCTCACGCGAAATTCCCTGCCGCAGGGAATTCTGCTGGGTTTTTTTGCCTGCGCGCGCGACGGGCGCAAAACTGGCACTCCCGTTACGGCGTCCCCGATCCGTAGGGCCGCAGCGTCGCGTAGAGATTGGTCACCGCCGACATGAAATCGTCCGCCGGATGCGCGCTGCAATAATCGCGCAGGAATTCCTGCTGGTCCTCGACCGACATGCCGGACATGTCATGCCCTCGGCCGCCCACCTGCATCTTCGATTCGTTGTAGCCGCTGGCGTAACCCTCGGCCCAGGAAAAGAAGACGAGCTCGCCCTCGTTCGATGAGTCCGAGAAGGACTTCACGAACTCGGAGCATTTCGCCGTGCCGGCCCCTTCGAGGGGAAGACCCGCCAGGGCCGCGCCCGCCCAGGCGACCACCGCGACCACGACCGTGCAAAACACACTCCTCATCCGCCCCTCCAAGCACACGTGTCCGGCCGCCATGATGCCCTCGCGCGGGCCCGGGCCCAAGTTTCGAATGCGCCACGAAACCGGCAATCTGGCTCGGACCGGCCGAAAAGCCCGGCAAACCGGGGGTCTACGGGACTTTGCGTGCCTTGACTTGGGCGGTTTCCCGGCTAGGTTACCGGCCCTTCGCGCAGTTTTTTTCAGGAGCACCCTCATGGCGAAACCGACCACGGCCAAGATCCGGCTCAACAGCGAGGGCGGCACCGGCTTTTATTACGTCACGAAGAAGAACACGCGCACGATGACCGAGAAGTTCTCGATCAAGAAATACGATCCCGTGCTGCGCAAGCATGTCGAGTTCAAGGAAGGCAAGATCAAGTAGTCACGCTTGCCTCACGCGGCTGCGACCGCGTAGCCGTCATTCCGCGCCGCTTCCACCTTCCGCACGAATGGCAGGATGAACCCGTGGACCAGCGGGATCACCTCCAGCGGCATGTCGTGCCCCCAGCCCTCGATCTCGTGATACTCGGCGCCGGCAATGCACTGCGCCGTGTGGCGTCCGGCCTCGGGACGCAGAAGCGTGTCTGCCGAGCCGTGCAGGACAAGCGCCGGCACCGCGAGCGACTTCAATCGCTCCGTGCGCGGTGCTGACGCCATGATCGCCGCATATTGGCGCGCGGTGCCTTCGGGGTAGTAGCTGCGGTCGTAATTCGCGCCGATCAGCGCGGACAGCCGCGCCTCGTCGAAGGGGAATCGCGTCGAGGCGTAGGCGCGCCGGCCCTTGAGCGCGTGCGCGATCACGCTCTCCCGATCCGCTGCGGGCGGACGCGCGGTGAGCGCCGCCATCGCTTCCGGCGTCGACGGGGGCAGCGAGGGATCGCTTGTCGTCGAGAAGATGGAGATCAGCGAGCGCGTCTTGGCCGGGTGATTGAGCGCCACGAGCTGGGCGATCATACCACCCATCGAGGCGCCCGAAATATGCGCGCTTTCGATGCCGAGCGCATCGAGCAGGCCGGCCGCGTCCGCGGCCATGTCGTCGAGCGTATAGGGCACGTCGGGCGTGCGGCCCGCGCGCACCGCGGCCACCACCTCGCGCGGATCGGGCACGATCCCGTCCCATTTCCGGGCGAGACCGACGTCGCGGTTGTCGAAACGGATGAAGCGCAGGCCCTGCGCCGCAAGGCCTTCGCGATACTGGTCGGGCCAGGACGTCATCTGGCTGCCGAAGCCGTTGATCATGAGGAAGGGGGCGCCCGACTTCGGACCGATTTCGTCGTATTCGATGTCGTTGCCGTTGGCGCGAATCCTGGGCATGACCGTCCCTTGTTTGTCGCTCTCGGGCCAAATCTAGCAGGCTTTCTTGACAAGGCGCCACGGCGAAACGAGCTTACAGCCCAGCCTCATCCGGACATTCATGCGCCGCGCAACAGCCCGCCTTGCCGACGAAAATTTCGACCTTCTGATCGTCGGCGGAGGCATCACCGGCGCTTCGGTCGCACGGGACGCATCGCTGCGCGGCTTCAAGGTGGCGCTGATCGAACGCAGCGATTTCGCCAACGCGACCAGCGCCCACAATTCGAAGCTCGTCCATGGCGGGCTGCGCTACCTGCGGAATTTCGAGCTCGGCCTCGTGCGCGAGTCGCTGAAGGAACGCCGCATCCTGCAGCGCATCGCGCCCCATCTCGTGAGCCCCTTGCCCTTTCTTGTCCCGATGTATGGGGGCGGGCTGAAGGCGCGGGCGACGCTGGCGGCCGGGCTTACGCTCTACGACCTCCTTTCCTACGATAAGGGCTGGCTCGACGACCCGGCCCAGCGCCTGCCCAATCATGAGTGGATCGGCAAGAACCCGGCGCTGGTACGAGAGCCGATCATGGACGGCCCCGGCTTCGAGGGCGCGTTCCTCTATTACGACGCGCAGATGTATTCGCCGGAGCGGCTGGCGCTGGAATGCCTCATCGATGCCGACCTGCAGGGTGCGGCGATCGCGAACTATGTCGAGGCGCGCACGCTGCTGGTGCGGGATGGACGCGTCGAAGGCGCGGGTGTCCGCGACACGATGACGGATAGCGCCTTCGACATCCGAGCGCGGCTGACGCTCGTTGCCGCGGGGCCCTGGGCGGACATCTTCCTCGCCTCCGCCCTCGGCAAACCCTCCTCGCACAAGCTTCTGCGCTCGAAGGGCATCCACGTGATGGTGCCGAAGATGACGCGACGCGATGCGCTGACGGTCGCGGCCGGCGGCGGACATTTCTTCGTGCTGCCCTGGCGCGGGCACACGTTGCTGGGCACGACAGACACCGCGTTCAAGGGCGACCCCGACTCGGTTTCGGTGAGCGAGAGCGACATCGCCGATTTCTTTGCGCTCGTGAACAAATATCTGCCGGCGGCAAAGCTCGCGCGCGGCGCGGTGGAATTCTTCTACGCGGGTCTCAGACCGCTCGTCGACGACGGCTCGGGCAACACTTATGGCGCAAGCCGGCGCGCCGAGCTCGTCGACCACGCCAGGGACGACGGAGTCGCCGGCCTCTTGTCGGCCATTGGCGGCAAATGGACGACGTCGCGCAATCTCGCCGAGAAGATCACCGATGCGGTCGTCGCCCGGCTGGGAGCAACCGAAGGTGCGTGCCTGACGGCAACCTCGCCCCTTCCGGGCGCGAAATTCTGGCGCTTCGGCGATTTCCTGGACGGGCAGAAGCGCGACCATCCGCTCCCCGGCATCGAGCACCTCGCCCACATGTACGGCTCGCGGATTACGGATCTGCTGGCCGAGGCCCAGAACCGCCCCGAGCTCTTTGCGTCGCTCGGACCGACGGGCGATATCGCCGCCCAGATCGTCTTCGCCGCGCGCGAGGAGATGGCGCTCACGCTTGCCGATGCCGTCATGCGCCGCACCGGCATTGGCCAATTCGGGCCGCCGGCGCAGGATGTGCTCGAGGCCGCCTCGAAGCTGATGGCGGCGGAGCTCGGTTGGAGCGAGGAGCGGCGCGGGCGCGAGATCGGCGCGCTCGCACCCTGGTTCCGGACACGCGAGGCCGCATGACCGCCTTCGTCGTCGTCAATCCGCGTTCGGGCAACGGCCGCACGGGACGCGAATGGCGCGCGATCGAACGCCAGCTCGCGAGCGCCTTCCCGCATATGTCCGTGGCGTTCACGCAGAAGCGCGGACAGGCGAGCGCGCTGGTCCGCCATGCGCTCACCGAGGGCCATCACGAGATCATCGCCGTCGGCGGCGACGGGACGGTCAACGAAGCCGTCAACGGCTTCTTCGACCGAAGCGGCCCCGTTTCGCCCGACGCCGTGCTCGGGTTCGTGATGAGCGGGACCGGCGGCGACTTCCGCAAGACCTTCGGCATCGGCGAAGGCGCCACGCGCGGCGTCGAAAGGCTGAAGAACGCCGGCATCAAGCCGATCGATGTCGGGCGCATCTCGTGTCTCTCCGCGCGCGGCCAGCCGATCATGCGCTATTTCGCCAACATCGCATCCTTCGGCCTTTCGGGCCGGATCGTGGAATTGGTCAATCGCGCGCGCATCGCCAAGCTGTTCGGGGGCTCGTTCGCCTTCGGCTTCCACAGCGCCGCCGGAATGCTCACCCATCGCAACCGCAGGGTGCGCATCATCCTCGACAGCGGCTTCGACGCGGAGATGACCGTCTCCACCGTCGCCATCGCCAATGGGCAGTATTTCGGCGGCGGCATGCGCGTTGCGCCGGACGCCGTTCCCGACGACGGCTCGTTCGACGTGGTCATTATCGCGCCCTCGAAGATGTCGCGCGCGCTCGCCGACATGAAGCAGATCTACAGCGGCGACCACGTCACCAACCCCGCCGTGCGCATCTTCCGCGCCAAGAAAGTCGTGGCCGCACCGGTTGCCGGCAACAAGGGCCGCGCCGTGCAGATCGAAGCGGACGGCGAAAGCGCCGGCAAGCTGCCCGCGACATTCGAGATCCTCCCGCGCGCACTCAATCTTCGGTGCTAGCGGGAAAATTTTGGCGCCGGCGCAAATCGCTCTAAGCTGGCGCCCATCCCGCGCGCGGCCCGCGTTAATCATAAACGTCCGATCCACGAGAGCGTTCATGACGATCGACCGTACCAAGATCCGCTGGAACGGCTGGGGCTGGGCCGCGCACAAGGACGATGCCGGCGCCAATGAAGCGGTGTGGACGTGGCTTGCTGTCGAGCTCGGAATGCCGGCACTGCTCGCGACTCCGGCGCGCGCGCTCGAGGAGACGACGCTGACCGCCTCGCGACTCGACCTGGACGAGCGCCGCGTGCTGAAGACGCTCGTCGGCGCCGACCGCGTGCGCGAGGACGCCTACGAGCGCGCCTTCCATGCGCGCGGCCGTTCCTATCACGACCTGCTCTTTCTGCGCGCGGGCGACTTTGCGGCGCTGCCCGACGCCGTCGTCTATCCCCGCTCGACCGAGGAAGTGCTTTCGGTGCTGGCGCTGGCGACGGAGCGCGGCATCGCCGTCGTGCCCTTCGGCGGCGGAACCAGCGTCGTCGGCGCGGTGAGCGCGGCGCAGGGGCCGTTCAAGGGGGTCATCACGCTCGACCTCTCGGGCATGGATCGCATCATCGAGATCGATCCGGTTTCGCTGACCGCGACGGCGGAGGCCGGCATCTACGGGCCGGCGCTCGAGAAGGCGCTGCAGGCGAAGGGGCTCACGCTCGGCCACTACCCGCAATCCTACGAATTCTCGACGCTCGGCGGCTGGATTGCGCATCGCGGCGCGGGCCAGAACTCGAGTCGCTATGGCCGCGCCGCGGATTGGCTGGTAAGCGTCAAGCTCGCCTCGCCGCGCGGATTGCTGGCGACGGGTGATGCGCCGGCGTCGTCGGCCGGTCCGCAGCTCAGGGACCTCGTGCTCGGCTCGGAAGGGCTCTTCGGCGTAGTGACCGAAGCAAAAATCCGTGTCCGTCCGGTGCCAGTTGAGAGCGACTATCGCGGTTATCTGTTCCGCGATTTCGCAGGCGGCACGGAGGCGATCCGCGAAGCGGTCCAGGCCGAGGTTCCGGTGGCGATGCTGCGCCTGTCCGACGCCGAGGAGACGCGTTTCTACCGCGCCTTCGGCGGCGCCGGAACGAAGCCCGGTCTCGGCGCGCGCCTCGCCGACGCCTATCTCCAGGCGCGCAAGTTCAACGCCAACGCCGCGGCGCTCATCGCCGGATTCGAAGGCGATGCCGCAACGGTCGCCGAGGGGCGCAAGGCGTTTGACAAAATCGCGCGCAAGCTGGGCGCGCTAGCGCTCGGCCGACGCCAGGGACAGCGCTGGCGCGACGGCCGCTTCCACGGTCCCTATCTGCGCGACCCCATGATGGACCGTGGCCTCGGCGTTGACACGCTGGAGACCGCGACGAGCTGGACGAAGCTCGACGCGCTCTATCGCGCCGTGCGGACGGCGCTCGAAAACGCGATGCGCGCGACCGCGCCGCGGCCGGAGGCGCACGGCATCGTGCTCTGCCATATCAGCCATTCCTATCCGGACGGCGCGAGCCTGTATTTCACCTATTTCTTCCCGCGTGCCCTGGACGGCGAGATCGCACAGTGGAAAGCGATCAAGTCGGCCGCCAGCGATGCGATCACAGCCCAGGGCGGAACGATCAGCCATCACCACGGCGTAGGGGAAGACCATCTCGCCTGGATGAAGAGCGAGGACGGCGCGCTCGGCCTCGACGTGCTGCGCGCGATCAAGCGGACGTTCGATCCGAAGGGAATCCTCAACCCGGGCAAGCTTATTCCTGCGTGAGCGCCGCATGCAGCGCGGCGGCCGCCGCCGCGACCGCTTCACGCGCCTTGGGAATGAGCGCGCGCATGCTGAAGAAGCCGTGCACCATGCCGGGGTAGTTCACGTAGGTGACGGGAACGCCCGCGGCGTCGAGCTTGTCGGAATAAGCCCTGCCCTCGTCGCGCAGCGGATCGAACCCGGCGGTCACGACATAGGCCGGCGGCAGACCGGCGAGGTCGGTTGCGAGCAGAGGCGACAGGCGGGGATCGGTACGGTGCGATACGTCGGGGCAATAAAGGCGCGTGAACCAGTCCATCGAGCCCTTCTCGAGGAAATAGCCCTTCGCGTTCTCGCGCATCGACGGCGTCTCGGGTCCACCGAGTTGCGTGACGGGATAGATCAGAAGCTGGAAGCCGAGCTTGGGACCGCCTTTCCTTTTTGCAAGAATGGCCACGACTGTCGCGAGATTGCCGCCGGCGGAATCGCCGCCGACCGCCAGCCTGGCCGCGTCGATGCCGAGCGCCGCGGCATTGGCCGCGACCCAGTCGACCGCGGCCGCGCAGTCCTCGACCGCCGCCGGAAAGGGATGCTCCGGCGCGAGACGATAATCGACCGAGACGACGCGGCAGCCGCTCTCGTTCGCGAGCGAGCGGCAGAGGCCGTCATGGGTCTCGAGATCCCCCAGCACGAAGCCGCCGCCATGGAAGAATACGAGGCCCGGGAGAAGCGGCGCGCGAACCGAGACGGGCGTATAGACGCGAACGCCCACCGCTCCCGCGGGACCGGCGAAGCTCTTGTCCTCCACGGCGCCGATCGGTTCGTCATTGGTGCGGAAGATGCTCAGCTTCATCGCGGCGCGCGCGGCCTGCGGCCCGATCTCCCAGAGCTTGGGCGCGCCCAGCGACGCCATCTGGTCGAGAAGAGCCTTCACATGTGCGTCGAGCGACATCGCTGCTCCTTATTAGCCGGCAAAGGCCTTGCGCAGCGCAGCGCTGGCCGACGCGACCGCCGCATGCGCCTGCGGCAAGACCGACTGCAGATAGATGAAGCAATGCACCATGTCCGCGTGGTCCTCGACCGTCACGCGCACGCCGGCGGCGCGCAGGCGTTCGGCATATTGCAGGCCTTCGTCATGAAGCGGGTCGAATCCGCCCAGCATCACGTAAGCGGGCGGCAGGCCGGAAAGATCCTTGGCGCGCAGCGGCGAAAGGCGCGGGTCGTTCTTGTCCACGTCCTTGGGGACATAGTTGTCGTAGAACCAGTTGAGCGTCTGGGTCTCGAGCAGGTAGCCGACGGCGAACTCCCTGAGGGACGATGTGTCCCGCCCGACCTGCGTCACCGGGAAAAGCAGCATCTGGAGCGCGAGCTTCGGGCCTCCCTTCTCCTTCGCCTGCTGCGCCACGACGGCGGCGAGCGCGCCGCCCGCGGAATCGCCGCCGACGGCGATGCGGTTCGCATCGACGCCGAGGCGCGAGGCGTTCGCCTCCACCCAGGCCGCGGCGGTGTAGGCATCCTCGACCGCGGCTGGGAATTTGTTCTCGGGCGCGAGACGGTAATGCACCGCGATGACCCGGCAGGCCGCCTCGTTCGCGAACATCCGGCAAACGCCGTCATGGGTGTCGAGATCGCCAATGACGAAGCCGCCGCCGTGGTAATAGACGAGCACGGGCAGGCCTTCGCTTCCGGCCGCGACGGGCGAATACACGCGCACAGCGATCGGACCGCCGGGCCCGGGCACCGTCAGATTCTCGGTCTTGCCGATCGGAACGTCCTTCGGACCGACCGCCTGCATCATGGCGACGAAGGTCGCGCGCGCATCCGCGGGCGATTGCTCCCACATCTTCGGCCCCGGCACCGCGCCGAGCTGGTCGAGGAACCCTTTCAACATCGCGTCGAGCGGCATGGCAGTCGGTCCTGTCGCGCAAAAAGCCCGCGAGTGGACCGCATCGCCGAAGGCGGCGCAAGCCATCCGGATGCGCAGCCGGCAGGACCTTGCGGAAGGCGTGCGCTAGTGCAGCGTAATCGGCAGGTCGGGATCCAGCCGCTGGGTGAAGATGTCGTCGAGAACGGCCGACATCATTCGCCAGAAATGCGCGCGATCGGGCTCGCCTTCCGCCTCGTAAGACACGACGGCGCGGCGCGCATAGTCGAGCGCTTCGGCGCCGTGCTCGCTCGCCAGCTCGGCGGCGAGACGGCAAAGGTCGGACGCCTTGATCGGGGAAGTGCGCATGGAAGCAGCCATGCGCAAGACTAGGCAGATTGAGGTAAGCGCAGCGTTAACGGCTCGAAAACCCTACAAAAATCAGGCAGAATTCGTGCGGCCAGCGGTGGTCGCGGGAAATCAGGCGCCGCGAAGCTCGACCGCGTCTCCGACCGCAATCCGGCCGCCGGCGATGACCCTGCAGCAAACGCCCCCGCGCCAGTCAGGCGTCATCGCGCGCCGCAATCCGCGCTGCGCCCGTTCCATGAGCTGGCAAGGCGCCGTCTCCATCGTCACTTCAAGAACAACGTCGCCGATCGCGAGCTGCCAATCGGACGCGCGCGGAAACACCAATCCCTCCACGTAGAGGTTTGCGCGGCGCGTTACCCATGGGAGCACCGCACCTACCTCGTGGCATGCATCTTCCCAGCCTTCGCGGAACAGGACCGTGACCTGGCGGTCCTTCTTGCGCCCCCGGCTGTCGCCCTCGACGCCGTCTTCGACGCCAATCGTTGCCGCCGGCAGTTCTTCCAGCGGCGCACGAAGCGTTGCCGCGCGGGCGATGCCGATAAGAAGGCCGCTCATGGAATCTCGATGACGTCGTCCGGCGGCGTCTTTTCATACAGCCGGTCGACCAGCGCCTTGCGCCGCTCCAGCGTGGCGCGTTGGTTGACGTAGCCCTTGTCGGTGATCTCGTGACCATCGATGGAGGGTGGCTCGGCCATCAGGATCACCCGCTTGATGCGCGTCGAGGTGCCGGCACTCGCCTTGTTGTGTGCGGCGAATTTCGTGCGAACCGCCTCGCGCAATTTCGGATCGGCAACGACGGCGTCCGGCGTTTTCGCATCGCTGATCTGCTGCGCCGCCGCGAAGCTCGGCCACGCGAGCAGGCCGACGAAGGCTTTGTCCTGCCCGCAAACGACGCAGTCGAAGATGAGCGGCGACGCGGCTGCGACGGCCTGTGCGCGCAGCGTGCCGACCGACACCCAGGTGCCGGAATCAAGCTTGAAGTCCTCCGTCACGCGGCCGTCGAAGACGAGGCCTTTCTCGGGATCGCTGTCGTCGATGAACTTCGCCGCGTCACCGAGGCTGTAGAAGCCCTCGTCGTCGAAGGCTTTCCGGGTGAGGTCCTCGCGCTTCAGATAACCTGGCGTCACCGTGCCGCCCTTCACGCGAACTTCGAGCTTGGTGCCATTCGGCACGAGCTTGAGCGTAATGCCCGGCAGCGGCAGCCCGACGAGTCCGACGCGCTCGGTGAGCCAGTGGACGACGGTGATGCCCTGCGTCTCCGTCGCGCCATACATCGTCGTGAGCGGAATGCGATGGCCGGTCGCCGCGATGGCGAGCGCCTGGAAGCGCTCATAGATGTCCTGGCTGAGCGTGGCTCCGCCATACCCCGCATAGCGCAGCTTGGAGAAGAACTGGTCGCGCAGCGCCGGATCGCGCTCCATCGCATCGGCCAGCCAGCCGAAGGCGATCGGCGCCGAGCCGAAAACGAGCGGCGCCACGTCGCGAAGGTTGCGAATGGTCTCGTCGAACATGCCCGGCAGCGGCTTGCCGGCATCGAGCCTGATCGTGCCGCCCGCGTTCAGATTGCCGTTGAAGCCGATATTGCCGGCCGAAATGTGGTTCCACGGCATCCATTCGAGACTTTCGGGAATCTCGTCCGGATCGGCCGGCTCGTCGCGCAAACCTTCCTGGCCCGCGATGACCGAACACATCATGCCGTGCGTCTGGATCACACCCTTGGGCATGCCGGTCGAGCCGGAGGTGAAGAGGTACTTCGCGACCGTGTCGTGATCGACCTTGTCGACCGAGGCCGCGACCTGCGGTCCGGCATTGGTACGAAGGAGGTCGTCATAGGACATCGTCTCGCGGTCGGGCACCGCACTCGCGGTCACCACGTCGACTCCGTCAAGCGGAAGCGCCAACAACGCGCGCGCATACGTTGCACCTTGCTCGGCGAAGATCATTTTCGGCTTCGCCGTCTCGAAGACGTGGCGCAATTTGCCGTGGTCGCCGGACATCAGCGAATAGGCGACCGACACCGGCGCGATCGGCACGCGCGCCTTCATCGCGCCCAGCATCATCACCGCGTGACGGATGGAATTGCCGGAGAGCACCATCAGCGGCGCATCGGGGCCGAGGCCGCGCTCGAGCAGCGCCTGGGCAACTGCGTTCGCGTGGGCATTGGCTTCGCCATAGGTGATGAAGCGCCAATCGCCAGTTTTGCCATCAGGCAGTGGAATGCGCTCGCCGAGAAGCCGACGCTCCGGATGGGCGGCGGCCTTTTCCTCGAACAGGTGAATGATCGAGCGGTGCATGCGGCCGAGCGGATGGAGCGACTCGACATAGACCGTTCCATCCTCCTTGCGCGTAACCATCAGCGAAGGCGCCTTCATCGGCAGCGGTTTGAACGGCGGCAATTGGCCAGGTTTTACCTGCAAATTCATCGCGTTACTCCCAGATTGCCCCGGCCGCGGAATAACTACACTTCCCGGCCGTTATTCTCTATAAATACCAGCGCGGCGCGGTATTTTCCGCGTCTGCGTATTTTCTCGGCGTTCCACGGCGTGTTTCGTCCCGCCGCCGAACGGCGCTCCGGTCGAGGTCCGCATGCGCGGAAAAAGCGTTCTCCTCATCATCGGCGGCGGCATTGCCGCTTACAAGTCTCTCGACCTCATCCGGCGTCTGCGCGAGCGGAATGTTTCCGTGCGCGCGATCCTGACGAAGGCGGGAGCGGAGTTCGTGACGCCGCTCTCCGTGTCCGCGCTGACAGGCGAGAAAGTCTTCCAGGACCTGTTCAGCCTCACCGACGAAGCGGAAATGGGGCATATCCAGCTTTCGCGTGCAGCCGATCTTGTCGTGGCGGCACCGGCGACAGCCGACCTGATGGCGAAACTCGCAAGCGGGCATGCCAACGATCTTGCCTCAACGGCACTTTTGGCGACCGACAAGAAGGTCCTGATGGCGCCTGCCATGAATGTACGGATGTGGAACCATCCGGCCACGCAGCGGAATTTCGCGACACTGAAAGAGGACGGCGTCCTCTTCGTCGGACCGAATGACGGCGAGATGGCTTGCGGCGAGTACGGTCCGGGCCGAATGGCCGAGCCGCTGGAGGTCGTCGCAGCGGTCGAGCGTGCGCTGGGCGCGCCAAGCGGGCCTCTCGCAGGACTGCGTGCGCTGGTGACAGCAGGACCGACGCACGAGCCGCTCGATCCCGTGCGCTTTCTGGCCAACCGGTCGTCCGGCAAGCAGGGTTACGCGATTGCCGATGCTTTCGCCGATGCGGGCGCGGAAACGACACTCGTCTCGGGCCCGGTCGATATTGCGGCGCCTCCAGGCATAAGACTTCTGCGAGTCGAGACCGCGCGCGAGATGCTGGCCGCGTGCGAGTCCGCGCTCCCCGTCGATGTCGCGGTGTTCACGGCTGCCGTCGCCGATTGGCGGCCTGACGCGGTCGCGAACAACAAGATGAAGAAGCAGGACGGCGCGCCCTCGCCGGCCCTCAATCTCATCGCCAATCCCGACATCCTGGCGACGATCGCGAAGGGCGCGATGCGGCCTTCGCTCGTCGTCGGCTTCGCCGCCGAGACCGAGAACGTCGTCGCCTACGCGAAGGCCAAGCTCGCCGCGAAAGGCTGCGACTGGATCGTCGCCAACGACGTGAGCCCGCAGACCGGCATCATGGGCGGTGACAAGAACACGGTCCACCTGATCACGCGGTCGTCCGACGAAAGCTGGCCGGAGATGGGCAAGCGAGAGGTCGGGACACGGCTGGTCGCGCGCGTCGCCGAGACGCTCAAGGGGCATGCCGCGTGAACATCGCGATTCAGCGCCTGCCGCATGCGAGCGACCTGCCGCTTCCGGCCTATGCGACGGCGGGGTCGGCGGGACTCGATCTGCTCGCCGCCAACGATACCGAGTTGGACTTGAATCCCGGCGAGCGCATGGCCGTGCCCTGCGGCATCGCGCTCGCGCTTCCGCCGGGCTTCGAGGCGCAAGTGCGCCCGCGTTCCGGTCTCGCGCTCAATCACGGCGTGACCGTGCTCAACGCGCCCGGCACCGTCGACAGCGACTATCGCGGCGAGGTGAAGGCGATCCTGGTCAATCTCGGCGATGCGACGTTCAAGATCGCGCGCGGAATGAGGATCGCGCAGATGGTGATCGCGCGCCACGAGCGCATTGAATGGACCGAAACGGCCTCACTCCCCGTGAGCGGGCGCGGCGACGGCGGCTTCGGCTCGACCGGACTAACTGAAAAACCAACCTGATCCATGCTGAAACTCTCGCGCAAAACCCTGTTATCGCTCGAAGCGGTGATCGACATTGCCTTCAATGCCCGGCCCGAACCCGTGCAGGCGAAGGAGATCACGGCACGCCAGGGCGTGCCCCAGCGCTATCTCGAACAGGTGATGCAGCAATTGGTGCGCGCCGGTATCCTCAAGGGCGTACGCGGGCCGCGCGGCGGCTATCGCCTGGCGAAAGAGCGGCGGCGGATCACGGTGGGCGAGATCGTGCGCGTGGCGGAAGCGCTGGAAGACGAAGAGAGCGAGGCGATCGATCCGCGTTCCGAACTCGGCGCGCGCATCGTGACGCCGCTTATCCAGTCATTGCAGGAAGACGTGATGGCGAAGCTCGACGCGATCTCCATCGAAGACCTCTGCCAGCGCGCCAAGCAGGCCGGAGTCGATTGCGGCGGGAGGAATACCGCCGATTTCGCGATCTAGGATCGTCACCGAAAAACGCGGCAACCGTCTTAGAATTCACAGGTTCCCTTCTCAAGGAGGACAGAATGTCCGCAGAGCCGAAGCCGAATACGACGCCCGTCCACAAGCCGGGCCGGGGCCGCATCTACAATTCGATCACCGAGACGATCGGTGACACACCGCTGGTGCGCATGGCGCGCCTGCCGAAGGAAGCCGGCGTCAAGGCTGACATTCTCCTGAAACTCGAATTTTTCAATCCGATCTCGAGCGTCAAGGACCGCATCGGCGTCTCGATGATCGAGGCGCTCGAGAACCAGGGCATCATCACGCCGGGCAAGACCACCATTGTCGAGCCGACCAGCGGCAACACGGGCATCGCGCTGGCCTTCGTCGCCGCAGCCAAGGGCTATCGCCTCATCCTGGTGATGCCGAAATCGATGTCCCTCGAACGGCGCAAGATGCTGGTCATCCTCGGCGCCGAGATCGTGCTGACGGAAGCCGCCAAGGGCATGAAGGGCGCGATCGCCAAGGCACAGGAAATCATCTCGGCGACGCCCGGCGCTGTCATGCCGCAGCAATTCGAGAATCCCGCCAATCCCGACATTCATCGCCGCACCACGGCGGAGGAAATCTGGAACGACACCAATGGCGGCGTCGACGTCGTCATCTCCGGCGTCGGCACGGGCGGCACGATCACGGGCGTCGGTCAGGTGCTCAAGGCGCGCAAGCCGAGCGTGAAGATGATCGCGCTGGAGCCCGAGGATTCGCCGGTTCTTTCGGGCGGCCAGCCCGGACCGCACAAGATCCAGGGCATCGGCGCGGGCTTCGTGCCTGCCATCCTGGATCGCAGGGTGATCGACGAGGTCATCACGATCTCCAACGAGACGGCGCTGGAGACCGCGCGGAAGGTGGCGAGGGTCGAAGGCATTCCCGTCGGCATCTCGTCGGGTGCCGCGATCGCAGCGGCTCTCGAAGTCGGCGCGCGACCGGAGATGGCGGGCAAGATGATCGTCGCGATTATCCCCTCCTTCGCCGAACGCTACTTGTCGACGGCGCTGTTCGAAGGGCTCTGAGGATCGGCCTCTTCGCGCGGCTCGGGGCTATTGTCCTCGAGCACGCGCAGGCGTCGTATGACGAGGTCGTCGATCTCAAGACGGCGCACGCGCATCCTGCCGACCGCGGCCCGCCCGACAGCGAGGCTTCCGATCGCCAAAGCTCCTATCGCGAGGGCGCCGAAGGCCAGCGCGCCCACGGCGATGGCGCCCAGCGGCGAAAGCGTGGAGCGCGGCTGATGGTGATGTCGATGGTGGTGGCGTCCGCGCCTCATTCCCGGATCCAGTGCGCGTAGGGCATCGAGAGCGTATACTTCGCGTTCTCCACGCCGAGCGCCTTGGCCGCGTGATACGGCCAGTTCGGATCGTCGAGGAGCGCATGGGCAAGCATGATGAGATCGGCGCGCTCTTCGGCGATGATCGCATCGGCCTGTTTCGCCTCCGAAATAAACCAGCCGACGGCCGCAGGGATTTCCGCTTCGCGTTTGATCCGCTGGGCGATCGGCACCATGAAGCCCGGCCCCCAGGGCACGCCGGACAGGTCGGGCGAATTGAACCCGATGCTGACGTCGATGAGGTCGAGACCCTGCGCCCTGAAGCGGCGCACGAGCTCGATGGATTCTTCCAGTGGCTGGCTCTCGGCACTGAAGTCCGACACGCCCAGCCGTGCCGTCAGCGGATATTGCTCGGGCCAGACCGCGCGCACGGCGGCGAGCGTCTCGAGCAGGAAACGGGCACGGTTTTCGAAGCTGCCGCCATATTCGTCGGTGCGCTTGTTGGCGATCGGCGAGAAGAAGCTCTGCGCGAGATAACCGTGCGCGAAGTGAAGCTCGAGCCATTCGAATCCGACGGCGCGGGCCCGCTTTGCGGCAGCGACGAAGTCTCCCGTCACGCGTTTGATGTCGTCTTTCGTCATCGCACGCGGGACGCGCGGGAGATTGCCGCCGAAGGCCACGGCCGAGGGCCCGATCGGCTCCCAGGCGCGAGGATCGTCCGGCTTAATGTGATCGTCGCCTTCCCAGGGCCGGTTCGCGCTCGCCTTGCGGCCCGCATGGGCGATCTGGATTCCGGGAACGGCGCCCAGCGATTTGATCAGGCGTATAGGCGCGTGGAATTTCTCAGCGTGCTCGTCCGTCCAGATGCCCGTGCAGCCGGGCGTGATGCGCCCTTCCGGTGCAACCGCCGTCGCTTCGACGATGATCAGTCCCGCGCCGCCGATCGCATGCGATCCGAGATGCGCCAGATGCCAGTCATTGGCAAAGCCTTCGACGGCCGAGTACTGGCACATCGGCGACATCACGATGCGGTTCTTCAGCGTGACGTCCTTGAGCGTGAATTTGGAAAACAGCGGCGCGGTCAAATCTTCCCCCAGATCTCGTCGAAGAGGTCGCGCATGGCCTCCCAGGACCGCTTGTCGGTCGGCGCGTGATAGTTGAAGTCGGGCATGTCCATCGCGTCGACGGACTTGTCGGTGAAGCTGTGGCCCGCGTTGCCGTTGACGAGAAGCTTCCAGTCGGCGTTCGCCGTCTTCAAGAGCGCGATGAACTGCTCGCGCGCCGCGGGCGGGATGAGCGGAGCGTCGGTGCCGGCGCGAGTGCCGGGCGCCTTGCCGCCCTTCGCGCCGTCCGCGAGGTAGCCGGTATAGGTCTTGCCGTCGATCCGATAGGCGATGTCCTGGGTTTTCATGTCCGGCTTCGTTTGGGAAGCGAAGCCATCGTGCACGCGCGCCTCACGCAGATCAATCGCGCGGGGACGCTCAGGTGAGATCGGTGAAGGGATTGAACGCCACTTCCCAGAGATAGCCGTCCGGATCGGCGAAATATCCGGAATAGCCGCCCCAGAACGCATCCTGCGGCTGCTTCACGGGCCTGGCGCCTGCAGACACGGCTTGAGCATAGACGGCATCGACGGCGGCCTTCGACGGCTCGTTGTGCGACATCGTCATGCCGGTGAAGCCGCTGTCCTGCGCCGGCACGCCCGCGTCGTCCGCGAGGCTGTCGCGCGGATAGAGCGCGAGCCACGTGCCCTGAAGCGCGAACATGATGTTGTCGTCGCCGTCCTTATAGTTGTGCACCGGAAAGCCGAGACCGTCTCGATAAAAGGACAGAGACGTCGCGATGTCCCGCACGCCGAGCGTGACCATGCCGATTTTCGGTTTCATGCGAAGGCCTTCGCGAGCAGGTCGGGCCTGTCGGTGCAGATCATGTCGAGCGCGGCAAGCCGTTTCATGTCGGCCGGATTGTCGACGGTCCAGGCACCGACCTTGAGACCGAGCGCGCGCGCCTGCGCGATTCGCTCGGGTGTCGCGTCGCGCCAGGTCGGAAACCAGCCGTCTCCGCCCGCCGCCTTGATCGCCTTCAGGATCGAGCCGCCATAGGTCACTGCGTCGTAGCCGGCGGCCCAGGGCGAGGTGCCGCTTCGCGCCCAGTGCCGGAGCATCGCAAGCGCAGGCGCTGCCGGCGGCTCGTCCTCTGCGGGCGGATCCTCTTCGCCGAACCAGCTCTGCGCCAGCGTGGTGAACCAGCATTCGAGCTCGGGCGCGATCTTCTTGGCGTGCAGAAGACCGGCCCAGTCGAAGCCGACGAACACGGCGCGATCGAGGCAGCCCTGCGAGCGCAGGACGCCGATCGCGGCTTCCGCGAGCGCGGCCGGCGATGCAGACAGGTCGGGATCCGAAAACGAGGTTTTCAGCTCGACGAAGAGCCGAAACGGCATTGGCGCTGTCTTGGCGAGCGCGACGACGTCATCGAGGCTCGGGATGCGCTCGCCGTCGCTCGGCACGAGACGGGGGTGCTCGCGCGCGTACTTCGTGGCCGGATCCGGCCTGCCGACGTCGAATTCCTGGAGCTCGGCATAGGTCAGGTCCTTGACCCTCGCGGTCGGCTTCGAGAGCCAGCGTCCGTCCGGACCGCGGCAAATCTCGGGCTTCAGCGTATAGTCGTGGAAGACGACGACTTCGCCGTCGCGGCTCAGCTGGACGTCGAGCTCGGCACCGTCGGCGCCCATCTCAACGGCATGCGCGAAAGCCGAGAGCGTGTTCTCCGGGCGCAGACCCGCTCCCCCGCGATGGGCGATATTGAGCATGAAGCCTGACACCAAGCGTCGCGGGCCAGATATAGCACACCCGCCGTGGCGCGCCCGTCAGCCGCGCTGCCCCCAGCTTTCGTCATAAAATAACCCCAGCAAGACCAGAGGCGTGCGGCGATCAGCAGCAATGACCCGTAGAATCAGGGCCT
Organism: uncultured Alphaproteobacteria bacterium; assembly: GCA_963802815.1. Lineage (GTDB taxonomy): Bacteria > Pseudomonadota > Alphaproteobacteria > Micropepsales > Micropepsaceae > Rhizomicrobium. Next base: position 37,889 of record CAWDKN010000082.1, read on the forward strand.
CGAAATGGTGAGGGCCTGCGGGCGTGCGTTTTATTCGCAGGTCGAACGAGCACGGCTCCCCCGTCTCGAGTACCGTCATCATCAGCGCGCGGTGCCGCGCGTGATCAGCGGGCGGCAAGAGCTCGCCAAGCCTGCGGGTGGCGATTTCGTGGCCGAAACGCCGCGTCAGCACGAAGCCTGCGAGCCTGGCACGGAAGTCCTTCGTCTCGTTGCAATAGTCCCAAAGCGAGAGATTGGCGAGAACGCGGGCAAGGGGACGCGAAGGGAGATCGCGTCCCACAATGAACCCGTCGCTGCGTGCGCGCCACTGTTCCAGCACCAGCTTCGCATGCGCATGCACGGGTCCCTTCAACGCCGTTTCAGTCTGAACGCCATCGCCGGTGGCGCCCACGACCTGTTCCAATCCAAATCCGAACGCTTGCATGACCGTACCCTCGCATGTCACTGCGCGCGGGCCCGCCCAACCGCGTAAGCAAACTACGGTCGAAGACAAAACATGGACGGGGCCGCCCGGCGACATCCGATCTCATGCAGCGTTAAGGCGCAGTTTCGCGAATCGCGCTGTTGCGCGTTCATTCGTCGTTCATGTGAGCAAGATTGCTCACATGATCATGACTCTCGCTGAAGATTCTTCCGCGTATTCCGCGTTCAGCCCCGGGTCATGTGAGCAAGATTGCTCACGAGCGATCAGGATTCGCGCGGACGATTTTTTCCAATAAAGCCGAACATGTGTCCCGCAACGTTCCGAATCTGGATTTCCTCTGAGCCTTCGGTGATCCGATAACGGCGATGGTGGCGATAGATGTGCTCGAACTGCTTGTGGCGAGAATAGCCCCAGCCGCCATGCACTTGCATCGCCCAGTCGGCGGCATCGCAGACAAGACGGTTGCCGCGGTAATTGCACATCGACACCTTGTCGGAGAGATACAGCTGGATTTCCGGGCCGGTCATGCGATCCATCTCCCAGGCCGTGCGATAGATCAGCCAGCGCAGCATTTCCGCTTCTGTATTCAATTCGACGAGCGGCCACTGGATTGCCTGGTTGCGGGACAACGGCTTCCCGAACGGCTTGCGCGTGTTTGCATAATCGATGCTCTCGTTGATGCAATATTGCGCGGCGCCGACACCCGAGGCCGCCTGGCGGATGCGGTTCTCGTGCACGAAGTGCCGTGCCAGAACGAGACCGTTGTCGACCGGCCCGAAGATGGCGCTGTCGGGCACCCACACATTCGTGAACGAAACGCGGGCATGATCCGTCGGCATATTGAAGGTCCATAGGTACTCTTCGATCTTCACGCCCTCTGCGTTCATCGGAACGATGAAGCAGGTCAGCCCGCGCGCCTCGCCGTCCTTGCCGCTCGTGCGCGAGAAGACCATGTCGTGGGTCGCGACATGCACGCCGGTATTCCACATCTTCTCGCCGTTGATGCGCCAGCCATTGCCGTCCTTCACCGCGCGCGTCTCCATCCATGTCGCGTCGGAGCCGTGCTTCGGTTCGGTAAGGCCGAAGGCGATGCGCATCTTGCCTTCGAGCATCCCGGGCAAAATCGTCTTCTTCTGCTCCGTCCGTGCCGAAATCGCGAAACATCAGCACCTGCGGAAAATTGCCGACGACGGAACTCTCGTTCTGCAGGTCGTTGTGGAGCCCTAGTCCTTTGGTCGCCAGATGCTCGCGGATGATCGCCATCGCGAGATTGCCGATGCTCTTTCCGCCGAATTCCTCCGGCAGCGCAAGTCGCAGGAAGCCCGCCTTGTCGGCCCGGCGGCGCATCTCGCCCAGCAGCTGCTCCCATTCCTTGCGCGGGAGGCCGCCATGTTCGAAATCCGTCCGCGCCCATTCGCGGCGGTGATCGAAGAAGCGTTCGTTGTCGTCCTGGGCCTGGAGCGGCTTGATCTCCCGATCGATGAAATCGTCGATCTTGACCAGCAGGTCTTTGATTTCGTTCGGAATCGAGAAATCCATGGCGGCAACTCCCTGATGGTCTTTGAACGACCTTAGCAAGCGACGCGGCGGAAGGCGCAAGCGCTTCCCTCTCGTCGCCTCATGCATGGCCGCAACACTCTAAATCTTAGAACATGGCAGTCACCCGCGCATGTTGACTTTGATTTTGGCCGGGCGTACCCACGCTTTACTTCGCGGGGCATGGGGTCTCGCGGGTTCCGAGCAGGGCCCAAGGATGCAGATCGGTGTTTGCAAAGTACCGACGGCCGCACCTGCCGCCATTTCCGGCGGCGGCGATCGCAGCCGCACCATGGCTCGTGAGGAGAACGCGCGTTAGGTCCGCCTGATATCGCGTTTAGTAGTCCACCCCTCCCGAGCCCGGCTTCGGAGGGGTTTTTCATTTTCGACCCTCAACCGGCGTTCGGGCTCGGGCACTAAGACAAAGCCCGCAAATGACCGATATCGCCGAACTCGATCTTTCCAATGCCGGCCGACCGTGTGGAGGGCCATGGCCTCGACGCCTGGTTCGCGGAGGCGCGCGAGCTGATGAAGCTGGCGGGGCCGCTCGTCATCACGCAGCTGGCGCAGATGGCGATCGGCACAACTGACACGCTGATGCTCGGCCGATTCAGCAAGACCGCGCTCGCGGCCGCTGTTCTCGGCAACACGCTGTTCTTCTTCTGCTGGATCCTGGGTTCCGGGCCCTCCATGGCGGTGTCGCCGATGATCGCACACATTCTGGGCGCGCACCCGAAGGATCGCGCCAATGTGCGCGCCACCGTACGCATGGGCTTCTGGTGGGCCGCCCTTCTGTCGACGCCGCTCGTCGCCTTCCTCTTTGCGTCGAGGCCGATCCTGCTGGCTCTCGGACAGAAGCCCGAGCTCGCGGAAGCCGCCGGCCTGTTCCTCATCCCGCTGAGCTTCGGCCTGCCGTTCTCGCTTGGCTTCCAGGTACTCCGGAACTATGCCACCGCCTTGTCGAAACCGAACGCTTCGCTGATTGTCATGGCGGTCACGGTCGTTTTCAATTTCGTCGGCGACTACGCGCTCATCTTCGGCCATTTCGGCGCGCCGCGCCTCGGCATCATGGGGTCCGGCACGGCGAGCGCGAGCTCGTTCGCGTTCAGTTTCGGGGCGATGTGCGTCGTGGTGCTGCTCACGCCGAAGCTTCGCGCCTATCGGATCTGGCGGCGGCTGTTTCGGCCAGACTGGGGAAAGTTCGGCGAGATCTTCCGGCTCGGCATGCCGATGGGCATCACCCTGATGTTCGAAGGGGGAATGTTTTTCTCCGCGACCTTCATCATGGGGACGTTCGGCGTCGCCTATGTCGCCGCGCATGCCATCGCGATGAACGTGCCTTCGATCACCTTCATGGTGCCCTTGGGCGTGGCGATGGCGGCGACGGTGCGCGTCGGTCTCGCGGCGGGTGCCGGCGACCGCGAAGCCGTGCGCCGCGCCGGATACAGCGCAATGCTCGTGGGCGTCGGCTTCATGGTGATCTGCGCTTTCGTCATCGCGTTCTATCCGGCCCAAATAGCAGCCCTGTACCTGCCGCCAACGGTGGAGAATGCGGCGGTGATCGCCCTCGCCGTGACGTTCCTGCGGGTGGCAGCGGCCTTCCAGGTGTTCGACGCACTGCAGGTAGTGGCGGCGCTGTCGCTCAGGGGGCTCAAGGATGCGCACGCGCCCATGTGGATCGCGGGCGGCAGCTACTGGCTGGCCGGATTTCCGATGTGCATCGCGCTCGGCATCGGCCTCGGCATGAAGGGATTCGGCATCTGGATCGGGCTCGCATTCGGACTGATGGTTGCGGCGGGCACGCTCTTCGCGCGCTTTTATTACCTGACCCGCTCACGCTGATGTGAACGGATTTGGCGAAGGTTCGCCGTGGGGATAGTCTCGAATCAATGGGAAACTCCGGGCATCCGGGGAGGGTTTCATGCGCAAGCTTCTGATCGGTTGCATCGTGCCGATCGCCGCAATGTCGACGCCGGTCATGGCGAACCAGCTGCAGACTCCCCTGGTCAAGGTGATGCTTGCGATGCCATCGGACATGCAGTCCGCCGTGCCATCGGTGGCGCCCGGCGAGCAATTCGCGGTCCATTGCAGCTGCATGGATGCGGCGCATTCCGACGTGCGCGTCGTCCTCGCGCTGGCGCCGGACGAACAGCAGACCGGCTACAGGAAGCTGCTCGCGACCGACCAGCACATGGATCGTGGCGGCTTGCGCGTGCGCATGCCCGATGCGCCCGGCCTCGCCAATCACACGGTGCAGGTGCAGGTCTACGTGCTGAACGCCAGCGGCCAGCACACCTGCAACGCCGGACGCGTGCACATCGTCTAGATCAACGCAAACGCCAGCAGTCCTAGCGCGCCCGTCGCGATCCAGAGCGCGATGCGCACATGGCGCGTGCGGGCGATCTGGACCTCGGCGATCTGGCGCGCGGTGTCGGGGTGGAGGCGCAAGCCGCCATCGGCCAGCATCGCGGAGATGATCTCGGCGTTGCGCATGAGCTGCGGCAGGTTCTGGGCGACGCGGCCGATCGCGGTCACGCCCTCGGACATGTCGCGCAGCCTTGCCTCGGGGCCGATCTGCGCCAGCATGAATTTCTCGACGACCCCGCGCGAGGCCTCCCAGATGTCGAAATCGGGGTCGAGTGCGCGCGACACGCCCTCCACCACGACCATCGTCTTCTGCAGGAGGATCAGCTGCGGCTGGGCCTCCATGTCGAAGCGGCGCGTTGTGTCGAAGAGCTGCTGCAGCAGCTTCGCCATCGAGACCTCGCGTGCCGAACGGCCGAAGATCGGCTCGCCGATCGCGCGCAACGCCTGCGCGAAAGTCTCGACCGGATGATGCGCCGGCACGAACGCGACGTCGTAATGGAGCTGGGCGACGCGCATGTAGTCGCGCGCGAGGAAGCCCGCGAGCGTTCCGGCCAGGAAGCGCCGCATCGTCGGATCGAGCCGTCCCATGATGCCGAAATCGACGGCGACGAGGCGTCCTTCCGCGTCGACGAAAAGGTTTCCGGGATGCATGTCGGCATGGAAGAATCCGTCACGCAGCGCCTGGGTCAGGAAGCTGCGCACGACAAGCTGCGCGATCCGCTTCGGATCGTGTCCCGCAGCGGCCAGAGCGTCGGGATCGCGCAGCGGCGCCCCCACGATCCACTCGCTCGTCAGCACGCGTTCGGAAGTGCGGCTCCAGTCGATCACCGGCACCCGGAATTCCGTGTCGTTCTTCGTGCGCTCGGCGAGCTCGGAGGCGGCTGCCGCTTCCATGCGCAGATCGAGCTCAAGCGCAACCGAGTTGGCGATCGTGCCCACCAGCGCGATGAGACGAAGGCGGCGGGCCTCCGTCGAGAAGCGCTCGGCATAGCGCGCGGCGAACGCCAGCGCGGAAAGATCGCGCCCGAACTCCGCCTCGATATCGGGACGCAGAACCTTGACCGCGACGCGGCGTGGCAACTCTTCAGCCGTCAGCGCCTCATGAACTTGCGCGATGGAGGCAGCCGCAACCGGTTCGCCGAACTCCGAGAAGACCGCACCGAGCGGCCGGTCGAGCGCGTCCTCCACCACCCGTTTGGCCTTGTCCGTCGGAAACGGCGGCAGATTGTCCTGAAGATTCTCGAGTGCCCTGGCTGTTTCGATGCCGACGACATCCGAGCGCGTCGCCAGCACCTGGCCGAGCTTGATGTAGGACGGGCCCAGGCTTTCGAGCGCGCGCGAAAGCCGCACGCCCGGCGGTGCGCTCGTATCAGCGCGGTTGCCGAGCCTGAGGATGCGGCGCGCGAGCCGCACGCGGGGCGGCATGATGTCCAGATATTCCTGGGGAACGAGCGCGTCATGACGCGCCAGCGTGCGCACGGCGCGCCAGACACGGAAGAAGTTGCTGACGGGTTCGAACATGCAATTCACCTCCCCCTTGTGGGGAGATCGGCCAGCGTGAGCGAACCGGGTGGAGGGGAGCCTATCCGGTGAGGCTTCCCTCCACCTGATCGGACTTCGGCGTATCGACCTCCCGACAAGGGCGAGGTGGGCCGCGGAGTCGCTGCCGCGCTTCTCATATCTTCCAGGCCGAGTGCATCGCGGCGACGCCGCCGGTCAGGTTGCGCACTTTCACCCGCGAGAGGCCCGCGCGCTCGATCATCTCGCGAACGCAGCTTGCGGCGGGAAGCGGCGGATGCTTTCGGCGAGATAGCGGTAGGCCTCGGCATCGTCGGCGACGAGGCGGCCGAGCCGCGGCAGCACTGAGAAGGAATAGATGTCGTAGAGCGCGTCGAGGCCCGGCGCCTCGACCTTGCTGAATTCGAGACAGAGAAAGCGGCCGCCTGGCTTGAGAACGCGTCGCGCTTCGGCGAGGGCCCGGTCGATATGCGTGACGTTGCGGATGCCGAAGGCAATCGTATAGGCGTCGAAAGACGAGTTCGGCAGCGGCAGGCTCTCGGCATTGCCGCAGATCCATTCGATCGTCTTCTCGCCCTTGCCCGCGGCGCGGCGCACGCCCTCGTTGAGCATGTCGGCATTGATGTCGCAGACGACGATCTTCGCCTCGCCCCCGCGGGCACGCGCGGCCGCCGCAATGCGGAAGGCGATGTCGCCCGTGCCACCCGCGACATCGAGCATCTGTTGGCCCGGCTGCGGGTTGAGCCAGTCGATCATCGCGTCTTTCCAGAGACGATGGACGCCCGCGCTCATCAGGTCGTTCATCAGGTCGTAGCGCCGCGCCACGGAGGAAAACACCTCGCGCACGAGGCCTTCCTTTTCGTCTTCGGCCACGTCGCGAAAGCCGAAAGACGCTTTTTTTCCGTCAGCGCTCATCGGCGGCGACAATAGCGGCCAACGGCACAATCGGCTATGGCAGCGGTGTCGCCCCGCCCCGCCCGAGTCACCGATGCCCGAATTGCCCGAGGTCGAGACCGTGCGAATGGGCCTCTTGCCCGCTCTCGAAGGACATGTCTTCACCAAGGTCGAGACTCGGCGCGGCGATTTGCGCGTACCCTTTCCGAACGATTTCGCGGGACGGCTCACCGGGCGGCGCGTCACGCGACTCGAACGGCGCGCGAAATACCTGCTGGGCCGGCTCGACGACGGCGAGACGCTGGTGATCCATCTGGGCATGAGCGGAAGGATGGCCGTCTATGCCGAAGGCAGGACACGCAAGCTCGGACAATATGTCTACGATACGCCGCCGCCCGGAGCAGGTACCGGCAAGCACGACCACGTGGTGATGGAGACGGACGCGCCCGCGCGCATCGTCTTCACCGATCATCGCCGCTTCGGACTGATGATCCTGGTCGAGACCGCGTCGCTGGATGAGCATCCGCTGTTCAAGGGGCTCGGCATCGAGCCCCTTGGCACGGATTTCGACGCGGACTATCTCTCGCGCGCGCTGAAGGGGAAGAAGACGCCGATCAAGTCTGCCCTGCTCGACCAGCGCGTCATAGCCGGGCTCGGCAACATTTATGTCTGCGAGGCGCTGTTCCGCGCCGGCATTTCACCCAAGCGCAAGGCGTCGACCGTCGCGGGGCCGCGGGCCGGACCGCTCGTCGCGGCGATCAAGGCCGTGCTGCGCGAAGCGGTGAAGGCCGGCGGCTCCTCGCTACGCGACCACAAGCGCGTGGACGGCGCTCTCGGCGAATTCCAGCATCGCTTCGCGGTCTATGGTCGCGAAGGCGAGCCCTGTCCGCGCACCGGCTGCGGCACGGTCAAGCGCATCGTGCAGAGCGGGCGGTCCACCTTTTACTGCCCGAAGTGCCAGAAGTAAGTGCGGCAGCGAACTGACTTCATTTAAGTTCCGCCCTAACACCAAATCCGTCATGGCCGCCCTTGTGACCGCCACCCATAAACACAGCTGTTGGTGTGGCCGCCTCGCGCGGCCATTGCGAAGCAGAGACATCTGATCGTGGCGCGCGCAAGGCTCGCCAGCCAGACAGTCGCGTTCATGGGTGGGCGGGACAAGCCCGCCCATGACGATACTTTTGTATTGAGAGCGTGTTGAACGGCAGCATTGTAACTCGCTGCCTTCCCTTCCATCCGGCGCCTCTTGTTGCTGGCCGAGCGGAACGACCTACGTCTTCGGTGCCGGCGCGGCGGCTTCGACCACCCTGCCGGTCTCGAGCAAGCTCTTGAGGTTCGAAGAATCCGCGGCCAGCCGCCCGACACGGCTTCGATGAATTTCGAGGTCGTCGCATCGATCTCATGGCGGACGGTCAGCTTCGTCGCCGCGCCCGACGCTTCGATCTCGAAGGTGCAGCGCGAGTAGCCTTCGGCTTTCAGCTCGGGCCGGAACTCGTTGCGCCATTTGATCACCAGACGGCTCGGCTTTTCCGCTTCGAGGATTTCTCCGCTGTCGCTGACGGTGCCGCTCGCGGACACCATCTTCCAGGAGGCGCCCTGCTTCCAGCTCGAACTCGAGCACGGTGCCGAACCAGTAGACACGCTGGAACTCCGGTTGCGTCAGCGCGTCCCAGAGCTTCTCGCGCGTGGTGTTGATGTAGGTGACGTAGACGAATTTGTCGCTCATCGCTCTTCCCTTTCAAGCTTTCTCCTGAGATCCGAGAGCGCGCGCAGGCGGCCGCGCTCGAACTTGCCGATCCACCGTTCGGCGATGTCGTTGATGGGCACGGGATTGAGGAAGTGCTGCTTCTCCCGCCCGCTCCACTCGACGGTGACGAGATTGGCCTCTTCCAGAATAGCGAGGTGCTTGGAGACTGCCTGCCGCGTCATGTCCATCTGCTCGCACAATTCATTCAAGGTCTGGCCGTTCTCGGCGAAGAGGCTGTCGAGCAGGCTCCGCCTGCCCTCGTCCGCCAACGCCTTGAACACGGCATCCATGCTCATGGCGCTAATATGCAACCATTTGGTTGCATGTCAAGTGGGGCCGTTATGCCCTTGCCTTCGCGCCCGTCCCGCGTCACGGATGGGCCTCTCGAACATGGAGAATTCCGATGCCGCTGCAATCGATCCTGATCAGGAACGAAGGTCCCGTCGGCGTGATCACGCTGAACCGCCCGCAAGCGCTCAACGCGCTCAACACGGAGCTTCTGGGTGAGCTCGTGGGCGTGCTCGAAGCCTGGGACAATGATGCGAATGTGCGTGCGATCGTCCTGACCGGATCGGAGCGCGCCTTTGCCGCCGGCGCCGATATCCGCGAAATGTCCGACCAGTCCTACATGGACATGTTCAAGAGCAATTTCTTCGCCAGCGCCGCCGACAGGATCGCGGCGATCCGAAAACCGATCGTCGCGGCGGTATCGGGCTTTGCGCTCGGCGGCGGTTGCGAGCTCGCCATGCTGTGCGATTTCATCATCGCCGCCGACAACGCGAAGTTCGGCCAGCCCGAGATCAATCTCGGCGTCATGCCCGGCATCGGGGGCACGCAGCGCCTCACGCGTTTCGTCGGCAAGTCGAAGGCGATGGATATGTGCCTGACCGGCCGCCAGATGGACGCAGTAGAGGCGGAGCGCTCGGGCCTCGTCAGCCGCGTCGTGCCGCTGGCCGAGCTGATGACCGAGGCGCTGAAGGCGGCGGAGACCATCGCTTCGAAATCCGTTCCCATCGTGATGATGACGAAGGAGACCGTGAACCGGGCCTATGAGATGACGCTGGCCGAGGGTGTGCGCTTCGAGCGTCGGCTGTTCCACGCCATGTTCGCAACCGAGGACCAGAAGGAGGGCATGGCGGCCTTCGTGGCGAAGAGGAAGCCGGAGTTCAAGGACCGGTAGGTATCAAGCACATTTTTATTGCCTGCGCCTTGCGGGCGCCGACCAGGGAGCTACGCGCGCGTCGACCCCGCCCCCCAGCCCCGCCGGCGAGGCGGCGAGGGAGTTCGCAATTGCTTCTCGCAGGAGCGGTGAAAGTCTGGCTCGCTCGAGGATGACGGCACGCGTGTCCCAATTGACCCGTTCGCCTGCGCGGGCTAGAAGCCCCGCTTCTCTTTGCAGTTCCTGAAGGACGACCAATGCCCAATATCGCCTCGGCCAAAAAGCGCGTCCGCATTACCGAAAAGCGGACCCTCATCAATCACGCCCGGAAGACGCGGATTCGCGGCTTCGTGCGCAAGGTCGAAGAAGCGATCGCTAAGGGCGACAAGGCCGCCGCCCAGGCTGCCCTGAAGGCCGCGGAACCCGAGATCATGCGGGGCGTGTCCAAGGGCGTCGTTCACAAGAACGCCGGCGCACGCAAGGTCTCCCGCCTGTCGAAGCGGGTCGCCGTTCTCGGCAATTAGCCGAAGGTCCTGAATTCTTTGCCGAATCAAGTCTAGTCACGGGGTCGAGCGTTTCGGCCCCGTTTTTATTGTCCGTGTGCTGATATTCTTTGTACCGTCACACTTCTGCACTGCAGCACAAAAGCAGTGTCGTCTAACCTACTGATTCGGCGTGGCTTGTTCGCGAAATTGGATTTTCCGTATACGGTACATAAGCTTAGCAGGGGCCGTGCTTCGTAAAATTGTCGCGGTAGTGTAATTGTTTCTGGTTTCGTTCCCTTGCTCCGCGGCTTGGCTTGCGCATATGGTTACTGCCTGACGGCTGGTGAGACGAGAAATGTCGAAGATTAAAGATAATATAACGACAGTATTCGAGCCTCCTTTTGTCGTTTTGGCCCGATACGGCCAGTAATACTCAAGACAAACCTCTAAAATCGACGGACTGCCTAGCGCGGGTGACGCTCGCGTGAACCCCTGTTTTACCCGACGGACACCATGGCGCCTCAACAACCCTCTGCGGACTATGCCGGCGACCTGAGCGTCGCCGAAGCGTGGGAGCTGCTTAAGAACACGCCAAAGGCCCAACTCGTGGACGTGCGCACGACGGCCGAGTGGAACTTCGTCGGCCTGCCAGACCTGTCGGAGCTGGCGCGCGATCCCCACCTGGTGGAATGGCAGAGCTTTCCGTCCATGGAGCCAAACGCGGCCTTCGTGGCCGATGTGAGCCTTGCCGTGCTCGAAGCCGGCGCCGACAAGCACGCGCCGATCCTTTTTCTCTGTCGGTCGGGCGCGCGCTCGCGCGCCGCGGCGATCGCGATGACGCGTTCGGGCTTTTCGCGTGCCTACAACATCGCGGGCGGGTTTGAAGGCGATCTCGATACCGAAAAGCATCGCGGCCGCAACAACGGATGGAAGGCGCAAGGCCTTCCCTGGAAACAGACATAGCTGGGGTGGAGGAACGTATTGCGACGAAGGAAAAGAGCGGCCGGGTAGTTTCAGCCGCCGAGAATGCCCGGACAATCGGGCCAAAAAAAACGGGGTCCCCGGCGACGCTACGAAGCGCCGGACAAAAAAGTGGGTAATGACATGTCACATATGACGAGCAGGACGACGCCGTCCGACTGGACGGCGGCTTGGGCGGGCGCGCGCGAAAGACTGCGCCGCGAGCTGGGCGATCCGGTGTTCGATGCCTGGATCGGGCCACTGACGCTGGAAGGCTACGAGCTGGACGAAGTGCGCATCGGCGCGGCCAAGCCGTTCGTGCGCAACTGGGTCGCCAATCATTATGTGGCGCGCATCGAGCGCGCGCTGCGCGCCGAGGGCGCCGAACCCCAGTCGATCTCGGTCGTTCTTGCAACGGCGACGCCCGCGATCGGCGGCCATGTGTCTGCGGCGACCGCCGCGGAACCGGCACCGCAACCCGCGACCGGTGTCCTACCTGCCCGCGCGCGGCGACGAAAAGTCCGAGGATGGCGAAAACAAGGGCTGTGGAACCGGATGCTGCACCCGGCGCAGATTTTCGAGAGCTTCATCGCTGGAGCGGCGAACGAGTTTGGATATCGCGCAGCGCGGTCTTTTGCCGAAGGCCGCGAAGGCGGAGATTCCCCTTCTTTTCATCCATGGCGGCTTCGGCCTCGGCAAGACGCATCTGCTGAACGCAACGGCGCTCGAATTCCGCAAGCGCGGCAAGCGCACGCTGTTCCTGCGCGCGGAGGACTTCATGCGCCACTTCCTGGGCGCGCTCTACCGCAAGGACACGCTCGCCTTCAAGGAAGAGCTGCGCACGGCCGAGGTGCTGATCATCGACGACCTGCAGCATATCTGCCGCTCCACGGCGACGGCGTCCGAGTTCCTCTACACCGTCAATGCCTTCGCCGATCTCAGGCGGCGCGTCGTGATCGCGGCCGACCGCGCCCCGCTTGCGCTCGAAGGGCTCGGCGCCGATGTCAAGTCACGGCTGACGGGCGGGCTGGTGATCGCGCTCGACAAGCCCGACCGCACCACGCGGCTCGCGATCCTGAAGGCGCGCGCGGCCGAATTCGGCAAGCACCGCCCCGACGTGATCCTGCCGGATTGCGTGCTGGAGCGGATCGCAGACATCGAGGATTCCTCGCCGCGCGAGCTGATCGGCGTGTTCACCAAGCTCGCCACTTATGCAGACCTGACGAAGAAGCCGGTGACGCTGGACACCGCCGAAGAGGCGATCGGCCTGCGGTCTTCGCCGGCGGCCAAGACGTCGATCGAGGACATCCAGAGGAAGACGGCCGAGTTCTACAAGCTCGACGTGCGCGATTTTCACTCGCCGCAGCGCGCGCGCCGCGTGGCGCGGCCGCGGCAGGTCGCGATGTACCTGGCGCGCAAGCTGACGACGCGGTCGCTGCCGGAGATCGGCCGGCGCTTCGGCGGGCGTGACCACACGACGGTGCTTCACGCCTGCCGCCGCATCGAAGCCCTGTGCGAGGAGGATCCCCTGTTCAAGCAGGAGGTCGATTTCCTGAGCCAGATGCTGTCGCGGCGGATGTAACGACGGCGCGTCTTGCCCGTGTGACGGCATATCCCTAGCATCCATCCCGGCGGTTCTGTCGCCGCCGGGGTGGGGTGTCTTGAAAATCGTCATGCTGCTCGCGGCGCTCGGGACCAATCCGGCGCCGCTTCTTCATTCGCACGTGCCAATTCCGGCGTGCGAAACGCTGGAAACGCTGGTGGATCAGGCCGAGCAGGCCGTCGACCCGTCCGCGCCCGCGCATCAGGCGATCGCTGCGGCCGACTCCTGTTTTGCGGCAGACAAGAGCGAAAATCCCTACGTCCTGCGCGGCATCGCGCACTACCTGCTCGGCGAATATGACGCCGACATCGCCGACATGACGGCGGCGCTGAAAATCGCGCCGTTCTCCGAGGCCGCCCGCTTCGACCGCGGACTTGCCTACGACGCGAAGAATGACGACGCCGACGCCGTCCCCGACTTCACGGCGGCGATCGAGATCGCACCGGATGACGAAACCGGCTACGTCGAGCGTGGCATCGCCTATCAGGGCACCAATGATTTCGACAAAGCCGTTGCCGATTTCACGCATGCGATCGCCCTGAAGGGCGACGACTACCTGGCCTACCTGCAGCGCGGCTGGACCTATCACGACAAAGGCGACGAGAAGGATGCCGTCGCCGACGAGACGCAGGCCATTGCCCTCGACGATCACGACGTGCGCGGCTACATCGACCGCGCCCTTGCCTACGACAAGCTTGGCAACGCGGCAGGACGCGACAACGACCTGGATACGGCCGCCACTCTGGCGCCGACGGATCCGCGGCCGTTGTACTGGCACGGCTGGGTCGCGCTCCAGGCTGGTCAATACGATTCGGCCATCGCAACCTTCGCGAAGGTTCTCGCGCTCGATCCCAAATTCGAATGGGCGAACAACGATCGCGGCGTCGCCTATCAACGGAAGAACGACCTCCCCGCAGCCCTTGCCGACTATTCCCGCGCTATCGCGCTCGATCCGGCGAACGCACTTCCGCTCGAGAACCGTGCCGAGGTCTATGACGATCAGGGCAAATATTCCGACGCCATCAAGGATTTCGACGCGGCGCTCGCCCTGGATCCGTCGAGCGCCGACGACCTTACCCACCGCGGCATGGCCCATTACTGGAACAACGAGGACGACCTCGCGCTCGCCGATCTCACGCACGCCATCGCGCTCGACAAGACTTCGGCGATCGCCCTCGCCGATCGCGGCCTCGTCTACGACGACCAGAAGAAATACGACGTCGCGCTGGCGGACGAGAACGAGGCGGTCGCGCTCGGCCCCGATCTGGCCGATCCCTTCCAGTTTCGCGCCGATGTCGAAAGGGATTCAGGCAAAGAGACCGCGGCGCTCGCCGATTACTCGAAAGCGATCGCGATCGACAAGAGCTACGAGAATGCGTTCGTCGAGCGCGCAAAGATCTACATGGACAAGGGCTCTTACGACCTCGCACTGGCCGACACGGCGAGTGCCATCGCTCTGGATCCGACCGATTCCCATCCGCACTACACGCGCGGGCAGATCGAGAAGCTTCAAGGCAACTGCGACGACGCCATCGCCGACTTTACCGGGACGATCGCGCTCGACGCCACTGCCGACAATGCCTATGGCGAACGCGGGCTCTGCGAGATCGAAAAGAACCAGATCGACGCAGCAATTGCCGACTTCACCAAGGCGCTGTCTATCGACAAGACGAGTGACTTTGCATTGTATGGCCGCGGCGAGGCCTATGGCGCCAAAGGGCAGTACGATCTCGCGATGGCCGATTTTGCCGCCGGCATCGCCGCGGATCCTGCCAACGCCGAGACCTACTTCCAGCGCGCGAAGCTCTATTACGACCACGGCCAGGCCGATCTTGCCATCGCCGATCTCACGCAGGCGATCAGGCTCGAACCGAACGGCGAGAATTCCTACACGCTCCGCGGCGTGATAGAGACCGAGCAAGGACAGCCCGACGCGGCCCTGAAGGACTATACCCAGGCGGTCACGATCGATCCGTCGAGTGCGTGGGCCTACGTCAATCGAGGCGATCTCTACATATCGCAGAAGCAATACGATCTGGCGATCGCCGACGAGACGAAGGCGATCGCGATAAACGCCGACGATCCGAAGGTCTATGTCGATCGCGGCGAGGCCTTTAGGAGCAAGGGCGACTACAAATCGGCACTGGCCGATTTCAACACCGAAATTCGCCTATCGCCAAAGGATTGGGAGGGTTATCACAATCGGGCGAATGTCGAAGGACAATTCGAGGATGTTACCGACGCAGTCGCGGACCTGAGAACCGCCATTGCCCTGGCGCCGGACGACGTGATGGACCGTGCAGCGCTTGCGCGTGTCGATCTGATTCAGGGCGATGCCGATGGTGCGCTCGCCCTCATCAATGAGGGCATCGCCCGCAACGCAAAAAAATCCGAGCTCTTCACGCTGCGTGGCGTCGCCTACTCCCGCAAGCACGACGACGCACATGCGCTCGAGGATTTCACGACCGCGATCGGTCTCGACGAGAGCAAATCTATGGAGGCGACCGTCGTGCTCCCGTCGGCGCACGCCAGCGCCTACATCGAACGGGGAGATGTGTATTCCGATCTCGGAAAACTCGACCTTGCCTTAGCCGATTTTGCGACTGCGCTGAAGGTGGACCCCGGCAACCGCGTCGCGTTCAACGAGCGCTGCTGGCTGCGAGCGACCGCAAAGGTCGATCTCCCCGACGCCCTAGCCGACTGCAACAGCGCCGTCGCCGGCGGTCCGGCCGCGGCCAGCTTTCTCGACAGCCGCGGCCTCGTCTATTTCCGGATTGGCGACCTCGACAAGGCCTTGGCGGACTACAGCGCTGCCATCGCGCAGAACCCGAAACAGGCAAGTTCCCTGTTCATGCGTGGCATCGTCGAACAGAAGCTGGGCCAGGCCGCCGACGCCAAGGCGGACATCGCCGCGGCCATCTCCATCGATCCGGGGATAACCGCCCGATACGCAGCTTACGGAATAGCCTCCCAGCCCTGAAACACAGCCCCGAAAAAGCCTTGGTTCGGGGTAGGGGACGGCTCCCTAAAAGCTGTTCACTTTTCCCCCCACCTGATATAGTTCGCTACTTGAGTCTCGGCGCTTTCGAAGCTCAAGGAAAACAAGGGGTTAGCGGCCCATCCCGGCAGTCGGGAACAGGGGCCGGAACAGGGGTTTGAAAGCAGCCAAACGCCAAGCGCGAGAGCGATGAAAATCAACGTCGAACGCGGCGCCTTTCTGAAGGCGCTGAGCCACGTCCAGAGCGTCGTCGAACGCCGTAACACCATCCCGATCCTGTCCAATGTGATGATCGAAGCGGGCAAGGGCCAGCTGAAGCTGACCGCGACCGATCTCGACATCGAGATCGTCGAGGCGATTCCGGCCGACGTCATCCGCAACGGCGCCGCGACGGCGCCCGCGCACATGCTCTACGACATCGTCCGCAAGCTTCCCGACGGCGCACAGGTGCAGGCGGAGCTTCTGGCCAGCGAAGGCGGCAGGCTTGCCGTCTCGGCCGGCTCGGTGCGCTTCGAGCTGGCGTGTTTGCCGAAGGAAGATTTTCCGCAAATGGCGGCGGGCGCCCTGCCCCACAAATTCCGCCTGGCGGCGGACGATCTGAAGCGCCTGATCGACAAGACCCGCTTTGCGATCTCCACGGAAGAGACGCGGTTCTACCTGAACGGCATCTACGTCCATGCGGCGAAGGACGGAAAGACCAGGACGCTGCGTGCCGTGGCGACCGACGGCCATAGACTCGCACGTTATGAGCTCGACCTGCCCGACGGCGCGGCCGACATGCCCGGCGTGATCGTGCCGCGCAAGACCGTGACGGAATTGCGCCGGCTGCTCGACGACGCCGACGGCGCCATCGAGATCTCGCTCTCCGACACCAAGATCCAGTTCCAGTTCGGCAGCGTGGAGCTCACCTCCAAGCTGATCGACGGCACGTTCCCGGAGTACCAGCGCGTCATCCCGTCGGGCAACGACAAGGCGCTGTCGCTGGAATTCGAAGGAGTTTTCGCAGAGCGTAGATCGCGTCTCGACCATCTCGGCCGACAAGACGCGCGCGGTGAAGCTTGTCATCGCCAAGGACAAGGTAACGCTTTCGGTGGTCAATCCGGAATCCGGCACCGCGACCGAGGAGGTCGGCGCGACCTACAGCGCGAGCCCGATCGAGATCGGCTTCAACGCGAAATATCTTCTCGACATTACCGGCCAGATCGAAGGCAAGGAAGTGCGCTTCCTGCTCTCCGACGCCGGATCGCCGACCATCATCGAAGACGCGGAGGACAGCCGAACGCTCTACGTCCTCATGCCGATGCGGGTATGATGCTTTGACTGAACGCGTCCACCCGCGCCAGGAAGGCGCGCCCGCGGCAATTGTTGCGGAGCTTGCAGGTCTGTCCGCGCGCGGGCTGGCGGTGCACAGGCTGGCACTGGCGAATTTCCGCTCCTATGCGAGCGCCTCCATCGAGACGCGCGGCGCGCCGGTCGTGCTCGCCGGCCCCAACGGCGCTGGGAAGACCAATCTGCTGGATGCGATCTCCCTCCTGTCGCCGGGCCGCGGCTTGCGCGGCTCGAAGCTCTCCGAGCATGTCCGCAAGGGCCCAAACATCTCCGGCGAGGCGCTGTGGGCGGTTGCCGCCAGCGTCGCGCGCGGTGGCGAGACTTACGACATCGGAACAGGCCTCACGCTCGGCCCGGGCGGCGGCGAGCGCCGGCAGGTTCGCCTGAACGGCGCGCCCGCGCAGAACTCGGCCGATCTCGCCGAGATCGTGCAGATGCTGTGGCTCACGCCGGCGATGGACCGCCTGTTCATCGAAGGCGCGGGCGGGCGCCGGCGCTTTCTCGACCGTCTCGTGCTCGGCTTCGATGCGAGCCATGCACGCAACGCGACACGCTACGAGACTGCGATGCGCGAGCGCGCGAGACTGCTCAAATTCGGTCCGCGCGATCCGGCCTGGCTCGGACGGACTCGAAGCCACGATGGCTGAGACAGGTGCTGCTCTTGCGGTGGGCCGCGCGCAGACTGTCGAGCGCCTCAATGGCGCGCTGGTCGCGCGCGGCCATGCCGGCGCGTTTCCGAGCGCGCACCTGACGCTTGCGGGCGAGACCGACCTGCTGATCGCCGAAGACGCCGATACGGCGCCGGCGCATTTGCGCGAGCGCCTGGCGCGGACGCGGGTTCGCGACGCGGAAGCCGGCCGCACGACGGTCGGCCCGCATCTGAGCGATCTCGCCGTGCGTCACACACAGAAGCGCACCGATGCGCATGACTGCTCGACCGGCGAGCAAAAGGCGCTCCTGATCTCGATCATCCTCGCCCATGCCTGGGAGCTCGCGCGCGCGCGTGACGGGATGGCTCCGCTGCTCCTGCTCGACGAGATCGCGGCCCATCTTGACGCGCGCCGCAGAACGGCGCTGTTCGAGGAGATCCTGGCGCTCGGCGCGCAGGCCTGGATGACCGGAACCGATCTTTCGCTGTTTGAAAATCTCAACGGCCGCGCCGATATCTTCATCGTCGCCGACGGCCAGTTTTCCCGGCAGGAGTGACCCCTTGCTCTCGACCCACGCTTTCCTTCTCTATTGCGGCATCTATGCCCTCGCGATCGCGGTTCCCGGACCCGGCATCGTCTCCATCGTGGCGCGCGCGCTCGGGCAGGGCTTCCGCGCCACGATCCCCGCCGTCATCGGTACGCTGCTGGGCGACTGGATCCTGATGACGCTCTCGGCCTTCGGCCTGGCGCTCGTCGCGCGCGAGATGGGAAGCGTGTTCCTGGTCGTGAAGCTCGCCGGCGCGGCCTACCTTGTCTACATGGGCTACAAATACTGGACGGCGCCCGTCGCAGAGACGGCACCGTCCGCGGAACAGTCTTCGAGACGCGGCCTGCTGGCGCAGCTCGCGCTGACGCTCGGCAATCCCAAGGCGATCGGATTCTTCGTGGCGCTGCTGCCGACGGTAATCGACCTCAACCGCATCACGGCTATCGGGTATCTCGAGCTCAGCGTGGCGACGTTCGTCCTTATCCCCGCGATCACGCTCAGCTATGCGGCGCTCGCCTCGCGGGTGCGCGGCCTCCTCGCCAGCCAGGCGGCGCGGCGGCGCATCAACAGGAGCGCGGCCGTCATCATGATCGGCGCCGGCGTCGGCGTGGCGGTGAGCTGATGTCGGAACCGGTCAAGCAAGTCCAGGGCGAGTACGGCGCCGACCAGATCAAGGTCCTGAAGGGCCTCGATGCGGTGCGCAAGCGGCCTGGCATGTATATCGGCGACACCGATGACGGCTCGGGCCTGCACCACATGGTCTACGAAGTCGTCGACAACGCCGTCGACGAGACGCTGGCCGGTTACGCGACGCGCATCGACGTGACGCTCAATCCCGACGGCTCGGTGACGGTCCGCGACAACGGGCGCGGCATCCCGGTCGACATCCATGCCGGCGAAGGCGTTTCGGCAGCCGAAGTGATCATGACCCAGCTTCATGCGGGCGGAAAATTCGAGCAGAACGCCTACAAGGTCTCGGGCGGCCTGCACGGTGTGGGCGTATCGGTCGTCAACGCGCTGTCGGAGCGCCTCGACCTGCGCGTCTGGCGCGACGGCAAAGAATACTTCATGCGTTTTCGCGACGGCGATCCCGAAGCGCCGCTCGCCCAGGTGGGCGTGGCCCCCGACAAGCGCGGCACCGAGGTGACGTTCCTGCCCTCGCCCAAGACGTTCACCCGGCTCGAATTCGACTACGCGACGCTCGAGCATCGCCTGCGCGAGCTCGCCTTCCTGAACTCCGGCGTCACGATTGTGCTGTCCGACAAGCGCGGCGTCGAAGCGAAAGACGTCACGCTCCACTACGACGGTGGGCTCGAGGCCTTCGTCAAGTATCTCGACCGCACCAAGAACTCGCTGATTTCGGCGCCGGTGATGATTGCCTCGGAGCGCGAGGGCATCTCGGTCGAAGTGGCGCTCACGTGGAACAATTCCTACCACGAGAGCATGCTGTGCTTCACCAACAACATCCCGCAGCGCGACGGCGGCACGCATCTCGCGGGCTTCCGCGCGGCCTTGACGCGCGTGGTGACGAAATACGCCGACGAGTCGCTGGGCTCGAAGAAGGACAAGGTTGCGCTGACCGGCGACGATTGCCGTGAAGGCCTGACCTGCGTGCTGTCGGTCAAAGTGCCCGATCCGAAATTCTCCTCGCAGACCAAGGACAAGCTCGTCTCCTCCGAAGTGCGCCCGGTCGTCGAGAGCGTCGTGCTGGACCAGCTCGGCGCCTGGCTCGAGCAGCACCCGGCAGAGGCCCGTCAGGTCGTGAGCAAGGTCGTCGAAGCCGCGATGGCGCGCGAGGCCGCACGCAAGGCGCGCGAGCTCACGCGCCGCAAGGGCGCGCTCGACGGCGCCTCGCTTCCGGGCAAGCTCGCCGATTGCCAGGAGCGCGATCCGTCGAAATCCGAGATCTTCATCGTCGAGGGCAATTCGGCCGGCGGCAGCGCCAAGCAGGGCCGCAACCGCGAGAACCAGGCGGTCCTGCCGCTGCGCGGCAAGGTGCTGAACGTCGAGCGCGCGCGCTTCGACAAGATGCTGTCGAACGTCGAGATCGCGACGCTGATCACGGCACTCGGCACCGGCATCGGCGTCGAGGAATTCAACATCGACAAGCTGCGCTACCACAAAATCATCATCATGACGGACGCGGACGTCGACGGCGCCCATATCCGAACGCTGCTTCTGACGTTCTTCTACCGGCAGATGCCGCAGCTGATCGAACGCGGGCACCTCTACATCGCCCAGCCGCCGCTCTATAAGGCGACGCGCGGCAAGTCCGAGCAATATCTGAAGAACGATGCGGAGCTCGCCAACTACCTCGTCGAAGAGGGCTCCAGCGGCACGGTGCTGACCTTGCACACGGGCGAGACCCTGGCGGGCGCCGATCTCGATGCCATCATCGAGAAGGCGCGGGTGGCGAAAACGGCGCTGGACGGCTTCCCGCAGCAATATCCGCGCTTCCTGCTCGAGCAGGCGGCGATCGCCGGCGCGCTCAATCCCGACGTGCTGCAGGACACCGCCAAGGCCACGGAGGCGGCGCGCTACATCGCGCAGCGCCTCGACACGCTGTCCGACGAGACCGAGCGCGGCTGGCATGGCGAGCCGACACCAGACGGCGGACTGAAATTCTGGCGCGAGGTGCGCGGCGTGCGCGAGGCGGTCGCCATAGACGGCGCGGTGATCGCGAGCGCCGACGCGCGCAAGCTCGACCGGCTCGCGCCCGACCTGCAACAGACCTATCTGAAGGCCGGCACGCTCAAGCGCAAGGACGAGACGCGCGAAGTCCGCTCGCCGAGCCAGCTTCTCGATGCGATCTTCGAATGGGGCCGCAAGGGCGTGGCCATGCAGCGCTACAAGGGCCTGGGCGAGATGAATGCGAACCAGCTCTGGGAAACCACGCTGGACGAGAACGTGCGCAGCCTGCTGCAGGTGAGGGTCCAGCACGCCGACGAGGCCGAAGACCTCTTCACCAAGCTGATGGGTGAAGTCGTCGAGCCGCGCCGCGAATTCATCCAGGACAACGCGCTCTACGCCTCTCTGGACGTATAGTCGCCGTCACCCCGTTCTTCAGGCGCTGACCGTCGCGCGTACCAGCCAGCACGCCGCCGGTGGCGCGATGCCTTCGGGGTTCGCGAATTTCTCGAGCGCGGTGCGCACGCTGGCGCGGATCTTCTCGCGCGTGGGCTCGTCGAGCTCGGAAGCGATCCGGGCGAGCGGTCCGATGCTGAACGCTGTCGTCACCGCGTCGTCGAGCGAGGCGCCCATGTTCATCACGCTGTCGAGCTTGTCGCCGCGGACATTGGTGAAGCCTGCCTTGAGCAGCAGCCCCATGAGTCGCTTCGCGTCGGCGAACGCGAACGGTCCCGGCGCATGCGGATCGGGCACCTCCTGCGGCGGCAGCAGATCGCGCGCGGCGGCGAGAGGCGCCGACGCCCAGGCATTCTCCGGCATCGCGCGCCAGCAGACGAAAGCGAGCCGCCCGCCCGGCTTGAGGCTTGCGCGGATATTGGCGAAAGCGGCACCGGGATCGGCGAAGAACATCACGCCGAACCGCGAGAAGACGAGATCGAATTCGGGCTTGAATGCGGCGGTCGACGCATCGACCTCGACGAAGGCAATGCGCGCAGCGGCGGCCTTCGCGCGCGCCTGCGCGACGCCGAGCATCGGCGCGGAGATATCGACGCCTGTCACGGCGCCGTACGGTCCGACCGCTTCCGCCAGCGCCAGCGTCGTCGTCCCGCAGCCGCAACCGATGTCGAGGACACGGTCGCCCGCCTTCGCCGCCGCGAACGGCATCAGCGCCGTCGTGATCGCGGCGAGACTCCGGTCGGTGCTCTCCTGAAGCTGTGCCCAGCGCTGGCCCGCGGGGCCGTTCCAGTATTCGATCTGCTGGGTATTGTCGGACATCGTTACTTCCCCGTCTTCCGCTTGCGCATCGCAAGCGTGCGCAGCCGCAAACCATTGAGCTTGATGAAACCGGACGCGTCCTTCTGGTCGTAGGCGCCGCGGTCGTCCTCGAAGGTCACGAGGTCCTGCGAATACAGCGATTGCGGTGAGGATCGCCCGACGACGCCGACATTGCCCTTGTAGAGCTTGAGCCGCACGGTTCCCGCGACGTGCTCCTGGCTTTTGTCGATGGCGGCCTGCAGCATCTCGCGCTCGGGCGAGAACCAGAAGCCATTGTAGATCAGCTCCGCATAGCGCGGCATCAGCTCGTCCTTCAGATGCGCGGCGCCACGATCGAGCGTGAGGGATTCGATGCCGCGATGGGCGGCGAGCAGGATCGTGCCGCCGGGCGTCTCGTAGACGCCGCGCGACTTCATGCCGACGAAGCGGTTCTCGACCAGATCGATGCGGCCGATGCCGTTGGCCTTGCCGAGCGCATTCAGCTCGGTGAGGAGCGTCGCCGGCGACAGCTTGCGCCCGTCGATCGATACGGCGTCGCCGCGCTCGAAGCCGATCTCGACATAGCTCGCCTTGTCGGGCGCCTCTTCAGGCGAGATCGTACGCTGGTAGACGATGGAATCCGCCTCGACCGCGGGGTCCTCCAGGACTTTGCCCTCCGAGGAGGAATGCAGCAGATTGGCGTCGACTGAGAACGGCGCCTCGCCGCGCTTGTCCTTGGCGATCGGGATCTGGTGCTTCTCGGCGAACTCGATGAGCTTGGTGCGGCTCGTCAAGTCCCATTCGCGCCAGGGCGCGATGATCCTGATGTCGGGCTTGAGCGCGTAATAGGCGAGCTCGTAGCGCACCTGGTCGTTGCCCTTGCCGGTGGACCCGTGCGAGACGGCGTCGGCGCCCGTCTTCTCGGCGATCTCGATCTGCTTCTTGGCGATCAGCGGCCGCGCGATCGAGGTGCCGAGAAGGTAGACGCCCTCATAGAGCGCGTTGGCGCGGAACATCGGAAACACGTAGTCGCGCACGAACTCCTCGCGCACGTCCTCGATGAAGATGTTGGAGGGCTTGATGCCGAGCAACTCCGCCTTCTTGCGCGCGGGCTCGAGCTCTTCCCCCTGGCCGAGATCGGCGGTGAAGGTCACGACCTCGGCGCCATACGCCTCCTGCAGCCATTTGAGGATGACCGACGTGTCGAGGCCGCCCGAATAGGCCAGCACGACTTTTTTGACGCCCTTGGACACGATTTGAAGCACTCCGGGAAAGGGGTCGCGACTATAGGGTGAGGACGCGAAAAATCCAGCGCGCGGGGCTGCTGCGCGCTGGCTGCGGCTACACGTCCACGCCGCTTTTCGCGCAAGATGGCGCGCGTCGAAAAGGCCCGGTAACCCGCATGGCGAAGCCCAAAATCGCGTTCTGGTACGAGTTTGCGAGCACCTATTCCTACCCGGCCGCCATGCGCGTGGCGAATGTCGCAGATGCGGCGGGCGTCGACGTCGAATGGCGGCCCTTCCTGCTCGGCCCGATCTTCTTCAAGCAGGGCTGGAGCAATTCCCCGTTCAACATCTATCCGGCCAAGGGCGCGTATATGTGGCGGGATCTCGAACGCATTTGCGAGAGCGAGAAGCTCGCGCTCGCCTTGCCGCCGGCGCGCTTTCCCCAGAACGGGCTGAAGGCCGCGCGGCTGGCGCTTGCCGGCGAGAAGGACGGCTGGATCGCGGATTTCACGCGCGCGGCTTATCGCGCCAACTTCGCCGAGCAGAAGGACATCGCCGACGACGCGACGCTTGCCGGCATCCTGTACAGTTTCGGCGTTGACGCCGAGGCGGCGAAGGCTCTGGCGAATTCGCCGGCGATCAAGGAGAAGCTAAGAGCGCAGACCGACGAGGCCATCACGCGCGGTATATTCGGCGCGCCCTCCTTCACCGTCGGGACGGAATTGTTCTGGGGCAACGACCGGCTGGAGCAGGCCGTGCAGTGGGCACGCCGCGAGGGGGTTTAAATCGCGCTTGCACACAAGCCTCATAATTCGTTAGGTGTCTAACGAAGACGCGAACTCCCGGGGACCATTCCATGCGCCGCATCGCCATCGTGTATCACTCGGGTTACGGCCACACCCATGAGCAGGCAAAGGCGGTGGCGGCCGGCGCAGCGCGCGTTCCCGACACCGCCGTCGATCTTCTCCGTGTCGAAAACGCAGGCCAGGACTTCGCGCCCTTCCTCGCCACGCTCGACGAAGCCGACGCGATCATCTTCGGCGCGCCGACCTATATGGGCTCGGTCTCCGCCCCGATGAAGGCGCTGATGGACGCGAGCTCGAAGTCTTTTGCGGGCAAGAAGTGGAAGGACAAGATCGCCGCCGGCTTCACAAATTCCGCCGGCCACAGCGGCGACAAGCTGAACAGCCTCATCCAGTTCACCGTCTTCGCCGCCCAGCACGGGATGATCTGGGTCACGCTCGGCCTGCCGCCCGGCAACAACACGACAAAAGGCTCGCACGAGGACATGAACCGTCTCGGCGGCTTCCTCGGCGCCATGGCGCAATCGCCGGCCGACGCCGGTCCCGAGCATGGCCCGTCGGCGTCGGACAAGAGAACGGCCGAATATTTCGGCGAGCGCGTCGCGCAGGCGACGAAGCGCTGGCATGGGCGGTAGGGAACAGCGCTCAAACAAAACGTCGTCATCCCCGGCGAGCGACCGAAGGGAGCGAGGTTAAGGGGGACCCAGCAAGCGCGCGTCCGCGCGCGCAGTAACTCCCTCGCGCTTGCAGACGCAAGCGCGCTGGGTCCCCTTAACCGCGCGCTACGCGCGCGCCGGGGATGACGGCGAGTTGTTACCAAACTCCCCCATCGACGCGGATGATCGCCCCCGTCGTGTAGGACGACGCGTCGCTCGCGAGATACAGCGCGGTGCCGACGATCTCGTCGGGCTCACCGAAGCGCTTGAGGCCGAGCGTGTTCTTCATCGCCTCGTTGTCGCGCCAGGCGCCGGAGACGTCGGTGAGGAACGGGCCCGGCGCGATGCAGTTCACGCGCACCTTGGGGCCGAGTGCCTTGGCGAGGCCGATCGTCATCGCGTTGATCGCGGCCTTCGAACCGGCATAGGGCACGAAATGTGGCTCGGGCTTGAACGAGGCGGAACTCGACAGATTGATGATCGCCCCACCGGTGGCCGCCTTCATCCGCTCGCCGATCAGGACGGAGAGGCGGAATGGCCCCTTGAAGTTCACGTCGACAATCTTGTCGAACAGCTCCTCGGTCGTCTCGGACAGCGACGGCGCCAGCGGCGACATGCCGGCATTGTTGACGAGAATATCGACGCGGCCGAAATGCTTGTAGGCGGCGTCGGCGAGCTTGTCGTTGTCGTCCCAGCGGCCGACATGGGCCGCAAAAGGAAGCGCCTTGCGCCCGAACGACTCGACCTCGCGGGCGACGGCCTCGCAGGCGTCGAGCTTGCGGCTCGCGATCACGACGTCGGCGCCGGCGCTCGCGAAGGCCAGAACCATCGCGCGCCCGAGACCGCGCGAGCCGCCGGTGACGACGGCGATTTTTCCCGAAAGATCGAACAGCGACTTCGCGTCAGCTTTTGCCATGGTGACCGGCTCCCATCATCTGGATCGACACGGAGGGAACATCACCCAGCACCCGGTTGTCATGGGATTCTGGGGAGATATCGAGAAAAATTCACGACGGCATCCGCGCCAATTCTTTCGAGCGCAGCTCCGCGAGTCGCTCGCTCGCGCGCTGCTTCACGCTTTCGCTCTTGAGCTGGCCACAGGCGGCCATGATGTCGCGGCCGCGCGGCGTGCGCACGGGCGAGGCGTAGCCGGCGCGATTGACGATCTCGGCGAAGGCCTCGATCTGCTCCCACTCCGAGCATGCGTAAGGCGCGCCGGGCCAGGGATTGAACGGGATGAGATTGATCTTCGCGGGGATGCCGCGGATCACGCGCAAGAGCTCGCGCGCGTCGGCGAGGCTGTCGTTCACATCCTTCAGCATAACATACTCGAAGGTGATGCGCCGCGAATTGGAGACACCGGGATAGTTGCGGCAGGCGTCCAACAGTTCGGCAATGGGATATTTCCTGTTGATCGGCACGATGACGTCGCGGACCTCGTCGCGCGCGGCGTGCAGCGAGATCGCGAGCGACGAGCCGATCTCCTCGCCTGCCCGCCTTATCATCGGCACGACGCCCGCCGTCGACAGCGTGATGCGCCGGCGCGACAGGGCGAGCCCGTCGCCGTCGGCTACGATCGCGAGCGCCGCCTTCACATTGTCGAAATTGTAGAGCGGCTCGCCCATGCCCATCATCACGACATTGGTCATGCGGCGGTTCTCGCCCGTCGACGGCCAATCGCCGAGCGCGTCGCGCGCGACCATCACCTGGCCCACGATCTCGGCCGGCGTCAGGTTGCGCACCAGTTTCTGCGTGCCGGTGTGGCAGAAGCGGCAGGTGAGCGTGCAGCCGACCTGGCTGGAAACGCAGAGCGTGCCGCGGCCTTGCTCGGGGATGAACACGGTCTCGAACTCCGCGCCGCCCTGGCCGCGCAGCAGCCATTTGCGTGTGCCGTCGGTGGAGACCTGCTCGGTAACGATCTCGGGCCTAGCCAGCGTAAATCGCTCGGCCGCCAGCGAACGGAAATCTTTCGCGAGATTGGTCATCGCCGCGAAATCGCGCGCCCCGTGCACGTAAAGCCAGTTCGAGAGCTGGCGCACGCGCATGGGCGCGGCGCCCTCGGAAATGCCGGCTTCGATCAGCGCAGTCTTGAGATCATCGGCGGAGAGGCCGATCAGGCCGGTCTGGGTCATGGCGCAGATATAGTATCCCCGGCCACGCAACGCGAGGGCGCCGCCGGCCGGCAAACGCAAACCTCACATGCCGCAGGCGGAATGGATCTTCGTCAGCACGTCGCCGAGGCCCGCGAGCGAATAGGTGTCGTGGGTCATGGTTCCGCGCGCCGAGATCCCGATTACGATCATCTCCGAGCCGCGCTGCATGGAATCGATCAGGTGCTGCTCGTCCAGCGTCGATTTGAGCCAGGCCGTGCCGGAGTCCGTGTCGTTCTTGATGAAGAACGTGTACTTGTCCGAGCCGACCTCAACCGTGACGGTCGAGGGGTCCTTGAATTTGTAGCCCGGCACGATTTCGGGCTCTGCGCGCGCCTTGCGCCCGGCCAGTCATTGATCAGGAAATAGATGGGGTCGCGCTTCTTTTTGGGCGTGCTCGATTTCGGCTTCGCAAGCGCATAGCAGACCTTGCTGTCGCCGGAACCGAGCGTGTAGGCGCCCCAGTCCTTGCTGATGCCCAGCATGGTCGGGTTGTCGGCGAGCGCGGGCGCCGTGCCGGCAAAAGTCGCCAGACCCGCGATGAACGCGGCCGCGGCCAATCGGGTCACTTTCTTGCTCATTCTTCCTTCCTCAGCCCATGCAGGGGGACAGCTCGAATTGTCGAGTGAAATTCGGGCCTTAATGTGTCGCGCGGGCGGAGAATAGGCGGGCGCGCGCCCTCGCGTCCACGCAAAAGGCGTTAACACACAGGGGTTTGAAACGTTAAGCCGACGCGCCCGCCACGGAGAATCACGTCTTCGACGTCGCGAAGCCGGTCCTTGCCGAAGAACATCTCGGAGCCGACGAAGAAGGTCGGGATGCCGAAGGCGCCGCGGCCGACAGCCGCTTCGGTGTTTTCGATCAGGCGGGCTTTGACGGCGGCGGCCTGCGAGCGCGCGATGAGCCGGTCGGCGTCGAGGCCCGATTCGAGCAGGGCTTCGCAAATCACCGCCGGGTCGTCCATCTTCTTCGGCGCCTCCCACATGTGATGGAAGACCGCGTTCAGATAGCGCGGCAGGTCGCCGTCCATCTGCGCCGCAATGGCGCCACGCATGATCTGGAGCGTGTTGACCGGGAAGTACGGATTGAACTTGAACTTCGAAATGCCGTGGCGGCGGATGAAGCGCTCCGTCTCCAGTTGTTCGTAGCCGAGCTTGTTCTTGATGTTGCCGAAGGCTTCGACCGGCGAGCGGTTGCCGGTCGCCTTGAAGATGCCGCCGAGCAGGACCGGCACGTAGTCGAACTTCGCGCCCGTGCGCTCTTCGATCCCGGGAATGATCTGGTGGGCCAGATAGGCATTCGGGCTGCCGAAATCGAACAGGAACTCCACCATCACCATTTCTCCGCATAGGGCCTGAGATCGAGTTCGAAGGTCCAGCCGTCGCGCGACTGGCTGTGAAGATACCAGTAGGCGTCGGCGATGGATTGCGGGTTCATCAGCTGGTCCTCCGCGATGGCGCGGACGGCCTCTTCGCCGCCGCGCGCCTTGATGCGCTCGCGCACGAATTCCGTATCGACTCCGGCATCGATGATCAGGTGGGCGACATGGATGTTCTTCGGCCCGAGTTCGCGCGCCGCACTTTGCGCCACTGCGCGCAGGCCGAACTTGGCGCTGGCGAAGGCCGCATAGCCGATGCCGCCGCGCATGCTGGCCGTCGCGCCGGTGAACAATATCGTGCCCTTGCCGTGCGGCAGCATCAGCCGCGCCGCCTCGCGTCCGGTGAGGAAGCCGGCGTAGCACGCCATCTCCCACACTTTACGGAAAACGCGTTCCGTCGTGTCGAGCAGCGGAAAGTTCACGTTGGCACCCGGATTGAAAACGCAGACTTCGAGCGGTGCTGCCGCATCGGCTTCCTTCAGGAACGCCGCCACGTCCTCTTCCTTGCGGGCATCGAGCGCGCGCGCTTCGCAGCGCCCTCCTCCCTCCTCGATCGTGTGCTTGAGCGCCGCGAGCTTGTCGGAAGTGCGCCGTCCGGCGAAGACGAGATAGCCCTCGCGCGCGAAGCGTCTGGCGATGGCCGAGCCGATGTAGTCCCCCGCGCCGATCACGGCAACGGTCGCGTTGCGTCGTTCCATCCGCCACTCCATCTTGTTTTGAGACTATTAAGTCTTGAAATAAGACTTTGTCAATGTCAGAAGGGCGTCATGCGCTGGAACGATCTCGCCGAAGAGGACTGCTCGCTGTCCCGCACGCTCGCGGTCATTGGCGACCGCTGGACGCTGCTCATCCTACGCGACTCCTTCCTGCGCGTACGCCGCTTCGAGGATTTCGAAAAGAGCCTGAAGATCGCGCGCCGCGTGCTGAGCGAGAGGCTGGCGCTGCTGGTGGAGGAAGGCATTCTGGCCAGGGTCGCCTATCAGGACCGCCCCGTCCGCTACGAATACCGCCTGACCGAAAAGGGTCTCGATCTCTATCCGGCAATCATCTCCCTCGTGCACTGGGGCGACAAACATTATGCCGGCAAGGACGGCCCGCCCGTCCTGTACACGCACCTGAAATGCGGGCATGATTTTCGTTCGGTGCTGACATGCTCGGAGTGCGGCGAGGCGGTGGGGGCGCGCGACGTGAGTGCGCATCGCTCCGAACGGCGGCGAAAAGCTGCATCTCGACCGGCTCGAGGCCCCGGGGGCGAAGGCTGACAGGGCACGTTCGCGTGTTCTAAGCTTTCGCTATAGAGGGGCGGGATCTCATGTTTGCAAGATTTGGCGCTGTCGTGTTGGCGGCGATCCTGTTGACCGTGCCGGCATTCGCGCACGGTGGCGGGGGGGTGCGATCTACGTACCGATCTATGTCCCTCCGCCGACCGTTCCCGGCGCGCAGCAGGTTGGTGCCATCGGGAAAATACATACGGTTGCGGTGATTTCCGCGATCGGTCAGCATCTTGCTCTTAGCCGTAGCGGCTGGACGACCGACAGCAAAACGCTGAACATTGCGGACTGGACGCTCGACGATCTTGTCGTCGCGGACGTAAAGGCACTCTCAAAGGACCGGTTTTCGTTCAAGGACGTCCCTTACAGCGCCCCGTCTCTCGCCGCCATTCCTAACGGACCGTTCAACAACTCGAAGCAGGCATTGAAGACCTTCCTTGGCGCGTTGCCGCGGAACGGCGTCGACGCATTCGTCGTAATCAGACCCGACCTGGAATATGGAGCTCCGGGCTCCGAAGGCCTGGGCATCGAAGCCAACTCGAACATGTTCGGAGAGGACCTTCTTCCAGTGGTCTGGGTGAATTTCGAGATCGACGTCGTCGACGCCCATACGCTTGAGATCGTCGGCAAAGCCTATTCACGGGCGCAGATCAGGGAAGGCGGCGCGCCGTCCTTTGCGGGTTTCGTTCTCGAAAAATCGTTTTCTCCGGGACGCGACCTCGAGCTGAGCGACGCGCAACGCGAGGCCTTCCGCCGTGTCTTTGGACGCTTCATTCACGTCACGCTTGTCGAGACATTGCGCGTCATGGGGCTTGGCCTGACGCTGCCCGGCGCAGGCGCGAGGACCCTTCTGCCCATTCCCGATGACAAAATCCGTTCGCGTCGATAAAGACCGTGGCAATAGCGTCGGCAATCGGCGACGAGATGGAATTGCACCATGCAGCAATTCTGTTTAAGAGCGACCAGAAGATGCCGCTCAAGGATTGGACCGTCGACCGTGACATCGTTGGCGAGGTCCAGGCGGCGATCAGCAAGCGCTTCACCGTCAATAACATCGCGGTCGACGCTACGGCGCTAGCGAAAGTACGGCTGATCGACGACGACGGTCAATGGCTCGCGACGGTCCCGACATTGCCGCCATCGTCGGAAGTCGACGCCTATATAGTCGTCGTGAAACATCTCATGGTCGTATCGCCGGGCATGTCAGGTGAGGGCCTCGGCATATGGCGCAATGTCGCGCTTGATAAGACGCTCCTGTATGCGTCTTACGCGATAGCCTTGGTCGATGCGCACTCGCTCAAGATCATTGAAGCACATGCCGGCGTGATGCCGCCGACCGAACCACAGATCCTTCCCAGCAAGGACGTCGAATTCGTCGCTTTGGCCGGATTCGCCGCAAAGCGCGACATCCGATCAAATCGCAGAGATCAAACGCACCGTGTCCGATCTGCTCGCACAGAGCATTCCGGAAACGCTCTTGCAGATGCTGCTGACCGACCATGTCGCGGCCTATCCGACGGTTGGCGCCGCCAAGTAACTGCTCCTCGGTGCGGAGGTGCTCGGAGTGACGAGAGCGGCCGCAGCGTGAGTGCGCGACCGGACATGACGCGTTGGCGAACAAAGCGATACGCACGGCTTGGAAGGTCGCCGACGTCAGTTCGTCTGCCAGAAGATCGTCGGCCGTTCCGGTTGTCGCGGGGCCGGGATGCTTGCCGCATACCCAACCACGATCGGCGCGACGGCGTCGAACTCCGACGGAATGCAGAACTCGGCCTTGACCTCCGCCGTCCGTAGCCAGCCAAGCGGCGCGCCGACCCAGCACGTGCCGAGGCCTCGCGCAAAAGCCGACAGCATCAGGTTCTGGCCGGCGCGGTGACAGTCGGTCGCGGCTTCGGGATTAGCGATCCTCCCGCTGATCACGATCAGCGCCGGCGCATCCCAGAAGACTTTGAATTCTGGATTGTCGATCCAGGCACCGCGGCCGGGCGGGCGATGCTCGCGCGCGAATTGCTTGACTCGGACGCCGTACGCGGCGAGCCGGGCACCACCCAGCACGACGTTGAATATCCAGGAGGTCGGTGTCGCAATCGCCGGCGGCGGAGCCTGTGCCGCGTCCCATATGATCGCCTCGATCAGATCCCGTTCCGGTTCGGTTGCTTCGTAAGCACGAACCGACCGCCTACCATGAATGGCCTGGAGAACGTCCATCATTCCCTCACCGTTTGGAGTGACCCTACTCCCTCAATCCCCACCCCGTCGCAAAGAGCCGCCACACTAGGGCACCGAGCGCGACGGCAAGCGCCAGCGTCAGCGCGATGCCGACATAAGGCGGCCCTTCGCTGAAGCCGATCATGGCGCCGCGCAGGCCGTTGATGAAGTAGAAGAACGGGTTGGCGTAGGCGAGGAAGCGCAGCCAGGGCGGCAGCATGGCGACCGTGTTGAACACGCCGCCGACCATCGACAGCGGCGAGATGAGGAAGATCGGCAACGCGCCCAGCTGCTCGAAATTGTCGGCCCACAGGCCCACGATCATGCCGAGAAGGCCGAAGATCACCGAGACGATCGCGATCCAGAACAGGAAGGCGGGGAAATCGACGATCGACACGCCCCCGAAGGCCGCGCCCATCAGAAGGATCCCGAGCGCGGTGACGATGGCGCGGACGACGGCCACGGCAAGAGAGCCCGGCCATCATCTCGAAATAGGAGAGCGGCGAGATCAGCATCTCCTGGATGTAGCGCTGGAAGCGCGCGAAATAGAGATCGGCCGAAGCCTGGGTGAACGCGACGGTGACGACGTCCAGCATGACGATTCCGGGCATGAGGAAGACGAGATAGAGGGGCCTTCCCGCGATGTGCGGCATGCGACTGCCGAGCACATAGCCGAACACGAAGATGAAGATCAGCGCCGAAATCCATGGCGCCAGCACCGTCTGGGTTGGATGGCGCATCGCGTCGGTGACGTTTCGCGCCGGATAATGCCGTACATGCCGATCCAGTTGATGCCGAGCGGCTTGGCGCGCAATCTTCAATCATCGTCATCGTCCGGGCTCCGCAGGCGCATGGGTTTCCGGCCGGCTGCCGGGGGGCACAGATAGGCCGCTTCGAGGCCGCCGGCCCGAGCGACGAACTCGTCCTTGGGGCCCGATCCGCGCGATCTTGCCGCCGTTCACGATGGCGATGGTGCGACAGAGATGCTCGACCTCCTCGAGATAATGCGAGGTGAGGAAGATCGTCTTGCCGGCCGCTGTTCAGCTCCTGGAGGAAGCTCTGCATGGCCGCAAAGTGCGACTTCCGATACAGGAGTAAACCATTTTAGCTCGAAAGCGTCTGGATGCCTTCTGATAAATGCTGTTTCAGAGGAATTCATCTCAGCAGCAACAGACTGCATCCACTGGCTATCTTTTTCTTCGTTAACAATACAGATTGCGGCCGAATTACCGCGGAAACGCTGGTTTGTAAAAGCGTCAACAATATACAAAGGATAAGGCATGTTCAGTTTTTAGTCTCGTGTGATGCTAATTCGCGGCGCGCCTCTCGGTCTCTGTCGCGGTCAGCTATAAAATCGCGTTTGTCGTAAAGCTTTTTACCCTTACCAATACCAATTTCAACCTTGGCAAAGCCCTGCTTGAAATAAAGGACAGTTGGAATAATAGTAAGGCCCTTGTCTTGTGCACCAATTCTTAGTTTATTGATCTGCCAACGGTGCAGCAGCAGCTTTCGAGGCCGGCGGGGTTCAACATTATAACGGTTGCCCTGTTCATAGGGAGAGATATGCAGGTTATATACCCACACTTCTTGACCATTTACACGGCAAAATGAGTCCTGTAAGTTCGCCTGTCCCGAAGTCGGATCGAACACGCTCCACCTGGTCGAGGAGCGTCGTCGAATCGGATGCGTTTCCCTCGTAAACCTGGACCGCAATGGGACAGCCCCGTTCATCGGTGAGAAGGCCATAGTTGACCTGCAGCTTGCCCTTCTTGCCATCGCGGTTGTATCCGAGCTTGGCAAGCGGACATTGGTGTCCTTCAAAATAGCTCGATGACAAATCGTAGAGCACCAACCCTTGCTGGCGCAGGTGACGCGTCGCCAACTTCTTCTCGATCGCGTCCTGCCGCTCGAAGAGCCAATCCATGGCGTCGTACAGGTCATCTTCGGTCGCATCCGCGAATCCCGAGGTCTTCGGGCAGGGTCGTGGTCTTCCAGGCCCTCGTCGTCGCGAGCTTGCTCTGGGCATCGGTGATGCGCGCCACCAACAGGGCCATCACCAGATCGCGCTGGCGGCTTGGTTGTCGGTCGATGAGGACCTCGAGCCCCAACTTGCGAATGACTTGCCGAACGGCGTCGACCGCACCGTGGCTTTGGTCGCGCACCTTTCGGATCGGCCCGTCCGGCCAAACAAGGGCTCCCTGCGGAGCGCTCGCCGCATCCCCTCCACCTGCTTTTCCGTCAACGACGACAGGTTCGCCAGCGTGCGCGACTTGACCCGTCCGCCCTCTCGATACGACTCGCGCAGCAGGATCGCCGGTGGAGAGCCGCGGTTCGGCACGGTTGCGATGTACATGCCTCCGCATCATGCACATCGAATCGATAATGGAAAGCTATTTCTATCTGTTTACATGCCTACATTTCGGGTCAATTTTGCCGATTCCACAGCAAGATCGCGAACTTCGGCGATTTTGGTCAGGAACTTCAGGCTAACGCTCGCGATCGTCGGCCTCCTTCCCGAAATAGCGCCGGGCCACGAGATCCACGACGATCGCCCACGCATTGCGTAGGCCGATCACGATGAACGCGAACACGCCGACGGCCACGACAGTCAGGCCGCGCTGCGGTGTATGCATCAGCATCGCGCCGCCTACGATGACCAGAGCGTATGCGGCTGCGGGCGACACAACGTAGTAGAACACGTCTGCGCGCTCGTAGAATCGACTGGCACCGCCGCTGTGGAAGAGCATGGAGAGCGGGTAGACGACGCCGGCCGCACCCCCGAGGCAACAGCAGATGGCTGTCGATAGCCGCGACTGAGTGGGGAACGCCAGCGCAGCGGCGAAGTACAGCACCGACGCCAAGTAGACGACGGTAGGAGTGAGGTACAGACGGATCTTACCTGCCTGACTGGCAGGCGCGCGTT
>CAWDKN010000083.1:0-8970 GCA_963802815.1 uncultured Alphaproteobacteria bacterium
ATGCCGAAGCCGAGGCCCGACAGCGCCATCCCGAACACGAGCGGACCGAAATGGCCGGAGACGAGGAAGATCGTGCAGGAAGGAACGCGCTGGCGAGACCGAGATAGGTCAGCCTTCGCGCCGACATCGAAAAGCGCTGCACCACGACGAGCTGCGCGAACAGCGCCGACATCGACGACGCCATCTGGCCCACGAGATTGAACTGCGCGGCCACGTCCGGCTTGATCTTCAGCACGTCCATGAAGAAGAAGCCCATGGTCTGGATGGGAACGGTGCTCGCGGTCGACAGCCCGACGGCGAAGATCACGAAAGGCAGGATGCGCGGGTCGTACCATTTGAGCGAATGGACGATGCGCTGGTGCTGCTTGGGCGGCGTGCGCTCCGGCAGCAGGAACCAGATCAAGGCCGCGCTCGCGAGCGCCATCGCCGAGATGAAATAGAACGGCGCCAGCAATCCGATCACGACGAACAGGCTGGCGATGCCCGGTCCCACCGTCGTGCCGAGTCCGAAGGCAGAGCCGATCGTCGCCACGCCCTGCAGGCGCTCCTTCGGCGTGGTGCGGTCCGCCACATAGGCCTGCGCCGACGGCGACGTCCCCGATCCGAGCAAGCCGTAGAGCGAACGCGTGACGATCAGCAGCGGAAACACCAACGCGGCCGGAATCCACCTGTCGAGTCCGCCGAGCATCACGCTCGCGAACAGCGCGAAGGAGGCGGCGAAGGCGATCAGTCCCATCAGCATGACGGGCTTGCGGCCCCAGTGATCGCTCTTGCGGCCCCAATAGGGCGCTGTGACGACCCACACCGCCGCGGAGACGGAGAAGATGCTCGTCGTCTGCACCGCACTCAGTCCCAGTTGGCGCGACAACGGCGGCAGGATGTTGAACAGCACCGTCTGCCCCGCGCCCATGCAGACGAGGCTGATGAACAGGATGACGAAAGCGCGGCTGCGTTCGGCGGGCGTGGTGCCGCGGGCGAAATCATGCGCGACCGCGTACTCCTCGCGGATCACTTCGGCATGCGAGTGAGGCTTGCCGATATCGAGCGCGGCATTCGCCTCTTCTATGTCCTCCCGGAGAGCCATGGGCCGAACCCACAGCAAAGTGACACCTGCGTCAAGACCGTGTCTTGCGTGGCAGATGTGCGAGTCCCAAGACGGTGAGATGGGAGCGTGTGACCGGCATTTTTAACGCGGTGGCCGCGGAGGGGACGCAGAGGTTCGCTGGGGCAATGTGGTAACGAGATCCACCTTCTTCAGCCAGACACTCTTATTGCGCGCGTTCGCGCGCGGCCTCCCCCAAGCGACCTCGGCGTGCGCTCCGCGACCACTGCGCTAGAGACTCGTGCCGCAAACGCAAGCCATGAAGTCAGTCGCTCAAAGCCTGTTTACAACTCGCGAAATGCCGTCGCGCATGTGCGCGACATTGAAGTTCAGCAGATATCCTAACTTGAACCCGACCATTCGCAGATAGCTCAACAATTGCGCCCTGTGGACCGGCAGGACGCCATCCTGTGCTTTCAGCTCGACTAAGACCAGATCGCCGACAAGAAGATCGACTCATAGCCGTTGTCGATCTCCAGATCCTCATAGCGGATTGGGATCGTCATCTGGCGGCGAACGACAAACTTCTTCTTGGTCAACTCGTGAGCCAGACACAACTCGTATGCGCCTTCGAGGAGGCCCGGACCAAGGTTCGTGTGCACTCTCATAGCCGACGAAATAACCGCGCCGCCAATGTCGTTCTCGGTCGCGCCCTCCGCGAACTTCCTCGGCGGCCTCCGCGTTAGAATTTCCAGCGCCGCACCTTGGTTGCAAGCATGGCCGACAATTGTCGCCGCCCTTTGCCGAGCTTGTCGCAGGGATCTACCGGATCTTCTTAAATCGCACTTGCGCCGTGTCGCTTCGTCCGTCGGCGTCGACGACGGTGACGCGGGCGGGGCCCTCGCCTTCGGGCGAGTAGAGCGCCGGCTGGAAGCGGTCGTACGAGCCGACAAGCGCGCCGTTCACCAGCCAGGTGAGCGGCTCCTTGCCGCCGTCGGCTTTCAGCACGATGGTCTTGTCCTTCGCGCTCGCGACCGGCAGCGGCACGGTCGAACCGTTGGGCGGGAACGCGATGGAGGGCGGCGGCAATTGCGCCGCTTCTTTCGGCGGCGCATTCGTCTGCTCGCGCGTGAAGACGCGAAGTCCCGGCGGCAGCGCATCCGTCGTCGCCATGATCGCACCGGCGGGAACCGGCGGCGCCTCGCGCGTGTCGGCGGGCAACAGCTCGAAGATCTTGAGCAGGATGGGTGCGGCCGCATCGCGTCCGACGCGGCCGGGCCGCGGCGTGCCGTCGGCACGGCCGACCCAGACGCCGACGGTGTAGTCGTTCGAGAAGCCGACCGACCACGCGTCGCGGTAGCCGTACGACGTGCCGGTCTTGAAGCCGATGGTCCGCTTGCGCGAAAGCCCCTGCCCCATTGCCCATCCATCCGGCAGTGCGACGCCGTCGAGTATGTCGCGAAGATAATATGCCGCGACCGCGCCGAAGAGGCGGTGATCTGGCTGGTCCGGCATGCCCTGGACATAACGCAATCCCCGCGCGACGCCGCCATCGGCGATGCCCGCATAAAGCATGGTGATGTCGGCGAGGCTGATGCCGAGACCGCCGAGCGCCACCGGCAGGCTCGGCGCGTCCGTGCTCGTTGGGAACGCGAGATGCGCGCCGGCGTTCTGCAGCGCGATGGTGAACGCGAGCGGCCCGACGCGGTCGAGCACCATCACCGCCGGAATGTTGAGCGACATGCGCAGCGCGTCGCGCGCCGTCACCGCGCCCTGGAACTGGCCGTCGAAATCGCGCGGCGCGTAGTCGCCGAAGCTCGTGGGCTCGTCCTCCATCATGCTCGACGGATGCAGGATGAGATCGTCGAAGGCGAGGCCGTAGATGAACGGCTTGAGCGCGGAGCCCGGCGAGCGCGTGCGGTCGGCGAGATCGATCTGCCCCGCCTTGCCCCAGTAATTGGTGCCGCCGACATAGGCGAGCACGTTGCGCGTCCTGTTGTCGACGACGACCGCGGCGAGCGTGGCGCCGTCGCCGAAATAGCCCTGCTCCTGCGTCGTCAGCCGCTCGATCGCGCCCTGCAGGCCTGCCTCGAGCGTGGTGGCGACGCGCAGCGATTCCTTGTGCGCCTGCACCAGGCGCGCGGCCAGATGCGGCGCCGACAGCGGCATCTCCTGGCGCGCGAACGGCACGCCTTCGCGCATCGCCACGCGCGCGTCGCCCGGCGTGACCACGCCTTCGGTCACCATGCGATTGAGCACCTTGTCGCGCCCGGCGGCGGCGCGGATGGCGTGCCGGTCGGGCCGCTGCTTCACGGGCGATTGCGGCAGCGCTACCAGAAGCGCCGCCTCCGACAGATCGATCTGCGACGGCTCCTTGCCGAAATAGGTGAGCGAGGCCGCACGCGCGCCTTCGATGTTGCCGCCGAACGGCGCCAGCGTGAGATACATCGAAAGAATCTGCGTCCTTCGAATAGCGCTCCTCGAGCTGAAGCGCGCGCACGATCTGGAAGATCTTGGTGCCGATCCCGCGCGGCCGCGGCTCGAGCAGGCGCGCCACCTGCATCGTCAGCGTCGAACCGCCGGAGACGATGTGGCCGGCACCCGCGTACTGGAATGCGGCGCGCACGAGCGCCGCCGGGTCGACGCCGAAATGATCGTCGAAGCGCTTGTCCTCGTAGGCCTTGAGCAGCGCCAGATAGCGCGGTGAGACCTCGCTCACATCCGTCTTCATCCGCCAGTAGCCGTCGTGGGTGAGAAACGCGCGCAGAAGTATTCCCTCGAGCATCGACGACTTCGGGCGAGACGTTGTCGTAGCGCGTGAGATCGGGCGGATTGGCGACGTCCGCGGCTTTGAGCGCGCCGAGGAGACCGAGAAGGGTGAAGGCGGCGATGATGAGCGCGCGTAAACCTCCCCCGCTTGCGGGGGAGGTGGCGAGCGAGCGTAAGCGAGGCGAGCCGGAGGGGGGGAGTGTTGCGGCTTCCTCCCTCCACCGCTTCGCGGTCCCCCCTCCCCCGCAAGCGGGGGAGGATTTTCGCCAACCAGTTCACTGCTTGATCGTCACGCTGCCCATGTCGGTGCGCGCGTGGATGCCCGGTGCGTACATGTCTTCCACCACGCCTGCCGGCAGCACGAAG
Organism: uncultured Alphaproteobacteria bacterium; assembly: GCA_963802815.1. GTDB lineage: Bacteria > Pseudomonadota > Alphaproteobacteria > Micropepsales > Micropepsaceae > Rhizomicrobium. The sequence continues at coordinate 4,178 of CAWDKN010000083.1, forward strand.
GTTCCCGCCGTCACCGCCCTCGCGACATAGGCCAGATGGAATACCGGCTGCGGCTCGGGCTTGCCCTTGTCGTCGGTGTCGCGGTTGGGATCGCCGACGCTGAACGCCGCCACGAAGCGGTCGTCGCGCGCATCGGTCATCGTCGCCGAGGTCAGCACGTCGAGCCAGGTGTAGACCTTGCCGTCGTCGCCCGAGAGCGGAGTCTCGATCTCGAGGCCGGCAGGCAGCAGGTCGATCGCGCCCATCTGCCGGTAATAGTTGTTCGGCATCTGGCCCGAGAGCTCGACCATCACGCGGTCGTTCTGCTTCAGGTTGGCGAGATCGGCCGGCTGGCCGTCATGGTCCAGATCGTCTTCTTCAGCGTGACGTTGCTCGACTCCGCCGGCAGCGGGATGGCGGGCGTGCCCTCGACCGAGGTCGTGCGCCACACGCCCGCATCGCCCTTGTTGGCGAGCGTGATGCCCGCCGCCAATTGCTGCAGGTTCGGCGCCAGCCGCACGGCGCCCGCGCGCAGCTGCGCCGGCTGGTTGTTGACGAGGATGTGGAGCTGCGTGTGCTGGCGCGTCAGCTCATAGGCTGCCCGCAGCATCCAGGCCTTTTCCTGCGTCGTCGTCGCGTTCAGCCGCATGTCGATGGTGTCGCTCTTGGCAAGGAAGGCTGGGATAAGCTCCGCCTCGTTGCTTTCCGACCGCGAGCGCGGTGGCGCCCGAGATGTCGCGCAACAGCGAACCGTAATCCGACGTCCCAATAGCTCTCTGGCTTGGCCGCATAGAGGATGGCGCGGGCGCGATTGAAGCCATAGGACGCGCGCGAACGGTCGCCCTCTTCCGCCGCCGCGGCACCGGTCAGCGCCGCCGCCATCGCCGAGGTCCATTCCGGACCGCGCGTGTCGCTGAAGTAGCGCAGGTCGCTCAGATTCACCTGGCCCGCGCGCGCGAGGATGTAGAATGCGTAGGCGCGCGTGGCGTCGTCGTAGGAATCCGAGGTCGACTGTCTGGCGCAGCCAGCCCGCGCCGCGCTTCAGCGCGTCGTTTGGCACGACATAGCCCTTGTCCTTCGCCTGGTAGAGGAAGTCGAGCGCATAGGCCGAGATCCATGGGTCGGCATCGGAGCCCGGTCCCCACATGCCGAAATTGCCGGCATAGTTCTGCATGTCGAGCACCGCGTCGACGGCGTCCTGCAGGCGTCCGCGCAGGGCCTGGTCCTTCGGCAGGCCGGCGAGATCGGTCAGGTCGTTGAAGACGAGCAGCGGCATGGCGCGGCTCGTCGTCTGCTCGATGCAGCCATAGGGATATTTGTCGAGCCATTTCAGGAGGCCGCCGATGTCGCTGTAGCCATGCGTCGCCGACACGGTGAGACCGACGCTCGCCGTGCTGCGCGATGATGTCGGAGACGAGCTGGCGGTTTGCAGTGTAGGTCGCGTTGGCGGCAAGCGGCAGCGTCTCGTCGCGGGCGACGTCGAGTTGCGGCGCGCGCACTTCGATCGGCCAGCCCCTCGAGACTTTGAATCCGCCCGGCCCGGAGACCGTCAGCGTGATGCCGGCGATGCCGATGACCGTTGCCGTCGAGAACGAAAGGCACGAGCACGCGCTGGCCGCGTTCAGGTGCTCTCGTGAAGCTGGCGCTGCCCTCCACGCCGACGGGTCCGGAGGTCTTCACCGTCGCGATATAGGCGCCGGCTTGCCCTCGACATTGTCCATGTTGAGCGCGGCGGCGGCGTTGTCGCCGGGAGCCAGGAACCGCGGCAGCACGAGTTCGGCCACCACGGGATCGCGCACGGTCAGCGGCCGCGAGGCCTCGCCGAGCTTGTCTGCGCTCCAGGCCACGGCGACCAGACGCAATTCGCCGTTGAAGTCGGGAATATCGAGCGGGACATTGGCGACGCCGCCGGCGCCGACTTTCACCAGGCCGGAGAACAGCGCGACGGTCTTCGTCGGCACCACGCGAGCGGCGTCCGCCAAGATTGTCGCCGCCTTCGCGCAGCGATCCGACGGGGCCTTCTCCGGCCTTGATCAGGCGGCCGTAATCGTCGTGCATGTCGACGCCGAGACGGCGCTTGCCGAAATAGTAGCCGACGGGATCGGGCGATTTGAAATCGGTGAGCTGCAGGATGCCTTCATCGACCGCGGCGAGCGTCAGATAGGCATGCTCGCCGTCGGCAAGACCCTTCACCGTCACGGGAATGATGATGTGCTGGCGCGGCAGTGATCTTCTGCGGGCCGCCGATGGCGGCGTCAGCGTGCGCGGGCCGTTGTCGACGCCGAGCCAGGTGACGCCGATGGAGCGCACGGGCTCGCGGCCCGTGGCGTCGTTGAGCGGACGATAATCGGTGACGAGCACATAGGCGCCCGCGCCCCAATCGGCCGACACGGGAATGTCGACGCGCGTGCCGCCGGCCGGCGCATTGATCAGCTGCGAGGAGAACACGCGATCGCCGGCAACGACGACAAGCGCCTTGCCGTCTGCGGCCGGCTTGATGTTCACATGCGCGCGTCTCGCCGGGCGCATAGCTCGGCTTGTCGGCCGCGACGGGAATGCGATCGGGCCGATCGCCCGCGGCGCTCGCGGCCCAGCCGGAATAAAAGCGGAAGGATGAGGCGCCTGTCGATTTCGGATCGGTGATGGTGAGCCGATAGGTGCCCCACGGCAAGTCTGGCCGAGACGCGCCGGTGCGTCGGTGCCGATCGCCATCGTGCCCTGAGTGATCAGCCTGTCGCGCGTGACCGACTGGTATTTCCACTCGCCATTGTCCTGGTACCACTGATAGGTCGTGACCTCACGAACCCAGGAATAGGTCAGCCCGGACAGCGCGACGCGCTTGCCGTTGTTATCGAGCGCGACGGCTTCGAAATTCGCGCGCGCGTTCTCGGCGACCGAGCCGTCCTGGAACATCGGACGAATGCCGATGGCGACGTCGTGGGTGCGCACCGGAATCTCGACGTCCTTGTCCGTGGCGCGACCGCCCGGCTCGTGGATCGAGACCGTGATCGCGGCTTTGAGCGGCAAGCGTCGTGTCGGGGAGATCGCCGATGGACCCGGTCGCCACCGTGACGCCGGTCGGATCGGTGTCGGGCACCGTGACGTTGACGCTGACGTCGGCAAAGGTGTCGTCGATGCGGCCGAACTGCCAATCCTCGTAGCCCGCGAAGGGCGCGGGATCGATCGTGACTTTCGCCACGCCGTCGCCGGACAGGCCGCCTGCGGGCGCGCCATAGAGGAAGCGCGCCTCGGCCTTCACATGGAAGTCGGTGTTGGCGTGCAGCACCGTCTCCTGCGCCGTCAGCGTGACTTTCAATTTCTGTGGCACGAAATCGGCGACGTCGAACTGCACGCGCCCTACGGGATCGGCCTTCGGATCGATATAGGCCGCGATCTGCCAGCGCCCGTGCGGCGCGGTCCGGCTGAGCGGCAGGCTCCACGTCGCAGTACCGGCCGCGAGCGAAGCGCCCGCAACCGTCATGCGCGCGACTTCCAGTCCGTCGGGCCGCGTGGCGACGAGCGTCAGCGGCGCGGAGACGGCCGCGGCAACGCGGTCGCGCAGCATCGTCACCGTCTGCACCGTCTCGCCGGGGCGGTAGATGCCGCGCTCGGTGTAGAGGAACGCATCGATCGGTCCCGGCGCGTCGCGTCCGGCGACGCCGCGGTCGGAAAGATCGAAGGCCGAGCGCCTGAGATCGATGAAGCTGAAATCGTCGCCGGCATAGGCCATGACGACGACCGGCTCCTCGCCGCCGGTGGCCGCAACAGGCCTGCGTCGAAATCGGCGCGGCCGTCGGAGCTGGTGATGGCGGTCGCGAGCACGTTGTTGTCGCGGGCAACGAGGGTCAGCTTCACGCCGCCCAGCGGGTGCGCGCTGGCATAGGAGCGGGCGAAGACGCTGAGGCCGCCGGCGCCCTTGAAGGTCGTGAGCGCGATGTCGGAATCGACGACCCATTGGGCCGCGACGGAGCTGTCGCCGCTGTTCTGGCTGTCGTCGTCGGACTTGGACGCGTCCTTGGCGACCAGCACATAGGCGCCCGGCTGCTTGTCCTTCAGGATGTCGTTGATCGGGATGAGCGTCACCACCGTGTCGTTCTTGGTGTTCTGGACGTCCATCGTGCCGGACCAGACGAGCTTGCCCTGCGAGTTCTGGATGCTGGTGTCGCTCCAGCTGTAGAGGGACTTTTCGTCGACCACGTCGCTCGTAATCTGCGACAGCAGCCGGTCGCCGACCCGGATCACTTTCAGCTTCAACTTGGCCACGTTGACCGTGGTGACCGGGATGCCGTCGGCGTTGTTGCGCGGCAGGATGATGCCGTCGGCGAAGCGGATGAGCGACGGCTTGTCCTGCAGCGTGACGGGAACGGTCTCTTCTTCCGTCAGCTTGTCGCCCGTGGCCGACGGGAAGCCGGTCTTCAGCGTGACGGTGTAGGTCGTGTTGAAGTCGAGGCCGGCGAGGCAGAGGCGCGGACCGACCACATGGGTCGCGACATGCGCGTTGGGATCGATCTTGAAATAATCCTCGTAATGGGTGCGGCCGCTGGCATCGAGGTCGCGGGTGAAAACGAGGCAGGCTTCGGCCTGGGGCTTGGTGGTGTCGACGTCGAGGCGGTGGAAGGCGAACGTTTCAGCCTGCTCGGCGGGGGGCGGCGTCAGGCTGGTGGTGACCGAGGAAAGCCCGTTCGCGAGCCGGGCGAAGAGGCCGGCGCCCGACGGTACATTGGCGCCGCCCAGCACATACAGTGCGACGAACACCGCGGCGATCACCGCCACGACTGCGCCGATCCCGATCAGAACCCAACGCTGATTTTGCC
>CAWDKN010000084.1:0-93467 GCA_963802815.1 uncultured Alphaproteobacteria bacterium
GGAGCAATGTTGCATTGGTATGCAAAATGCCTATACGTTTGCCCCATGCCGAAAGAGGTGAAAACAAAGGTTTTAGACGAGATCGGGGAACAGGCTCCTCCCGTCTCTCGCGCTATTAGGCGGCGGAAAGAGCTTCAGGACGTGATCAAGGCGTCCATGAAAGAGCTTGAAAAGATTGACGATTTTCTAAAGATGTACCGGTATCTCGCCGAGCCTGACGGGTCGCTAATCAAAGGAGATGAGCAGAACGCGGGCTACATACTTGGCCGGGCCGGGCGCGGGCAGACTCAGCAGGTCTTTGAGCAGATGGTTCGCGAAATCCTTCATGACATCGGAAGGCCAATGCAGAGCACCGAGATCGTGGACGAATTCCGCAAGCGTGGTCAGCCGCTGGGCGGAAATGAAATCCGTACGGCATGGAATTGCCTTTGGCAGGCCAAGGAACGCGGCATTCTCGTAAATATCAGGAGCCATGGATATTGGCTGGCTGATGAGCCGCCACCCGATTTGGGAAATAATACCCCGGGCAAAGAGACGGCCACCAATCAAGGGGCAGTCGCTTCGCGCGAGTTGGAAGGGCAACCGCAGAGGCCGCGGCAAGCTACTGACCGACGCTCAGGTCAAGCGTGCCGAGGATTGGCGCGGATGGCTGGCAAGACATTCGAGGAAGTTGCGCAGGAGCTTGGTGGTATCTCAAGCTGGCTCGCTCCACGCCCAGTACTTCCCCGGTGGAAAGCGGGCGCTTTTTGCAAAGCACGGCAAAGTGTGGCCGCGAGATAAGACGAAGAAGAATTGATATGGCGCTCCTGTTCTTCCCTCTCGGCGCGGGCCAAATTTTTATGGGCGACTTTTCGGATCTGAAAGAGCCGGAAATGACGAAAGTGCGTCCGGTGATCGTTGTTTCTCCGCGTCTGCCGCACCGGTCTCACATTGTGGCAATCGTCCCCATTAGCCTCACGGCTCCTAAGCACGATCTGCCTTTCTGCTACCGTCTTTCCAAGAATTACCATCCAAACGAACCGGGTGATTTGCCGTGCTGGGCCAAGGCGGACATGCTTATGAATGTTGCGCTGACCCGCCTTTCGGCTTTCAAGATTGGTCGTCGCAAGTATACCTATCCGACTCTAATTCCTGAGGATTTACAGGGGGTTAGGCACGCAATCTTGTGCGGCTTAGGACTGGATAAATTGATTTCTAAGCCCCAAGGCCCAGATAGTGACCTAATTCCGGTCGTCGGGCATTAAGACCTAGCTTGCTAGGCAGGGCTGCTCAAACGGCGATGACAAGCCACCGGGTAGCCTAGATATTGTCACTCGTCCCAAAGCCCCGCCCTAATCGGGCGGGGCTTTGTGCTTGGGGCCGTACTAACCGCGCGTGTCTCCCGAGTTCCCTCACGATTGACAGTCAAACCCACTTGTCAGCCAGCGTTTGGTATGGCTCCGGCGGAGCGCGCCTTAGCCATACCGAAGACTCGGTAATTATGTACGAGGCACTAAAATTGCCGAGGTACGTTTGCCGAATAGAAGCCGGGTATTGTGCGCGCTTGATCAGGGGAGGGGTGAACGATGATTGACCGCTACACCAAGACCGTTCTGACTATTATCGCGGCTGCGCTAGTAACCATCGCCGTCCAAAATGAAATTGGCCCGGCGCGCGCGCAGGAAACTATTAGCCTTGGTTATACGATGCCTGCGGAACTCCAACTCACCCGATTTGTCAGGTTCACAACCAGTAGCGGCGCGTCGGCCGTCTAGGTGCGGCTGCTGCATAATGGAGCATCACCCGGCGCGCACCCCGATCCGCGCGAGAGCGCGGTCGGAGCGTAAACTCGCGCGGGCCTTCCCGCCCCCTCCGACCTCGTCATCACCAGGACGCGCTGTCCGTGCGCCGGGTGATGCCGGGTGGGAAAGCGAAGACCGGCCCAAAAATCGCTTCCGGGCGTATTCCAAATTATTTCGCGCCATTCCAGCGATTCCGGCCCTCAACCCAAAGGCCGGAATACCGCAAAATATACGCTGTAAGTTCACATTTCGTTCTTGACTCCATCGGAGAGTGGAGCTATATATTTCGTTATATTCAGTTCGTGCGCCTCGCGAGGAACCCCTCGGCGGGGCGCTTTCATATCCGCCCGGATCTGAGCCCCATCGCGCGGCAACATTGCCGCCAAATCCTCCGCCAATTAATCCGCCAAAAAAGTGGACGAACGGAGGAAATCGATTTATCTGGAATGGGTTAAAGTACAACAAGATCGGCCAAAATCACCGTGCCAATCGAAACGCCTGCCCGCATCGAACCTGCTCGGTTGGAAGAAGCGCCGGAAGCCATTGCCGATGTCGTGGCGGAAATCGCGTCGGCTTCCACTGCTTTGGGCCGCTCGCTCCATCCCCGGACGGCCGCCAATCTGGCCGACCTCGTGCGGATCATGAACACCTATTATAGCAACCTGATCGAAGGCCATGCCACGCGACCGCGCGATATCGAGCGTGCGTTGGCAGGCGACCTCGACCGGGACGAAGGGCGGCGAAATCTCCAGCTCGAAGCGACCGCGCATGTGGGCGTCCAGGCGAAAATCGATCGCATGGCGAGCGAGGGGACATTGCCCGAACCTGCGTCGACGGACTTCATCCGCTGGCTGCATCGGGAATTCTATCGCGACGCCCCGGAGGCATTGCTGCGCGTCGGGAACGGAGAGCGCGCGTTTCTCATGAAGCCGGGCGAATGGCGCTGGAGTCCGGACCACGACAACGCGGTTGGGCGTCACGTACCGCCGTCAAGCGATCGCGTGGCCGATTTCATGGCGTATTTCGAAAGTCGCTACCGCCTGGAACCGCTCGGCAGGGCGTCTCGCATTCTGGCCATTCCGGCCGCCCATCATCGTTTCAACTACATCCATCCGTTTCCGGACGGCAACGGCCGCGTCAGTCGGCTGATGAGTTACGCGATGGCGCATGACGCCGGCATCGGTGCGCACGGATTGTGGTCGATCTCGCGGGGGTTGGCGCGCGGCCTTCGGAGCCGCACCGACTACAAGCAGATGATGGATCTGGCCGACACGCCGCGCCAGGGCGATCTGGACGGACGGGGAAATCTTTCGCTGCGAGCCCTGACGGAGTTCGTCAAGTGGTTTCTGACCGTTTGCCTCGACCAGATTCAATTCATGGCCGGTATGTTCGAGATCAACGCGCTGGCGCGCCGTTTGCGTCTTCTTGTCGAGCGAAGCGAAACCTTGAAGCCGGAAGCGGCAAAGCTCCTCGAAGAGGCGTTGATCCGGGGAGAGTATGAGCGCGGGGAAATCGGCCGCATCACGGGCTTGCCGCTGCGCTCGGCGCAGCGTGTTCTGAGCGCGACGATCGAAGCGGGCCTGCTGGCCTCGGACGCCCCCAAAGGCCCCGTCTCGCTGCGCTTCCCGACGGACGCCCTCGATCTGCTGTTCCCGAGGCTCTACCCGCAACTGTAGCGGTCAAAAATCAAAGGTCGTCATCGGCACGGTCCAATCGGCGGATGGGCCGGGAAAGCGTCTCCGCCCCCATTCCAGATTTATTTCGCGCCATTTCCGGGATTTTGGCCACTCGGAGAAAGGTCGGAATACCGCAAAATATACGCTGTAAGTTCACATTTCGTTCTTGACTCCATCGGAGAGTGGAGCTATATATTTCGTTATAGTCAGTTCGTGCGCCTCGCGAGGAAACCCTCCGCGGGGCGCTTTCATATCCGGCGGGATTTGAGCCGCAAGTCGCGCCGCTCCCGCCCCATCGACAAGGATAAGAGAATGTCCCAACGCTCCCTCGCGCGCGCGCGGAAACGCGCGTGCCTGTCCGCGTGCTTCCGAGCGCGCGCACGGCCATCCGCACCACCCTCGACATTCTGGCCGACATCACCTTGCTGCTTGCGAACGACGAAGCGTTCGAGGTGCCGGGCGATATCGCGGCGACGCTCCAGGCGAAGGGGCATGTCGCGATTGTCGATGGTGCCGGCACGGACGGATCGGCGGCGGCGAACGTCGGGGCAACGCGCCCCTCAGTCGAAGCGCCGGCAGTCACGCCGTCAGCCGAGTCCGAAGCGGCCTTGCCCGAATGGAACCGCATCGCGCGCGAGCGACTGCACGCCCGTGCGCAGCGGGATTGGCAAAGCGGTTGCCTGGTGTGGAAAGGCGCCATGCGGGGGCGCGGGTACGGAGCCATCACGTATAAGCGCATTTGTTATCTGACGCATCGTCTCGCCTGGCTCGCGCATCGCGGACCGATCCCGAATGACCTGTTGGTCTGCCATTCCTGCGACAACCGCGCTTGCATCGAGATCTCTCACTTGTTCCTTGGTACAGCGCAGGACAACGCGACCGACATGATCAGGAAGGGCCGGGCGCGCATGTTTGGCGCCGCGCGGTTGACGGAAGCAGATGTGGCGGACATCAAGCGCCGCCTCGCGGACGGTCAGTCCACTGCCAGCGTCGCGAGGCTGAAATCCGCATCCTACGGTTCGGTGTTCGACATCAAAACGAACCGCAGCTGGCGCCATGTAAAAGCGGCGGTGCGGGTTGATGGTGGCGATTCCGCAATAACGTCCTCTCATGCCGAAGGTCGTCATCACCCGGCGCGCGATAGCGCGTCCGGGTGACCCATTTTCCCTTGTCCGGCCAGAAAATTGGGTCACCCGGACCGGCTGTTCGCCGGCCGGGTGATGACGACCTTTGGGAATTTCGTTTCGAGAAATGCTCTGACGGTCATCAATGACGGCGGTGGAAAAATGTGTGCAACAACGTCTCCCACATCCTCACCCCTCCATCTCCCGCATCACCATCTCGCGCAGCTTGAACTTCTGCACCTTGCCCGTGACCGTCAGCGGAAAGCTGTCGACGAACCGCACATGCCGCGGCACTTTATAATGCGCGATGCGCCCCGGCAGAAGGCGCGGATCTCTTCGGCGTCGGCGCTCGCGCCGGCGACGAGGCGCACGCAGGCGCAGGCTTCCTCGCCGAAGGTCTCGTCGGGGATGCCGACGATCTGCACTTCCTCGATCTTGGGATGGGTGAAAAGGAATTCCTCGATCTCGCGCGGATAGATGTTCTCGCCGCCGCGGATGATCATGTCCTTCAGGCGGCCGACGACCTCGCAATAGCCGTCCTCGTCGATGGTGCCGAGATCGCCGGTATGCATCCAGCCGTTGCCGTCGATCACCTCTGCGGTCTGCTCCGCATCGTCCCAATAGCCCAGCATCACCGAATAGCCCCGCACGCAGATCTCGCCGGCCCTGCCGCGATGCACGATGTCGCCCGCTTCGTCGACGATCTTCGCCTCCAGATGCGGCTGGATGCGCCCGACGGTGGAGACGCGGCGTTGCACCGGATCGTCGGGTCCGCTCTGGAAGCTCACCGGGCTCGTCTCCGTCATGCCGTAGGCGATGGTGACGTCGCGCATATGCATGCGCTCGATCACCTTGCGCATCACCTCGGCCGGGCAGGGCGAGCCCGCCATGATGCCGCCGCGCAACGTGGCGAGATTCGTCGTGTCGAACGCAGGATGCTGCAGCGTCGCGATGAACATGGTCGGCACGCCGTGCAGATGCGGTGCAGCGTTCCTTTTCGATCGCCGCCAGCACCGCGCCCGGCTCGAAGGCGGCCGCCGGATAGATCATCGTCGCGCCGTGGCCGACACAGGCGAGGTTGCCCATCACCATGCCGAAGCAGTGATAGAGCGGCACCGGAATGCAGAGACGGTCGGCCTGGCGCAAGCCCATGCAGGAGCCCACGGCCATCGCGTTGTTGAGGATGTTGCGATGGGAGAGCGTGGCGCCTTTGGGCAGGCCCGTCGTGCCGCTGGTGAACTGGATGTTGACCGCGTCGCGGTTGGAGAGCGTCGCCGGCAGCGCGGGGCCCTGCATCTCGTAAGCGCCTCGAAGGCGAGAGTGCCGGGCCGCGCATCGCCGCCGATCGCGATCAGCGTGCGCAGATGCGGCAGGCGCTCGGCGCGAAGCTGCATCGGCCGCGACGCGGGGATCTCCGGCGCCAGCGCTTCCAGCATTGCGCAATAGTCGCTGCTCTTGAATTGCGCCGCCGTGATCAATGCCTTGACGCCGACCTTGTTGAGCGTGAAGGCGACTTCCTCGGTGCGATAGGCGGGATTGATGTTGACGAGGATCAGGCCCGCTTTCGCCGTGGCGAACTGCGCCACCGTCCACTCCGCGCAATTGGGCGACCAGATGCCGACGCGGTCGCCGGGTTCGAGGCCGAGGCCGAGCAGCGCGCGCGCCACGAGATCGACGCGCCGGCCGAGCTCGGCATACGTCCAGCGGATGTCCTGGTGCACCGAGACGAGCGCCTCGCGCTCCGGCCAGCACAGCACGGCGGCGTCGAAGATCTCGCCGATGGTCAATTCGAGCAGCGCCGGCGTGTCCGCCGCCCTGACGATGGAGAGGTTCGCGGTGTCGGTCATGCGGCGCATCATGGCCCGACAGGTTCTGTGCGCCAACCGCAAACGCGCCACTCTCCCTAAGGGGAAGGTTGACCGTGCCGCTCCACGAACCGGGCGACGTCGGCGCGCAGCGTGGTGTTGCCCCTGAACCCCGGGGCCAGCGACAAGACGAGTCCAATGTGGCCGACATCCGGATAGCGATGCAGCTCCACGGCGCTGCCGAAGGATTCCAGCCGCTTCGCCATGTTGATCGCGTTCTTCGGCCCGACCGTCTCGTCGTCGCTGCCATAGGCGAGGAGCATGGGCGCGCGTTTCCCGTCGATGTGGGCGATCGGTTGTGTCGCGGTGACCCGGTCTCCGCCGAACAGGGAAATCAGCTTGGGATCGGTGAGCGGGAGAAAATCGTATGGCCCCGCCATGCCGATGACGCCGCGAATCCAGCCGGGATCCGCGCCGGCCGCCTTGAGATAGGACAGATCGGCGTCCAGCATGACCGCGTTGTAGGCGCCCGCCGAATGCCCGGCGAGGAACAGCCGGCCGGGATCGCCGCCGAAGCGCTTGATGTTGGCGTGGACGAACGCCACCGCGCTCGCGCAATCTTGCAGGAACGCCGGATAGCGCACCTGCGGGTAGAGCCGGTAGTCGGCGACGACGGTGGTGATGCCCTCGCTGGCGAAGGCCTGGCCCACGAATTTGTACATCGCCTTCGAACCGCTCTGCCAGCTGCCGCCATAGAAGAAGACGATCACCGGCGCGGGCGCCTTGAGGCCGTCGGGGATGTAGACGTCCAGCGTCTGGCGCGGATCGGCGCCGTAGGCGATGTCGCGGTCGAGGGTGTAGCCGCTGTTGGGAACCAGCACGCTGTTCAGGAATACGACCGGCGAGCAGGCGGCGAGCAGAAGCCCGGTCATGGCGGCGGCGAACACTCTGATCGAGGCAGGCATGATATTTCCGAGCGACGTTGGGGGGCGCGACCGCGCGTGCTGCGAACGCGGTTTACGCAGGCGCCGGCGCATCGGATCAGCAGCGTCGCGAGGCGCGCAAATTTCAGCGCTGAAGCCGCAGGAGGCTGGCGCGCAAATCCGGCGCGCTGGTGCGCGGCGACAGCCAGATGCCGAAGAAGGCGGCGGCGAAATTCTGGTCGCGGATCTGTCCGGTCGGACGGCCGTTGAGGAAGAACCGCGTGGTGCCGTCCGGCTGGTAGAGCCCGGTGATCTCGTCGCCGGATTTCACAGCGGGAAACAGCGGCAGCATGAGCGTGCGGTAGCGCGCAAGCGTGGCGTCGCCGATGGCGGGATCGTCCTGCTTCATCTCGTCGAGGGATCGGCCCACAATGTCGTCAGAGGAGAACGCCATGTGATAGGTCAGCGTCAGCGCGAAGGGCGACTGCATGGACCAGTGCTGCGTGTCGGTCCAGAGCGCCGCGTCGTAGGCGGTGATGAAGACGATCTTGTACGAGCCCTCGCCATAGGGTTGTTCCGCCCTGATCGTCGCCGCGAGTTCCGCCGGCTTGGCTCGGGCGCCGAGCGTGGCTGCCGCAAGCAGGGCGCCCGCGAGCAGGAAAGTCTTGCGCAGGGACATCATCGCCTCGATCCGTCTCCGCAAACGTAACGCGCGAAGCCGGCTCAGGTTACATCGGGGGACGCGGCGAACGCGGAGCAACCCTCCCCTCGAGGGCTGCGGATGTTCACATACCCTTCTCCCTGGGCTCGAAGCTTTTTCGACCCTCCCTCGAGGCAAGGGCAACGCAGTGTGTGCCATGCCAAATTCATGCTCGTGGAGGCGACGCCTGGGCCGTCCACAAATGTGGGAATCGCGTAGCCTTGAGGGCCAAAGCATTCACACGGATGTGCATTGCGCGGCGCCGCGGTCCGCGCACATTTGCGCCGTGGAGCGAGAGGGATTGCGAGACATGGGGAAGCCTGTCCGGGCGTTGCTGCGCCTTGCGCTGTTCGCGGGCATTCTGGGCGGTGCTGCGTCGGCGCAGGCGGAAACTACGGTCCCTATGCGCGACTGCTCGGGGCTTCCCTGCGTCAGCGTGACGGTCGGCAGCGGCGCGCCGCTGACACTTCTGATCGATACCGGTAACGTCACGTCGGTCCTCGACGCGGCCGCTGCGAAGCGTCTCGGCCTCGTGGTCAAGCCCGTCGTCGACGCGAGCGGCAAACCCATTCCCGGCTATTCGCAAGCGACCGTGCCCTCGCTGGCGCTCGGAGGCGAAACGTTGTCCGAATTCGCGGTCCTGGTCGCGGATATGCAGCCTGAGATCGACAAGGGGGCACTTCCCCGGTCCGACGGAACGCTCGCCTATGTCGCTCTCGAGAATCGCGTTCTGACGCTCGACTATCACCGCCGTCTCGTCGAACTGTCGGATCCCGGCGCGAACGTTGCCTGTCCCGGAAAATGCGGGGCAATCGCAAATCCCACTTTCGGCAAGAACGGCCCTGCGATCGTGACGACGACCGGATTCCAGGTGAACGGGCGGGACGTCGCGGTGCAAGTCGACACCCTCTACACGGGCACGATGCTCATCTATCCGACGTCGGTTGCGAAGCTCGGCCTGACGCAGGACGCCACGGCAACGAAGACGCGCTCGTTCCCGTATACCGACGGCGGCGTCGACATGGTGGAAGGCATAGCGAAGACACTCGGCTTTTCGGGCGACACGCTGATGGCGGATGCGCCGCTCTATTTCGCGACGCCCAAGGTGCATACGCCCGACGGGCTTTTCGACGGCACCGTGGGCGCCGGCCTGTTCGCGAACCGGGTTGTGACGCTCGACTTCCACGCCAACCGGTTCTGGATCGATTGACGGTTGTCAGCGATGCGGGAGCGCCACCTGGCGACGCTCCCGAGATCGCGCGTCTACTCCGCCGCCTGCGCCCGCGCCACCACGCGCTGGATTTCCGCCTGCCGCGCGTCGTATTGCTGGGCGATGAAGTTGTCGTTGTCCTGCAATGCCTGGACGTCGACATTGGCGTACTCGAGCACGCCCATCTCGCCATACCCCTTGCGGATCTTCTCGCCCCACAGTCCGATATCCTTCACGATCGGCAGGATGCGGGTGAACAGCGAGTTGCGGAACTGCTCCATGAAGCCGCTCTCGTACATCGCGGTTGCGCATTCCTCGATCGGCAGGTCGAGATGCTGCCACAGCTCGACCGCGTCGAAACGGTCACGCATCAGGTAGGACGCCTCGAGCAGGAATTCCTCGCGCTCGTCGCGCTCCTTCTGCGTCAGCTGCGGATAGTAGTCGCGCAGCGCCAGGCGGCCGAAGGCGACGTGGCGGGACTCGTCCTGCATGACGTAGGCATTCACCTGGGCGCAGAGCTGGTTCTTGGCGTTGTCGCGGATGGTGGCGAACGCCGCGAGCGCGAGGCCCTCGATCACCACCTGCATGCCGAGATAGGTCATGTCCCAGCGCGAATCCCTGAGCGTCTGGTCGATCAGCTCCTTGAGAGGCTTCGTGATCGGATAGACGACGTCGAACTTTGTGAGCAGCCGGCGATAGGCCTCGACATGGCGCGCCTCGTCGATCGTCTGCGTCGCGGCATAGAATTTCGAAGTCCGCGTCGGGCACCTGGGTGACGATCTTCGCCGCGCAGATGAGCGCGCCCTGTTCGCCCTGCATGAACTGCGAGAGCTGCCAGGCCTGGAAATTGCGGCGGACCGTGCCCTTGTCCGTCTCGGACATCTTCTTGAAGCAGGCGGCGGCATGGATCGGCAGCAACTCGTCGGGCATGCCTTGCGGATTGAGCTCGTCGAGCTCCTGGCTCCAGTCGATGCGCGTCGAGGCGTCCCACTGCATCTCCTTGCCCTTGGCATAGAGACCCATCATGGCGGCGCGGCCGTCGTCGTAGTCCCAGTTGAAGACGGTGTCGTAATCCTGCTTCACGCTCCAGGTCGAACCTTCGGTGCTGAGCGCGTAGAGATCCTTGAAAGCCATCGCTGCGTTTCCTCCCGGAAGGCGGCTTCGTGCCGCTTGTTGTCGGAGGAGGCTACGCTCCGGCTGCGCGTTTTCGAGTACACCTGCGGCCAATAATGTGGCATTTTGCGCCACATGGCCCAGCCGACGACGCTCGAGCGCCTGCCCATGACGATGGGCTATTTCCGCCTGATCCTGCGCTGCTTCGGCGGCGGGGCGGAGCGGCGTGCCGCGCTGCTGGAAGGAACGGGCGTGAGCGAAGGCGATCTCGCCAATGCGGGGGCGGAGATCACGCTGTTCCAGCAGGTGCGGCAGATCGAGAACGTGACGGCCGCCTGCGGCGAGGGCTGGGCGCTGTCGCAGCCGGAATTGTGGAATCCGTCCGCGCATGGCGCGATCGGCGTGGGCGTTCTCGCCGCGCCGACCGTCGCCGGAGGCATCGAGGTGCTGTGCCGCTACGCCCATACCCGCGCGCCGTTCTTCAAGATGCGCATCGGCCGTCATCGCGATCTCGTCCGGCTCGAATACGAGCTGACCGTCGCGCTGGCCGAGCCGCAATGGCGGCCGATGATGGAGATCGCCTTCGTGGCCGTGCGCTCGCTTCTCGCCAATGCGCTCGGGCGCGCGCCGCACGAAGCCCGGTTTGAGTTCGCCGCGGCAAAGCCCACCTATGTCGCGCAACTGCGCACGGCGCTGGGCGAGCATGTCAGCTTCGGCCACGCGATCAACACGGTCACCTTTCCCAAGGCATGGATGGAGATTCCCTCGGCGCTGACCGACGCCTCGCTGTTCCGCAACGCGCTGGCCGAGCTCGACGCGGCGCTGGAGCACATCGAGAACCCGATCGACCTGCGCGCCAAGGTCGAAAGGTTGCTGCAGACCATGCCGGACGGGCGATTGGGCGCCGACGAGGTGGCGCGCGCGCTCGGCGTCTCCCGGCGCACGCTGGCGCGGCGGCTGCAGGACGCCGGCGTGCAGTTCCGCGACCTTCTCGACGGCGAATTGAAACGGCGCGCGGCAAGGCTGCTGCGAGCCGCCCACCTGTCGCGCCCCGAAATGGCGGAGCGCCTCGGCTATCGCGATCCGACGAGCTTCAGCCGTGCCTGCCGGCGCTGGTTTGCGGAAGGGTAGTGTCCCAATTTACTGAATTGGTCGAACTGACTTCGCGATAGGTAGCAGATGCCACAATTCCTTGCATGTTACGACTACGGCCAAGGCGGTATCTGGCTCTACATCCGGGGCGAGAGCCCGGAGCAAATCAAACGTACATACCCGGCTTTGAGATGAACTCCCTCGTTCTGGGATGACGAACAAGAAGCGCTCGCGCGCAAGGCTAATCCAGAAACCAATGACTTCTGGCGCGACTGGCTAGCGAAACTTAAAAATTCAAATTAGGACACCATCTGCGGAAGGGGACGTGAGGCTTTCGCCGCCGAAAGGCGTTAAGCTCTGCACGGCTCATGACAGCGATGGAGATCAGTATGGCGCTTGCGCCGATCAAGGAAGGTTTCGACGTTTTCCTGCACGACGGCGACAAGGCGGTCGGCGCGGTGCGCCAGGTGGGCTCGCACGGCAAGCCGGAGATCGTCATCTACATCGAGGATGCCGGCGACTTCGTCGTGCCGCTCAGCGCGGTCACCGAAGTCACCGAGGACAAGGTCGTGCTGAATGCGTCGAAGCTCGACCGCAAGCTGCTCCAGTCGATCGGCCGCGAACACAAGGACGAAGACCCGCGCTTCGGCTGAGGTGACGAAACCTTCCGTGGCGACAAGGTATTGAATTCTATAAAAAATAACGCGCGCGCGGTAAGCTCGTCACGTGCGTGCACTGATGCGCGCAAGGAGAAAACCGGATATGAGCCAGGCATTCGCAAGACCGTCGGACCTGTATCTTCCGCCGCACATCGCCGAGGCGCTCGTCAATCCGGCCTCCTATGCCGACGACAAGATCCACGACACCTACACGTGGATGCGCGCGAACAATCCCTTCGGCATCGCCGCGATCGAAGGGTTCGACCCTTTCTGGGTCGTGACCAAGCACGAGGACATCCTTTCGATCAGCCGCCAGAACGATCTCTTCCATAACGGCGACCGGCCGACGACGCTCACCAACAAGGCGGCCGACATGCGCACCCGAGAGATCACGCATGGAAGCCCCCATCTCGTCTATTCGCTGGTGCAGATGGACCCGCCGGACCACCCGAAATATCGGGCCCTGACGCAGGCCTATTTCATGCCGCCGAACCTGAAGAAGATGGAAACCCGCATCCGCGAGATCGCAAAGGCGACGGTCGACAAGATGCTGGCCATGGAGGGACGCTGCGACTTCGCCAAGGACGTGGCCTTCGGCTATCCGCTTCACGTGGTGATGGAGATCCTCGGCGTTCCGGAGTTGGACGAGCCGCGCATGCTCATGCTGACGCAGCAATTGTTCGGCGCCCAGGACCCCGACACGGCGCGCGTCATGGAAGGCATGAGCGCCGAGCAGCTCGGCGAGATGATCTTTGCCGTGGTCGGCGACTTCGAGGCCTATTTCAAGACGATCAGCGAAGACCGCCGCCTGCACCCGAAGAACGACCTGGCGACGGTGATCGCCAACGCGACGGTCGACGGAAAGCCCATCAGCGACGTCGCCGCGATGGGATACTACACCATCGTTGCCGCCGCCGGGCATGACACCACCTCGTCGTCGACGGCCGGCGCGATGTGGGAGCTCGCGGAGAACCCGGACCAGTTCGCCACGGTCAGGGACGATGCCTCTCTGATCCCCGGCCTCGTCGACGAAGCGGTGCGCTGGACGACGCCGGTGAAGACCTTCATGCGCTCGGCGACGGCGGACACCGAGATGCGCGGGCGCAAGATCGCCAAGGGCGACTGGCTGATGCTCTGCTATGCGTCGGGCAATCGCGACGAGGAGATCTTCGAGGACCCGTTCAAGTTCCGCGCCGACCGCAAGCCGAACAAGCACCTGTCGTTCGGCTACGGTGCCCATCTGTGCCTGGGACAGCATCTCGCCAAGATGGAGATGCGCATCCTGTTCGAGGAGCTCCTGCCGCGGCTGAAATCGGTCAGCCTCGACGGCGCGCCGAAGAACACGCAATCGACCTTCGTCAACGGCCCGAAGACCGTGCCCATCCGGTTCGAGAAGGCGTAGTTACTTCGGCTGCGGCACGATCCGCAGATAGGGCTTCGGCGCCTTCCAGCCGTTCGGATACGCCTTCTTCGCGTCTTCGTCGGTGACCGAACCCGCGATGATCACGTCCTCGCCCTGCTTCCAGTTCACGGGCGTTGCAACCTTGTGCTTCGCGGTCAGCTGCAGCGAGTTGATCACCCGCAACACCTCGTCGAAATTGCGTCCCGTCGTCATGGGATAGACGAGGATCAGCTTGATTTTCTTGTCGGGCCCGACGACGAAGACGTTGCGAACGGTCTGGTTGTCGGCGGCCGTGCGCCTGGCCGGATCGCCCGAGGCCTCGGCCGGGAGCATCCCGTAGAGCTTTGACACCTTGTAGTCGTCGTCGCCGATCATCGGAAAGTTCGGCGCCGTGCCCTGCGTTTCCGCGATGTCCTTGGACCAGCCCGCGTGCTTGTCGACCGGATCGACCGAGAGGCCGATGATCTTGACGCCGCGCTTGTCGAATTCCGGCTTGAGCTTCGCCATGTAGCCGAGCTCGGTCGTGCAGACGGGCGTGAAGTCTTTCGGATGCGAAAACAGCACGCCCCATTTGTCGCCAAGCCATTCGTGAAAGCGGATGCGGCCCTCGGTGGTATTGGCCTCGAAGTCAGGTGCTGTGTCGCCGATGCGAAGTGACATGGGTACCTCCGGTTATTTCCGTGTGCGCGTACGGGCCGAACGATTATACCCAACTACGCCGCTAGATTAAGCTGGTTGTTGCAGAGTTCCGCGTCAACGGCGCCCTGCGAGTTTTTTTGCACGCCGGCGCACAACTACACCGCCTTTCGCGTTATTCTTCGGACGCCGCCCCGAGAGCGATTCCCCATCATGGAAACCCATGCGACACGCGTACCGCCCCCCGTTCGCTCGACGCTTGAGCTCATCGGCAATACGCCGCTGATCGAGCTCTCTCGCTTCGAGACAGGCCCGTGCAGGCTCTTTGCGAAACTCGAAAGCCAGAATCCGGGCGGCTCGATCAAGGACCGTATCGGGCTCTCCATGATCGAAGCGGCCGAGTGGAACGGGCAGCTGAAGCCGGGCGGCACGATCATCGAGGCGACGGCCGGCAATACCGGGCTCGGCCTCGCGCAGGTCGCGGTCCTGAAGGGGTATCGCATCCTCCTCGTCGTACCCGACAAGATGGCGCGGGAGAAGATCCAGCATCTGCGCGCGCTCGGCGCGGATGTCCGCATCACGCGCTCGGACGTCGGCAAGGGCCACCCCGAATACTATCAGGACATGGCGCTGCGCCTGGCGGCGGAAACGCCGGGCTCGCACTTCGTCAACCAGTTCGCAAACCCCGCCAACCCGCTCGCACATGAAAAGACGACCGGGCCGGAGATCTGGGAGCAGATGGACCACGACGTCGACGCAGTGGTCGTGGGCGTCGGGTCGGGCGGCACGCTCACGGGTCTGGGACGCTTCTTCAAGACCGCGTCGCCCGGGACGGAAATGGTTCTCGCCGATCCGGTCGGCTCGATATTGGCGCCGCTGATCCTGACCGGAGAGACGATCGAAGCCGGTTCGTGGACGGTGGAGGGCATCGGCGAGGATTTCGTGCCGCCGAACGCGGACCTCTCCTTCGTGCGCCGCGCCTATTCCATCTCCGACAAGGAAAGCGTCGAGGCCGCTCGCGCCTTGCTGTCGAAGGAAGGCATCCTCGCCGGTTCGTCGTCAGGCACGCTGCTCGCCGCGGCGCTGCGCTATTGCCACGAGCAGAATTCGCCCAAACGCGTCGTCACGCTGGTCTGCGACAGCGGCAACAAATACCTTTCCAAAATCTATAACGACTATTGGGTGGCCGAGCAGGGGTTGTCGCAGCGGCCGCTGAAGGGCGATCTGAGCGATCTGATCTCGCGCCGCTTCGACACCGGCGCGACCGTCACCGTGGGACCGGGCGATACGCTGCTCACCGCCTACAATCGCATGCGCGCGGCCGACGTGTCCCAGCTTCCGGTCCTGGTCGAAGGGCGCCTCGTCGGCATCATCGACGAGAGCGACATCCTCGCGCGCGTCGAGGGGCCCGATGCGCAGAGGAGCGCCCGGTTCCGCGCGGCCGTGAAGGAGGCCATGACCGCGGCGCCGCGCACGCTCCAGGTCTCGGCCCCGATGGCGTCGCTGCTGCCGGTCTTCGAGCTCAACGAAGTGGCCCTTGTCTGCGACGGTGATAAGTTCGTGGGCCTGATCACCCGCATCGATCTCATCAACCACATCCGGCTTCATCCATGACCGACGACAAGACGCACAACCGGCTGGCGTTCTCGACCCGCACGATTCACGCCGGGCAGCATCCCGACCCGACGACCGGCGCGGTGATGATGCCGATCTACGCGACCTCGACCTATGCGCAGGAAAGCCCCGGCGTGCACAAGGGCTACGAATATTCGCGCAGCCAGAATCCGACGCGCATGGCGTTCGAACGCTGCGTCGCCGACCTCGAAAGCGGCGTGTCCGGCTTCGCCTTCGCCTCGGGGCTGGCCGCGATCGCGACGACGCTGGAGCTTCTGTCGTCGGGCGATCACGTGATCGCGACGGATGATCTCTACGGCGGCTCGTTCCGCCTGTTCGACAAGGTGCGCCGGCGCTCGGCGGGGCTGGAGTTCAGTTTCGTCGATCTCGGCGACCTTGCCGCCGTCGAAAAGGCGATCAAACCCAACACCCGCATGATCTGGGTCGAGACGCCGACCAATCCCTTGCTGCGCCTCGTCGACCTTGCCGCCATCGCGGCGCTGGCGAAAAAGCACAAGCTTCTCACCGTCGCCGACAACACCTTCGCAAGCCCCTACGCCCAGCGCCCGCTCGAGAGCGGCATCGACATCGTCGTGCATTCCACGACAAAATATTTAAACGGCCACTCGGACATCGTCGGCGGCTGCGCCATCGTGGGCGACGACCGCGACCTGCTCGACCGCATGAAGTTCCTGCAGAACGCGATCGGCGGAATCGCGGGACCGTTCGACAGCTTCCTCGCACTGCGCGGACTGAAGACGCTGGCGCTGCGCATGGAGCGGCATTGCTCCAACGCGCTCGAGATCGCGGGCTGGCTGGAGCAGCATCCCGCCGTCGCGCGCGTCGTCTATCCGGGCCTTGCGAGCCATCCGCAATATGCGCTCGCCAAGCGCCAGATGAGCGCCTTCGGCGGCATCGTGACGATCGTGCTGAAGCGCGATCTCGCAGGCACCAAACGCTTCCTCGAGCGCTGCGCCCTGTTCACGCTCGCCGAGAGCCTGGGCGGCGTCGAAAGCCTGATCGAGCATCCCGCGATCATGACCCATGCCTCGATCCCGCCGGAGCAGCGAGACCGGCTGGGCATTTCGGACTCGATGGTGCGGCTGTCGGTCGGCGTTGAGGATGTCGGCGATCTGCGGGACGATCTCGCGCAGGCGCTGGGGTAGTCAAATCCCGTCTTGAGCAAAAATATAGTTGGGCGAGAATCCGAGGGTCCCCCGGGGGGTTGCATGCGTCGCATTGCGTTCATTGTTGCCGCCTTTTGCTTTTGTCTCCCCGCATCCCGCGCCGCCGCCGCGAGCTTCGACTGCGCCAAGGCTTCGCGGCCCGTCGACACGCTGATCTGCGGCGATGCGGTTTTGTCGCGTGCCGACGAGCAGCTCGCCGCGTCCTACAAAGCGGCACTGGCGGCCACGGGGTCTGACCAGGACCGCTCGGCGTTGCGCAGCGAGCAGCGCGCCTGGATCGCGGACCGCGACGCGCGCTGCATGAGCGTCGCCGCGCCGGTGCCCTGTCTCAAGAATGCCTATGCCGAACGCCTTGCGGCACTCGGCGCGGGCCATGCCACGATCGAACCGGCGTCGGTGATGGCCATGAACGACGCGGCCCTGGCGGCGGCTCATCCGGCGGAGCGTTCCGAGATCGGTTTTCCGCAAGGCACGTTCTCGCCGAAGGGCGATCTCTTCGCTTTTGCGATCAGCAACCTCGTCAGCGGCGATTCCGACCAGGTGTGGCTCTACGCACCTCGCGAACCGCAAGCTCGTCGCGGCCACGCCGTCACCGGTGAAGGAGAAGACCGAATACAATATCGAAGGTGTCTTCTTCGTCGGCCGCACGCTCTATGTGGAGGGGACGAACGGCGATTACGGCGGCGCGCAGACGCCGTTCAAACGCGCTGTCACCATGGCGGGCGGCCACGACGTCTCTGTGATTCCAACCGCACCGGCGATACCGGGCCAGGCCCGCGATACGACCGCAGCAGCCGGCGACGAACTGTCCGACCAGGGCGACAGGCGCGAGGAAGACGATCACTACGTCGTGACGTCCAGGAACCAGGGCCATGGCGCACTCACGCTCAGCGCCGCCGCCAAGGGCTCAGCTCACGAATGGACGATCGCGACCGGCAGCTGGAATCTCGGGAGCTTCGCTTTCGATGCGCCACGCGCACGCGTCCTATATGCCGACGATGCCGGAAAGCTCGCGATCACCGATCTCAATTTTCGTGGGACGACGACACTTCCCGTCGCAGCCGACACGCTGCTGGACGTGACGGCCGACGGCCGTCTCGCGGCCTATGTCGCCGACGGACCGTGCGATCCGGGGCTGCCGCGCGCACGCCCGCAGACGATCTGCTTCGTCAGGCTTCCCTGATCGCGCGGCTCAGCGACCCTTGAACACCGGTTTGCGCTTCTCCATGAAGGCCCGACGGCCCTCCGCGAAATCCGCACTCTCGATGCAGATCTTCGCGAGCTCCCTCAGCCGTTCGGGATCGGGCGCGTCGCGCGCGATCTGGTCGATGGCTTCCTTCGACGCGCGCATGGACAGAGGCGCGTTGACGCTGAGGGTCGCCGTCAACGCCGCGATCGCGTCGTCCAGCGCGTCCTGGGCCACGACATCGTTGATGAGGCCGATGCGCAGCGCCGTCGCCGCATCGAATTGCGAGCCGGTGAAGAGAATGCGCTTGGCCTCGGCCGGTCCGAGCAGCGCGACGAGATCGCGCACGGAGTCGCTCGGATAGGCGATGCCGAGCCGCGCCGCCGGAATGCCGAAGGTGGAATTGTCGGTCGCGATGCGGATATCGGCTTTCATCGCGACGGCGAGGCCGCCGCCGAGGCAATAGCCGTTGATCGCCGCGATCAGCGGCTTGCCGAGATTGGCGAGCGCCGACCAGGCGCGATCGGTGATGGCGTTGTACTCCGCGGCCGTGCTCTCGCTGCTGCGCCGCTCCTCGAACTGCGAGATGTCGGCGCCGGAAATGAAGGCCTTGCCGCCGGCACCACGCAGCACCACCGCGCGCACCTCTGCGTCGGCGTCGAAAGCCATGAGCGCCTCGCCGATGCCCTGCCACATGTCGATGGAGAGCGCGTTGCGCTTCTCGGGGTTGTTGAAGACGAGCGTGCCAATGCCGGCTTCGCTGCTGGCGATGATCTTGTCGGTGTTGAGCTTCATGAGGTCCCCGGTCGCGCGGAAGCAAGTGCGCCGCGCGACGACTTTTCGCGCGGCGGCAGGGACAACGCAACTGCGACCGCCGCCATCACGCGGGGCTTCCCCCTCCGTCATGCTTCGCTTGCGCTCGCATGACACCTTGCTCCCCCGCTTGCGGGGCAGGTGGCGCGAGCGCGAGCCAAGCGACGGAGGGGGGAAGTCTCGCGCCAAGGGAAATTGCAGTGCGGAGCTACTAGCTCTTCTCCAGCACCATCTGGGTCTGCGTGACGACGGCGATCAGCTTGCCGTCCTCGCGCTTGACCTGAGTTTGCCAGACCGAGCTGCGGCGGCCGACGTGGAAGGGCGTCGTCTCGGCCTCGATGACGCCACCTTCCCTGGCGGCCGCCAGGAAGTTGGTCTTGCTCTCGATGGTGGTCGTGGCGCAGCCCTCGGGAAGGTTGAGGAAGGCGGCAATCGAGCCGGTCATGTCGGCGAAGGCCATGATCGCGCCGCCATGCATGGTATTGCCGGAGCGGCAGAACTCCGCGCGGACCGTCATGCGGGCGCGCACGCGCGCAGGGGTCGCTTCCACGACTTCGACGCCGAGAAGCTGCGGAAAGGGGGCATAGAGCGGGGCGAGATAGGGCGAGGCGCCGTCATTGGCCGCCGTGCGAGTTGCCGACGGGACCGCCTTGCCGGACAGGGACGCTGTATCGATCTGGAGCATGTCGTCTCCTCCTGAAACACCCGAGCCCCGGCGAAGCTGCCGAATTGGGCGTTCCAATCGGTCAGGAGCAAGTCGGATGCCGCTTTAACGGAAAGGCCGGTTTCTGGCCCTAAACTTGCGGGAAATTCGGCCAATCCCAGCGGATTTTCCGGGAATGCAACAGCGCTACGCGACGCCCTGGCTTGACCCATCGCAGTTCGCCCTGGACCTGAACGGTCCGGCGGATCGCGCCTTCGTGCCGTTTCCGGAAAGCGGACTTGCGACGCCGATGTTCGAACTTTTCGCTCGCGCGGCTGCGATCCATCGCGATCGGATCGCCATCGACGACGGAACGCTGCGTCTGACTTACGGCGAGGCCCTTGGTCGCGTGGACGCGCTCGCAGGCAGGATTGCGAGCGTCACGGAAGCCGGCGAGCTCGTCGGCATCCTTTTGCCCACCTCGGCCGAGTTCACGCTTGCGATGCTGGCGTGCTTCGCCGCGGGGCGGGTCTTCGTTCCGCTCGACCTGCACTATCCCAAGACCTGGATCGCGAATGTCGTAGAAGATGCGGGCATGGCCGCGATCGTCGGCCGCTTCGACTTCGGCGAGACCGCGTCGCTCGTCCCCGGGCATATCCGCAAGATCGATCTTGCCGAGGCCGAGATGCCGATGCCTTTCGCGCCTGCGCCACTGGGGCCGGATGCGCCGGCTTTCGTGCTGTTCACGTCGGGCAGCACCGGGCGGCCAAAGGGCATCGTCAACAGCCAGCGCGCCATGGCGCGGCGCGTCCAGCAATATGTCGACGCGGCGCATATCAACGCCGACGACCGTTTCCTGCCGCTCAGCTCGGAGTGCACGATCGCGGGTCTGCGCGAACGCATGACGGCGCTGTTGACCGGCGCCACGCTTCACCTCGTCGATGTGCAACGCGCGGGCCTGCGCCAGATCCTTCGCGTGATGGCGGATGCGAAGATCACGATGATCTATGCCGTGCCGGCGCTGCTGCGCTCGCTGATCGCGCTCGAGGATTTGGGATCTGCGAAAAGCCTGCGCGTCGTGCGCGTCGGCGGCGATGCCGTGCTGTGGAGCGACGTCGGCCTGCTGCGCGGCTGGCTGCCGGAAAGCTGTCTGATCGAGCTCGGCTACAGCTCGACCGAAGCGCCGATCATGCAGTGGTTCGTGCCGCGCGATTTCCCGCAGGAGGGGAGCAAGGTTCCGATCGGCTACCCGCTCGCCGGCAACGCGCTCGCCATCGTCAACGACCAGGGCTTGCCCGTCGCGTCCGGCGAGGTCGGCGAGCTGGTCGTGAACAGCCCCTATGTCGCGATGGGGCGCTGGATCGCCGGGCGCTGCGTGGCCGATGATTTTCCGGGAGACCCGTCCAATTGCTTCGCGCGCGCGCTGCACACCGGCGATCTCGCGCGGCTTCGTCCCGACGGCTTCGTCGAGCTGGTCGGCCGCAAGGACCGGCAGCTCAAGATCAACGGCGTGCGCATCGAACCGGGCGAGATCGAAGCCGCGCTGCGGCTGTCGCCGGACGTGCAGGATGCGGCGGTGTTGCCGCGCCGGGCGGACGGCACCATCCGGCTGATCGCCTATGTGACGCCGCGCCGGAGCGCGCCGGCCGATTTCACAACGGCGTTGAAGCCGTTCCTCAAGGCGCGGCTGGCGCCGCAACTGCAGCCGCACCGCATCCATGAAGTGGATGAACTCCCGCGCCTGCCGAGCGCCAAGCTCGACATCGCCGCGCTCGAAGCGCTCGACCGCGCCAGGCAGCAGGACGAGACGCGCGAACAAAACTCTGCGTCCGTATGCGCCGGCGCGGAATCAATCGAGGGCAAGTTGACGGCGATCTGGTGCGACGTGCTCGATCGCCCCGCGATCGATCGCGATGCGGATTTCTTCGATCTCGGCGGCGACTTGCTGATGACCCTGAGCCTGATGTTCGCCATCGAGGACGCGCTCGGCATCGAATTGCCGGTGACCATGATCTACCAGGCGCCGACCATCGCGTCGCTCGCGGCCGCGATCGAAAAACACAGCGAGCCCGTGTTCTCGCCACTCGTCCTCGTCAAGGCGGGAACGGGCGGGTTGCCGTTCTTCATCTGTCACGGCGTCGGCGGCAATGTCATGGAGCTGGTCTCGCTCGGCCGCCGCATCGAATCCGCAGGCGCGATCTACGCGATCCAGGCCAAGGGACTGGACGGGCGCTGCGAGCCGAACCGAAGCGTCGAGGACATGGCGCAGTGCTATCTCGCAGCTATCCGCGCGGTGCAGCCTGAGGGCCCTTATCGTCTCGCGGGCTACTCATCGGGCGGTCTCGTCGCTTACGAAATGGCGCAACGCTTGCGCCTGGAGGGAGCGACGGTCGGTTTCCTCGCCCTGTTCGACACGCAGACCAATGCGCGCCAATGGCCGCTGTCCGTCTGGGCCGCAATCCTGGCGCATCGCGCGCGGCTCCACGCCGCGCGCTTCGGCGCGCTGCCGGCCGGGGACATGCCGGGCTATGCCGGATCCGTCGCGGCCTCGGTGTGGAAGCGCATCGCGTGGCGGCTCGGCGCCACCGATGTCGATCCGGCGGCGGTCCTTTCCATCCGCGTGCCGCCCGCGCTCGAGAACGTCTTTGCCGCGTCCTATGCCGCGGTCGCGCATTACAAGCCGCGCCGCTACGACGGCGACGTCACCTTGTTCGTGGCGGAGACGCGCGACCCTCTGATGGCCGAACCGGCACGCATCTGGAGCAGGCAGGCGGCGCGGCTCGAGACGGTTGACGATCGCGGGCGATCACAAGACGATGCTCGACGCGCCGGCGTTGGCGCGGGAAATTTCGCGGCGTCTCGCCCGTTAGCGCATTTTGCTTTCGAGTTCGATCACACCAAGTTCGTCATCCCCGGCGAGCGAAACGAGGTCAAGGGGACCCAGTAAGCTCGCGTCAGCGAGCGAAAGGAATCACTCATCCGGGCGTGTTCGCCTTCGGACATCGGGGTCACGCCTGGATCAGCCTCGCCGAGGCGGCCTCGCGCTAAGCTCCCGTGCGTTCCTTGAAGAAGGCGATGACGCGTTCTTCCGCCCGCTTGGTCGGCGTTCCGGAGCGGTCGTCGAGATGCATGGTCAGAACGGAGTGCGGTGCCATGGGCGAAGGCGCTGCGTCTTTCGGATCGATCTCGATGGCTTCGAACTTGTCGCCGAAGGTCGTCTTGTAGGTGTCGAAGCGCGCGTCGGGCACGACGCTGTCGCCGAAGAAGCGCAGGCCGATCATCGACAGGTTCTCGTCCTTGAAACGCCGTTTCGCGCAGGCGATTTCCTCGCCGGAGGCGCCGATGCCGGCGGCGCGCTTCTTCGATCCCGGTCCCATGGGCAGCGGCAGCGACGGCTGTGACAGCACGGGAGCGACGACGGAGGGCTCCGTCATCATCGCGAGCGCGAAATTGCCGGTGAAGCACATGCCGACGGCGCCGACGCCGCGGCCACCGCATTCGCCATGGACTTTTCGGGCCAGCGCGCGCAGCCAGTCGACGATCGGGCTCGAGCGGTCCGTCGCCCACACGGAGAACTCGCGCCGGATGCAGATGCCCATGAACATTTCGCCCAGTGCGTAACCCATCGTCGGAGGCTTGCCCGGTGTTCCGAAAAGGCTCGGCAGGAACACTGTCATGCCGGCCGCCGCCACACGGTCGGCGAAGCGGACGACGAGCGGATGCAAGCCGGGTATCTCGTGAATGATGATCACGGCCGGGCCGCTGCCGCGCCGGTAGACCGTCCGTCTCCAGCGCCCGTCGTCGAATTCGAACGGCGTGTAGTCCGACAAAGCGTCGAGATAGTTCATGGCGATTCAAGCCCCCGGCCCGCGTGCAATAGTTGCGCGAAATGCGGGCCGGGCGGCAAGGACCGAATTGGGTGCCGGTTTGTACCAATCCGCGAGGCTCACGCCTTCGTATGTAACGATGTGGGCTGCCGAACGAATATAGTGTCGAGAGAGACAACCGAGGATCGCGCCATGCCGCTTCGCCCCTTTTCCGCCGTCAAAATTGCCGGCGCTGCCCTTGTGGTTGCGGCAAGCCTGGTTGCGCTCGCGGATGCCGGCCGCGCCGATGCGATCGACAAGGCCGTGCCAGCGCCCGTCGTCGACGCGACGAACGCGCCCGACGGAAGCCAGACCGCCGTACTCGCCGGCGGCTGCTTCTGGGGCATGCAAGGCCTGTTCGAGCATGTGAAGGGCGTGCAGAAAGTCGTCGCGGGCTACTCCGGCGGCCTGAAGTCGACCGCGACCTACGACCAGGTGACGACGGAAACCACAGGGCATGCCGAGTCGGTTTCGATCACCTTCGATCCGAAACAGGTGTCCTACGGCACGCTCCTGCGCATCTATTTCTCCGTCGCCCACGATCCGACCGAGCTCGACCGCCAGGGCCCGGACTCGGGATCGAGCTACCGCTCGGAGATCTTCACGGCGAATGCGGAGCAGGATCGCATTGCCCGTGCCTACGTGGCCCAGCTTTCCAAGGCGCACGTGTTCGGCGGCCCCATCGTCACGAAGATCGAACCCTTAAAAGGATTTTATCCGGCTGAGGGCTACCACCAGGATTTCCTCATCCATAATCCGGACTATCCTTACATCGCCATCAATGACCTCCCCAAGATCGCGGCACTTAAGCAGGTATTCCTCGAGCTTTATCGCGAGACACCCGTAAAGCTCGCCTCGGCCGGACCCTGAAAAGGGGCACAATTCGTCCGTAGTTTCCCTCAGCCGGCACGGCGTTTCGTCATCGGCCCGAGTGGGCTAGTCTAGGCCACTGGGGAATTGGGCTTTCGGGCGATTTGGAGCGTTGATGCTCGTTCACGCGATGGGCTGGCTGTTGAGCGGCCTTGCACTGTGTGGTGCAGGCTATGCGCTTGCGGCTGCGCGGCTGGTCGGCCGCTTCGGCGATGTGGCGCGCGGCGCGCCGGAAACCTATGCGCCGGTGACGCTGCTCAAGCCGCTCCATTGGGACGAACCGGGACTCAAGGAAAATCTCACGAGCTTCTTCGCGCAGGATTATCCGGCGCCGATCCAGGTTGTGTTCGGGGTCCAGGATGTCGCCGACCCTGCGATCGCCATCGTCAGGGCGCTGCAGGCCGAGCATCCGGATGCCGACATCGAACTGGTGATCGACACGGATCTGCATGGCACGAACCGCAAGATCTCGAACCTGGTCAACATGGCGCCGCGCATCAGGCACGAGATCGTCGTGCTCAGCGACAGCGACATCTCGGTGTCGCGCGACTGGCTGCGCAAGATCGTCGACGCGCTGGCGCAGCCGGGAACCGGCGCCGTCACCTGTCTTTATTCCGGAAAGGCACGCGGCAATATCTGGTCGCGCTTTTCCGCCATGGGCGCGAGCTACGAGTTCCTGCCCAACGTGGTTGCCGGAACCTCGTGGAAGCTGGCATCGCCCTGTCTCGGCTCGACCATCGCGTTCAGGCGCGCGACGCTGGATTCGATCGGCGGCTTCCGCGCCTTCGCGAACTACCTGGCCGACGACTACGAGATGGGCCGCGCGATCCGCGCCCGCGGCCTCTCCATCGTCATGCCGGCCTTCGCGGTCGAGCACACGAGTCCGGAAAAAAGCTGGTCGGAATACTACCGCCACGAGCTGCGCTGGAACCGCACGACGCGGGTGATCGACTGGATGGGCCATACGGGCAGCGTCATCACCCACGCAGTTCCACTGGCGATCCTGGGCCTGATCCTGTCCGGATTTACCGTATCGAGCGTAGCAATCCTTGCCGTGGCGCTTATATCCCGCTTGTGGTTGAAGTGGCGCATCGAGCGGAAATTCGCTATTTGCGCCGGTCCCGGCTGGGCCTTGCCCCTCAGGGACGCTATATCTTTCGGGGTCTATCTCGCTTCGTTCTTTGGCGAAAACGTCCATTGGCGCGGCGACCAGTTCCAGGTTTCGCCGAGCGGAGCCCTGTCCCAGTCGTGAGGTTTTGTGATGCTTAAGACATTGTTCCTCCAGGCCCCGTCCTTCGACGGCTATGACGGCGGCGCGGGTGCGCGTTACCAGATGAAGCGTGAGGTGCGCTCGTTCTGGTATCCGACCTGGCTCGCCCAGCCTGCGGCACTCGTCGAGGGCAGCAAGTTGATCGACGCCCCGCCGCACGACCTGAAATTCGCCGACATCATTCCCGAGTTGAAGAACCGCGACCTGGTCGTGATGCACACCTCGACGCCGTCGTTCAAATCCGACGTGAAGACGGCGGAAATGATCAAGGCCATCAACCCGAACATCAAGATCGGCTTCATCGGCGCGAAGGTCGCCGTCGAGCCGGAGAAGAGCCTGATCGCGGGAACTGCCGTCGACTTCGTCGCCCGCAACGAGTTCGACTTCACGGTCAAGGACGTCGCCGACGACATGCCGTGGGCAGACATCAAGGGCATCTCCTACCGCAACAAGGAAGGCGTGATCGTCCACAACGAGGACCGCGAAGTGCTCGAGACCATGGACGCGCTTCCGTGGGTGACCCCGGTCTACAAGCGCGATCTGGTGATCGAGAAATATTTCGGCGGCTATCTCAAGCACCCCTATATCTCGTTCTATACGGGGCGAGGCTGCAAATCGCGCTGCACCTTCTGCCTTTGGCCGCAGACGGTCGGCGGGCACCGCTATCGCGTGCGTTCGATCGAGAACGTCGTGGCGGAGGTCAAATGGGCCAAGGCGGCGATGCCGCAGGTCAAGGAATTCTTCTTCGACGACGACACGCTGACCGACAACCTTCCGCGCGTCGAGGCGCTCGCGCGTGAGCTCGGCAAGATCGGCGTGACCTGGTCTTGCAACGCCAAGGCCAACGTTCCGCGCAAGACGCTTCAGATCCTGAAGGACAACGGCCTGCGCCTGCTGCTTGTCGGCTACGAGTTCGGGCAACCAGCAGATCCTGCACAACATCAAGAAGGGCCTTCTGGTCGAGGTGGCGCGCCGCTTCACCAAGGACTGCCACGATCTCGGCATCGTCATCCACGGCACCTTCATCCTCGGCCTGCCGGGCGAGACGAAAGAAACGATCCAGCAGACGCTGGACTTCGCGCGGGACATCAACCCGCACACGATCCAGGTCTCGCTGGCCGCACCCTATCCGGGCACGTTCCTGTACAAGCAGGCGAAGGAGAACGGCTGGCTCTACAACGAGGAGATAGACCTGCTGACCAACGAAGGCACGCAGATCGCGCCGCTCAACTATCCGCATCTCAGCCACACCGAGATCTTCAATTCGGTCGAAGATTTCTACAAGAAGTTCTATTTCCGCCCGTCGAAGATGGCTTCCATCCTGGCGGAGATGATCGTCAGCCCTGAGATGATGAAACGCCGCCTGCGCGAGGGCGTCGAGTTCTTCCAGTTCCTCCGCCAACGGGAAGACGCCGCCGCTTGAAGGGACTGATCGTCACGGCGGACGATTTTGGCGCCGCCGTGGAAGTGAACGAAGCCGTAGAGCGTGCGCATCGCGACGGCATCCTGACCGCTGCGAGCCTGATGGTGTCCGCGCCGGCCGCGGCCGACGCCGTGGCGCGCGCCAGACGCATGCCGAGCCTTCGCGTCGGACTTCACCTCGTGCTCGCCGACGGACGCGCGACGCTGCCGCCCCGCACGATCCCCGATCTCGTCGATCGCGACGGCAATTTCGGCACCGCCATGGCGCGCAACGGCGCGTCGATCTTCTTTCGCCCCGGCGCACGCCGGCAGCTTGCCGAGGAGGTCGCGGCCCAGTTCGAGGCTTTTGCCGCGACCGGCCTCAGGCTCGACCACGTCAACGCGCACAAGCATTTCCAGCTTCATCCGACGCTCGCCGGCGCGCTGCTTTCGGCGGGGCAGAACTTCGGGCTGAAAGCGGCGCGCGTGCCGCGCGAACCTTCGCGAGTCATCGACGCCGTCGAGCCCGGCACCACGTCGCTCGGCGATATGGCCCTGGCGCCCTTCGTCGCCCTGCTGGGCGCGCGGTTTCGCGCCGCAGGTCTCACCGTTCCCGATCAGGTGTTCGGACTCAAATGGTCGGGCGCGATGACGCGGGAGCGCGTGCTGGGTCTCATCGCGCGCTTGCCGGACGGGCTCAGCGAAATCTATCTGCATCCTGCGACGAGCGATTCCTTCGCCGGCTCAACCAAAGGTTATCGCTACCGGGAGGAACTCGACGCCTTGCTGGATGGGGACATCGCCGCGGCCGCGCGCGCCCCGTCGATCAGGCTCGGCGGCTTCGCCGATTTTCCGCCGCGACGGTAAAAAAAATTTGATCTTCCTGTGGGTGTTGCGATCGGCGGACGCTGACATATCTCTTTTTTTCGGAATTTGTTCGCCTGCCGCCGTCCCGTGTACGCAACACCAAATCACAGCCTCACTTTTCCAGATCTGTCGGTCGATATCGGTGCGGTGCCCGAAGACGGACCAATCCGAATCGGCAGCGACGCGCACAAGCGCCTCTTCTGCAAAACTCTGCTCGAGACGTTCAATCCCTACAAGCCGGCCATCATCGACTGGCCGAAGCTCGAGAAGGATCCGCTCGACCGGCTGACGAGTCTGCCGATCTGGGACATCGCGGTGCAGACCGAGAATCGCGCCAGCCTCAATGTCGCGACCTATGCCGAGGGTGTTGCCGATCGCCTTCTCCGCAAGGCCGTCGAGCTCAACGCGTTCGAGGAGCGGCGCCATCGCTATGTGCTGTCCAATCTCGTCGAAGCGTATGGCATCGCGCTCGCGCCCCAGCCCGCCTATCCGAAGCCGCGCGATCCGGAATGGGCCTTCCTGGTGACCGGCTACAGCGAATGCATTGACAGTTTCTTCGCCTTCGGATTGTTCGAGAGCGCGCGTCGCACCGGGTTCTTTCCCGAAGAGCTGGTCGACACGTTCGAGCCGGTCATCCAGGAGGAAGGCCGCCATATTCTCTTCTTCGTGAACTGGGTCGCGTGGCACCGTCGCAACATGCGCTGGTGGAAGAGGCCCTGGTTCGAGTTGCGGGTTCTGGGCGTGTGGGCATTCCTCGCCTGGGAGCGCATCGGAATCGCGAGCGATGTCAGCAACGGCGTCCAGGACAACAATTTCACAGTGACGGGTGCCGGCCAGCTGGGGGCCGACATCGACGTCGGCGAATTGATGGATATCTGCCTCGCGGAGAATGACAGGCGCCTTGAAGCCTACGACAAAAGGCTGTTGCGTCCCCGCTTCGTTCCCTTCATGGTCCGGCTCGCACGCCGCTTCTTGCGGCCAACGAAACCAACCTGATCATCGGACATGAAATTCGGCGTCATTGCAGCAGCGGTGATCGGTCTCGCGGTCACGATCTGGCTGGTCGTGCATATTGGCGTCGGGTCCGTTCTCGGTGCGGTCACGTCCGTCGGCTGGGGGGCTTCGCCGTCCTTTGCCTCTACACGCTCATCCTTCCCGTCGGCCTGGGCAGCGCGTGGTTTTCGCTCGTCCCGGGTGCCTCGCTGAGCAGTCTTCCCTCCTTCGCCATCGCGCGCCAAGTCCGTGATTCCGCCAGCGACGTGCTGCCGTTCTCGCAACTCGGCGGCATCGTCATCGGCGTGCGCGCCGCCATCCTGCGCGGCCTCGCGCCGCCCTTGGCCTTTGCGTCCTCGATCGCGGACATCACCACGGAGCTGATGGCGCAGATCGTGTTCGTCGCGCTCGGCACCGCCTTGTGCTTCACGCAGTTGCGCGCGACGGCGTCGACCGCGCCGCTGGCGAACGGCCTCGTCATCGGTCTGGCTTTGATGATCCCGGGCGTCGCCGTCTTCATCTTCCTCCAGCAGCGCGGCAGCGCGTTCGCCATGACGCTGGCGCAACGCTGGCTGCCGAGCGCCGTCAAGCAAGCAGCCGCCTTCGACCAATCGATCAAGACGATCTATGGCTCGCCGACGCGGCTCGCCGCGTCATCCGCGCTTCATCTGCTCAGCTGGATCGCCAGTGGCGTCACGACCTTCATCGCCATCCGCCTGATCGGCGCGAAGATCGACATCCTCTCGGCGATCGCCATCGAAAGCCTGCTCGGCGGACTGCGCAGCATGACGGCCTTCGTGCCGGCCTCGATCGGAGTGCAGGAAGCCGGCTACGCGGCGCTGATGCCCTTGTTCGGGCTGGGACCCGAGATCGGTCTCGCCGTGTCGCTTCTCAAGCGTGCGCGCGACGTCGCGATCGGCGTGCCGGTGCTCGTCGCATGGCAGGCCATGGAAGGCCGCCGCGCGTTTTCGGGGTCCTGAATTGGGCGATCTCGCCCTCGTCACCGGCGCATCCGGCTTCGTCGGCTCGGCTGTCGCACGCAGGCTTGCCGCCGAAGGCTACGATGTGCGCGCGCTGGTCCGCACAACGAGCACGCGTACCAATACGGACGGCCTCGCCCTGGACATCGTCGAAGGCGACATGCGCGATCCTGCGTCGATGACGCGCGCGATGAAGAACGTGCGCTATCTCTTCCATGTCGCCGCCGACTATCGCTTGTGGGCGCGCGACCCGGAAGAAATCGTTCGCAACAATCGCGAGGGCACGCGCGCGGTGATGGAGGCGGCGCTTGCGGCCGGTGTCGAAAGGGTCGTCTACACGAGCAGCGTCGCGACCTTGAAGCCGATCGACGGCGGTGCCGCCGACGAATCCTCTCGTCACACCGAAGAAAGCGCCATCGGCGCCTACAAGCGCAGCAAAGTGGTGGCGGAACGGCTGGTGGAGGCGATGATCGCCGAGCACGGATTGCCGGCCGTGATCGTCAGCCCGTCGACGCCGATCGGCCCGCGCGATGTGAAGCCGACGCCGACCGGGCGCATCATCGTCGAAGCGGCGAGCGGGAAGATGCCAGCCTTCGTGGATACCGGACTCAATCTCGTCCATGTGGACGACGTCGCTGAAGGCCACCTGCTGGCGCTGAAGAAGGGGCGGGTGGGCGAGGTCTATGTTCTCGGCGGCGAAGATGTGAGCCTCAAGGACATGCTCGGCGTCATCGCGCCGCTCGCCGGGCGAAAACGCCCGCGCCTGCGCTTGCCAGTTGCACCGCTCTACCCTCTCGCCTACATAGCCGAAGCGGTGGCGCGGCGCACGGGCAAGGAGCCGTTCCTCACGGCCGACGCGCTGACAATGGCGCGCTACCGGATGTTCTTTTCATCGGCCAAGGCCGCGCGCGAGCTCGGATTCAAGGCGCGGCCCTACGCAAGCGGCCTCGAAGACGCGCTCGCATGGTTCCGGCAGGCGGGGTATGTGAGGTGATGCTCACCTGGATCTTCGCCTTCCTGCCGTTCGCCATCTGGCTCTACCTTCTGTTCGGCCGCGGCATGTTCTGGCTGATGCGGCAGACCGACGATGCCGGCCAGCCCGATGCGACCGGCGAAAAGTGGCCGTCGGTCACCGCGGTCGTACCGGCCCGCGACGAAGCCGACGTGATCGTGCGCTCGGTCGCGAGCCTGTTGCAGCAGAACTATCCCGGCTCCTTCCGCGTCATCCTCGTCGACGACCAAAGCCAGGACGGAACGGCCGACGCGGCGCGCGCCCTCGGCCGCACGGAACGGCTGGAGATTCTTGCCGGCGCCGCACGTCCGGCCGGATGGACGGGAAAGCTCTGGGCGGTCGAGCAGGGCGTGGCGAAAGCCACGGCAGACGATGCGCCGGATTATCTGTGGCTCACGGATGCAGACATCGCCCATACGCCGGACAATCTGCGCCGCCTGGTCGCGCGCGCCGAAGAGAACGGCTACGTGCTGACCTCGCTGATGGCGAAGCTTGCCTGCAAGACTTTCGCCGAGCACATGCTGATTCCGGCGTTCGTCTTCTTTTTCGACATGCTGTTTCCGTTCGGCCGCGTGAACGATCCGAAGAACCGGACCGCGGCGGCGGCCGGCGGTTGCATGCTCGTACGCCGCGATGCGCTGGAGAAGGCGGGCGGCATCGCCTCCATCCGCCAGGAGATCATCGACGATTGCGCGCTCGGCCGCCGCATGAAGGCGGTCGGGCCGATCTGGCTCGGCCTCACCAATCGCGCGCAGAGCCTGCGGCCCTACGACCGAATCGAAGACATCCGCCACATGGTGTCGCGCTCTGCCTTCGCGCAACTCGGCTATTCGCGCCTGCAGCTTGCCGGCGCGATCCTGGGCATGCTCGCGGTCTACGCTGCGGCGCCATTCGTTGCGATATTTGCATCGAATGGTGCACAGCTCGCGGGCTGGGCGACATGGATGCTGATGGCTATCGCCTTTCAGCCGATCCTGCGCTTCTATCGCCTGTCGCCGCTCTGGGGCTTCGCCCTGCCTGCGATAGGCGGATTTTATGCCGTATTCACGGTGAACTCCGCGATTCAGTACTGGCGCGGCAGGGGCGGCATGTGGAAGGGGCGCGCGCAGGCGATGGGACAGGCATGACCACGGCAGACGACCTCGCGTCAGGCAAAGGCCATCGCGACGAGAATTTCCCCGTCGCCTCGTTTCTGATCAGGCCGCGTCATCGCCCGGCCATCCTGGCGTTCTACCGCTTCGCCCGCGCGGCGGACGACGTCGCCGATCATCCCACTGCAAGCGCGGACGCAAAGCTTCGCCTGCTCGAAGCGATGCGCCAGGCCCTCGTCGGCGAAACAGACACCGCGTCGGAGGCGTTGGTGCTGCGCGAGGTGCTCGCCGAGCGCGGATTGTCGAACCAGCATGCGCTGGATCTCCTCGAAGCCTTCCGCCGCGACGTGACAAAGCTGCGCTACGCGAGCTGGGACGAGCTGTTGGACTATTGCCGCTATTCGGCGATGCCGGTCGGCCGTTTCGTCCTTGACGTGCATGGCGAGTCCCGGTCGACATGGCCGCTTTCCGATGCGCTCTGTGCAGCGCTTCAGGTGATCAACCATCTGCAGGATTGCGCCAAGGATTATCGCGAGCTCGATCGCGTCTACATTCCGCTCGATGTGCTCGCCGCCGCCGGGATCGCGCCGGAGGCGCTGAAGGACAGCCGAGCCTCCGCGGCGCTGCGCGGCGTGATCCGCGAGCTCGCCCAGCGCACCGCCGCCCTGCTTGGCCAGGCGCGGCCCTTTTCCTGTCATATCCGCGACGGGCGCCTGGGGCTCGAGGTCAGCGCCATCCAGATGCTCGCCGAAGACCTCAACCTCAGGCTGATGGAGCGCGACCCGCTTTCCGAGCGCGTCCATCACCGCAAGGACGAAGCGGTGGGCCTTCTGGCCCGTGCGACCGCCCGCTTTGTCGGCGACCGCCTTCGTTCTAAAACACTCGGGACACCTTTCGTCCGGAATTCATGACCGCCATTGCCGACGCCGTCCCCATGACCGAGGTCGATGCCGTCCAGGAGAAAGCCTCCGGAAGCTCGTTCTATTCGGCGATGCGGCTGATGCCCAAAGCCGAGCGCG
The DNA here is from genome assembly GCA_963802815.1 of uncultured Alphaproteobacteria bacterium. Taxonomy (GTDB): domain Bacteria; phylum Pseudomonadota; class Alphaproteobacteria; order Micropepsales; family Micropepsaceae; genus Rhizomicrobium. The sequence continues at coordinate 32,934 of CAWDKN010000084.1, forward strand.
ACGCGATGTTCGCGATCTATGCGTTCTGCCGCCTTGTCGACGACATCGCCGACGACGGGAAGGGCACGCGTGCCGAACGCCACCGCGAGCTGCTGCGCTGGCGCGACGACCTCGATGCCCTCTATCGCGGCGCGCCGCCGCCGCGCGCCGCGTTCCTGAGCGGTGCCGTGAAACAGTATGGCTTGCGCAAGGACGATTTCCTGACCGTCATCGACGGCATGGACATGGATGTCGCCGAGGACATCCGCGCGCCCGACCTGCGCACGCTCGATCTCTATTGCGAACGCGTGGCGAGCGCCGTCGGAAGGTTGTCGATCAAGGTCTTCGGCATGGAAGAAGGGCCGGGCTTCGAGCTCGCCCACCATCTCGGCCGCGCGCTGCAGCTCACCAACATCCTGCGCGACCTCGACGAGGACGCCGCGATCGGCAGGCTCTACCTGCCCCGGGAATATCTCGTCGAAGCGGGAATCGCGACGACCGATCCGCGCGCGGCGATCGCCGATGCCCGCATCGACACGACGTGTCGCGCCGTCGCCGCGCGCGCCCATGCGCATTATCGCGACGCCTATCACGTGCTCGCGGCGCGGCCCAAGGGACGCCTCAAGACGCCGCGGCTGATGGGTGCGGTCTATTCGGAGATCCTGCGGCGCACCGAAGTGGTCGGCTGGGCGCCGCCGCGAACGCGTGTCAGCCTCCCCAAGCTGCAGCTCCTCCTCATCGTGCTTCGCCACGGCCTCGCATGAGGGCAGGAAAGACCTACGTCATCGGCGCCGGCCTTTCCGGGCTTTCCGCCGCGGTCCGCCTTGCCGTTCGCGGCGAGGCAGTCGAAGTGCTGGAAGCGGCCCAGCAGGCCGGTGGGCGCTGCCGCTCCTATTTCGATCCGGCCATCGGCCAGGTCATCGACAATGGCAATCACTTCGTCCTGTCGGGCAATCACGCAACGATGGATTATCTGCGCCTGATCGGCGCCGAGAACATGCTCGCCGGCTCGCCGCGATCCGGCGTCGATTTCGTCGACATCGCAACAGGCGCGCGCTGGGCGATCGCGCCCAGCGAAGGGCCGATACCCTTGTGGGTTTTCGATCCGAAGCGCCGCGTGCCGGGAACCGTGCCGAAAGATTACCTGGAGATCGGCAGGCTGCTCCTGGCGAAGAAGGGCCAGCGCATCGACGAGGTCCTGTCCTGCAAGGGGCCGCTCTGGGACCGGCTGTTCCATCCGTTCCTGCTCGGTGCGCTCAACACCGAGCCGGCAGCCGCGTCGGCCGAGCTCGCCTCCGCGCTGGTGCGCGAGACGTTCGCAAAAGGCGGCCGCGCCTATCGCATCCGCATCGCCCATCCGACCTTGTCGGCCGCCTTCATCGAGCCGGCGCTGGAATTCCTTTCGAAGAGGAACGCGAGCGTGCATCTCGGCAAGCGCGTGCGCCGCCTCGTGTTCACCGACAACGGCGCCACGGCCATCGAATGTCCGGAAGGCACGATTCCGGTGACTCCCGGCGCCGACACGGTGATCGTCGCGACGCCGCCCTGGGTGACGAAGGAGCTCATGCCCGACGTCGCCGCACCGGATGAATTCCGCGCCATCGTCAACGCGCATTTCAAGATCCCGGCGCCGCCCGGCGCGCCGCTGATGCTGGGTGTCCTGGGGGGCACCGCGCAATGGGTATTTTCCTTCCCGGACCGCATTTCGATCACCGTCAGCGGCGCCGACGCCATCGTCGACCGGGATCGCGAGGACCTCGCGCGGACCTTCTGGAAGGACGTCTGCGCCGCGCTCGCCATCTCCCAGCCGCTGCCGGCATGGCAGGTTGTCAAGGAGAAGCGCGCGACCTTCGCCGCAACCCCGGAACAGGCCGCCAGGCGCGCCGGGGCGGCCACGCGCTGCCCCAATCTCTACCTGGCCGGCGACTGGACCGCCACCGGCCTCCCCGCCACGATCGAAGGCTCGATCCGCTCCGGCGTGACCGCGGCCGAATTGGCATTGGCGCGCCGCTCCGTATAATCGCACCCGGCCAGGAGCGTACCGATGAACCATGTCCCGACGACGGATTTCATCGCGATCGAGAATATCGTCTCGCGCGCGACAGCCGCCCTGCTCAAGGAGCAGCGCGAGGACGGCCATTGGGTCTACGAGCTCGAGGCCGATGCGACGATCCCGTCGGAATATGTTCTGTTGGTCCACTATCTGGGCGAGACGGCCAAGCCCGAGCTCGAACGCAAGATCGGCGTCTATCTGCGGCGCATCCAGGCCGATCACGGCGGCTGGCCGCTCTTTCACGGCGGGCCGTTCGACATCAGCGCCACGGTGAAGGCCTATTTCGCGCTCAAGATGATCGGCGACGATTCGGACGCGCCGCACATGGCGCGGGCGCGGGAGGAGATCCTCAAGCGCGGTGGCGCCCTGAAGGCCAACGTGTTCACGCGCATCCTGCTCGCGCTGTACGGCGAGACGTCATGGAGCAACGTGCCGACGGTTCCCGTCGAGCTCATCCTTCTGCCGCGCTGGTTTCCCATTCATCTTTCGAAGATGTCCTATTGGGCGCGCACGGTGATCGTGCCGCTGCTGGTGCTGGCGGCGAAGAAGCCGGTGGCGAAGAACGGCCGCGACGTCCATGTGCCGGAGCTCTTCGTTCCGGGCGCCGGCCGCGCGTCGGATCGCGCGCCGCACCAGAATCCCTATTGGTCCGCGTTCTTCACCGCGCTCGACCGCGTGCTGAAAGTTGTCGATCCGTTGTGGCCGAGAGCGCTTCACCAGCGCGCCATCGATCGTTGCGTCTCGTGGACGACCGAGCGGTTGAACGGCGTCGACGGTCTCGGCGCAATCTACCCGGCGATGGCCAACAGCGTAATGATGTACGACGTGATGGGCTTCCCACCCGACCATCCCCATCGCGCCATCGCGCGGGAGTCGGTCGAACGTCTTCTCGTCGTCAAGGACGACGAAGCCTATTGCCAGCCTTGCGTCTCGCCCGTCTGGGACACGGCGCTCGCCTGCCACGCGCTGATGGAAGCGGCCGGCGCAGAGCCGCGAGGTGGCGCGGGGACTTCAATGGCTCGAGAAGCTCCAGGTGCTCGATGTGAAAGGCGACTGGGCGGAAGAACGGCCCGACGTGCGCCCGGGCGGTTGGGCGTTCCAGTACAACAACGCCTACTACCCCGATCTCGACGACACTGCAGTGGTGGTGCTCGCGCTCGACCGGGCGAAGCCGCATCTCACAGCCGAGACCGACTACAGCCAGGCCATCGCCCGCGGCAGCGAATGGGTCGTGGGGCTGCAAAGCAAGAATGGCGGCTGGGGCGCGTTCGACGCGGACAATGCCTACTATTACCTGAACAACATTCCCTTCGCCGATCATGGCGCGCTGCTCGACCCGCCGACGGACGACGTCAGCGGCCGCTGCATCGGCATGCTGGCGCAATTGGGCGTCGACCCAGACGATCCGCATATGAAAGCGGGCATCGAATTCCTCGCCCGCTCGCAACGCGCCGATGGGAGCTGGTTCGGCCGCTGGGGCGTCAATTACATCTACGGCACATGGTCGGCGCTTGCGGGACTGAATGCGGCGGGCATCGCGCCAGATCATTCGATGATGCGGCGCGCAGCCGAATGGCTCGTCGCCATCCAGAACGCGGACGGCGGGTGGGGCGAGGACTGCGACAGCTACAAGCTCGACTACAAAGGCTACGAGCCCGCGCCGTCGACGGCGTCGCAGACGGCGTGGGCGCTGCTCGGTCTCATGGCGGCAGGCGAGGTCGATCATCCCGCGGTCGCCCGCGGCATCGCTTACTTGCGCGAGACGCAGGCCGCCGACGGGCTCTGGCCGCAGGAACACTACACGGGCGGCGGATTCCCGCGCGTGTTCTATCTGCGCTATCACGGCTATCCGAAGTTCTTTCCGCTCTGGGCCGTCGCGCGCTATCGCAATCTGAAGGCCGGCAATTCGCGCCGCGTCGTGCACGGCTTGTGAAGATTCTCGTCGTCACGGGCCTCGCACGCGAGGCGCGTGTCCTGACCGTGCCGCAAACCAACGTCGTCTTCGGCGGCGCGGACCGCGACGCCATCCGCCGCAATATCGATTCGGCAATCGACGACGAGACGGCCGGCATCATCAGCATCGGGATCTGCGGCGGCCTGGCGCCGTCGCTTGCGGTCGGCGATACGGTGCTTGCGGACGAAATCGTCTCCGCTAGCGGACGCCATGGCGTCGATGCGCGATGGAGCGACAGGATCGCGATGCGCCTGCCGAAAGCCGTGCACGGGGTCATCGCAGCATCCGACACGATCCTCACGGACCCGGCCGCCAAGGCAGCCCTGCATGCGGCCACCGGCGCGCTTGCCGTCGATATGGAATCGGAGCTGGCCGGCGAGGCGGCTTTCGCGCGCGGCCTGCCCTTTGCGGCATTGCGCGTGATTTCGGACGCGGCGAGCGATGCGCTGCCGCCTGCCGCCCTTGTCGCGATACGCCCGGACGGGACGGTCGCGCTCGGCGCGGTCCTGCGCTCGCTGCTGGCGCAGCCGCGCCAGATTCCGGGCCTAATGAAAACCGCGCGCGATTCGGAGATTGCGTTCGCGCGGCTACTCCGCTGCCGCGATCTCCTGGGCCCCGGCCTTGCGGGACTTGATCTCGGCTAGCTTGTGCTCGACGTGCCGCGAGAAGACGAATTCCGCGGGGCGGGCCTTGTCGAGCGGAATGTCCTTGGCCATCGGCCCGTCGGTCTTCACGCCGCGCATGGCGATCGGGATCAGCTTGAGCGGGTTGCGCACCGAGTCGAGCACGGCGGTGCCTTCGAAGCCGCAATGGACCATGCAGTTCGAGCACTTCTCGTACTTGCCGACGCCGTACTTCTCCCACTCCGTGTCTTCCATCAGCTCCTTGAAGGTCTTCACATAGCCTTCGCCGAGGAGGTAGCAGGGCTTCTGCCAGCCGAAAACGGTGCGCGCCGGCATGCTCCACGGCGTGCATTCGTAGGCCTGGTTGCCGGCGAGGAAATCGAGGAACAGCGACGACTGCGTGAACGCCCATTTCTTGCCGCCATTGCCGCGCGAAAGGATGTCGCGGAACAGCTTCTTGGTGCGCTCGCGATTGAGGAAGTGCTGCTGCTCGGGCGCGCGCTCATAGGCGTAGCCCGGCGACACCGTGATCCCGTCGAGGCCCATCTTCATCATCTCGTCGAAGAAGGCGGCGACCTGCTCGGGCTCGGCGTCGTTGAACAGCGTGCAGTTGATCTGGGTGCGGAAGCCGCGGTCCTTGGCGAGCTTGATCGCGTCGATGGCCTTTTCGTAGGTGCCGTCCAGGCAGACGGACTTGTCGTGCATCGCCTTATTGCCGTCGAGATGGATCGACCAGGTGAAGTTCGGATGCGGCTTGTACTGGTCGATCTTCTTGGCCATCAGCAGCGCGTTCGTACACAGGATCACGAATTTCTTGCGTGCGAGGAAGCCTTCGACGATCTGCGGCATCTCGCGATGGAGCAGGGGCTCGCCGCCCGCGATCGAGACGGCCGGGGCGCCGCACTCGTCGATCGCCTGCATGCACTCGTCGTAGGACAGGCGCTGGTTCAGGATCTCGTCGGGATAGTCGATCTTGCCGCAGCCGGCGCAGGCAAGATTGCAGCGAAAGAGCGGCTCCAGCATCAGCACGAGCGGATAGCGCTTTTGCCCGGTAAGATGCTGCTTGAGCACGTAGGATCCGATGCGTGCGGCCTGTGCGGCGGGAATTCCCAAAGTGTTCTCCGTTCCATCGCGCCCGCGGAGGATATCCGCGGCAGCGCCCGGTTAAGTCCTGAGTTCGGCGGGAAGCCGGAATTCGATGTGCTCTTTCTTGCCGTGCATCTGGCTGACTTCGAGATCGGCGTCGATCCGGCGCAGGGCGGCGATGACATTCAGCACGAGTTCCTCCGGCGCGCTCGCACCGGCGGTCAGGCCGACATTCTTCTTGCCGCGAACCCATGCAGGGTCGAGCTGGTCGCCGTCGGCGATGAGATAGCTCGGCACGCCTTCCTCGATCCCGATCTCGCAGAGGCGGTTCGAGTTCGAGCTGTTCTTCGCGCCAACGACCAGGATCACATCGGCGACCCGGCAGAGATCGCGCACGGCCGTCTGGCGGTTCTGCGTCGCGTAGCAGATGTCCGACGTCTCGGGGCCGACGATGTCCGAGAAGCGGCGCTTCAACGCGACGATGATTCCCTTGGTGTCGTCAATGGAGAGCGTCGTCTGCGTCACGTAGGCGACGGGGACGTCGTCGCGATCGGAAGCAGCTCGACATCCTTCTCCGACTGCACGAGATGGACGGGCGCACCGACCTGTCCCATCGTGCCTTCGACTTCGGGATGACCCGCATGGCCGATGAGGATGAGCGTGCGTCCATGCGCGACATAGCGCTTGCCCTGGCTGTGGACCTTCGAGACAAGCGGACACGTCGCGTCGAGGACGGGAAGGCCGCGGGCCTGCGCGTCCTTGACCACCGTCTGCGGCACGCCATGCGCGCTGAAGACAGTAACCGAACCGTCGGGAACCTCAGTCAGCTCCTCGACGAAGCGCGCGCCCTTGCTCTTGAGGGTCTCGACGACGTGACGATTGTGCACGATTTCGTGCCGCACATAGACGGGCTCGCCGTATTTCTCGAGGGCCCGCTCGACGATATCGATCGCGCGGACGACGCCGGCGCAGAAACCTCGGGGCTGTGCAAGAATCACGCGCATAAACTCGGTCCTGTGGCAGCCGGCAAAACAGCCGACCTTCTAGCGATCAGGCCCCAGCCTGTCCAATGAGCCAGTCTAAGGGCGCGGCGGACATCCGCAATCTTGCCTAATGCCCTTTTCCTTAACTAGGGAAACTGCCCGACCCCACAAGGCCTCGTGGGAAAAAAGCCACAATTCTTCCGCGATTTGCCGTCAAGGCTCCGTACCAAGGGTCGCTTGTGCTAGGCTCGGGTCCAATTAAAAGCTGTCATCAATAAGGCGGCCGGAGAGGCAGGGGCCTTACCTCTCAACCGGCAACCGCCACGGGGTCAGCATGAACAGGTATCCGGAGGGGGCCGTCAAAAACGCACCCTCGCCCGCGTCCCGCCTGCCGGACGCGTTGGCCGCTGCTGCGCGCACGGCCGACGCCGCCCTGGACCAGGTACTGCCCAAGCCGCGCGGCCTGCACGCGCGGGTGCACGAAGCCATGCGCTACGCCACCTTCGCGGGTGGCAAGAGGCTGCGCCCGTTCCTCGTCCTGAACTGCGCGAAACTGTTTGGCGTCGATCCGGCGCGAGCCGCCCGTGTGGCCGCTGCCATCGAGGTGATGCATACCTATTCGCTCGTGCACGACGACCTGCCCTGCATGGACGACGACGATCTGCGCAGGGGGCGTCCGACAACACACATCGCCTTCGACGAGATGACCGCGGTGCTCGCGGGCGACGCGCTTCTCACCATCGCGTTCGAGATTCTCGCCGATCCGCTGACGCATCCTTCGGCCGAGGTTCGCATCAGGCTGGTGAAGCGCCTTGCCGAAGCGTCTGGCCATGACGGCATGATCGGAGGACAGATCATCGACATGCAGGCGCCCGATCGCGCGCTGGATGCGGAACAGATCATGCTGCTGCAACGGCTGAAGACGGGGCAGCTTTTCGAATTCTCCTGCGAGGCCGGAGCCATCCTCGGCGAGGCGTCCGAAGACGATCGCGCGCGACTGCGCGCCTATGCGCGCGACATGGGCCTCGTTTTCCAGATCACCGACGATCTTCTCGATGTCACCAGCACCGCGGAGAAAACGGGAAAGGCGGTCGGCAAGGACGCGGAACAGGGCAAGGCCACGCTCGTCTCCGTTTACGGCATAGAGCGCGCCCGCGCGGAGGCGGATAAGCTCGCACGGCGCGCGCAGGACGTGCTTGCGCCCTACGGCAACGCGGCCTCCGATCTGATTGCGCTTCCCGTATATCTGCTCGACAGGGAAAACTGATGAGAGCGATTTCGAAAACGCCCCTGCTCGATGCCGTCAAGAAACCCGCCGACCTGCGGCGCATGGACAAGGAGCAATTGCAGGCGCTCACCGACGAGCTTCGCTCGGAGCTGATCGACGCCGTGTCCGTCACGGGCGGCCATTTCGGCGCCGGCCTCGGCGTCGTGGAGCTGACCGTGGCGCTCCACTATGTTTTCGACACGCCCGGCGACCGCATCATCTGGGACGTCGGCCACCAGGCCTATCCGCACAAGATCCTCACCGGCCGACGCGACCGGATCCGCACGATCCGCAAAGGCGGCGGACTTTCCGGATTCACCCGCCGCGCCGAGAGCGAGTACGACCCGTTCGGAGCCGCGCATTCCTCCACGTCGATCTCGGCCGGTCTCGGCATGGCGGCCGCGCGCGATCTGTCGGGCGGTGCGAACCGCGTCGTCGCGGTGATCGGCGACGGCGCGATGAGCGCCGGCATGGCCTATGAAGCGCTCAACAATGCGGGCGCGTCGAAGAGCCGGCTGCTCGTCATCCTGAACGACAACGCGATGTCGATCTCCCCGCCCGTGGGCGCGCTCGACAAGCATCTGCGCCAATTGACCGCCGGCGGCGCGCAAGGCCAGCGCAGCCTGTTCGAGCATCTGGGCTTCCGCTATCTGGGCCCGAAGGACGGCCACGATCTCGCCGAGCTTGTGGCGATGCTCGAAACCATTCGCGACGACGCGGCCTGTGGTCCCATCCTGCTGCATCTCATGACCGAGAAGGGCCGCGGCTACGGTCCGGCGGAATCATCCGCGGACAAAGGCCATGCGGTTTCGAAATTCGACGTCGCGACGGGCCTGCAGGCGAAAGCGTCCGCGTCCGCACCGACCTATACGCGCGTGTTCGCCGATGCGCTGATCGTGGAGGCCGAGCGCGATCCGAAGATCGTCGCCATCACCGCGGCGATGGCGTCGGGCACGGGGCTCGACCTCTTCGAAAAGCGCTTTCCGGACCGCATGTTCGATGTCGGTATCGCCGAGCAGCATGCGGTAACCTTCGCGGCCGGGCTCGCCAGCGAGGGAATGAAGCCGTTCTGCGCGATCTATTCGACGTTCCTGCAGCGTGCCTACGACCAGGTCGTGCACGACGTGGCGCTTCAGCATCTGCCGGTGCGCTTTGCGATGGACCGCGCCGGACTTGTCGGCGCCGACGGCGCGACGCATGCGGGCTCCTTCGACCTGGCCTATCTCGGCTGCCTGCCGGGCTTCGTGATCATGGCGGCGTCCGACGAGGCCGAGCTGTTCAACATGGTCGCGACCGCGGCCGCCTATGACGAGGGACCGATCGCCCTGCGCTATCCGCGCGGCGAAGGCACGGGCGCGGCATTGCCCGCTCGCGGACAGATCCTTCCGATCGGCAGGGGCCGCGTCGTGCGCGAGGGCAACGACGTCGCCATCCTCACCCTGGGCACGCGGCTCAGTCCGGCGCTCGCCGCGGCGGACTACCTGGCGACCCGCGGCGTCTCGGTGACGGTCGCCGACGCACGTTTCGCCAAGCCGCTGGACCATGAGCTCATCCGCCGGCTCGTCCGCCATCACCGCATGCTCGTCACCGTCGAGGAAGGCGCTTCGGGCGGCTTCGGCGCACAGGTCCTGCAGTTCATCGCCAACAATGGCCTGCTCAGGCATGGCCTCGATATCCGGACCATGGCGCTTCCCGACGCGTTCCAGGACCACGACGATCCGGCGCGGCAGTACGAGGCGGCCGGGCTGGGCCGGGAGGCCATTATCGGTCTTATTGCCGCACAGGTCCTGCAAAAGGCCGCCGTCGGCTCCTAAGTCCCGGTCGCAGGCCGCCAAACCGGCCGGCAGGCGCATTTCGGCCCGATTTCGGTGCATTATGATCTCCGGGTTGGGGTGTAGGGCGCGCAGCCGCATCAAGTGCCGTCGCGCCCGCGGGTTGTTCCGGGATGTCCCGGGTGCCTCCCTGTATTTGGAGTTGTCAGGATGGTGTTCCGTCCCTTCGCGCGCATTTGCGCGGTATTGGGGTTTTTGGCTGCCGTTGCGCTCCCCACCGCGCCTGCGGTCGCGGACGCGCAATCCGATCCCGCCGCCAGGCAGATCACGGCTTTCACCGACACGCTTCTCGACACAATGCGCCAGGCCAAGGCGCTCGGAATCTCCGGCCGCTACGCCAAGCTCAAGCCGGCTGTGGAGCAGGCCTTCGATCTTCCGACGATGACGCGCCTCGCTGTCGGCCCCTCCTGGTCGACCCTTTCGGCTTCCGACCAGCAGGCCCTGATCGACGCGTTCGAGCGGATGACGCTTGCCAATTACGCGCGCAATTTCGACGACTTCAACGGCGAGAAGTTCGTCGTCGATCCCAACGTGCAGGCGCGCAACGACGACCGCATCGTGGAGACGACGCTTGTGCCGGCTCATGCCGCGCCCATTCCGTTCGTCTATCGCATGCGCCAGTCGAACGGCGCATGGAAGGTCGTCGACGTTTATCTGAACGGCTATGTCAGCGAGCTCGCGACGCGGCGCTCGGATTTTTCCTCGACCATCGCGAGCGGCGGCTCGGCAGCGCTGATCAAGCGCATCAACGCGCTGAGCGACAAGCTCATGGCCGGCGCCTGAGCTGACGGTGCAATTTGCGCCCCGCTTGACGCAAACAATCATGCTGTCATTCCCGGCGAGCGACCGAAGGGAGCGAGGTCAAGGGAACCCGGCCAGCGCGCGTCGGCGCACTGAATGACTCCTTTTTTTTGCGCTCGCAGACGCTCGCGCGCTGCGTTCCCTTTACCTCGCTCCGCTCGACGGGAATGACGGCATGGTTTCGCGTCAAGCAGGGCGCAATTGCGCTAAGCCGGGTCCTTCAGGAGTGCCGGCAGGAAGAACAGCGTCGTCGCCAGCGTCCAGCCGAGCGAGATCATCAGAAGCTCGCCCATGCTGGCCGTGCCCGGGTGGCTCGACAGCCACAGCGTCCCGAAACCCGATGCCGTCGTCAGCGCGCTGAAGATTACCGCGCGCGCAAGCGCCGACTGCAGGAATTCCTTGGCGCCGTTGCGCCAGGCGACGATGAAGTAGATGTCGAACGCGACGCCAATGCCGAGCAGGAGCGGCAGCGCGATGACGTTGGCGAAATTGAGCTGAAGGCCGATCACCACGCAGGTCGCGAGCGTGAGCAGCCCCGTCAGCGCCAGCGGCAGCAGCGTCAGGAACACGTCGCGCAGGCGGCGCAGCACGACAAGCAGCAGGACGGTGATGACGATCGCCGACAGGATACCCGCCTGGATGAAGGCGCGCACGATCGTCTTGCCATAGTCCTGGATGGAAACCGGCGTTCCCGTCGCGTCGGGAGCGACGGCGAGCACGGCGTCGCTGAAGCGTTGCAGGGAGGCATTGTCCGCAGCGCCGTCCTTCGGGAACACTTGCAGCCTTACGCTGCCGTCAGCGGCCATCCAGTCGCGCACGAAGTCGGGTGGCAACGTCTTCAAAGTCACGGTTTCCGGGGTGAGCGAGACGCGCACCTGGTCGAGCATCGTGTCGAGCCCGGGCACGAATGCGTTCGTGGCGCTGGCGCGGAGCGCCGGGCTCCCCGCCGCAAGCACGTCGAGCGTGTCGGCAAGCCTGAGCGCCGCACCCTTCGCGTGCGATGCGTCGTTCGCGGCCGCAGCGCGAAGCGCGCCCGACGCCTGCTTCAGCGCGGCGACGCTGTCGGCATCGCTCGGCGCAGGCTTGGTTGCAAAGGGGTTGAGGGTCGGATCGAGCAGCGTGTCCGCGTCCTGGATCAGCGCGAGCTTCTTCGGCTGGTCGTCGGGAACGAAGCTCGTCAGCGTCACCACTTGTCCCACGTCCGCAACCTTCGACAGGCGGTCGGCCATCGCGCCGGCGGCCGCGAGCGAGGGCGCGAGCACGTCGATGGTATTGGGCGACGTCTGCGGGTCGTTCATCAGGTCGAGCAGCGTGGAGACGGATTCGACGTGGCGGCTCCTCAGGTCGAGCGGATTGAAATCGAAGCGAAGCGACGGGACAAGCGCGAGCGCCGCGACGGAAATGAAGAAGGCCGCCCGCAGTACGCCGGCGCGATGGCGGGCCAGAAAGCGGTCGATGGGCGCGAAGACCGGAAACCCCACGGGTTCGGCTTCGCCCGGCGGATTGACGAGCATGAGCAGCGCGGGGAGCATCGTTACGCTCAGAATGAAGGCGGCGATCATGCCGATGCCCGCGACGAGGCCGAGCTCGGCGACGCCGATATAGTTCGTCGGCAGGAATGAGAAAAATCCGGCCGCGGTCGCGGCCGCCGCAAGCGCAAGGGGCTGGCCGACATGAAGGCCGGCCAGACGCAACGCTTCGGCGAGGTCGGGATTGTGATGACGCTCGTCGCGATAGCGCACGCAGAACTGGATTCCGAAATCGACGCCGAGGCCGACGAACAGGGCGACGAACGCGATCGAAATGATGTTGAACACGCCGACAGCTGCAAGGCCGGCGCCCATCGTGATCGCAAGCCCCGTGAACAACGTGACAAGGATGCAGAAGATTATGCGGAACGAGCGGACGGCGAGCCAAAGGGTTAAGAGCACAGCCGCGAACATTGCCGCGACCATGAGCCCGCCGCGTTCGGCGAGCGTCCCGAACTCTTCGTCGGCCATGGGGACTGGTCCCGTCAGGCGCACGCGGATGCCGTGTTGCGGCGTCAGGCCCAGTTGGCGCGCGGTCGCGCGGATCTGGTCTTCCGCTTCCTGGCCCGGTTCGAGCGCCGTGTAGTCGAGCGTCGGCTTGACCTCGATGAAACGTCGCGTGTCGCGCGTCGTCAGCGGGCTGCCGGTGACGAGCGAGCGCCAGCTGAGGAAAGCCGTCTGACCCTTCTCGACGCGGCCCAGCGTATCGGCGAACGCGGTCATCGGTCTTTGGATGTCGGAGAGCCGCGCCTGCCCATGGGCTACGCCCTCCAGCATCATGCTGAGGCTGTCCATGACCCCGCGCAGACTCGGATCGGCTGCCATCACGCTCAGGAAGGCCTGCGCCTGGATCAGCTGCTGCGTCGTGGCCTGGACATCGGCCAGCGGCAGGAAGAGCAGGCCATTGCGGTCGAAGAAGGCGCCGCCGTCAGGCCGGCGCACGGCTGAAAACAGCGCCCTGTTCGCCGTCAGCGCGTCCGCGAGCTTCGCCGCCCCATATTCGGCACGCTCCGCGGTCGCGCCGTCGACCACGACGAGGATGAGGTTGTTGTTCTGGGGAAACAGCTTGTCGAAGTGAATATCGCGCTGGCGCCAGTTGGTCTGGCTGGAGACGAGGTTTTCGCTGTTGGTGTCGATCTGGAAGTGGGCGGTCGTATAGAGGGAGGCTATTGCAGCTGCGAATAAGGCGATGACCACGATCCACACCGGCCGCCGGCAGCAAAAAGCGACTATGGAGGCGATCAGGGACATGGATACGCTTTTGGGGGAGCACAGGTTTGCCGGCAAGGCATCGGACGCTGCCCCGCCGCCGTCAAGGCGTCAATCAGTAGTTGGGGAGGTTGTCCACGGCTGGCGCGCCGTCATGGATGCGGGCTTCGCGACGCTGCAAATAGATGCTGCGGGTCGTCGCATAGTAATCGACCGATGAGCGCTCGATATCGCGCAGGATGGATACGTTCTGCGAGCGCTGGTCGAGCAGGCTCAATCCGCTCAGGCCCAGCGAGATGTCGGCCTTGCCCGAGTATGCGAAGTACCGGGTCGGCACGAAATAGCTGTCGATATACCGGCCGGCGAAATCGCGCACGGTCTCCGGTCCGAGAAGCGGAAGCACGAGATAGGGTCCGGGCGGCACGCCATAGGTGCCCATCGTGATGCCGAAATCCTGCGGGCGATCGGGATAGCCCTGCGACGACGCGAAGTCCGTCAATCCGCAGACACCCACCGTGGTGTTCAGTCCGAAACGCGCGACCGTGTCCCCCGCCCATGCGAACTGTCCTTGCAGGAGGTCGTTGGCGAAGGTCACGGGCTCGCTGAGATTGCTGATGAAATTGTGGATGCCGAGGCGAACGGGACCGGGAATGGCGCTGTGATAGAACGATGCCGCGGGCTCTGCCGCGTGCCGGTCGAGCCTGCTGTTGATGTCGAAGAAGAACCGGTTCATCGGCTCCAGGGGATCGATGGAATCGACGGATGTATCGGCGCAACCGGCCGCTACCAGGCTCACAGCAGCCGCGGCCAGAAGCCGTACGGCTCTGGCGAGTGGCCCACGCCCGCTTGCGGCGATTGCCCGTGCGGCCCTCCCAAGCGAGCCATGCTCCATCTTCAACCCCGCGTCCCCCGCGCGCCTTCTGCCTGCGACCGTATAAAGGATGTTATAGCGCGTCCATCCCCGCCCGCTTTCGAACTTGGCCAAGATGGTGAATGGGAACCCGGCGGGCATCGCGCAACGGCCGGCCAGGATGACATTCGCATGACTTGGCAAATCTGGAGCCTGTTCGCGCTGACCGAGACGGTTCTCTGTCTCACGCCCGGTCCGGCCGTGCTCTTGGTGCTTTCGCAGGCGATCAGCCGTGGCACGGCCAGGACCGTGTGGTCCATTCTCGGCATACTGTCGGCCAATACGGCGTATTTCGCCCTGTCGGCCACAGGCGTGGGCGCCATCCTGCTTGCGTCATACGACGTCTTCTTCGCGATCAAATGGATCGGCGCCGCTTATCTCGTCTGGCTCGGCGTGCTTGCGTTCTTCGGCAAAGCCGAAGGCTTGTCGATCGCACCGGCGTCTCCCGCGCCCGCGAGCCTCGGGCGGATGTTCGCCAACGGCTTGATCCTGCAGATGTCCAATCCCAAGGCGCTGATCTTCTTCGCGGCCCTGCTGCCGCAATTCATCAATCCCCATGCCGCCGTGTGGCCGCAGGTCCTGGTGCTGGCCGCCACATCGATCGTGATCGAATTCTTCGTCCAGTTGCTCTATGCGACGCTGGCCGGTCGCGCGACCAGGTTCGCCACGCGGCCGTCTTTCGCCGCGATCACTCACCGGGTCTCCGGCTCGCTGCTGGTAGCGGCAGGCGTCGGCATCGCCGCGATCAAGCGCGTCTAACGCGGTCCAAAAACCGAGTCCAAATCGCCAGGGGGCGATGCATGATTATCTGGCGGATTGGCGTCTTGGCGGTTCAATCCGAGGCCGAGGAGCATCTTCCGGATTTCGGACCGCTAGAGCCGCGCGAAGGACACCCCGCCGTCTACGACGATGGTCGCGCCCACGACATAGTCGCCTGCGCGCGAGGCGAGGTAGATCGCAGCCCCCGCCATGTCTTCCGCCGTGCCGATGCGGCGGGCGGGTATTCGCCTGGACACGGCGTCGCCGTGATCGCGCGCATCGCGGTTCATGTCGGAGGCGAAGGCGCCCGGCGCGATGGCGGTGACGACGATATTGTCCTCGATCAGCCTGAGCGCCATGCGCTTGGTCAGGTGAATCAGCCCGGCCTTGCTCGCGTGATAGGAGTAGGTCTCCTGCGGATTGACCGACAGTCCGTCGATCGAGGCGATGTTGATCACCTTCGCCGGCCGCGCGACCGTCGCCGCGGCCTTGAGCGCGCCGTGCAGCGCCTGGGCGAGAAAGAACGGTGTCTTCAGGTTCAGGTCCATGACCTTGTCCCAGCCGCTTTCCGGGAATTCGTCGAAATCGGCGCCCCAGGCCGCGCCCGCGTTGTTGACCAGGATGTCCAGCGTCTTCTCGCGCGCGAGATAGGCTTGCGCCATCTTGTGCGCGCCGTCGGCGCCGGCGGCGTTCATCGGCAGCGCGATGCAGGTGCCGAATTTCGACATCTCTTTCGCCGTCTCCTCGCACTGCTCCGCCTTGCGGGCGGAGATGTAAGTCTTCACCCCGCCGCGCACGAAGCCCTCGGCAATCATCTTGCCGATGCCGCGCGAGCCGCCGGTGATCAGCGCCGTGCGCCCTTTCAGTGAAAACAGATCGTCCATCGGTCCCTCCCGAGCCTTGCGGCGGCGATGGTTTCCGCTCGCAGGGGCCCTGTCAAACGGGGGCCGTTGCGGGCGGGAATTCCAGCAACTATGAGTGTGGCAGCGACATTGCGAAGGGAAACGCCGTGACGGCCACCGATCCCCAACTGCTGGCTTTGCGCGACAGCATCGACAACATCGACGCTGCACTGATCCACCTGTTGGCCGAGCGGTTCAAATGCACGAAGGCCGTGGGCGAACTCAAGGCCGCGCGCGGCCTGCCGCCCGCCGACCCCGCGCGCGAGGCGCTGCAGATCGCCCGCCTGCGCAAGCTCGCCGACAGCGCCAAGCTCGATCCCGATTTTGCCGAGAAATTCCTGAACTTCATCGTTACGGAAGTGATCCGCCATCACGAGGCGATCCGCCAGCAGCGCGGCTGATGCGGATTGTCGGCTTTTGTGCCGCTGATCGGTCGCGTGCGCCGGCGCTTGAAGCGGCCGCAACCAGAGCTATCATGCGGCCCTGACAATTTGTCGAACGTTCAGTTCGCGCCGGAGAAACGCCATGGATCTGTCCTTCTCGCCCGCCGAGGAAAGCTTCCGCCAAGAGGTTCGCGGCTTCATCGCGGAGGCCAAGCCCAATCTGCCCAAGGATCCCGGCGGCGAGGGCCATGTGGCATCCAAGGAGGATTACCTCGCCTGGCACAAGCTTCTCTACAAGAAGGGCTGGGTAGCGCCGTTGTGGCCCAAGGAATACGGCGGCACCGGCTGGAACGTCACGCAGCGCTACATCTTCAACGAGGAGACCGCGAACGCGGAGATGCCCACGACCCTGCCGTTCGGCCTCAGCATGGTCGGCCCGGTGATCTTCACCTATGCCAATGACGAGCAGAAGAAGAAATTCCTGCCCCGCATCCTTTCGGGTGAAGACTGGTGGTGCCAGGGCTATTCGGAGCCGGGCGCAGGCTCCGATCTTGCTTCGCTCAGGACGCGCGCCGTGCGGGAGGGCGACCACTATATCGTCAACGGTCAGAAGACCTGGACCACGCTGGCGCAGTTCGCCGACTGGATCTTCTGCCTCGTGCGCACCAACACCGATGTGAAGCAGCAGGAAGGCATCACCTTCCTTCTCATCGACATGAAGACGCCCGGCATCACCGTGAAGCCGATCATCGTGCTGGACGGCGCTCATGAGGTGAATGAAGTCTTTTTCGAGAACGTGAAGGTTCCCGTCGCCAATCGCGTCGGCGAGGAGAACAAGGGCTGGACCTACGCGAAGTTCCTCCTCGTCAACGAACGCTCCGGCATCGCCGGGGTCGCACGGTCGAAGAAGGCGGTCGAGCGGCTGAAGGAGATCGCGCGTGCCGAAGTCCTCGACGGCACGCCGCTGATGCAGACCGACGATTTCGCGCGAAAGGTCGCCGATCTCGAGATCGATCTGGCTGCCCTCGAATTCACCGAGCTGCGCACGCTGGCCGCAGAGTCGAAAGGCCAGATGGCCGGACCGGAAAGCTCGATCCTCAAGATCCGCGGCACCGAAATCCAGCAGCGGCTGACCGAGCTCACGCTGGAAGCGGTCGGCTATTACGGGCTGCCGAACGAGCACAGCTTCGGCCCCAACGAATATCATCGGGCCGGATTACGCGGCCGGCGTCGCCGGCCGCTATTTCAACATGCGCAAGACGTCGATCTACGGCGGATCGAACGAGATCCAGCGCAACATCATCGCAAAGGCCGTGCTAGGCCTCTGACAAAATCGGGAAGAGCCATGGATTTCTCCTATACGGAAGAGCAGACGCTTCTGCGCAACTCCGTCGCCAAATACATCGCCGACAACTACACCTATGAATCCTGGCAGCAAGTTCACGCGCGGCGAGCTCGGGCGCGATCCCAGACACTGGGCGCAGTTCGCCGAGCTCGGCCTGCTCGCGGCGCCGCTGCCGGAAGAGCATGGCGGCCTCGGCGGCGGGCCGATTGACACGCTCGTCGTCATGGAAGAATTCGGCAAGGCCCTCGTGGTCGAGCCCTATGTACCGACGGTCGTCATCGCCGGCGGCATGCTGGCGCGCAGCGGATCCGATGCGCTCAAGTCCGAATGGCTGCCGAAGATCGCGGCCGGCGAAGCGATCATGGCGTTCGCCTTCGCCGAGGCGCAGGGCCGCTACAATTTCGCCGATCTCAAGACGACGGCAAGGAAACAGGGCGCAGGCTACGTGCTGAACGGAAACAAGGCGGTCGTGATCGGCGCGGCCTGGGCCGACCAGCTCATCGTCACCGCGCGCACCGCCGGCGGCCAGCGCGACGGCAAGGGCGTGACGGTCTTTCTCGTGGACAAAAAATCGAAGGGCCTCTCGACCCGCGACTATCCGACGGTCGACGGCAATCGCGCCTCGGAGGTTTCCTTCGAAAATGTCGAAGTTCCGGCGTCGCGTGCGATCGGCACAGTCGACGCGGGGCTTCCCCTTGTCGAGCGCGCCGTCGACGAAGCCATCGCCGCCACCGCCGCGGAAGCCTGCGGCGCGATGAAGGTCCTGGTCGACGCGACAGTCGAGTATTCGAAGACCCGCAAGCAGTTCGGCGTGCCGATCGGAAAATTCCAGGCGCTGCAGCACCGCATGGTCGACATGTTCGTGAACTACGAGCAGGCGGTCTCGATCACGCTGATGGTGACGCTGAAGCTCGGCGAAAGCGAGCGAGAGCGCGCCATGGCGGCCTCGGCAGCGAAAGCCGAAATCGGCAAGGCGGGCGCGTTCATCGGCCAGCAGGCGATCCAGATCCACGGCGGCATGGGCATGACCGACGAGCTCAATGTCGGCCACTACTTCAAGCGGCTGGCGATCATCGACACGCTCTACGGCTCGACCGATCATCACCTGCGCCGCTACGCGGGCCTCAGCGCCGCGGCGTGAGATTACGGTCCATGTCTAGCCGGCCGCGCGAAAGCGCTCGCAGATGCGCGAGCGCGGGAAGATCACGATTACGGTCGTGCCCTTCTCGGGCGTGCTGTCGAGCATGACGTGTCCGCCATGCGCGTCGATCAGGCCTTTGACGATCGGAAGGCCCAGCCCCGCGCCCTTATGGGGGGCGGCGGTGTCGGCTCGACTTTCTCCGAAGCCGTCGAAGACGCGTGTCTGGTCCTCCGGCGCAATGCCGATTCCCGTGTCGGACACGCCGAAAGCGAGCGAGCCGTCTTCGCGCAGCTGCGCGAAGACGCGCACCGCGCCCGCCGGCGGCGTGAACTTGACCGCGTTTGAGAGGAGATTGGCGAAGACCTGGCGCAAGGCGCGCTCGTCGGCGAGGACAAAGGGAAGCCCGTCGTCCGGGTCTATCGAGACGCTCACGCCCGCCGCCTGTGCGGCCCCGGATATCAGGTGCACGGCATCCTCGATGAGGCGGTGAAGATCGATCTTCGATTCCCGAAGCACAAGCTTGCCCGCGCCGATCTTGGCGAGTTCCAGCATGTCGCCGATGACCGCCAGCAGGTGCCGGCCGGAGCCGTGGATGTGTCCGGCATACTCCGCATACTGGTCGACGGCGCCCGGGCCGAGCGCCTTGGTGTTGATGATCTCGGAGAACCCGAAAATCGCATTCAGCGGCGTGCGCAGCTCATGGCTCATATTGGCCAGGAAGGCCGACTTGGCGCGGCTTGCCGTTTCGGCGCGGTCGCGCGCGCCGTCGGACTCCGCTTTCGCCTGTTTCAATACGTCGATGAGGTCATCGCGTTCGAGCTCGAGGCGGATCATTTTCTCGCGCGTGGAGTAGTTCGTCGAGAACAACAGACCATCAAGACCCAGTAGGCGACGACGACGCCGGCGATGCCGAACCTTTGGGTGACGACGCTGTTGAGGACGAGGATGCCGAGAAATACCGGCAACGACGTTACACCGGTCGCGAAGTGATAGCTTCCGATCACGGTCCACGCCGTCAGCGACACGCTGAGGGCGGCGCCGATCATGAAATGGTTGAACGATTGTCCCGGCACCCAAAGCACCACGCCCATCGCGCACCACACGGTGGTCTGCAGCAGCGAGAGAATGGCGAAGGCGCGCGCCCGGGCGGCCACGCCGTCGATCGAATCGCCGGCCCGACTGGCGAGGGCCGCGTAGTAAAGGCCGCAGCCGAAGCCTGTCGCAGAGACCGCCAGTGGCCAGATGACGAGTTGCCAGAACGGCAAGGCGCCGATGCCGGAGGCGGCCATGAGGATCGCCGAGATCGGCCCGACCAGAAACGTCGACCGTGCGTTGTCCGTCGCCTGGGCGAGCTGCGTCGCAATCACGCGCGCGTCCATTTCGGTCGCCGGGCTGATCGATGCGCGGTAAGCTGCCCAAAATCTCGCCAAAGGCGGCCAGCGCAACTTTTCCGCCTTGCTTGCCTGACGGGCCACCGGCCGGTCTCCTGCCTCAAACCGGAACAACGATGCCGCCCAACCGGTTAAGGACCGTTTTCGAAACCCGGGGCGCGAATGGTAAATTCGGATTAACGCCAATATCGGAGATCACCCCTTGTCTGCGCTTCTGTTCGAAAAATCCGGCCCGCTTGTCACGTTGACGATCAACCGCCCGGAAAGCCGCAACCCGCTGGGCGAGGAGGGCGATGGAGAGCTGTTCGCCGACGCCGCCGCGCGCATCAATGCCGACCGCGACGTGCGTTGCGTCATCCTGACCGGCGCCGGTACGGCGTTTTCGGCAGGCGGCAACGTCAAGGCGATGCGCGAGCGCTCCGGTGCTTTCGCCGGCGCGGGCGTGCACATCCGCGAGCGCTATCGCGGCGGCATCCACCGCATCGTGCGATCGCTCTGGGGCCTGGAGACGCCGCTGATCGCGGCGGTGAACGGGCCAGCGATCGGGCTCGGAAACGACGTCGCCTGCCTCGCCGACATGCGTCTCGCGGCGGACAATGCCATCTTCGGCGCGACCTTCCTCAAGATCGGGCTGGTGCCGGGTGACGGCGGATCCTGGATCCTTCCGCGTACGATCGGACACGCCCGCGCGGCGGAGCTGTTCTTCACCGGCGACACGATCGATGCGGCGACGGCGCTATCGTGGGGCCTCGTCAGCCGCGTCGTGCCTTCGGCAAGTCTGATGGACGAAGCGCGCGCGCTCGCGGC
The DNA here is from genome assembly GCA_963802815.1 of uncultured Alphaproteobacteria bacterium. Classification (GTDB taxonomy): domain Bacteria; phylum Pseudomonadota; class Alphaproteobacteria; order Micropepsales; family Micropepsaceae; genus Rhizomicrobium. The sequence continues at coordinate 53,888 of CAWDKN010000084.1, forward strand.
GAAGATTTGTCGCCAGCCACCCGACGTGCTGCGCATGACCAAGCGGATGATGCGCGAGGGCCAGAGCGCGAGCTTCGATACGATCATGGAGATGTCGGCCGCGATGCAGGCGCTGGCGCACATGACCGAGGATCACGCCGAGGCCGTTGCGGCGTTCTTCGACAAGCGTACACCCTGCTTCAAGGGCGCGTGAGCGGAAAGGCTTACGCGGCCTTGGTGTTGACGCGCGGGCGTGCGCGCGAAGCCGGCAGGAAGACGGTGACGCGCGTCCCTTCGCCGACCTTGCTCTCCAGCGTGATGCGACCGCCATGCGCCTCGACCAGGCCCTTCACGATCGGAAGGCCGAGCCCCGTGCTCTTCTCGGCCGTGACGACATCGTGCTGTCCTTGGCCGAAATCCTCGAAAACACGCGCCTGGTCCTCCGGTGCTATGCCGACGCCGGTATCGAAGACGCCGAAGGCGATCGAGGCGCCGGCAGCCACCTGCGCGAAAGCCGTGATGCGGCCACCGGCGGGCGTGAACTTCGTCGCGTTCGAAAGCAGGTTCAGGATGACCTGCTTCATCGCGCGCTCGTCGGCGAAGATTAGCGGCACGTTGCCGCCGACCTCCGTCACCAGCTGGCAGCCGATCGCGTCCGTCTTGGGCTGCATCAGCGCCGTCTCTTCGGCGATCAGCTGGCCCATATCGATTTCCGTCTCGCGCAGTGCCAGCGCGCCGGCCTCGATCTTGGCGAGATCGAGGATATCGTTGATCAGCGCCAGCAGGTGCCGCCCAGATTTGTGGATCACTTCGGCGTATTCCGAATGTTTGTGGATGTTGTTGGCGAAGGTGCGCGAGGCGATGATCTCGGAGAAGCCGAGGATCGCGTTTAGCGGCGTGCGCAGCTCGTGGCTCATGTTGGCGAGAAACTGGGACTTCGCCCGGCTTGCCGCTTCCGCGCGATAGCGCGCGGTGTCGGAGTCGGCCTTGGCGTTGCTGAGCGCCACGATCAGGTCGTTCTTGTCGTTGCGCAACACGAGCATGTCGCGGACGGTCGTGTAGATCTGCTGCGACAGGTGGCCCATATAGGCCGTGTAGGCCAGCGCCAGTACGGCGATCCCGTAATAGACCAATCCGCCCTGCAGAAGCGGCGCGAAGATCATGACGGGCGCGTAAACGACGAAGCCCACGATGGCGAGCGGGCGCGATGCGCTCGTGAGCGCCGTGTATCCGGCAAGCGTCGCCGCGAACAGGAAAATGATCAGCATGTGGTTCAAGTCGTCATGCGGCGCCCACAGCACGAACGGCATCATGTTCCAGGTGACGCCGAAGAGGGCGAACACCGCGACGTAGCGTGCGGTCCATTCCCGCGCGGTATGATCGCCGGGCGCGCGCTTGAAGTGCCGTCCCAACGCCCATTGCGGAATGCACGCGACCGCGACCAGCAGTGGCCACATCACGAGCCAGTGCCAGTCGATCCAGCGCGTGCACATGACCGCGATGACGACCGCAAGCGCCGGCATGGTGAAGTCGCTGGGGCCGGTGTTGCGCACGGCGAACGCAAGCTGGTCCAGCGCGAGCTTTTCCTCGAGCTGCTGGGCAGTCGCATTTCCGTTCCCGCCGGCGTTCGGGCTTGACCCGGCCATAGGCTCTCCAGGCTCCAAGAGGGGGCATTGTGCGGGAATTGGCGTTAAAAAGAGCTTTTCGAGGCCCGGCCCGCCGGGCAATTCGCGGCAGCAACAGGGGATTTCACCGTTTCCGGCAAGGGGCCAGGGCATGATCCGAATTCGACGGAATGGGATCATGCCCCAGATTCCGGGATTGTCGCGCGAGCTGGGCCGAACCGGCTTCCACTTCGGCGGATCGCGCTTTAGCGTCTGGACCGGTCGACAAAAGGAGAGTCCAGGATGGCAATCGGAGTAATTGCGACGTTGAAGGTGCAGGACGGCAAGGGGGAAGAGTTCGAGGCCGTGTTCCGCGATCTCGCAGCCCAGGTCCGGGCCAACGAGCCGGGCAACAAGCTTTACCAGGTGTTCAAGTCGCGCAAGGAAGCCACCACCTATATCGTGATGGAGATCTATCAGGACCAGGGCGCGCTCGACGCGCATGGCAAGTCGGACCATTTTCGCGCGGCGGGACCGAAGATCGCGCCCACGATGGCGGGACGTCCCGACATCCAATACTTCGACACGATCTGATCATCGGAGCGCGGCGCGAGCCCCCTCCACCCGCAAGGCTGCGCAACGTTCCCTCGAGGGAGGGCAATACCGCCTGCTGCCAATCTCACGCGTGGATGCGGCAGGGAGGCTCCGCGAAGCAAGGGAGGGGCAACTCCCCCTATATCTTCGCAAACGGCACAAGCATCGCGACGCGCGCTGCATAAGCGTCATAAGCATCGCGTCCCAATTGCTGTCGCAGGAAACGCTCTTCCAGGTGCGCTTTGAGGTAACAGCCAATAAGCATCAGCGTTGCGCCTGCGAGTGCGACCGCGGTTCCTTTCTCCGCAGCGGTGGCATAACTCGCCAGAATCAGACCGGTATAGATGGGATGGCGGACGAAGCGGTAAGGCCCGGTGTCCACGACGCGATGGTCGGCCTTCTTCGTCACCGAGCTCGACCAAAGCCGACCGAGATACAGCCGCGCCCACCAGCAAAACAAAAATCCGGCGGCTGTCAGCGCCGCCAGAGCCCAAGCGATGGACGGGGGCAAATGCCAAAGCGGAAAGGTGCGCAGCCGCGGTGTCTGGATAAAAATCAGCAGGGCGCCCGCGGCCATGGCGACTCGGTACAGGACCTCGCTGCCTAAGGCGGGCCGCTTCTCCGCGCGCGACGACCACGTCGCCGCGATCCACCATGAAACGATCCACGCGACCCATGCCAAATAGGTCGCAACCAACGGCTGCATCATCGGCCCCTCCGGCGCGTGTGCCGGCCTTAGGTGGGAACCGGCCGCTCAGAATGCAAGCGTCTTGGCCTGCTTCACCAGCGGCAGCTTGCGGATCGACGCAAGCACGCTCTCGGCCACCGGTCCGTCGACCTGCACGAGCGCGATCGCGTCGGCGCCTGGTGCGCTGCGGCCCAGGTTGAAATTGGCGATGTTCACCTGTGCGTCGCCGAGAAGCGTGCCCAGCCGGCCGATGAATCCCGGCTTGTCCTCGTTCGTGACGTAGAGCATGTGGGGGGCGAACTCGGCGTCGAGATTGATGTCCTTGATCTGGATAAGGCGCGGACGCCCGTCGGCGAATACCGTGCCCGCCACGCTGCGGGTGAGCTCGGGCGTCGTCACGGTGATGCGGATATAGCCTTCGAAGGCGCCCTGCTGGTCGCGGCGCGTTTCGCTCACGCGGATGCCGCGCTCCTTGGCGATGACGGGCGCGTTGATCATGTTCACTTCCGACAGCGCCGGCTTCAGCAGGCCTGCCAGCGCGGCCTGGGTCAGCGCGCGCGTATTCAGCGCCGATGCCGTGCCCTCGTAGACGATCTCGACGGCCTCTATAGCGGTGTCGGTCAGCTGGCCCGCGAAAGCACCCAGCTTTTCGGCGAGCGAGATCCAGGGCCGCACCTTCTGCGCTTCCTGCGCACCGATCGACGGCATGTTGAGCGCATTGGTGACGGCGCCGGTCAGCAGGTAATCCGAGATCTGCTCGGCCACCTGCAGCGCCACGTTCTCCTGCGCCTCGTTGGTCGAGGCGCCCAGATGCGGCGTCGCCACGACCTTCTCGTTGCCGAAGAGGACGTTCACCTTCGCCGGCTCCTCCTCGAACACGTCGAGGGCCGCGCCTGCGAGCTGGCCGCTGTCGAGCGCCGCCTTCAACGCCTTCTCGTCCACCAGTCCGCCGCGCGCGCAATTGATGAGGCGCGCGCCCTTCTTCATCTTCTGGATGGCGTCGGCCGAGATGATGTTGCGGGTCTCGTTGGTGAGCGGCGTGTGCAGAGTGATGAAATCGGCGCGCGCCAGAAGATCGTTCAGCTCGACCTTCTCCACGCCCATGTCGGACGCGCGTTCCGGCGACAGATACGGATCGTAGGCCACGACCTTCATCTTCAGCCCGCGGGCGCGGTCGGCGACGATCGAACCGATGTTGCCCGCACCGATCAGCCCCAGCGTCTTTCCATACAGCTCGGTGCCCATGAACCGGTTCTTTTCCCATTTGCCCGCATGGGTCGAGGCGTTCGCGGCCGGAAGCTCGCGCGCGAGCGCCATCATCAGGGCCACCGCGTGTTCGGCTGTGGTGATCGAATTGCCGAACGGCGTGTTCATGACGATCACGCCGGCCGCGGTCGCGGCAGGAATGTCGACATTGTCGACGCCGATGCCGGCGCGGCCGACGACCTTGAGATTCTTCGCGGCCTTGATCACGTCCGCCGTAATCTTGGTTGCGGAGCGCACCGCGATGCCGTCGTACTGATCGACGATCTTGAGCAGCTCCTCCTTGCTCAACCCCGTCTTCACGTCGGCTTCGACGCCGCGCTCCTTGAAGATCGCGACGGCGGCGGGCGAAAGCTTGTCGGCAATGAGAACCTTGGGCATTGAAGTCTCCTAAAGACCCGCTCGTTGAGGGAGGGTCGGATTTTGCGAGCGCAGCGAACCAAATTTCGGGAGGGGTACGACGGGGACATCGTGGGTTCCCCTCCCCGGAAAATCCTTTCGCCTTGCTCGAGGATTTTTCGACCCTCCCTCAAGGGGAAGGTCGACTTGGGAGTCAGGCCTTCTTCACCTGGGACCACGCCCAGTCGAGCCACGGCATCAGCGCTTCGAGATCGGATGTCTCGACCGTGGCCCCGCACCAGATGCGAAGCCCCGGCGGCGCCGCGCGGTAGCCGCCGATGTCGAAGGCGACGGCTTCCTTCTCCAGAAGCGAGGCGATCTTCTTCGCGGCGTCGGCTTGCGCGTCTTCGCCGAGCCCTTGAACCAGGGGTCGACGATCTTCAAGCAGACGCTGGTGTTGGAGCGCGAGCCCTGCTCGGCGGCGAGGAAATCGGCCCAGCCGCACTCGCGCACCCAGCGCGCCACGACGCCGAGATTGGCGTCTGCGCGTCCGATCAGCGCCTTCAGTCCGCCCGTATCCTCCGCCCAGGTCAGCGCGTCGAGATAATCCTCGAGCGCCAGCATCGACGGCGTGTTGATGGTCTCGCCTTCGAAGATGCCGTCGACGATCTTGCCGCCCTTGGTCATGCGGAAGATCTTCGGCAGCGGCCAGGGCGGCGTGTAGGATTCAAGTCGCGCGACGGCTTTGGGCGAGAGCACAAGCATGCCGTGCGCGGCTTCGCCGCCCAGCACCTTCTGCCAGGAGAAGGTCGTCACATCGAGCTTCTTCCATGGCAGGTCCATCGCGAAGGCGGCGCTGGTGGCGTCGCAAATCGTGATGCCCTCGCGCTCGTCCGCGATCCAGTCGCCATCGGGCACACGGACGCCGCTCGTCGTCCCGTTCCACAGGAAGATTATGTCGTGCCTGGGATCGGCTTGCTTGAGATCGGGAAGCGCGCCGTAATCCGCTTTCAGGATGCGCAAATCCTTCAGCTTCAGCTGCTTGATGACGTCGGTCACCCAGTCTTCGCCGAAGCTTTCCCAAGCGAAGGCGTCGACAGGCTTGGGGCCGAGCATCGACCACATCGCCATCTCGACCGCGCCCATGTCGACCCGGCACGATGCCCACGCGATAATCGGCGGGAATGCCGAGCAGCTTCTTGGTGCGGTCGATGGCGTCTTTGAGCTTTGCCTTGCCGGGCTTCGAGCGATGCGAGCGCCCGATCAATGCGGCATTCAACGCTTCAGGTGTCCAGCCCGGCCGCTTGGCGCAGGGTCCGGACGAAAAAAAAGGCCGTGCGGGACGCACGGCCGGTTCCTTACCGGTCATGTCACATTCCTTCCAGAATGTTTGCACCTCGTTGGGGAGGCGTGGCCCACGGTCGATATAGAGATTCGGCCTGCGCGCGTCAATCGCGTAACCTCCGCGACTTCGAGGTTTGGGGACCGTCACATGAGCTATAGCATTGCCTGCGCCGCGCTTTTTGCTGCGACAATTATTTCTCCGGCCGCGCACGCGGCCACCGTCATCGCCGATCCGGCGAAATTCGTTTCGGACGTCTATTCACACATCGTCAAGAGTCCCGACAATTACCAGGAGCCCGACGACATCTATACAGAGCAACTCTCGGCGCTCTTCGCGCTCGAAGAGAAGGATGCGGGCGGCGAGGTCGGGCGGCTCGATTTCGATCCCTGGACAAACGCGCAGGATGATCAGATCACCAATGTTCGGATCAAGGCCAGCCCGGTCGAAGGCGGACCGGATCGCAGGATCGTGGTCGCGAAGTTCAAGAACATCGGCAAGCCCGAGGAGATTCACTTCTATTTCGAGCAGACGAAGGCCGGATGGAAGCTCGACGACATGCGCTCAGCCGGATCGGACACGCCCTGGACGTTGTCCATTATCCTGAAATATGGCTGGGAGGACTAGGTCGAGCCGGGGCTGCCCCGGAACGGGACCCTTCGCCGGACGTTGTCCTTGTTTGGAGGACGCCATGCCGCGCGAATCGAACAAAGCACCATCGGACCCGATTCTGCTGGACATTCCCGTGGACAAGATCGGTTTCATCGTCACGAAGGCGCATGCCTTTGACGTAAAGGAGGGGGAAAGCGATCCGGACTTCCGGATCGAATCCCACGGATGACGGCGACACGGACATCCTGGAAGATCGGCCCGACGATCTGAGCGGACAGGAACTGGCTGACGCCATTCGCGGCCTGAATCCCGAGCAGCAGATCGCCCTTGTGGCGCTTGCCTGGGTCGGCCGCGGCACTTACGAGCTCGACGACTGGCACGAAGCGCTCGACACCGCCCGCAACGAACACGGGAAGCGCACAGCCGAATACCTGATGGGCCTGCCTCTGCTCGGCGACTATCTCGAGGAAGGCCTCGCGGCGTTCGGCGAGTCCATCGTGAGCGACGCGTAGCGCCGTCGCTTTAAACCTCGATCTCACCTGTGAGATAAAGCGCACATGGTCCTGACAAAACGGTCCGCGCACCGTCGTCGGTGCAGAGCAGGTCGCCGCCGCGCGGGGAGACCTGGCGCGCTTTCAGCACCGACTTGCCGAGCCGCTTCGCCCAGAACGGCGTGAGCGCGCAATGCGCCGATCCCGTGACGGGATCCTCCGGCACACCCTTTTCGGGCGCGAAGAAGCGCGAAATGAAATCGTAGCCGTCGTCGCCTGGCGCCGTCGCGATCAGTCCCCATACACCGACTTCGCGCAGCACGCGGCCGATATCGCTCGCGCCCTTGATCCCGCGAACGGTCTTCGGCTCTTTCCACACCGCCATGGCGTAGCGGCCCTTGAAGAGCTCGGCCGGCGGCGAGGTGCCGAGCGCTTCGCCAAGGGATTTCGCAAAGCCTTCCGGCGCGTCGAAGGGCGTCACCGGGTCGGACGGCAGCGACATGACATGGCGTCCGTCGCGGCCGCGCTCGACGGCGAGCGTGCCTGATCGCGTCTCGAACGCGACCGATTTGAGCTCGGGATCGAGCCGATCGAAAACGAGCCAGGCCGTTGCAAGCGTGGCGTGGCCGCAGAGATCGACTTCGGTTTCCGGGGTAAACCAGCGCAGATCCGTATTGGCCCGGCGCTGTCTTCACCAGGAACGCCGAACTCCGCAAGATTGTTCTCGTTGGCGATCTTCTGCATGAGCGTGGGTTCGAGCCAGGATTCCAGCGGCACGATGGCGGCAGGATTGCCCTCCAGCACCTTTGCCGCGAACGCATCGACTTGCCAGAGCTTGAGCTTCATCGCCTTCACCTCACAGGGAGGACAAAGGCTAAAGCCCGGCGGGCGCGCGATGGAACGTGCGCCTTCGCATAGCGGCCATGTGGCCGCGCGCTTACTGCGCCACGCTCAGCGTCGTGGTGCGCTTGGCCGAGAGGGCGTTCTGCATCGCCTTCTGCAGCTTCTCGAAGGCGCGTACCTCGATCTGGCGCACGCGCTCGCGGCTGACGCCGTATTTCTGCGACAGCTCTTCTAGCGTCGCCGGCTCTTCCTTCAGGCGCCGCGCCTCGATGATGTCGCGCTCGCGCTCGGTCAGCTCGCTCAAGGCGCCGGTCAGAAGCTCGTGCCGTTCGCCCAACTCCTCGCGCTCGGCCATGCGCGTTTCCTGGTCAAGCGTCTCGTCGGCGAGCCAGTCCTGCCATTCGGATTCGAGTCGGACCGTAGCGGCGCGTTCAACGAGGAATCGGGCGCCGAGAGCCTGCGATTCATGTTGTGACTTCGGCCTCCGGCACGCCGAGCTTGTCGGCGATATCCGTCAGGTGCTCGGGCGTCAGGTCGCCTTCTTCGATGGCGTGGATCTTGTTCTTCGCCTTGCGCAGGTTGAAGAACAGCTTCTTCTGGTTGGCCGTGGTGCCGAGCTTCACCAGGCTCCACGAGCGCAGGATGTATTCCTGGATCGCGGCGCGGATCCACCACATGGCATAGGTCGCGAGCCGGAAGCCCTTGTCGGGCTCGAAGCGCTTCACCGCTTGCATCAGGCCGACATTGCCTTCCGAGATGATCTCCGAGACGGGCAGTCCATAGCCGCGATAGCCCATCGCGATCTTGGCGACGAGGCGCAGATGGCTGGTGACAAGGCGGCGCGCGGCCTCCGGGTCTTCGTGTTCGCGCCAGCGCTTGGCAAACATGTATTCCTCTTCCGGCGCCAGAAGCGGAAACTTCCGGATGTCGGAGAGATAACGGGAAAGTCCGCCTTCGCCCTGGAGGGCGGGAAGTCCGCGGCCGCTCATGCTCTTAACCCCATTCCGATAGGCGCGAGTGCTCCGGTCGCGCTCAAAAGTCGATCGGAGCGTAAACCCGGCCAGCCGCCCGCATATGACGGTTGCCAGCATTGCGCACCCTTCAGGTAACGCCTGAATGATGTGTTCGACGGATTGTATGGGAAAATATAGCCCCTCAGCGTCGGTCAGAATCACGGTTTCGTTGTTCAAGGCGCGCAGATCCGCCACCAGAGCCGCGAAATCGGCGGGCCACGGGGATTCGAACCGCAGCGTCTTGTGCAGGGTGGGATGCTGGAACCCGAGGATATAGGCGTGCAGCGCCTGGCGCGGGAACTCGGCCGCGGCGGCAAAGGCCGCGGCCTCGGCAGCGGTCTTTGGCCCGCGGCGGCTGGCGCGCCCGGCCATAGGAGGGATCGCCGATCAGGGGATGGCCCAGATGGGTCAGGTGGACCCGGATCTGGTGGGTGCGTCCGGTCTCGAGCCGGCATTCGACCAGGCTGGCGAAGGGCCGCTCCCGGCGCCGAAGGTCTCGACCACGCGATAGCGCGTGCGCGCCTCGCGGCCGCCGCTGCGCATCACCGCCATGCGCTTGCGGTCGAAGGGATTGCGTCCGATCTGGCCTTCGATGACCCCGTTGCCGGCGCGCGGGCTTCCCCAGACGACGGCGTGGTAGGCACGCTCGATGGTGTGGTTGGCGAACTGCTTGGCGAGGCTCTTCATCGCGCGCTCGCTCTTCGCGGCGACGAGCAAGCCGCTCGTGTCCTTGTCCAGTCGATGGACGATGCCCGGCCGCGCCACGCCGCCAATGCCCTGGAGCGACTCGCCGCAATGGGCGATCAGCGCGTTGACGAGCGTGCCGTCCGGATTGCCCGCCGCAGGATGCACGACGAGGCCGGGGGGCTTCTCGATGACGATGAGCTCGTCGTCTTCGTAGACGACGGTGAGCGGAATGTCCTGGCCCTGCGGCAGGGCAGGCAGCGGCGGCGGCACTCGACGGCGTAGTCCTCGCCCGGTTTGACCCTCGTATTGCCGTCTCTTATCGTTTTTTCGCCGCGCGTCACCGCGCCTTCGCCCAGCAATTGCTGGAGGCGCGAGCGGCTGAGATCGGCGAGCGACGCGGCAAGGAAACGGTCGAGCCGCCACCCCGCCTGTTCCGGCAACACCGTCGCGCGAAGCGCCCCAAGGGATTTGGAAAGGGTGGATTTAGTGTCTGACATCACCAGGGAAGACCCGAAGAGCACGACAAGCTACCGTCTCGCGCGGGCCGCTGTCATCCTCCTGGGCGTACTCCTTGCCATCGCCTTTGTCGCGCTCGTCGTGGGTCTCGCCATGCGCATGACCGGCCACGGACCCAGCACCGCGGTGCCGGCGCCCGCCACGTTCACGCTCGCCAGGGGCGCAAAGATCGTCAGCGTCGATTCCCAGCCCGGCCGCATCGTCCTGCGCATCCGCTCGCCCGCCGGCGACGAGGTCGACATCATCGACACCGAGAACGGGCGCCTGGTCGGTCAGATCAAGGCGCCGGCGTCAGGCGCGAAGTGACCGGGTCCGACGTGACCAGGACGGTCACCCTTCCACGCGAACTCGTGGCGCAGATCGAGCGCGAAGCCCACGACGCGTTTCCGCGCGAGTGCTGCGGCCTGATCGAAGGCGTACGCGACGGCGAGATGGTGCGCGTGCGCGCGCTGCATCCCGCCCGCAATCTGGCCGAGCGCGACGATCGCTTCGAGATCGACCCGGAGGTGCAGTTCACACTGTTGCGCGATCTACGCGGTACGGATCGTACCGTCGTCGGCTGCTATCACTCCCACCCCAACGGCCGCGCCGAACCGTCCGCGCTCGACATGAGCGAGGCGGTCGAGCAAGGCTTCGTGTGGCTCATCGCAACCACGGGCGAAGGCGCGGCGTTGGCCGCTTTCGCCTATGAGAACGGGGACTTCCGCCTGCTCGAAATCGCTTGAATTGCACGGCTTGCCCCGCTTGGGCCGCCGACGCTATAAGCGCACCCCTGTCCCGCTTGCTCCCATCGTCTAGCGGTTAGGACGCGGCCCTCTCAAGGCTGAAACCGGGGTTCGATTCCCCGTGGGAGCGCCAAAGATATTTCCCGATGCAATTCCGGATTCTGGGTGCGATTTCAGCGATCGAGACGATCGCTTCAGGGTCGGGAATTCGCGAACTGCCGCGCTTGCGGCGGATCTACGGACCGGGCCGCTGGCGCAAACGCAAGGGGATTGCCCAGGTCAGGCTGGCCGATGGTGCGCTTCGGCGAGCCGAGATACACTGGCACGAGCTGCCGGGGTCGGCAGAAAAGAGTTCAAGATCAAGTATCTCTTGTGACCAAAATGACGAAGTCGCGAACAAAACAACTGGTCGTCTGCGTCGACAACGAGGGCTATGCCGCTTCTTTGGAGAGGCGGAAAATCTATGTCGCGCTCTCCGACGGCGACGCCGAACGGCACGGCCTTATGCGCGTCGTCGATGAATCCGGCGAGGACTACCTGTACCCCAAGTCGTTCTTCCGGCCGATTGCGCTTTCCAGTGCATTGAAGAAAGCCGTGCTCGCAGCGGCTTGAGGCTTCCCAGCATGTGCGGGCGTCGTGCGCGAGGAGAGACAATCCAAATCCGGTTGATCACTGACCGGGCAAGTCGATCAAACAAGGCGACTCGATACCTGTTCACACCAAGGGGTCTTGGGTGCTAAACAGGTACTTCGAATCTCAGCCGCGTTACTTTTTGGAATTGTCGCGCCTGTAATTGTCTACCTGGCGTACAAAGTTCCCCGTGCGCCTACTAGGCCAGACCCGAGGCACGGTCTTATCTATCTCACGAACAACCATGGTGTGATTTATTACATTGGCAAGATTGATCACTTGCTCGATATTTCCTTGCCGCTAGTTTCGTTAGTAGGGATGACTACCGCAGCAATTTCGTATCTCTTCCTGCGCGGCATTAGTTCTACGAAATCACAAAATAAGTGACGGACTAACGTTCTCGTCGACTATGAATTGGATCAACCAACTCGTTAATGGCGACCTGAGCCCGCCGGAATTTCGGATTGTGCTCTATGCATTATCGGTGAACTCGTGATCGTCGCACTATGCTCCGTGGTGACGGGCGTGATGTATGTCGGTGGTCGAAGAATATCGAGACGAACGCAGCCAAAGCAATTCTGGTCCATTTTTCTCGTTTTCTTGCTACTTGTCGTGTTACCCGCCGTGTTGGTTGCGATGACCGCACCTTAGGGCCGCGATCGCCGCGTAAACCAAATTGCGGCACGTTGCTCCTCCCACCGATATGCCGCTCTCACTCATCAAATCCCACGAACACCGCCGCTTCTTCGACGCTCTTGCGTTGGGACACGACGGCGTTCGCCGGAAAGCTGTCGTCCGGATAGCCCATGGCGACGCAGATCATGATGACCTGGTCGTCGGGGATTCCGGCATGCTCGCGCACGACGGGCGATTGCATGATCCCCTGGCTGTTGATCACGCAGCCCAGGCCTCGCGACCACGCCGCGTTGACGAGGGCATTGGTCACGGCGCCGCAATCGAACGGCGCGATGTCGCCGCCGTGGATCGAGCGGTCGTAGGTCACGACGATCGAGACCGGCGCGTCGAACTGGCGGAAGCCGCGCAGCACCCAATCCTTCCGCCCTTCGGTGTCGTGACGTTCGATGCCCATGGCCTGGAAGAGCTGCTTGGCCACGCCGATCTGCCGCTCCCGGTGCTTGCCCCCGTACTCGCCATGGCTGCGGAATTCCCGCGATGACGGCACGCCGGCCAGGTTGCGCTCCGTGTTGCCGGCCCGGATGCGGTCGAGCGGGGCGCCGGCGACGACGGTGAAATTCCAGGGTTGTGTATTGAGCGATGACGGCGCGCGCATCGCGAGCGCGATGACCTCCTTGATCACGTCCTTTGGAACAGGATCCGGCTTGAAGCCCCGGATGCTCCTGCGCCCGAGAACAACATCGTCGTACGTCACCACGGTACCCACATCGACCCCCTAACCCCTGGCCCAATTTACATTGCGATGCCGACGCCGGTCACGACAACCGGACGCAAATCGGCATCGAGGGCAATGTTTCCTTACCTGTTAAGTCGTCACTTCCGCCGCCACATCCGTCCGCTATCATGGTGTCGGACCGCATGCCGCAGCCTCTCGCGCACGCAAGAGCGATAGAGCGCTCTGCCCGGTGATCACTTCACGCGCCCGTATCATCGAACACGCGCCGCGCGATCGTCACCGCCGTATTCGCCGTCGGCCAGCCCGAATAGAAGGCCAGATGGGTGATGACCTCGACCAGCTCGTCGCGGCTGATCCCGTTCTCGAGCGCCTTCTTGAGATGAAAGGGCAGCTCGTTGGTGCGGTAGAGCGCGACGAGCGTGGCGACGGTGATCAGGCTGCGGTCGCGCGAGCTGAGACCCGGGCGCTTCCAGACGTCTCCGAACAGGACATCGTCGGTGTAGGCGGCGAGCGCAGGCGCGACATCGCCGAAAGATTTGCGCGCGCCGGTGGGTTGATCGGTCATAGTGACACCTCTCCTAGTTTCGTGCCGGGTTCGGACAGATATTGTTCGTCGCTGACCTGCTCCAGCCACGCGACGACCTTGCCATCGCCCTCATGTTCCTGGATCGCGATGTGCGTCATCGCGGTGGTCGACGTCGCGCCGTGCCAGTGCTTGTGACCCGGCGGACACCAGACCACGTCGCCCGCGCGGATCTCTGCTTTCGGTTCGCCCCAGCATTGCGTCCAGCCGACGCCTGAGGTGACGATCAGGATCTGGCCGAGAGGATGGGTATGCCAGGCCGAGCGCGCGCCGGGCTCGAACGTCACCGCGCCGCCCGTGACGCGCGCAGGAGCGGGCGCCTCGAACAGCGGGTCGATCCGCACGTTGCCGGTGAAAAACTCCGTCGCGCCCTTCGCGGAAGGTTGCGAACCGCTGCGCTTGATCTCCATTGCGCTCTCCTTTTCGTCTGCCGGCGCCTAAGTTTCCGGCTTGTCGCCGTCCTGGCGCTGTGGGCCGACGAACACGTTGTACGTCACGCTGTCCCAAGCATTGTGGATTCCGCAGAAAAGCAACAACAGGACGGCAGTGCCGACGGCGAACAGCGCCTCATGCTCGTGGGACGCAACCGCCAGCGACGACGTGGCGAGCGTCGCATATGCCACCAGTGGCAGCAGCGCATGGAACAGCCAGTCTTCGAGATCCGGCCGATAGACGGTTTGCGTCCGCATGCGCCATGCCGTGACGAGGATGTAAAACGTAGCGCCAATGCCGATCAGCCCCCAGAGCGCGGCCAGCTGGTTCATCGCGTTCCATGGCGCCTGCAGCAACGCCGCCAACAGCAGCACGGCGCTGAAATGCACGATGGTCGGCGTCCCGAATGCCGCTCCGGCCTGGGCGGCGCGCGGGAGCGGCCTCTCTGCCAGGAGGGTCATCACGACGAACTGCAATCCGATCAGGGCGCCGGCGGCCGAGCCGACGATGACATAGAAGCTGTTCCATCTGGCGAGTTCGGCCATGGCTATGTCCGTTCCCCAAAGCGTTCGAAGCGATACGCCAGCTCCGGGGCCGCATTGCCCGAATAAGCGAGACCGGCGACGAGCAGCGCGAACGGTTCGATGTAGCGCGCGAGCCGCAGTGCGCCGGCGTCGACGGGATCGAAGCCTACGTCGCGGATCAGCCCGGCGGCAACGTCTTTGCTGCCGGCGTCGTCACCGCAAAAAACCAGGCTCGGTCTCACACCATTGTTTCGCAGCTCGAACACGGCGAACAGCACTTCGCTTGGCACCGTGTTGAAGGCGGAGACGACATGAGCACCCGGAATTTTGTTTGCCAGTTCCTCGGCGCCGGACGAGGCGTGGGCCACGACGAGATCCGTATTGTCGGCGTTCATCGGCAGCGAGCAGCTGAGGACCGTCTTGCCAGACAAATCGCCTGCCTCGGCCAGGACGTCGCCCACGCGGGACCAAGGCACCGCGAGGAGAACGGCGTCCGCATCCTGCACGGCTTCGCGCGGCGTGCCGGCGCGGGCATGAGCCCCCCGCGCCAGCGTTTCCAGCTTGCCGCGGCTGCGGGCGTAGCTGAAGATCACCGCATGGCCCGCACGCGCGAAGAGAGTGCCGAGCTTGGCGTCCATCAATCCCGAACCGAGAATGCCGATGCGCATGTCGTCTCCTTCGCTCAGAGCCCGGTCAGGCGCTCCAACGCTTCGGGATAGCGCCCGCCCTGGACGGTGATCTTGGACGCTGTGTCTTCGATCTCCCACAGATCGTCTCGTGTCAGGTCGATGGCCATCGCGCCGAGGTTTTCCTCGAGCCGATGCAGCTTCGTGGTGCCCGGGATGGGGACGATCCAGGGCTTCTGGGCCAGCAGCCAGGCGAGCGCGATCTGGGCCGGTGTTGCGGCCTTTCGTTTTGCAATTTTGTCCAGCAAATCGATCATCGCCTGGTTGGCCTTTCGCGCCTCGGGCGTGAAACGCGGGATCGTAGAACGGAAATCCGACGTTCCGAACACGGTGTTCTCGTCGATCTTTCCGGAAAGAAAGCCCTTGCCCAGTGGACTGTAGGGAACGAAGCCGATGCCGAGCTCCTCGAGCGTCGCGATCACCTCCGATTCCGGGCTTCTCCACCACAGCGAATACTCGCTCTGCAGCGCTGTCACGGGCTGCACCGCGTGCGCGCGGCGGATCGTCTTCTCGCCGGCTTCGGAAAGGCCGAAATGCTTCACTTTGCCAGCCGCAATCAGATCCTTCACCGCGCCGGCGACGTCTTCTATCGGCACGTCGGGATCGACGCGATGCTGGTAAAACAGATCCAGCGCATCGACCCTGAGACGCTTGAGCGAGGCGTCGGCGACGTCCTTGATGTGCGCGGCGCGGCTGTCGAGGCCAACCCAGCGCGGGCCGCCGTTCGGATCGCGCTTGAAACCGAATTTGGTCGCGATCGCGACCTTGCCCTTGAACGGCGCCAGCGCTTCGCCCACGAGATCCTCATTCGTCAGGGGCCCGTAGATTTCAGCAGTGTCGAAGAACGTGACGCCGAGATCTACGGCGGAGTGCAGGAGTGCGATCGCATCCTCCTTGTTCATGGCCGTGCCATACGAGAAATTCAGTCCCATGCAGCCGAAGCCGATGGCCGAAACTTCCAGGTTGCTGTTTCCGAGCTTGCGTGTCTGCATCGTTCCTCTCCTTCGAACGTGGCCGCGGAGACCCGCGGACTGCCCAAGACTTAGACCCTGCCCCTCCTCCTGATTAGCTGGTAAAACCCGCACGGATTCATGAGAAATATTCATCAATGGACCGGCGCAACGTCGACGATCTCATGGCCTTCTTCGCCATCGCGCGGGAGCGCAGTTTTACGCGTGCGGCCGCTCAGCTCGGCGTTTCGCAGTCGGCACTCAGCCACACCATACGCAGTCTGGAAACGCGGCTCGGCTTACGCCTGCTCAACCGGACCACGCGCAGTGTCGCCCCGACGGCAGCAGGCGAACGCCTGATGCGGACCGTAGGTCCGCGCCTCGACGAGATCGATGCCGAGCTGAAATCCCTGACGGAGCTGCGCAAGAAGCCCGCGGGCACGATCCGCATTACCGCCGACGAGCATGCGGCCAGCGCGGTGCTGTGGCCGAAGCTCACGAAACTCCTGTGGGACTATTCCGACATCCAGCTCGAGATCGTCATCGACAATGGGCTGACCGACATCGTCGCGGAGGGTTGCGACGCCGGCGTCCGCGAGGGCGAGCAGGTCGCCCGGGACATGATCGCGGTGCGGATCGGGCCCGACATGCGCATGGCCGTCGTGGGTGCGCCCTCCTACTTCGAGAAGCAGTCGCGTCCGAAGACGCCGCAGGATCTGGCGCAGCATCGCTGCATCAATCTGCGCCTGCCGACCTATGGCGGCCTGTATGCGTGGGAGTTCCAGAAAGGCGGGCGCGAGGTGAAGGTCCGCGTCGAGGGCCAGCTCGTGTTCAACAATATCGCCTTGTCGCTGGACGCGGCGCTCGCGGGCTTCGGCCTCGCGTATTTGCCGGAAACGCAGGTGCAGGCGCGATTGGCCGACCGGAGTTCTCGTGCGTGTGCTGGCAGATTGGTGCCCGCCCTACGCGGGCTACCACCTTTATTATCCAAGCCGGCGGCAGGCGACGCCGGCGTTTGCCCTGGTGGTCGAGGCGCTGCGGCACCGGTCGTCATATCGGGAGTTCCGGTTGAGCAACCGGAAAGAAAACGAGACGCGAACCGGCGAGTAATCTTTGCTCCGCGTGCCCCGTAGCGCGGTAGTCTCCCGGACCAGAGATTTCCTCCATGGGGGTGGCGCATGACCGAGAAAAGCCCCAGCCCGATCGAAGCTCTGCCGCGCGCCGCCGAGCATACGCTCGAGGCGCATTGGCGGTTCTTTCTGTGGGAGGGCGCGGCCCTCCTCGTGCTGGGCGCAAGCGCCGCTCTCCTGCCGGTTCTCGTGCGCCTGGGCGTCGCAAATTACTGGATCGTCGCCCAGGGCCAACTCATGCCGGTGCAGGCCTATGCGAACCTCGAAATCACGATCCTGTTCGGCTGGCTGCTGATCGCAGGCGGCGTCGCCGGCTTCTCCACGACCTGCATCGGGCGCCATGCGCCGGGCTTCGCGTGGTCGCTCCTGTCGTCGCTCGTCGCGGCCGTTGCGGGCATCGTGCTGTTCTGGGAGCCCGGCGGGGGAGTGCTGCCGCTGACATGGGTGCTCACGGCTTTTCTCGCGCTCGACGGTTTCGTTACGCTGATGCTCGCGCGCGATTATCACCGCGCCGGTCACCGGCGCTGGTATCTGCTCCTCGTCAGCGGATTGGTGGATGTCGTGCTGGCTGGCGCGCTCGCCGTGCAGTTGCCGGCGACGGCAAGCCGGATGGTCGGACCCATTCTCGGGATCGACTTTCTGTTGCCGGGATTTCCCTGATCGGTCTGTCGCTCGCCGCGAGAGACGAGGCGCGACAGGGCGCCATGCCCTAGCTCGCCCACATGATGCTTTTGTAAGTGAGATACAGTGCGCCCCCCGCGTCCGGAGGGCGATAGGCCCCAAGAGCATCGGTGATCCGAGCCATGACGGCCGTCAATTCCCATCCCAGTGCGTTCAAATTCTCGTCTTGAACATAGTCCTGGCACAGTTCGTCGATCCCGTGCTCCTCGCCGAATGCGCGCACGCGTTCGGCGTCCGTCGTCCGTTCCACCGGCCAGTGCGCATTGCCCCAGGACCAAAGCCAGTTGCCGGCCTTGACGCTCGTCGTCCCGGCGATCTGGATTTCGGCTATGACCCTTGCAATGCCGTTCTCGGAAAAAATCAGCGTTCCGGTGTCGACGTCATAATCGTAACGCGGCCAGGTGCCGAGCTTGAATTGGGCTTCCAGTCCGGCGTTCTTCCCCTGGAGCTGATGAACTGCGTCGTGCCGCCAATCCCGGTACCAATCTGGATTGTCCATGGGGCCCTTCGCCAAACGACACGCAGCCCCTGTTCTGCCTGCGGCTCTCTACGTAATCCAGATCAGCAGCCCGTTCGCTTTGAGCGCCGCTTCGATCACATAATCCCGCAATCGCGGGAAGTGATACAGGACATAATCCTGCATTTCCGCCTCGGCCTCCGATCCCGGTCCCTTGCCCATCGGCATGCCGTAGATCGGCGCCGACATCATGTCTTCGAGCCGCAACCGCTTCTTGACGGTTTCCTCGTCGAGGCTTGCGAGAAGCTCGGCGAATTTCCTGGTCGCGCGCGCCTCGTGAAGCCGGGCTGGGCCGTAGCCGCCGACATAGGGTCCCAGCTCCTCGCCGAGCAGGAGCGCGTCAGCGTCCGCGCCCGTCGGGAATGCCGGCCGCTGATCGCGTAGTGCAGAAGGTGCCACGCCTTGTCGAGATCGAGCGCGCGCTCGATCGCGCCGAAGCCCGTGAGACGCGACCGGCGTTCTGCAACCTCGGCCGCGATCTGCCGGTCGATCTCCTCAACGGGCTCCCCGGGCGGATCGAACGTCGCGACATTCGTCACGTCCGGAACCAGCAACGGCGCCGCGCGCAGCCGCTCCATCTGTTCGGCCGACACGCTGAGCACATAGCAGACCATTCCCATCGCAAATCCCCTCCGAAACTCGATGTCTGGAGGAGGATTTTTGCCGCTGTCCTTGGCAAATGTTTCCCGGACCGGGCGCCCTCTGTACCTTAATGTCGTGCCGCGTCCGCCTGCCAAGTTTCGCGCTTTCGTGATGAACTTGGCCCGCGTGCGGACGTTAGATTTTCGCGGAACGTTGCGCCGCTTGCGCCGCCCAAGGGGGATTTCGATGCACCTCTATATATGGCCCGCTGGTCCGCGCCCCGGCGCTCGCCGTCCTGGCCTCGACGCTTCTCGCCGGCGCCGCGGTCGCGCAGTCCGCAGGGCCTTTCGCCGCCCCCAGCACGCTGCCGTTCCAGGCGCCGCCTTTCGACAAGATCCAGGACAGCGACTACGGGCCGGGCTTCGCTGCGGCCATCGCGCAAAACCGCGCCGAGATCGAGACCATCGCCAACGATCCGTCGCCGCCGACCTTCGACAACACCATCGCCGCGCAGGAGCGCGCCGGGCTGATGCTCGACCGCGTGCAGGGCGCCTTCGACGCCGTGGTCCAGGCGAACACCGACGATGCGCTCGAAAAAGTCCAGGCCGACGTGAACCCGAAGCTCGCCGCGCTCGACGACGACATCCATCTCAATGCGAAGCTGTTCGCCCGCGTGCACGCGGTCTACGAAGCCCGCGCCTCGCTCGAGCCCGAGCAGCAACAGCTCGCCACCATCTACGAGCAGGATTTCGAGCATGCCGGCGCGAACCTCTCCGACGCCGACAAGGCGAAACTCCGCGACCTGAACCAGAAGATCACCACGCTCGAGACCGCGTTCCAGCAGAAGCTGCTCGCCGCCACCAAGGACGGCGCGCTCATCGTTTCGGACAAGGCAAAGCTTGCGGGCTTCAGCGACGAGGAGATCGCAGGCGCGGCCGCCGCGGCGCAGTCGCGCGGGCTCAAGGACCAGTACGCGATCCTGCTGCAGAACACGACGCAGCAGCCGGCGCTGCAGGATCTGAGCGACCGCGCCGTGCGCGAGCAGCTGTTCCAGAATTCCTGGACGCGCACCGAGAAGGGCGACGCCAACGACGTGCGCGACACCATCGCGACGCTGGCGCAGTTGCGCGCGCAGAAGGCACAGCTCCTCGGCTATCCGGACTTCGCCGCCTACAAGCTCTACAACCAGATGGCCAAAACGCCGGATACGGTGAACGCCTTCATGGCGCAGATGGTCCCCGCCACGGCCGCGAAGGCCGCGGACGAGGCGAAGGTCAACCAGGCGATGATCGACAAGTCCGGCGAGCACTTTTCGCTCGCGCCGTGGGACTGGGAGCGCTACGCCGAAGAGGTGCGCAAGGCCGAGTACGACTACGACGAGAATGCGGTGAAGCCGTATTTCGCGCTCGACAACGTCCGCGACAACGGCCTGTTCTACGCCGCGAACCAGCTCTACGGCATCACTTTCAAGGAGCGCCACGACATTCCCGTATGGCAGCCGGACGTGCGCGTATTCGAGGTCTTCGACAAGGACGGCTCCGAGCTCGGCCTGATCTACTTCGACTATTTCAAGCGCGACAACAAGGCGGGCGGCGCCTGGATGAGCACCTTCGTGGAGCAGTCGAAGCTGCTCGGCACCAGGCCTGTCGTCTACAACGTCGCGAATTTCGTGAAGCCGGCGGCGGGCCAGCCTGCGCTGCTCACCTTCGACGACGTCACCACCATGTTCCACGAATTCGGCCACGCGCTGCATGCGCTGTTCTCGAACGTGACCTATCCCGATCTTGCCGGCACGCATGTGGCGCGCGACTTCGTAGAATTCCCGTCGCAGTTCAACGAGCACTGGGCGCTCTATCCCGACGTGCTGCGCCACTATGCGGTGGACTACAGGACGGGCAAGCCGATGCCCGAGGCGCTGATCGCCAAGATCAAGAAGGCGGCGACCTTCGACCAGGGCTACGAATTCGGCGAGATCCTCGCCGCCGCCGAGCTCGACATGCAATGGCACATGCTGCCCGCGAGCGCGCCGAAAGAAGATGTGGACGCGTTCGAGGCGCAGGCGCTCAAGACCACGCACACCGACTTCCCCGACGTGCCGCCGCGCTACCGCTCGAGCTACTTTCTGCACATCTGGTCGAGCGGCTACGCCGCCGGCTATTACGCCTATATCTGGACGGAGATGCTCGACGACGATGCCTATAGCTGGTTCCTCCAGCATGGCGGGCTCACGCGCGAGAACGGCCAGCGCTTCCGCGACATGATCCTCTCGAAAGGCCACACGGAAGACTACGCGCCGATGTTCCGCGCCTTCTACGGCAAGGATCCCGACGTCGGCCCGCTGCTGGAGCATCGCGGACTCGCGCCGTCGAATTGATCCTCAGCCTGCCGCCGCGACCCCGTCGCGCGCGCCGTCGACGGCCTGCAACATGTGATGCGCACACATCCCCACGCCGAGAAAGCTCGAGGCCTGGAAAAGAATTAGCGCTTCGCGCAGCGGCTCGCAGAGCGAGCCCGTTTGCGCGTCGCTGTCGCGCTTCAACAGTCCCTTCGCCTCCGCATCGTGCAGGAGATTGAACACATGCGAGCGCGACACCTTGTATTTGCGTGACAGGCCGTGGACCGACATGCGCAGCGGTCCCTTTGGCGGATAGACATCGGTTTCGGCTGCCGAATAGAGGATGTCCCAGAGGATGATCGTTCCCTGGTTGCGCTCCGCGAAATGCGTCAGCGCCGTCTGGTTCGGCCGCCGGAGCATGTTCGTCATCGCCTGGCCGAGCCGGAGCAGGTACGTCTTCGAGCGCTTCGGGATCGGAGAGGGCGTCGGCGGCGCGGCGCGCGTCCGGCTCGATGTTCGCGAGCGCAAGAAGCTCGCCGCGCAAGCTGTCGACGATCCACGCCTTCATCTCGTTCGTCGGCACATAGCGCTTCACGCGCCTGTCGGTCGTCGTCTCGTCGAGCCGCACCAGACCGTTCATGCGCAGGTGCAGCATGATGGCGGTCGCGCGTCCGAAACTCGCCATCCCGAGCTCCCTGCAGAGATCGTGGATGCCGGTCGGCGTCAGCCCGCCGCGCGCATCCAGATAAAGCACGAAGACGCCATAGAAGGAGCTGCCGAAATCCCGCAGCACCGTGATGGCCGGCGTAGTCGCCGAGTAGCGGCCGAGCGTGTTGCGGATCGACTGGCGGCACGCGCCCTCGAAGCCGGGCTGCGCGGCGAGCAACGCGACGACCTTATGCTGTTCGGCAATGCTGCGGTCGGCGATGGCGTCGTGCCAATAGGCCAGTCCCAAATTCGACATGAAGACAGCAGCCCCCGGCGTTGACGCCGATACTATCAATTTTTGACAGGGTGCGCTGCCCCGAATACGGTCCGATTTTCACCATGACTGGCGATCGGCGGCAGTGGATTCGATGCCTCTAATTTTTGGCAGTTGTGGGCTGCCCCCCTCGCGAACATGGTCCGCCGCCTGAGCAGTGCGCGTTGGAAATTCGGCGGATTGCTCTTTTGGGCGGGGTTCACGCGCATTGTTCGGCTGCTGCGCCGGACAAGCGGCCGTTGAGCTTCCGCCGCGTCAGCGGGAGCGGTCATGTCTTTACCACATGCGGCGCCAACGAAACGGATGAAGAGTCTCGATGCAGCGTATCGCGGCAGCTCCGCGATCCTGCGCTGCATGCTCGCAGCCGGCGCGATGCTCGCCAGCACGCCCGCGCATGCCGCTCCGGCGCTTCCGACCGGCGGCTCCGTCGCGTCCGGTTCCGCAACCATCGGTACGCCGTCGAACGGATCGTTGACGATCAACCAGACGTCGAACAAGGCGATCGTCAACTGGAACAGCTTCTCCATCGGCCAAGGCGGCACCGTCAACATCAACAACGGCTCCGGCGCGACTCTCAACAGAGTCGTCGGCTCGGCCTCGTCCGCGATCAACGGCGCGCTGAACGCAACCGGCAGCGTCTATCTCATCAACCCGAACGGCGTGATCGTCGGCAAGACCGGCGTGGTGAAGGTCGGCGGCAATTTCGTCGCCTCGACGCTGAACACATCCGACGCGCAGTTCAACGCGGGCGGCTCGCTCACCCTTTCGGGCAACAGCACCGCCGCTGTCGTCAACTACGGCAAGATTGGTTCGCTCGGCGGCGATGTCGCGCTCGTTGCGCGCACGGCGACGAACGCCGGCACGCTCACAGCGCCGAACGGCTCCGTCGGAGTCCTTGCCAGGCTCGCAGGTTACGCTGAACAACTCCACGCTCAACGACGGCAAGTTCAGCGTCGATGTCGGCACGAGCGGCGACAAGGCGACGAACAGCGGCACGATCCAGGCGGCAGACGCCGAGCTTCGCGCCAATGGCGGCAACGTCTACGCACTCGCAGGCAATACCAACGGTGTGATCGCGGCGACAGGGACATCGTCCGGCGGCGGCAAGGTGTTCCTCTCCGCGGGCGGCGGCGATCTCACGGTCTCCGGAACAGTCACGGCGCAGAACACTGACGGCTCCGGCGGGCAGATCACCGCACGCGCCGGCAATATAAATGTGTCGGGCACCATCGACGCCTCGGCGACCGCCTCCGGCAAGACCGGTGGCAGCGTCTCCATCATTGCCGCAAACACGACGACGGTCACCGGCACGATCCACGCGCGCGGCGACAATGCGACGGGCGGTGCCATCGAGACCTCGGGCGAGACTGTGTCCGACGACGGCGCGCAGATCGATGCCGGCCAGGGCGGCCAATGGCTGCTCGACCCGCTTGCGCTCTTCGTCGACGCCCACCTCGCGAGCGAGGTCGAGGCCTCGCTCAACGCTGGCACCAGCGTCACGCTGGCCATCACGAGCTCCGGGCCCACCGCGCCGTACACGTTGACCGGCAACGAACGTGGCGGCCAGAATACGGGCATCCTGTGGGTCCAAAGCCCCATCTCGTGGACGGGCGCTGCGACGCTCACGCTTTCCGCCTGGGCCAATCTCAACATCCAGTCGCCAATCAGCCTCTCGAACGGCACGCTGGACCTCACCGCCGGCGCCGGAACGACCGGCGCCATCAATGTCGAGGCGCCGATCACCGTCACCGGCGCGGGCCACGTGAATTTGAGCGCGTCTACGTCGCGACGATAGCGGGTGCGCCGCAGGACCTGCAGCTCTATTTCGCGCTCGGCAACTCGATCAACTACGGCGCCACGAACAACGGCGGCACGTTCGCAATCAATGGCTCATCGTACCAATTGCTGTACACCGCCGGCGATCTCGAGAACAATCTGGGCGGGAGCGGCGCTTATGCACTGGCCACGTCCATCAATCTGGCGAGCGCCGGAAACTGGCCGCAGATCGCTTCAAACGGCGCGACCTTCGAAGGCCTCGGCAACACGCTGTCGAATCTGAATTCGAATCAGGCAATACGGCGCCGGCTTCGTCGTCGAGGACTCAGCGTCATCCGCGATCTCGTCATGACCGGTGTCAACGTCACGTCGGAGGATGGTACTGCCGCGATGGTCGTCGCCTACAACACCGGCCTCATCGCCAATGTCGACGTCTCCGGCAGCGTCTGGGGCGGAGAAGGCGCCGGCGGCCTTGTCCAGGACAATGCCCATGGCAACGAAAACGGCTACATCATAAATTCGATCGTACAAGGCACCGTAACAGGTCCCAATGCCGGCGGAAATCGCCGAGGACAATGACCAGTACGCCGCGATCGACGGACAGCGTCTCGTCGGCGGCTGTATTCATGAACAGCGGAAGCACCGCCGGCCTGGGTGGGTTTGTCTCCTTCAACGACGGCGGCCTGATTGTCGATTCCTATGCGACGGGATACGTCCAGGGCGGTGGCTCCGGATTCGTCGCGAACAACGGCGGCGGAACGAACTTCTTCGGACCAATTCCCACAGGCACGGTCACGGACAGCTTCTGGGACGAGCAGACGAGCGGGACAGGCAGCGGCTACGGCACCGGGGAAACGACGGCGCAGCTCCAGAGCGCATTGCCCGGGACGTTCAGTTCTTCCCTCTTGGGCGGGGGTAACTCCGCGTACCCCTATCTCAAGAGCTTCTATCCCAACGGCATACAGGTCGTCAGCGGAACGGCCTACGCCAATCTCACCTTGGCCGGCGCGGCCGGTACGCCGGTCACGGTCTACGCGAGCGGCGTCGGGGTCACGACGACGGCTGGCGCAAACTCTTACTATTATGCGGCGCTTCCGGCGGGCACGATCTCGACATCGGGCACGCCGGTTCTCGCCTACGACGCCAATGGCGCGGACGTGCAGACGGAGACCGCCGGCTATTTGTTCGGTTTCAATATCCTCGGCTCGAACGGAGTGATCGCCAGGACGTCGGACACGACGCTATCGCAGGCCATCGCGACGCCGCTCGAGGCGCAGAACACAGCGTTGATCTCCACCGCGGCGGGCGGCAACGCCGCGGTCATCGCGGCGGTCAGCGCGATGACCAACAACGACAAATACATCGCCACGGGGCCGCTACTCACCATCGACCAGGCCGTGAACGGCAGTCTCTTTGTCGACGCGATCAACGGCGCACGGATCACCGTGAGCCAGCCGGTCACCATCACGGGCAACCAGCTCCTTGCGCTCGAAACCTCCGGCGCCGTGGCCGTCGACGCGCCCATCACCGTCAACGGCGCGAGTCCCGTCGTGCTGGACGTCGGAACGACCAGCGCCTTCGGGGCGACGGAGCCCGGCCTGTGGTTCGGACTGGGCGACGAAATCGATTTCGGATCGGTCAACCAGGGTGCCACGCTCGCAATCAACGGCGCGTCCTACACACTGCTCTATTCTCTGTCCGACATCCAAAACCTCAACGGCTCTTCGACGATGCTGCAGGGCGCCTATGCGCTCGCCAATTCCATCAATGCGTCGGGCTTTACCGGCTCGCGGCCGATCGGCGTCTCCTCGACCGGTACGGTGCTGAACGGCGGCGCAGGCTTCTCCGGCACCTTCGAAGGCCTCGGCAACGCGATCTCCAATCTCGGCGTATCGCTATTTTGACGGGAACGGGCTACGCCGGTCCGTTCGGATATTCATCGGGCGCGATCCGCGATCTCGGTGTCGTGAACGGCACCGTGTCGAGCAATGGCGCGTCCGGCTACGCCGGCGGCCTCGTCGCGTATACGAGCGGCGCTCTCTTCGACGATTACGCGAGCGGCGTCTCGGTGACGCAGACGCTCGGCAGCACAGGCGGCCTCGTCGGCGATAACGCGGGGGCACGATCCCAACAAAGCGCCGCTTTCCGGACCGGCGACCGTGACCAGGCGAAGGCGACGCGATCGTTCCCGAGTTGGTGGCGTCGAAGCCACCGGCGTCCGCGCCGCCGGACACGGCGGCGGTCGGAAAGGCGTTGGGGATCGTGCCCCCTGCGTTATCGCCGACGAGGCCCGTGCTGCCGAGCGTCTGCGTCACCGAGACGCCGCTCGCGTAATCGTCGAAGAGAGCGCCGCTCGTATACGCTACGAGGCCACCGGCGTAGCCGGACGCGCCATTGCTCGACACGGTGCCGTTCACGACACCGAGATCGCGGATCGCGCCCGATGAATATCCGAACGGACCGGCGTAGCCGTTCCCGTCAAAGTCAGCGATACGCCGAGATTGGAGATCGCGTTGCCGAGGCCTTCGAAGGTGCCGGAGAAGCCTGCGCCGCCGTTCAGCACCGTACCGGTCGAGGAGACGCCGATCGGCTGCCAGCCGGTAAAGCCCGACGCATTGATGGAATCGGCGAGCGCATAGGCGCCTGCAGCATCGTCGAAGAGCCGTTGAGGTTTGGATGTCGGACGAGAATAGAGCAGTGGGTAGGACGCGCCGTTGATTGCGAGCGTGGCACCCTGGTTGACCGATCCGAAATTGATTCCGTCGCCCAGTCCGAACCACAGGCCGGGCTCCGTCGCCCCGAAGGCGCTGGTCGTTCCGACGTCCAGCACGACGGGACTCGCGCCGTTGACGGTGATGGGCGCGTCGACGGCCACGGCGCCGGAGGTTTCGAGCGCAAGGAGCTGGTTGCCCGTGATGGTGACCGGCTGGCTCACGGTGATCCGTGTGCCGTCGTCGCGTGACAAAGAGACTGCCGTTCACGGCCTGGTCGATGGTGAAGAGCGGTCCCGTGGCGATGTATTCGTCGTTGTTGGTCATCGCGCTGACCGCCGCGATGACCGCTGCGTTGCCGCCCGCCGCGGTGGAGATCAACGCTGGGTTCTGCGCCTCGAGCGGCGTCGCGATGGCCTGCGATAGCGTCGTGTCCGACGTCCTGGCGATCACTCCGTTCGAGCCGAGGATATTGAAACCGAACAAATAGCCGGCGGTCTCCGTCTGCACGTCCGCGCCATTGGCGTCGTAGGCGAGAACCGGCGTGCCCGATGTCGAGATCGTGCCCGCGGAAGCGCCGCATAATAGTAAGAGTTTTCGCCAGCCGTCGTCGTGACCCCGACACCGTTCGCGTAGACCGTGACCGGCGTACCGGCCGCGCCGGCCAAGGTGAGATTGGCGTAGGCCGTTCCGCTGACGACCTGTATGCCGTTTGGATAAAGCTCTTGAGATAGGGGTACTCGGAGTTACCCCCGCCCCAAAGGGAAGAACTGAACGTCCCGGGCAACGCGTTCTGGAGCTGCGCCGTCGTTTCCCCGGTGCCGTAGCCGCAGCCTGTCCCGCTCGCGGTTCGTCCCAGAAGCTGTCCGTGACCGTGCCTGTGGAATGGGTCCGAATAAGTTCGTTCCGCCGCCGTTGTTCGCGACGAATCCGGAGCCACCGCCCTGGACGTATCCGTCGAATAGGAATCGACAATGAGGCCGCCGTCGTTGAAGGAGACAAACCCACCCAGGCCGGCGGTGCTTCCGCCGTTCATGAATACAGCCGCCGACGAGACGCTGTCTCGATCGCGGCATACTGGTCATTGTCCTCGGCGATTTCGCCGGCATTGGGGACCTGTTACGGTGCCTTGTACGATCGAATTTATGATGTAGCCGTTCCCGCTGCCATGTGCATTGTCCTGGACAAGGCCGCCGGCGCCTTCTTCGCCCCAGACGCTGCCGGAGACGTCGACATTGGCGATGAGGCCGGTGTTGTAGGTGACGACCATCGCGGCGAGACCACCGTCCGACGTGACGTTGACACCGGTCATGATGAGATCGCGGACGACGCTGATGTCCTCGACGACGAAGCCCGGCGCCGTATTGCCTGATTTCGAACTCAGATTGGAGAGCGTGTTGCCGAGGCCTTCGAAGGTCGCGCCGTTTGAAGCGATCTGCGGCCAGTTTCCGGCGCTCGCCAGATTGATGGACGTGGCCAGCGCATAAGCGCCGCTCCCGCCCAGATTGCCCTCGAGATCGCCGGCGGTGTACAGCAATTGGTACGACGCGCCATTGATCGCGAAGCGTGCCGCCGTTGTTCGTGGCGCCGTAGTTGATCGAGTTGCCGAGCGCGACATAGAGCTGCAGGTCCTGCGGCGCGCCCGCTATCGTCGCGAGCGGTAAGGCGCGCTCAAATTCACGTGGCCCGCGCCGGTGACGGTGATCGGCGCCTCGACGTTGACGGCGCCGGTCGTTCCGGCGCCGGCGGTGAGGTCCAGCGTGCCGTTCGTGAGGGTGATCGGCGACTGGATGTTGAGGTTGGCCCAGGCGGAAAGCGTGAGCGTCGCAGCGCCCGTCCACGAGATGGGGCTTTGGACCCACAGGATGCCCGTATTCTGGCCGCCACGTTCGTTGCCGGTCAACGTGTACGGCGCGGTGGGCCCGGAGCTCGTAATGGCCAGCGTGACGCTCGTGCCGGCATTGAGCGTCGCGTCGAGGCGTCGCGTGCTGCTGCGGTCGACGGTGAAGAGATTGATGGTCGGATCGAGCAGCCATTGGCCGCCTTCACCCGCGTCGATCTTCGCGCCGCCGACGGAAAGGGTGTGGCCCGAGGTTTCGATCGTGCCGCCTTGTGCCGCTGGGTTGCCGCGGGCGCGGATGGTGCCGGTCACGGTCGTGGTCGCCTGCAGCGACGATGGAGTGGGCGCCGCCCACCTTGCCTGGGGCGCCGTGGCCGAGGCATCGACGGTGCCCGAGACCTTCATATTGCCGGCGCGCATAACAATCTGGCCACCCGCGCCTCGGCATTCCGGGCCGTGACTGTGCTCGGACACCGTCGAGATCTGGCCGCTGCCGGCGGAGAGAAAGACTTTGCCGTCGCGCTGATGCCGTGCCGGTCGCGGCGATCAGGCCATTGGGTGTTGCCGGCGAGGGCATAGACATCACCGCCATTGGTCTTGAAGCTCGGCATCGGCGGCCTGGATCGTGCCGCTGTTGATGGCGCTGTCCGCCTGTGGCTCCCGACATCGACGCTGAACTTGCCGTCGTTGAGAGAGGAGTTGCGCAATGTGACCTGCGCGCCGGCGAGCACGCCGAGATAGCCGTTGGGCGCGGGCGATCGCGCCGTGGGTTTGCCGCCGTCCCGGGCGACGAGCGCTACGTCACCGCCGAGCGCGCCGATCTTGCCGTAATTGACGACAGCGGCCGTGCCGTCGCCCGAGAGCGTGAGCGATCCGCCCGCATTGAACTGTGCGTCGGTCGCGTTCGAAGCGTCGAGGCGACGAAATTGCCGCCGACCTTCACCACGCCCGTCTTGCCGACGATCACGCCGTTCGGGTTGATGAGATAGACGCTGCCGGTGGCGTTGAGATTGCCGGCGATCGCCGACTGGGTCGCGCTTCCGGTCACGCGATTGAGCGTGGCGCCGGAGCCATTGTTGAAGGTGACGGTGCCGCCCTGGCCGATCGAGAAGCCGCTCCAGTTGACGATCGCCTTACCGGAGGTTTGGTCGATCGTCAGCTCTGCCATCTGTTGGATACGGCGCTCCGATCGTCGCCGATCCGGACGCAACCGAGCCGCCCGTCGGGAGCACCGGAGCGGCATGCGCGGGCGTGCTGGCGAGCATCGCGCCGGCTGCGAGCATGCAGCGCAGGATCGCGGAGCTGCCGCGATACGCTGCATCGAACTCTTCATCCGTTTCGTTGGCGCCGCATGTGGTAAAGACATGACCGCTCCCGCTGACGCGGCGGAAGCTCAACGGCCGCTTGTCCGGCGCAGC
Organism: uncultured Alphaproteobacteria bacterium; assembly: GCA_963802815.1. GTDB lineage: Bacteria > Pseudomonadota > Alphaproteobacteria > Micropepsales > Micropepsaceae > Rhizomicrobium. The sequence goes on from CAWDKN010000084.1 coordinate 83,733, forward strand.
AGCCGAACAATGCGCGTGAACCCCGCCCAAAAGAGCAATCCGCCGAATTTCCAACGCGCACTGCTCAGGCGGCGGACCATGTTCGCGAGGGGGGCAGCCCACAACTGCCAAAAATTAGAGGCATCGAATCCACTGCCGCCGATCGCCAGTCATGTGTGAAAATCGGACCGTATTCGGGCAGCGCACCCTGTCAAAAATTGATAGTATCGGCGTCAACGCCGGGGGCTGCTGTCTTCATGTCGAATTTGGGACTGGCCTATTGGCACGACGCCATCGCCGACCGCAGCATTGCCGAACAGCATAAGGTCGTCGCGTTGCTCGCCGCGCAGCCCGGCTTCGAGGGCGCGTGCCGCCAGTCGATCCGCAACACGCTCGGCCGCTACTCGGCGACTACGCCGGCCATCACGGTGCTGCGGGATTTCGGCAGCTCCTTCTATGGCGTCTTCGTGCTTTATCTGGATGCGCGCGGCGGGCTGACGCCGACCGGCATCCACGATCTCTGCAGGGAGCTCGGCGATCGGCGAGTTTCGGACGCGCGACCGCCATCATGCTGCACCTGCGCATGAACGGTCTGGTGCGGCTCGACGAGACGACGACCGACAGGCGCGTGAAGCGCTACGTGCCGACGAACGAGATGAAGGCGTGGATCGTCGACAGCTTGCGCGGCGAGCTTCTTGCGCTCGCGAACATCGAGCCGGACGCGCGCCGCGCCGCCGACGCCCTCTCCGATCCCGAAGCGCTCGAAGACGTACCTGCTCCGGCTCGGCCAGGCGATGACGAACATGCTCCGGCGGCCGAACCAGACGGCGCTGACGCATTTCGCGGAGCGCAACCAGGGAACGATCATCCTCTGGGACATCCTCTATTCGGCAGCCGAAACCGATGTCTATCCGCCAAAGGGACCGCTGCGCATGTCGGTCCACGGCCTGTCACGCAAATACAAGGTGTCGCGCTCGCATGTGTTCAATCTCCTGCACGATGCGGAGGCGAAGGGACTGTTGAAGCGCGACAGCGACGCGCAAACGGGCTCGCTCTGCGAGCCGCTGCGCGAAGCGCTAATTCTTTTCCAGGCCTCGAGCTTTCTCGGCGTGGGGATGTGTGCGCATCACATGTTGCAGGCCGTCGACGGCGCGCGCGACGGGGTCGCGGCGGCAGGCTGAGGATCAATTCGACGGCGTGAGGCCTCTGTGTTCGAGCATCGGCCCGATGTCGGGATCCTTGCCGTAGAACGCTCGGAACATCGGCCCGTAGTCCTGGGTGTGTCCTTGGACAAAATCATGTCGCGGAATCGTTGGCCATTGGCGCGCGTCATCCCGCCATTCTTCATGAACCACCGAATGCGTCATCGTCGAGCATCACCGTCCATTGATAGGCGTAGTAGCCGGCTGCGTAACCGTTGGCCCAGATGTGCAGGAAATAGCTCGAGCGGTAGCGCGTCGGCACGTTCGGGAAATCCGTGTGTGTCGCCTCCAGAGCCTTGGTCTCGAAAGCGTCGACGTCGTGCTTTGACGCGTCGCGAGCAGCTCGTGCCATTGCAGGTCGAGCTCGGATGCGGCAAGCAGCTCGCCCAGCGAGTAGCCCTGGCCCCATGTGGAGGATGCCTTGATGTGGTCGATCAGCGCCTCGGGATGGGCTCCCCGGTCTTGAAGTTCACCGCGTAGTGCTTCAGCACATCGGGATAAAGCGCCCAATGTTCGTTGAACTGCGACGGAAACTCCACGAAGTCCCGCGCGGCGGCGTGCCTGAGAGCATCCGTATGTTTGTCGTTGGCGAACAGCCCGTGCAGCCCGTGGCCGAACTCGTGGAACATGGTCGTCACGTCGTCGAAGCTGATCAGGGCCGGCTGGCCGGGCGCGGGCTTCGCAAAGTTGGCGACGTTGTAGATCACGGGCTTGGTGCCGAGGAGATGGGAAGCTGGTTGACGAAGTTGCTCATCCACGCGCCGGCCGCTTTTGTTGTCGCGCTTGAAATAGTCGAAATACGAAATTCCGAGAACGGATCGTCCTTGTCGTATACCGTGAACACGCGCACATCCGGCTGGTAGACCGGCAGGTCATGACGCTCCTTGAACGTGAGCCCATAAAGTTTGTTGGCGGCATAGAACACGCCGTCCTCGCAGCACCTTGTTGAGTTCGAAATAGGGTTTGAGTTCCTTGTCGTCGGAGGTCGTATGCGTTCCTTGCGCACCTTCTCGGAGTAGAGGCTCCAGTCCCACGGCTTCGAGCATCGAAATGCGGCCCGCTCTTGTCGATCATCGCCACCGATAAGCTTCCTCCTCTTTCGGCCTTTTTGCGTGCGTGGCCGGTGTTTAAGCTGAGCAATGAAATTTTCTACCTTGTCGGGCGTGTCGGCCATCTGGTCGTAAAGCCGTAGGCCGCATCGTTCGGGAAGCCGAGCAGCTTCGCTTTGTCGGCGCGAAGTTTCGCAATCTTCGGCAATCGCGTCGCGCGTGTCGTTGGCGTCGCCCTTCTCGGTGCGCGTCCACGAAGCCTCGAACAGTTTCTGTCTTGTAGTCGCGGTTGGTGAGCGAGACGGGAGCGAAGGCTGCTGCGTCGTGTTCTGCAATGCCAGGAACGTACTTGCCCTTCAATTTCGGGCCTTCGGCCGCGCGCGGCCGCGTTGGCGATTTCGGGCATCGCTCAGGCCGGCCAGCGCCGGCCTTGTCGTCGACGACGAGCGCACCTGCCTTTGTGGCCTTGAGGAGTTTTTGCTGGAAATCGGTTTCCAGCGTGGGGCATCGCGCTTGTTGATCTCGCGCAGCTTGACCTTGTCCGCATCGGAAAGATCCGCGCCGGAATGGGTGAACTGCATGTAGTAGATCTTGAGGAGTTGCAGAAATTCCGGATCGAGATTGAGGCTTGTCGCGGTTGTCGTAGATCGCCTTCACACGGGCGAAGAGCTTCGCGTTGAGATTGATCAAATCCTGGATGATCCGCAAGTTTCGGGGCTTCATTTCGCTCTGCACCTTGTCGAGTGTATCGTTGGTGTTGGCGCCGGGAGACCGCCGAGAATGCGAGCGACACGCGGTCGAGCATGCGGGCCGGATTTCTCCATCGCCACAATGGTGTTCTCGAAGGTGGGCGGCGGCAGGGTTGTTGGCGATCGCGTCGATCTCCGTCCGCTGCTCTTTCATCGCCGCGTCGAACGCCGGCCCGTAGTCCGTGTCCTTGATGCGGTCAAAAGGCGGAGCCGCCTGGAGGGGCAGCGTGCTGGGGGCGGCGAAAGGGCCCTGCGGACTGCGCGACCGCGGCGCCGGCGAGAAGCGTCGAGGCCAGGACGGCGAGCGCCGGGGCGCGGACCAGCGGACGACATATGAGAGTGCATCGAATTCCCCCTTGGGCGGCGCAAGCGGCGCAACATTCCGGAAAATCTAACGTCCGCACGCGGGCCAAGTTCATCACGAAAGCGCGAAACTTGGCAGGCGGACGCGGCACGACATTAAGGTACAGAGAGGCGCCCGGTCCGGGAAACATTTGCCAAGGACAGCGGCAAAAATCCTCCTCCAGACATCGAGTTTCGGAGGGGATTTGCGATGGGAATGGTCTGCTATGTGCTCAGCGTGTCGGCCGAACAGATGGAGCGGCTGCGCGCGGCGCCGTTGCTGGTTCCGGACGTGACGAATGTCGCGACGTTCGATCCGCCCGGGGAGCCCGTTGAGGAGATCGACACGGCAGATCGCGGCCGAGGTTGCAGAACGCCGGTCGCGTCTCACGGGCTTCGGCGCGATCGAGCGCGCGCTCGATCTCGACAAGTCGTGGCACCTCCTGCACTACGCGGTCAGCGGCCCGGCATTCTCGACGGGCGCGGACGCTGACGCGCTCCTGCTCGGTGAGGAGCTGGGGCCCGATGTCGGCGGCTACCGCCCTGCGCGGCTTCACGAGGCGCGCACGACCAAAAAATTCGCCGAGCTGCTCGCAAGCCTCGACGAGGAAACCGTCAAGAAGCGGTTGCGGCTCGAAGACATGATGTCGGCGCCGATCTACGGCATGCCGATGGGCAAGGGACCGGGATCGGAGGCCGAGGCGGAAATGCAGGATTATGTCCTGTATCACTTCCCGCGATTGCGGGATTATGTGATCGAAGCGGCGCTCAAAGCGAACGGGCTGCTGATCTGGATTACGTAGAGAGCCGCAGGCAGAACAGGGGCTGCGTGTCGTTTGGCGAAGGGCCCCATGGACAATCCAGATTGGTACCGGGATTGGCGGCACGACGCAGTTCATCAGCTCCAGGGGAAGAAAGCACAAGAACTGGAAGCCCAATTCAAGCTCGGCACCTGGCCGCGTTACGATTATGACGTCGACACCGGAACGCTGATTTTTTTCCGAGAACGGCATTGCAAGGGTCATAGCCGAAATCCAGATCGCCGGGACGACGAGCGTCAAGGCCGGCAACTGGCTTTGGTCCTGGGGCAATGCGCACTGGCCGGTGGAACGGACGACGGACGCCGAACGCGTGCGCGCATTCGGCGAGGAGCACGGGATCGACGAACTGTGCCAGGACTATGTTCAAGACGAGAATTTGAACGCACTGGGATGGGAATTGACGGCCGTCATGGCTCGGATCACCGATGCTCTTGGGCCTATCGCCCTCCGGACGCGGGGGGCGCACCGTATCTCACTTACAAAAGCATCATGTGGGCGAGCTTCGGGCATGGCGCCCTGTCGCGCCTCGTCTCTCGCGGCGAGCGACAGACCGATCAGGGAAATCCCGGCGAACAGAAAGTCGATCCCGAGAATGGGTCCGACCATCCGGCTTGCCGTCGCCGGCAACTGCACGGCGAGCGCGCCAGCCAGCACGACATCCACCAATCCGCTGACGAGGAGCAGATACCAGCGCGGGTGACCGGCGCGGTGATAATCGCGCGCGAGCATCAGCGTAACAGAAACCATGGAGCGCGAGAAAAGCCGTGAGCACCCATGTCAGCGGCAGCACTCCCCCGCCGGGCTCCCAGAACAGCACGATGCCCGCAACGGCCGCGACGAGCGACGACAGGAGCGACCACGCGAAGCCCGGCGCATGGCGCCCGATGCAGGTCGTGGAGAAGCCGGCGACGCCGCCTGCGATCAGCAGCCAGCCGAACAGGATCGTGATTTCGAGGTTCGCATAGGCCTGCACCGGCATGAGTTGGCCCTGGGCGACGATCCAGTAATTTGCGACGCCCAGGCGCACGAGAAGCGGCAGGAGAACGGCGCTTGCGCCCAGCACGAGGAGGGCCGCGCCCTCCCACAGAAAGAACCGCCAATGCGCCTTGAGCGTATGCTCGGCGGCGCGCGGCAGAGCTTCGATCGGGCTGGGGCTTTTCTCGGTCATGCGCCACCCCCATGGCAGCAGGAAATCTCTCCGTCCGGGAGACTACCGCGCTACGGGGCACGCGGAGCAAAGATTACTCGCCGGTTCGCGTCTCGTTTTCTTTCCGGTTGCTCAACCGGAACTCCCGATATGACGACCGGTGCCGCAGCGCCTCGACCACCAGGGCAAACGCCGGCGTCGCCTGCCGCCGGCTTGGATAATAAAGGTGGTAGCCCGCGTAGGGCGGGCACCAGAGTTGCCAGCACACACACGAGAACTCCGGTCGGCCAATCGCGCCTGCACCTGCGTTTCCGGCAAATACGCGAGGCCGAAGCCCGCGAGCGCCGCGTCCAGCGACAAGGCGATCCTGTTGAACACGAGCTGGCCCTCGACGCGGACCTTCGCCTCAGCCAGCCGCCTTTCTGGAACTCCCACGCATACAGGCCGCCATAGGTCGGCAGGCGCAGATTGATGCAGCGATGCTGCGCCAGATCCTGCGGCGTCTTCGGACGCGGCTGCTTCTCGAAGTAGGGGGGCGCACCACGACGGCCATGCGCATGTCGGGCCCGATCCGCACCGCGATCATGTCCCGGGCGACCTGCTCGCCCTGGCGAACGTAGCGGTCGCAACCCTCCGCGACGATGTCGGTCAGCCCATTGTCGATGACGATCTCGAGCTGGATGTCGGAATAGTCCCACAGGAGTTTCGTGAGCTTCGGCCACAGCACCGCGCTGGCCGCATGCTCGTCGGCGGTAATGCGGATCGTGCCCGCGGGCTTCTTGCGCAGCTCCGTCAGGGATTTCAGCTCGGCATCGATCTCGTCGAGGCGCGGACCTACGGTCCGCAGTTCTGGCGTTCGCCTGCTGCCGTGCAGGCGACACTGCGCGTGGTCCGGTTGAGCAGGCGTAAGCCGAGCCGCGTTTCCAGACTGCGTATGGTGTGGCTGAGTGCCGACTGCGAAACGCCGAGCTGAGCGGCCGCACGCGTAAAACTGCGCTCCCGCGCGATGGCGAAGAAGGCCATGAGATCGTCGACGTTGCGCCGGTCCATTGATGAATATTTCTCATAAATCCGTGCGGGTTTTACCAGCTAATCAGGAGGAGGGGCAGGGTCTAAGTCTTGGGCAGATCCGCGGGTCTCCGCGGCCACGTTCGAAGGAGAGGAACGATGCAGACACGCAAGCTCGGAAACAGCAACCTGGAAGTTTCGGCCATCGGCTTCGGCTGCATGGGACTGAATTTCTCGTATGGCACGGCCATGAACAAGGAGGATGCGATCGCACTCCTGCACTCCGCCGTAGATCTCGGCGTCACGTTCTTCGACACTGCTGAAATCTACGGGCCCCTGACGAATGAGGATCTCGTGGGCGAAGCGCTGGCGCCGTTCAAGGGCAAGGTCGCGATCGCGACCAAATTCGGTTTCAAGCGCGATCCGAACGGCGGCCCGCGCTGGGTTGGCCTCGACAGCCGCCCCGCGCACATCAAGGACGTCGCCGACGCCTCGCTCAAGCGTCTCAGGGTCGATGCGCTGGATCTGTTTTACCAGCATCGCGTCGATCCCGACGTGCCGATAGAAGACGTCGCCGGCGCGGTGAAGGATCTGATTGCGGCTGGCAAAGTGAAGCATTTCGGCCTTTCCGAAGCCGGCGAGAAGACGATCCGCCGCGCGCACGCGGTGAAGCCCGTGACAGCGCTGCAGAGCGAGTATTCGCTGTGGTGGAGAAGCCCGGAATCGGAGGTGATCGCGACGCTCAAGGAGCTCGGCATCGGCTTCGTTCCCTACAGTCCACTGGGCAAGGGCTTTCTTTCCGGAAAGATCGACGAGAACACCGTGTTCGGAACGTCGGATTTCCGTTCTACGATCCCGCGTTTCACGCCCGAGGCGCGAAAGGCCAACCAGGCGATGATCGATTTGCTGGACAAAATTGCAAAACGAAAGGCCGCAACACCGGCCCAGATCGCGCTCGCCTGGCTGCTGGCCCGGAAGCCCTGGATCGTCCCCATCCCGGGCACCACGAAGCTGCATCGGCTCGAGGAAAACCTCGGCGCGATGGCCATCGACCTGACACGAGACGATCTGTGGGAGATCGAAGACACAGCGTCCAAGATCACCGTCCAGGGCGGGCGCTATCCCGAAGCGTTGGAGCGCCTGACCGGGCTCTGAGCGAAGGAGACGACATGCGCATCGGCATTCTCGGTTCGGGATTGATGGACGCCAAGCTCGGCACTCTCTTCGCGCGTGCGGGCCATGCGGTGATCTTCAGCTACGCCCGCAGCCGCGGCAAGCTGGAAACGCTGGCGCAGGGGGCTCACGCCCGCGCCGGCACGCCGCGCGAAGCCGTGCAGGATGCGGACGCCGTTCTCCTCGTGGTGCCTTGGTCCCGCGTGGGCGACGTCCTGGCCGAGGCAGGCGATCTGTCTGGCAAGACGGTCCTCAGCTGCTCGCTGCCGATGAACGCCGACAATACGGATCTCGTCGTGGCCCACGCCTCGTCCGGCGCCGAGGAACTGGCAAACAAAATTCCGGGTGCTCATGTCGTCTCCGCCTTCAACACGGTGCCAAGCGAAGTGCTGTTCGCCGTGTTCGAGCTGCGAAACAATGGTGTGAGACCGAGCCTGGTTTTTTGCGGTGACGACGCCGGCAGCAAAGACGTTGCCGCCGGGCTGATCCGCGACGTAGGCTTCGATCCCGTCGACGCCGGCGCACTGCGGCTTGCGCGCTACATCGAACCGTTCGCGCTGCTCGTCGCCGGGCTCGCTTATTCGGGCAATGCGGCCCCGGAGCTGGCGTATCGCTTCGAACGCTTTGGGGAACGGACATAGCCATGGCCGAACTCGCCAGATGGAACAGCTTCTATGTCATCGTCGGCTCGGCCGCCGGCGCCCTGATCGGATTGCAGTTCGTCGTGATGACCCTCCTGGCAGAGAGGCCGCTCCCGCGCGCCGCCCAGGCCGGAGCGGCATTCGGGACGCCGACCATCGTGCATTTCAGCGCCGTGCTGCTGTTGGCGGCGTTGCTGCAGGCGCCATGGAACGCGATGAACCAGCTGGCCGCGCTCTGGGGGCTGATCGGCATTGGCGCTACGTTTTACATCCTCGTCACGGCATGGCGCATGCGGACGCAAACCGTCTATCGGCCGGATCTCGAAAACTGGCTGTTCCATGCGCTGCTGCCACTGGTGGCATATGCGACGCTCGCCACGTCGTCGCTGGCGGTTGCGTCCCACGAGCATGAGGCGCTGTTCGCCGTCGGCACTGCCGTCCTGTTGTTGCTTTTCTGCGGAATCCACAATGCTTGGGACAGCGTGACGTACAACGTGTTCGTCGGCCCACAGCGCCGGGACGGCGACAAGCCGGAAACTTAGGCGCCGGCAGACGAAAAGGGGAGCGCAATGGAGATCAAGCGCAGCGGTTCGCAACCTTCCGCGAAGGCGCGACGGAGTATTTCACCGGCAACGTGCGGATCGATCCGCTGTTCAAGGCGCCCGCTCCTGCGCGCGTCACGGCGGCGCGGTGACGTCGAGCCCGGCGCGCGCTCGGCCTGGCATACCCATCCTCTCGGCCAGATCCTGATCGTCACCTCAGGCGTCGGCTGGACGCAATGCTGGGGCGAACCGAAAGCCGAGATCCGCGCGGGCGACGTGGTCTGGTGTCCGCCGGGTCACAAGCACTGGCACGGCGCGACGGCGACGACGGCGATGACGCACATCGCGATCAGGAACATGAGGGCGATGGCAAAGTCGTCGCATGGCTGGAGAAGGTCAGGGACGAAGAATATCTGCCGAACCCGGCCCGAAACGAGGAGAGGTGTCACTATGACCGATCAACTACCGGCGCGGGCAAGACCGTTCGCCGATGTCGCGCCTGCGCTCGCCGTCTAGACCGACGAGGTCCTGTTCGGCGAGGTCTGGGAGCGTCGGGGACTCAGCTCGCGCGATCGCAGCCTCATCACGGTCGCCACGCTGGTCGCGCTCTACCGAACCAACGAACTGCCCTCCATCTCAAGTTCGCGCTCCAGAACGGGATCAGCCGCGCGAGCTGTCGAGCTCATCACCCATCTGGCTTTCTACTCTGGATGGCCGACCGCGAATACGGCGGTGACGATCGCGCGGCGCGTGTTCGATGATACGGGCACGTGAAGTGATCACCGGGCAGAGCGCTCTATCGCTCTTGCGTGCGCGAGAGAGGCTGCGGCATGCGGTCCGACACCATGATAGCGGACGGATGTGGCGGCGGAAGTGACGACTTAACAGGTAAGGAAACATTGCCCTCGATGCCGATTTGCGTCCGGTTGTCGTGACCGGCGTCGGCATCGCAATGTAAATTGGGCCAGGGGTTAGGGGGTCGATGTGGGTACCGTGGTGACGTACGACGATGTTGTTCTCGGGCGCAGGAGCATCCGGGGCTTCAAGCCGGATCCTGTTCCAAAGGACGTGATGGCTTTGGT
>CAWDKN010000085.1:0-109511 GCA_963802815.1 uncultured Alphaproteobacteria bacterium
GTCCATTGCCGCAAAACCGCCGGGTAGTCTTCCAGCCTTCGGACTACCGTTTCTGGTCCTTGGCTGCCAGCATCATTCGAACCGGCTTCCTCGACAATGCTGTCCTTGAGCTGCGGAGCGTCCTGGGATGCATCGGCGACGTCGCGTTCACTCAGCCATGGCAGCAAAGCCGGAGGAAGTGTCGGCGGCCGTTTACGGCGGGGGCGTTCTACCCGGAGCCAGTCTTCGTACGGAGCATCGCGACCGAGGTCCCAGGCAGCGCAGTAGCATTCCTTTTCCCTCGGAATCTCCGCCCACCAGACTACTTGGTCATAGTCGTCGCAATTCCGTCTGACGTCAGTCCGGAGTTCAGTCAATTCCTTGAGGTACGTGAAGAGCCGAACGGCCTTATCACGCACCAGGGTATCGCCGCTGGATGTCTCAACCGAGATGGTGCTCATCGGACGCTTCGTAGTCCTTTTCCGGCAGGAAGACGGTCAAGGTCAGATCGACTTCGCAAGTACAACTAAAGCTTGAGCATAGTACAAAATCGGGGCCGTAGTTCTCATTGAATTGTCCGCTCGCCCAACATCGAGCCCTTTCGGATAATGGTGGATGTGCCAAACCACCTTTCGAAGGCTTTGAACGATGCCGTGATCCACCGGCTGGCCGGCGCGCCATCCTACCAGCGGGGCCTGGACTACTTTTCTCACGGACACGTCGAATCCGTCGAAGACCGTGGTGGTAGCATCAACGCCGTCGTGCGCGGAAGCCAGGATTACACGGTCACGCTGGCGGCCGATGATGGAGTGCTGGACTATGCCTGCGATTGCCCCGTGGGCAGTGACGGCGACTTCTGCAAGCACTGCGTGGCGGCGGCGCTCGCCTGGCTGAACCGGGCGGCGGGCCCAGCGAAGCCGTCGGCGCGCCGCAGGACCAAGGAAGTCACACTGGCTGATGCGGGCAAGAGCCTCCAGGATGAAGACAAAGAAACCCTGGTGAGGATGATGCTCGATTGGGCGAAGGATGATGAGCGCCTCCACGAACGACTCATCCTTTACGCTGCCCGCCGTTCCGGGCCCGACACCGGTGCTGCCGCAGTCCGGCGCTCGTTCGAGAATGCGGTTCGAGTTCACGATTTCGTGCATTACCGCGAAGCCTCTGGCTGGGCGCGCGGCGTTGACGACGCCATCGATTCCATTGATCAGTTGCTGAACGACGGGCAGGCCGCCGCCGTAATCGGGTTGTGCGAGTCAGCTCTCCAGTCCCTGTTGGGTGCCATCGAGGCGGTGGACGATTCCGACGGTCACTTCGGCACGCTCCGCGACCGCTTACAGGATATTCACTACCGGGCGTGCCAGGAGGCCCGGCCCGATCCGGCGGAATTGGCTAGGCGGCTCTTTCAGTGGGAGTTGCACAGCGACTTCGATGTCTTCTACGGCGCCGCGGCGCAGTACGCGAAGATCCTGGGCGCCAAGGGAATGAAGGTCTACCGGGAACTCGCCGAGGCAGAGTGGGCCAAGGTGCCCGCTCGCACCGCCAAGCATGAGCGGTCTGAATTTGGCCAGCACTTCCGCATCACGCACATCATGGAATCGCTGGCACAGGCGTCGGGCGATATCGACGAACTCGTTGCCGTGATGAGCCGGGACCTGTCGAGCGCGTACAGCTACTGGAAGATCGCCGAGATCTATCGCGAGGCCCGCCAGCAAGATAACGCGCTGCTGTGGGCGGAAAAGGGCTTGAAGGCGTTTCCCGAACATACCGATGCCAGGCTTCGTGAGTTCGCGGCCGAAGAGTATCACCGCCGCCGCAGTCACGATGACGCCATGAAGCTCATGTGGGCCGAGTTCTCGGAGCGGCCGTTTCTGGAGACTTACAAGACGCTGGAGAAGCACGCGAAAAAGGCGGGCGCATGGCCGGAATGGCGGGAGCGCGCGCTGGCCGAGATCCGGGTGCGAATTGCGAAGGCCAAGGAAAAGGCACGCGGTCAGGCCCGGCCCCGTTGGTTGCAGGCCGACGACGATCATTCCGTCCTGGTGGAGATCTTCCTGCATGAAGGCAAAGCCGAAGATGCCTGGCGCGAGGCCGGTGTGGGAGGATGCTCGGACAGCCTGTGGCTCCGGTTGGCCGCGAACCGGGAGAAGGAACACCCCGAAGACGCCGCGCCCATCTATTTGAAGTATGCCGAGGCCGGCGTCGCCGCCACCAGCAACGGCCGGTACGAGGACCCCGTCAAACTACTCGCGAAGGCGGCGGCCGTCATGAAGCGTCTGGACCGCAGCGCGGAGTTTGTGCGCCATCTGGAAGCGCTGCGTGCGAAATACAAGATCAAGCGCAACTTCATCAAGCTGGTGGAACAGAAACGGAAGTCGCTGTACCTTACGTAGTTACGCAGATTCTAGGAGCAGCTTGGGCAGCGAAGGTGCCCACTTCGCCAGCCGGTGAACGAGAGCGTCGTATGGAATTCCGCGAGCCTTCGCCTGTCCGCACAGCTTCTCTTCCAGCAGTTCCCGGTTGAGATGGAACTGGTGCGCCAGGAATTGGTCGGGCGTGAGCACGTCGATGTTGTATGGCTCCGCCGACTCCGCGGGGAAGTGCTTCACGTTCTCCGTGAGGATGGCATGCGCGCCGGTGCGGACTGCGGCCGCCAGCACGTGGCGGTCTTTCTTGTCGTTGGTCATTGATTCGACCAGGTCGGCGTAGCCGGTGACGCAAGCATCCTCGAATGCGGTCTGCATGGCCGTGATCCGCCGCTCCGCCTGGGCGTCGCTGTACTGCATCCTGAGAAGGACGCGGCGCAGTTCCTCAAGAATGCCGGCGCTCCAGCGTGGCATGTAGAACGCCGGATCCTCGGCCAGCCGCAAGAGCGTGTCGCACAGCGGCATCGGAGCGAGAACGCAGGTATCGAGGACTACGACGAATGCGTTAGTCTGCGTGATCATCAGACGGTTCCCGGTCGTAGAGGCCTTCCTCGGCTTCCGCACGGGTCAGGTCATCGAGAATCCGGCGCCGCTTGCCGTCGCGCTGCAACTTGTACGCCAGCACGTCCCGCACGTAGATGCGCCGGTGCGTTCCCACCATGTGAAAAGGGATCTCGCCTTTCTCCAGTTGCCCAATCAGAAATTGGCGCGACACGCCGAGCATGCGCGCCGCCTCCACCGTGGTCAACTGGGCGTCATTCTGCACGATGGCGACCGACTGGCCCTCGCAAAGGTCGGCGATCAGCTTCACCAGAAACTCGTAGAGCGAGACGGGCAGGCTCTGCGTTCTACCATCGGGCCCTACCAATTTGGCGCGGCTGCGCTGGATCTTCTGATAGAGTTCCAGGACCTGCCGCTGATCGCTCTCCGACAAGGCGATGGGCGCTTGGATCTGCTCTTTGTGGGGCATGGTTCCCTCTACTGCTATAGACGCAACACCTGCCACAGATGCTACAAGTGGCACAACCAGTATATCGGAGAGTCGGCATTCCCACAATAGATATCCCAACTCCCGTCAAACTCTCCCGCACAAGCTGTTGAAAGCGCGGGGGGATTCGGCCATTGACAATTGATTGAGATGACTCTATCATTTTGATTAGACCCTGCATCTAGGGAGCCCCATTGGATCCGGCCACTCTTCCGGAGCATTGGAGCGCGAGAGCGCGTATGACAATACCCGACTGTCAAATCCCAAAACATCTTGCCACCGATTTGCGGAGCCGCATCGAAGTAGTTTATCCTGCCGGGGGTTTGGCGTTCACAGCCGAACCTGCCGTTATCCGGTTGCTCTGCCAGCATCACATGGTGAACGGCGAGGTGAACAGGCGCGGCTATTTGAAATATGTGCGCCTGCTGGTTTCAGTCCGTGCCGCACGACGCGTGCAGCAGGCCGCCGAGATTCCGCAGCAGTCGAACGTGATCACGCGCAAGCGCCAGGCAAGCGGCGCCAAACGGTGGGTCCAGAGGCTTGACCGGGCCAAAACCGGCCGGCTCGGCTCGCATGAAACGCTGTTCGTCGCGGCGGTGACAGGAGACGTACATGGCTGATCACAACGCCAAACCAACCATAAAGATTGACGAAGACTTCTTCCGGGAACCACGATTCCGGCCGCCACAGATATTGCAGATCTGCCGGGTTGATCGCGACAACCTTCTGGACTGGCACCGCCGCGAACTGATCCCGGATGCAAGGGCCGGCACGAAGGGCCGCGGCCACCGGCGCCTGTACTCCGTGCGCGACGCCATCTACATCAACACCGTGAGAATTCTGGCTGAAGCTGATGCGCCCCTCCAGCAGGCTTCCCTGTTGGCATCGGACATGGTCGACGCCGTGACGGAGTCGTTTTGCCTCCAGTGGAAAACGGGCGGGGACTTCAGCCAGCTACCAGATTGCGCCGTCGTGCTGTACCGCCTTGATAGGACCTGGCACCACCAGTGGTTCGGCATCAACAGCGGCGAGCCGGTTCCTAACGGCGGCCTGCAACGGTGGATGCGCGACCGGTACATCGAATCTTCGGTGGTGCTGGACATCAACTCCATCGTTTTCACACTTTTTGATCGGATTCTGACCGAAATCGGGATTCTGCCGCCCGCGCAACAGTAGAACGCAATCCGGAACAAACCCCTAGGCCCGCACGGCGCAGCGACGCTGGCGGGCCATGTTTTTGTGAGGTCGAATCTATGAAACCGGGTAGCACCATGCACTGGGTCAGAGGAGAGAAGCCGTGAGCACCTCGGTCCAGTCGTGTGGCGATTTCACGTCGTCGGAGGTGGCCGCCTATTACTCGGTCCATGCACCGAAGGTACGCCAGAGCGGCCATGAATGGCGTGGTCCCTGTCCCATCCACAACGGCACCGGCGATAACTTCAGCGTGAACGCCGAGACCGGCCTGTGGTACTGCCACAGCCAGTGCGGGCGCGGCGGATCGATGTTCGATTTGGAGATGGCGCTCAGCAACGCGGAGTTTCCGGCGGCCGCCAATGAAGTGCGGCGCATTGTCGGACGCCCGGCTCTGCGCCAGGTGGACCGTGAGCCGGAGATGAAATGGGGCCTTCCGGGCTGGTCCCACAGCTACCTGGGCCAACAGATCGAATAGGTCGAGCAGAAAATGAAGTGGCGGCACACGGCTGTCTATCCTTACTTCGATCGCCGATGGCCGGCTCTCCTACGTGAAGGTTCGCTTCCTCGACAAGCAGAACGACAAGACCTTCCGGCAGTTCGGAATCACATCAAAGCTGGGGTGGAAATCACGGAAACGGGCCGGCAAAACGCCGATTGCTGTACCGGTTGAACACGCTCGCCGCCGCCACCGAGGTCTTCATCGTGAATGGCGAGAAGGCCGCCGACCGCGGCGCGGCCGAACTGGGCATCGTCACCACCTGCACGCCGGACGGCGAGGGCAAGTGGTGGGGTGAGTACACCAAGGCGCTAATCGGAAAGTCGGTCCGCATCGTCATTGACCGCGACGAAAAGGGCGAACTGCACGGCAGAGTCGTTTCCGAAGCTCTCGTACACCACGTGGCCGAAGTGAAGATCGTCCGGCTGCCGGGATTGCCGCCGAAGGGCGACCTCTGGGATTGGATCGAGGCCGGCGGCTGCCGCGATCAGCTCGCCGAGATCGTGGCCAACACGCCGGCGGTGGAGTTGCCGCCGGCACCCGCGGACGCGCCAGCCCAGACCGCACACGTTGCTGCGGCGCAGTCTGTCGAGTACGCGCTGCTCAAGCAGCTTCGCAACGACACCGGCAACGCCGACCGCCTGATTCTGAAGTTCGGCGATCGCCTCCGCTATTGCCCCGCGTTTAAGAAGTGGCTGGTGTGGGATGGTCGCCGCTGGGCCGTTGATGACCAGGGCGCCTCCCGCCGTCTGGCCAAGAAGACCATGCTGGAGTACCTGGCGCAGGCCGTAGATGCCGACGACGAAGGATCACCGCGGGTTCGCCTACGTCATCTCTGGAAGCCCGGCGCATCGCCAACCTGCTCACCATGGCCGAGTGCGAACTGGTGATCACGCCGGACAAGCTCGACACGCATCCGTTCCTGCTGAACTTTCTAAACGGCATGATCGACCTGGAAACCGGCGCGCTGCTGCCGCACGACCCCGAGCGATTCATCACCAAGCTCGTGCACTACAACTACAACCCGCAGGCCGCCTGCCCGCTGTTCCTAAGCTTCATCGCGCGCATCATGGGCAACCACCCCGACGCCTCCGAAGCGGAACTGGACCGCGCCGAACGCATGGTCGCTTACCTCCAGCGCGCCTTCGGCTATACCCTGACCGGGACCACTGAGGAGAAGGCCGTGTTCGTTCCGTTCGGCGCCGGGAACAACGGCAAGACCACGCTGCTCGCCACCTTTCTGCACCTGCTGGAAGAGTACGCCGTGCTGCTCCAGGTGGATACGTTGATGGTGCGCCAGGAAAGCAACAACACTCAGGCCGACCTGGCCGACCTCCGAGGCGCCCGCTTCGTCATGACCTCGGAGACGGAAGAGGGCCAGCGCCTCTCCCAGGGCAAGTTGAAGCGCATCACGCAGGGCATGGGCAAGATCAAGGCCGTGCGCAAATACGAAAATCCCATCGAGTTTCCCGAGACGCACAAGCTGTGGATGGATACGAACTCGAAGCCGGTGATCCGCGCCGCCGACGACCAGGCCACCTTCAACCGTCTGCACCCCATCCCGTTCACCGTGACGATCCCGGCCGAGGAGATCGACAAGAGCCTGCCGCGCAAGCTGCTGGCGGAAGCCGAAGGCATCCTGGCCTGGGCCGTCGCGGGTGCGATGCGAGTGGCGGCACAACGGCCTGGGAAAGCCGCCGGAGGTCACTGCCGCCAACGACGATTGGAAGGCCGAGAACGATCAGCTTGGCCGCTTCATCGAAGACTGCTGCGTGGTGGGCGGCTCCTTCAGCAGCAGGGCTCGCCCGCTGTACCTGTGCTACCGCGAGTGGGCCGAGGGCGCAGGCGAGCCCGCCATCACCGAAACCATGTTCGGCAGGCGCTTGAAGGGCCGCGGGTTCTCCAAGGATGACCGGAACTACGGCGCCGTCTATCTCGGCATTGCGCTGCGCGCGACCGGGAACGCCTCGGAGGAAAAGCGTGACGACTTCCGCGGCGTGGAGGGTTTCGGGCGTGGCGGGTTGTGGCGGGTTTATCTTCAAACATTTCTCCATCCCCGCGTACATGAGAACGTTTTTGAAAAAAACCCCCAACAACCCACCACACCATCAAACCCACCACAGACGGCGGCATGGGAACTCTTTTCTCCGAGGCGCCGCCCAAATCCAGGGACCTGACCGGCGAGGCCGGCGCAGCGGCTTGAAATGTCGCTCTGTGCGTGCAGTATGTAGGTGATTTTGCGGCTTAACACTTAACGCTTAACAGGAGATCACGATGGAACAGACGGTACTCAGCAAGGCGGAACTGGCACGCAGGTTGAACGTCAGTCGTGCGCGTATCAGCCAGTTGTGCCACGCGGGGTTGCCGGTTCTGGCCAACGGCAAGGTCGAGTTGCAGGCGGCGCTCAACTGGATTTCCACGCATGTAGATCGCTCCCGCGACGTGGGCCGCACGCACAGGACTGCCCCGGTATCGCAAATGGGAATCGCGAATCCGCCGATGCAGGCAGATGCAGGCCGAGCATTGCTGATCGCGCGGGCGAAAAAGGCGCTGGCCGACGCCAAACGGGCCGAGCGCGTGGAACGGCAACAGGCCGGCGAATTGTTCGAAGCCACCAAGGTGGTGGAGTATGCGACCGAGTTGAGCCACCTGGTGCGCGACCATGCGCTGGCCCAGGCCGACCGCCTGGCGGGCTTGGTGGTGGCGGTCACCGTCCCGGCAGAGGCTTACCGGATTATCCGCAAGGACAATGAGGCGATGTTGGTCAAGTTGTCGAAGGCGCTGGCATCGCTTCCGGAATAGATGTTCGCACTACACAAAAAGGAGAAGAACGCCATGAAGGATGTACTCACCCTCGAAGCGGCCAACGCCGCGCTGGAGGAAATTGAGGTACGGAAAGCACAGCTCTCCGCGGCCTTGGCTGAAACCGGGGCCAAGCTGGCAGAGGCCGAGACTGGGCTGGGCGATGCCGTACTCGACGGTAACGAATCCGCCGCGCGCGAGGTGGCTGACCTCCGGCTGCGGGTGGACGGCCTCAATGCGGGGCTGGCTGCACTGGAGGTGCGCCGCGCTCAGGCGCTGCTGGCACAGAGACGCGCCTCCGCCGAAGACCTTCGCCGCCAAGCGGTGCAGAAGCACGCCGAGTTGGATGCGCTCGAACGTAAGACAGCAAAGCATCTGGCCGCGTTGTCCGAGTTGGAGGGCGTGACCTTCACGCGCTGCATTCTCGCGGCACAGCGCGCGCCGAACGGTTGGGAACGGCAGGTGACGGCGGCCACTGCCCACATCGACTTTTGCGATCCGTCGGAGGCGCTCCGTTGGCTCTCGCCGGGGAACCCGTACTTTCGGACGCGTTCCCGCCAGCTTTATGACCAGGCCATCGAGTTGGAGCGGAAAGCCACCGAGATCGAGAACCAGCTTGACCCGCCGGTGGCGCCGCCCGAAGACCACAGTGAGTTTCTCGAACTCTACGGGCCCAAGCCGGCGCCGCCGGAAGAGTTTGGGCGCGCCGCCGGTTCCTTTTCCAAAGCGCCACCGTTGTGGATGAGGTGACCATGGCCGACTATTCCACTGCGGAACTGGATGAACGCGCCGCCACGGCTCGGGCCAACTTTGAGATGCAAGCGCTGATCGCCCTGGCGGGGCCGGCAGCCCAGCGGCGTGCGCTTCAAAGTAACGAACCGGGATGGCGTCTTGCAGCCCCGATGGATGATGGCCGGCGCGCTGCTGGCGATCGCATGGGCCCTGCGCCATTTCGCCGACGTGACGCCGGACGCCGACTTCTGGTGGTTCGCCTGGGCCCGTGCAGGCCCGGCTGGCCGAGAACTTCAACGCCTCCTCGCTCGCCTACGCGCGCACGCTGAAACTGGCGGCGGTCAATTTCGCCCAGCACGGGACCGGCGCAGCCAACGCGCAGCATCAGGCGACGGCGTGGATCGGCAGGTACTGGTGAACCAGGCGACCCTCATGTCCTACATCAACGTCTTCGCCGCCTTGTCCTGGTTCGCGCTGCTGCTCGTTCCGACTGCCCTCCTGCTGCAGCGCGTCGACCTTGGAAGGTCGAGGCCGGCGACGGCGTCCCATTGAGCCCAAGACTTGCATGAGCAGACGGGCGCCGCCGGAGCGCGTTAGCCGATAAACGCGGAATGGGTCCTTGTCTTTGAAGGCGGGGCAGGGTCTCGGCTTCCTGATCGTCGCTCGACGTCGATTGATAGCGGCTGCTATTCCATGCCCTGCGGGCATCAATTCGCGTCCCCCATCGATCAGCGAACCAGATAGGACCGCGCGACGCCGCGGCGCCCGGGTCAAGGCGCAACAGCCCTCCCGCGTGCGGCTCCCTTACCTTCGCCTCTTCGCTCATGCGATCCGAGGCGCTGGTGACGTAGAGCGTGGCGAGGTCCTCGCCCGCGAAGGCGGGCATTGTCGGTTGGCTGACGGGTAGTTCGACGTCGCGGTCGGTCGAGCCGTGGGTGAAAGCGGCGCAGCTTGCCGCCGCCATGGAGCGCCGACCAATAACCACCATCGGTGTCGATCGCGGCGCCGTCGGGGACGCCGAGTCGGAGGGCACGGTCGCGAAAACCCGGCGGTTTGAGATCGCGCCGTTCTCCCCGTAGTCGAAAGCGATGATCTCGCCTGAATTCTGTGCGACAGGAAGAACGTCTTGCCGTCGCCGCTCCAAGCCATGCCATTGTGCAACTCGGCGGCGTCCGCTTCCTCACGAAGCCCTTCCTCGAAAGTGAAGCTGTGAGCCTCTCCGGCTGGTCGGAGGCCGATCCCACCAACGGATCGAACATCACGCCAATCCAAAAGCGGCCGGTGGCGTCGCATGCGCCCTCGTTGAAGCGAAATAGCGCGGGGTCGAATGGCGGGGCGACAGCAAGTGCAACGCGCCGCTATCGAGATCGAGGCGAAACAGTCCTTGCCGAAGGGCCACCACCGCGCCGCCGTCGCCGGTCAGCGCGAAGCCGCCGATATCGCTCGTCATCGGCCAGCAATGCGTCGAATTGATCGTCCGGACAATAGCGGTGCAGAGCCGGCGCCTTGACGTCGATCCAATAAAGCGCACGCTCGTCCGCGACCCAGGTCGGGGATTCGCCAATCGCCGCACGGAAGTTGAGCACCGTCTCGATCGCCATCGCGGCCTCCTTGGTGCAAAACCCCGTGATCCGGGCGCGTTCCCCTTCGCCATGAATTGCAGTCGTCCGAAGGAACTCCGATAGGCCGCCCGCGTTTGTGATTGCACCGATAACAGCCACGGCCAGGTTCGGGTGACGTTACGCTCATCGCATTTTGTCAAGCCGGCGCTCGTTGGGATGGGCGTCTGCTTTCACACAGGTTTCGCCGGAATTGCCGAGGCTCGATCGCCGCCCCGGCGCGGAATGTCAGGATTAGGGAGGCCGGTCGCCTCGGGCTGTAAGGATCAGATCCGATGCCATCTACGATCCAGGATTATGCGATCATCGGGGACGGTCGGAGTTGTGCGCTCGTCGCCAGGACTGGATCGATCGACTTTTTGTGCTGGCCCCGCTTCGACAGCGACGCTTGCCTCGCCGCGTTGCTGGGTGACGAACGTCACGGCTATTGGATCATCGCGCCGGCGGGCTTTGTCACGCAGACTGTCCGCCTCTATCGCGACGACACCACGATTCTAGAGACCGAGCATTTCACCGAGACCGGTCGGGTGCGCGTGACCGACCTCATGCCTTTAGGCGAGGGCCCGTCGTCGATCATCCGCATCGTGGAGGGGCTCGAAGGCGAAACGCAGATGGCGATGTCGTTGAGGTTGCGCTTCGGCTACGGCGAGGTTGCGCCCTGGAGCGAACGCCACGAACGAGGGCTCATTTTCGAAGCCGGACCGGATCGCGTCGTTCTCGACTGTCCCGTCGAACTAGCGATGGAGAGCGACGTCGCCAGCGCGCGCTTCATGCTGGCCAAGGGCGCGAACATCGCCTTTGTCCTCAGCCATTCGCCCTCGACGGCAGCCACGTCCACGCCATTCGGGGTTGATGCCCTGATCGACGCGACGGAGAAAGCGTGGAAGGGCTGGATCAGCCAGTACGAGGCGAAAGGCCGGTGGGATGGGGCAATCCGCCGCTCGCTAATCACGCTGCTTACCCTGGACGACCGGGAAGGCGGCGGGATCGTCGCCGCCGCCACGCTCGGATTGCCCGAGATTCCCGGCGGGTCGGCGAACTGGGACTATCGCTATTGCTGGCTGCGCAATTCGACTTTTACGCTTACCGCGCTGCTCAACGCCGGCTTCCACGAAGAGGCGAGGCGCTGGCGCGACTGGATACTGCGGGCGCTCGGAGGCCAGGCCGCCGAGATGCAGATCGTCTACCGGATCGACGGCGGACGGCTCCCGCCCGAGCGGAAGCTGGATGGGCTGCCCGGCTATCAGGACGCCGAGCCGGTCCGCGTCGGCAACGCCGCCTCGGGCCAGACGCAACTCGACGTCTTCGGCGAATTGATGGACAGCTTCGCCGTGCTGGCCAGGGCCGGGATCGAGCGCACGCCGCGCGTCGTCGAAGTCGAGACCGCGATCGTCCAGCATCTCGAGAAGGTCTGGGACCAGCCGAGCACCGACATCTCGGAAACCGGGGCGATCGGCGATGGTACACCTATTCGCAGGCGATGGCTTGGGTGGGCGTCACCCGCTTCCTCACAGCGCACGCCGACAACGAACGGGCAGATCGCGCGTTGATCGCCCGGCTCGAAGAAATGAGCGACGTAATCCATCGGACCGTGTGCGATGGGGATGACGTTGATGTGACGCAGGCTGGGTGGTGCGGCCGCGTTGCCACCCGCTTTTGGCGAGCTTGCAGGGGGCGCCAGCTCGCCTTAATCAGGGGCGTTGCGCCACATCAGATCGAGGCTTCCCATGCGAATTCAAAACGTCTTTCTGTTCGATCTCGACGGCACGCTGGTTGATAGCGTCTATCAACATGTTTTGGCATGGCACGAGGCGCTGGACGAGGCAGGGATCGAACTTTCGGTGTGGCGTATCCATCGCAAGATCGGCATGAGCGGCGGCCTTTTCACCGATCAGTTGCTGCGCGAGACGGATTTGACGATCACACCGGACCTCATCGCCAGACTGCGCGAACGCCACGCCATCGCCTATAAGCGCCTGGCCCCCTCCATTCGCCCGCTTCCCGGGGCTAAAGAACTGCTCGCCACGTTGACTGCGGAAGGCATTCCATGGGCAATCGCTACCAGCGGGCGCATGGAAACGGCCGCGCACAACATTGCCAGTCTCGGCATCGATACGGCGAAAATTCCGGTCGTCACCCGCGATCAGGTGAAGTATGCCAAGCCGGATCCCGATCTTTTCCTGGCCGCTGCCGAACGCCTCGGCGCGCCCATCGAACACGCCATTGTGGTCGGCGATAGCATTTGGGACATGCTGGCGGCGCGCCGTTGCCGCGCGTTGGGCGTGGGACTTCTGTCGGGCGGTTACGGCCAAGATGAATTGGAGCGCAGCGGCGCCGTGCGCGTCTATGAAGACCCGCGCGGTCTTTTGAAGCATCTCGACGAAGTCGGCGGCCGGCGGTGAGGTTCGGCTAACCTTTCATTTTCGAGAAAACCAAACGGTCCTTGTTCTCCTGCATCAGCGAGGAAAGACCGTTGATGGTGGAGAGCCCCAGTGCGCCCGGCATTCCGGTGTCGGGGTCGGCTTGGATTTTGGAATAGCTTTCGCCCGCAACTTTTTCCCATTTTCCGAGAGGCGACTTTATTTCAAGGCTCGCCACCGTCGCCTTCAACACCAGGCGAACGATTGCAACATTGGGCTGACGCGGCTTCATCAGGCTGAGGAACCCACCGGCCATTTCCCAGCCATTGGCCAATGCCCAAGCGGTCAATTCGTCTTTGGTCATTGCAAACCTCCTTGTCGTGCCACTCCCCAAAGAAGCGTTAGTTCCGTTTCCACGGCGTGCGGATCGCTGAGACGGCACAGAAGCGACTTCGCGGCGCGGCGCTCTTTGGGGCAAACCGGCCATGGCGCATTCTCGACATACCAACCCAAATGTTTGCGGAACACCTTGAGGCCAAAGGCGTCGCCGTAAAAGCGCAGACTGTCGCGGAAATGTTCGAGAACGATCTCCAGCCGCGTGGCGATATCCGGTTCGATCATGGCGCGACCCGTCTGCAAGGCTTTTTCCACGGCGGCGGCAATCCACGGCTTTCCGCAGGCGCCGCGGCCAATCATGACGGCATCCGCGCCGGACTGCGCCAACGCCGCGCGGGCGGAAACATCGTCGACCACGTCGCCATTGACGATCACCGGCAGACGCGTTGCGGCTTTCACTTCGGCCACCGCGCGCCAATCGCTTGGTCCTTTGAAGAATTGCTGCCGCGTGCGGCCATGCACGGTGATTGCTTTCACGCCGCAGCGTTCGGCGCGGGCGGCAAGCTCCGGCGCGTTGCGCAATGTATCATCCCATCCCAACCGCATCTTCAGGGTGACCGGCCGGTTCGTGGCGCCGACCACCGCATCGATCAAGCGTTCGGCGCGATCGAGATCGCGCATCAGCGCGGAGCCGCATAGTCCGCCAGTTACCTCTTTGGCCGGACAGCCCATATTGAAATCGATGATCTCAGCACCCGCCGCCTCCGCCATAGCCGCGCCTTGGGCGAGCCAGCGCGCTTCCCGCCCGACAAGCTGGACCACCGTCAGCGCAATCTCCTCACCCCTTGCAGCCCGGCGCACCACATCGGGGCGTCCCGCGGCCAGCGTTTCGCAGGCCACCATTTCGCTCACCACATAGGGCGCACCGAGCTTGGAGGCGGCACGGCGGAACGGCAGATCCGAGACCCCGCTCATCGGCGCCGTCAGAACGCGGCCGCCGATCGGAACGTCTCCTATATGGAATGCATGGCTCATGCGGTGTCCGAAATAAGGGCACCATGTCTACGCTAGTGCCCTGGGCGTCCGCAATTTGCCCCGATATTTGCCGCGTTTGCTAGAAAAAGTCGGCCAGTTTGACGCGGCGGATGGTGCCGTCATCGGCGGTGAACGCCATTGTTGTCCCTGCGGGGGCGTAGCGCAGGGTGACGAGCGCGGAATCGGACCATGCCGGAACGGGCTTTTGATCGATCGAGACGATCTTGTCGCCGGCCTTGAAGCCGGCAGTCTGTGCCGGACTATTTGGAGACACGAATTTCACCACCAGGCCGGTGCTGTCTTTGACAAAGGACAAACCCAACCGGTCTTTTGCGAACGGCACGCTCGTGGCATCGGCGTAAGGCGTCGCATAGAGACGATCGTGGGAATAATCGATGATCAGCCGAAAGCGGGCGAGGATCGACAAGCCGATATTTCCGACGACGCGATTGGAATTGGCGCCCGAGAGCGTATCGGGCGAAAACGTCGCCGGCACCTCGTGAAAATCAATGCCGGCGAATGAGACGCGGCTCAACGACGCAACCGTCTCGGGACGATAACCGCCAATGCCGCCGCCCAGCAATTGAGAGCTGCGCCGTCCCGTGAGCAGATCGTGGGTCTGGTAAAAGGCCGGATAAATATCAAGCGGCGCACCGTTGCCCAGATCGAATTCGAACTCGACGGGTACATTACCTTCGATCGAGACGGGCACCGAGCGGTTGCCAAAGATACGCCTCAGCGGAACCTCTACGGCGTCGGCTGGCTTGGCCAGATGATCGGGATCGCGAAAGGCTAAGCGATGGTGGGCGAAATCGATGTCCACCGCCAACTCGTTGAACACTTCATCGCCCAGTACAAAGGGCATGGGATGGCCAATGCTCTTGGCCACCGCTGCGAAGTCGAAAGATGCGGCGTTGACATCTCGCAAAACAAGATTGCCGATCTGGATTTCGATGCCACCGACAAAGCCCATGGTGTCGATGCCGCCCGATCCCGGCGCCGTGAAGTCGCCTTTGGATCCCAGACCGATCGCGGCGGCAAAAGGTTTGTCGATGGCCGAGACTGTGGCGCCGCTGTCGAGCAACACGATGGCGTCGTGGCCGTTGATCTTCGCGGGAAAAAATATGCGGTTGCCCGCGTAGAATTCGAAGTCGATCCAGCCCGTCGACGATGCGCCATTCCTGAAGACGGCTTTGTGGACCGGAACGGGTCGCGCGAATAGGGCGGCTGCAAGCCCCTCGTTTACTTGCATCGATGTCACCTTGACGGTCTGGTCGCCGCCCGGCACCTCCGTCTTGGTGGTCAGCAAGAATGGCATGCGCACGCCATCGACGAAGCGCCAGTCGGCGAAGCTCTCGAAGCGTCCTCGGCGCTCCTCCACGATGCGAAAACCGCCAAGCGCGCCCGTCTGATGATCGATGAACACGTCATAGGTGTCTTCGTCGCCGAAGGTCACGCGTATGACGGCCCAGCTTTGCCCGTCGCGAATCTCGGGCGCCCTTAGTGCCGCTCTTGCGCCCCCGCGCAATGCATCGGGGAATTGAAGGGCTTCGTAGCGGGAGAGAGACTGTACGTCGCTCTGTGCCATGATCTGAAGTTGTCCGCTTGGCGTGATTTCCCATGATTGCTCGGGCGTCATGACTTGCGTCTGTTTGATGACGCCAAGATCGCTCTCGATGCGCTGGCGGCCGCTGCGATCGGCCCAGAGCTCTCCGGTCCCATGCAGGCCCGCGGTATCGAGCGTCCCACGCTGATGGACCGATTGGAGATGTTCGAACGCTTCGCCGCCGCGCCAGGCCACATAGCGGTCGACGACGGAAGACAGGTCATCGGCACGTGCGGCGCTGACGATAACCAGCAGCGCTAGGAGCGAAGCGCGGATCATTGTGTATTTCCTTGTTCCATGGCGCGCGGTCCGATCAGAGTCTTCAGTCCCGGTGGATAGGCGCGAAGCAAAGAAAGGCTGCCAAACGGATCGGAGACGTTTTGGTCGATCGCCGAGAGGCGGATCTCGGCTGCCAGCCCCGAATGCTGCAGGCACGCCAGATAGGCGCTATCGCTCCACACGGCGTGACGCGCGGCCAAACCGTCCGGCGACAGCAGCGCCAAGAGATGCTCGCTGGCGTCGGCGACCAAACTCAACTGCAAACCCGGCCAGCGATCGGGAACAAAGCTTTGGGAGCGCATCGTGGCAACGGCAAAGGGAAGTTTGGGCGGTTGGTCATAGACCAGCCCCGCGACGGTGACGCCGCGTTCATGAGCCTTCTTCAAATGCGGCGCCAATTTCGCCAGAGGTTCCGGGAACAGGTCGAAGAGCAGAATTTCGCGTGCTCCCGCGATCATGCTCTCGGCCCGCTCATAAACCTGCGCAGGAGCCTTCAGTTGATAGATGCGATCGTCCCCGGCGCGCGCATATAGAGTCTCCAGCGCGGTCTGGGCTTCATGTCGCGAAGCATCGAAACTGCGTTGAAGGCTGCTGAGCAGCTCCGCCGGTGGTGTCGCGCGATAGGTTTTGGTCTCCCCGTCGTCGACCATCACCGCACCGCGCTGCGTGAGGTTCGCCAACGCCTGATACACATTGGCCGGCGCCTTACCGATGGCTTGCGCCAACCGGTACCCCGTCGAAGCCGCCGCACGCAGCAGTTCGCAATAAATCGCGGCTTCGGTGTCCGTGAAGCCCAGCGAGGCCAGTGTGGTTTCCGCGACTCTGATATTATTAGTCATTGCTAATAACAAATAGATTAGACTCTGGGCTAGGGCAAGCGAAATCGCAAGAAGGACTGGATAGAGGCGAAATGTCTTCTCAGACGGACGTAGGCCTGTCTCGTTCTCTCGCCGTAACAGGTCGCGCGTCCGCGCATCAAAAGCATAACCTTCGGATCGCAACGTTAGTGATCCCGACAACAAACGTCATGGTGTGTTCGAAAACATTGGGCGCCGACGGCGGATCGGCGAAACGACATAGTGAATGGCGTGAATTTTTTTGGGGGAATTGAACTATCGGTAGAGAATCTCACGCCTGTAACAATCTGCAATTAGATTTCAAAATGCGTCACTAGTGCGCAATAATTGAGATTGTCAGAAGCTATTCCAGCGGCTTATGTAGTGCCCGGCTTCCGCGTGGGAGGCCGTTCTTTGCATTGGAAAAAGTGAAATGGGAATGCCGCCCAAACAAGGCTTGTACGATCCGCAAAACGAGCACAATTCCTGCGGTGTCGGCTTCGTGGCCAACATCAAGGGCGTCAAATCCCATGACATTATCGCACAGGGTCTTCAGCTTCTCTGCAACGTCGATCATCGCGGTGCCGTGGGCGCCGATCCGCTGGTCGGCGACGGCGCCGGAATCCTGATTCAAATCCCCGACGCGTTGTTTCGCGCCTGGGCGGCGGAAACGGGCGTCACCTTGCCCAAGCCGGGTCATTATGCGGTTGCCATGTGCTTTCTGCCGCATGAGGAAAAAGCGCGCACAATTGCTATCGGGCAGTTCGAGCATTTCCTGAAAATCGAGGGACAAGTTCTGCTCGGCTGGCGCGATGTGCCGACCGATCCCACCGGGCTTGGCGAAACCGTCCTCAAAGAGATGCCGCTTATCCGTCAAGCGGTCATCGGCTGGGGCCCGAATATCCGCGACGAGGGCGCCTTCGAGCGCAAACTGCTCGCCATTCGCAAGCAGACGCAGAACCCGCTCGCCGCGTTGGCCAAAAAACACAAGCAGCCCGCCATCACCCAGTTTTACATGCCGAGTTTCTCGGCGCGCACGCTGGTCTATAAGGGTCTGCTGCTGGCCCCGGACGTCGGCCGCTTTTATCTCGACCTGCAAAATCCGCTCACGACTTCGGCGATTGCGCTGGTGCATCAACGTTTCTCGACCAACACGTTTCCGTCCTGGAAGCTGGCCCATCCCTATCGTTTCATCGCCCATAACGGCGAGATCAACACCTTGCGCGGCAATGTGAATTGGATGAACGCGCGCCGGCGCACCATGGAATCGGAATTGTTGGGCGCCGATCTCGACAAGATGTGGCCGCTGATTCCCCATGGCCAATCGGATACCGCAAGCTTGGACAACGCGCTCGAGCTTTTGATTGCCGGCGGCTATCCGATCGCCCATGCCGTCATGATGCTGATCCCCGAAGCTTGGGCCGGCAACAAGATGATGGATACCAAGCGCCGTGCCTTTTACGAATATCATGCGGCACTGCTCGAACCATGGGACGGACCCGCCGCCATCGCTTTCACCGACGGCAAGCAGATCGGTGCCACGCTGGACCGCAATGGGCTGCGTCCTGCGCGCTTCATCGTGACCGACGATGATCTCGTTATCCTGGCGTCGGAATCGGGCGTCCTTCCGGTTCCGGAAGAAAAAATCCTCCGCAAATGGCGCTTACAGCCCGGCAAAATGCTGCTCATCGATCTCGAACAAGGCCGTATTGTCGAGGACGAAGAGATCAAGCGCGAGCTGGCCGCCGCCAAACCTTACGAAGAATGGCTGAAAGCCGCGCAGTTCAAACTGGAAGAACTGCCGGACGTGCCGAGCGATAAGAGCGAAGAGGCGCAAGGTCCCTGCACGCTGCTCGACCGCCAGCAGGCCTTCGGTTACACGCAAGAAGACTTGAAGTTCTTTTTGGAGCCGATGGCACGCCAGGGCGAAGATCCCGTCGGCTCAATGGGCGTCGACACGCCGATCGCCGTCCTCTCGAAGAAAGCCAAGCTGCTTTACAACTATTTCAAGCAGAACTTCGCACAAGTCACCAATCCGCCGATCGATCCGATCCGCGAGGAATTGGTGATGTCGCTGGTGTCGATGATCGGACCGCGGCCCAATCTGCTCGGCCATCAAGCGGGCACGCACAAAAGACTGGAAGTCCACCAGCCCGTATTGACCAACGCGGATGTGCAGAAAATCCGCTCCATCGAAGAGCTGGTCGATGGTGCGTTTCGCACCGCGACTATCGATTGCACTTGGCCTGCCGCGGAAGGCGCCAAAGGTCTAGCCAATGCGCTGCAGCGTATCTGCATGGATGCAACCGACGCGGTGCTGGCCGACGACAATATTCTCATCCTATCGGATCGCGCGGTTGCACCCGATCGCATTCCCGTTCCCGCCGCACTTGCCACAGCGGCGGTTCATCATCATTTGATCCGCCAGGGTTTGCGCATGCAAACCGGTCTTGTTGTGGAAACCGGCGAAGCGCGCGAAGTGCATCATTTCTGCGTGCTCGCCGGCTATGGCGCCGAGGCGATCAATCCTTATTTGGCTTTCGAGACGCTCGAGCAAATTCGCGGCCAAGCCGGTCTGACGCTTTCGCCTTACGAAGTGCAGAAGAATTACATCAAGGCAATCGACAAGGGCGTGCTGAAGGTGATGTCCAAGATGGGCATCTCGACTTATCAGTCCTATTGCGGAGCGCAGATTTTCGATGCGGTCGGGTTGTCCTCCGCTCTGGTCGAGAAATATTTCACGGGCACGGCGTCGAGAATCGAAGGAATCGGCCTCGAGGACATCGCCGAAGAATGTGTCGAGCGCCATGCCGCCGCTTATGGCGACAATCCGATCTATCGCGACATGCTGGATGTCGGCGGCGATTATGCGTTTCGCCTGCGCGGCGAGGAACATGCCTGGACGCCGGAATCGGTGTCGCGCTTGCAGCACGCGGTGCGCGCCAACAATTGGGCCGATTACCAAACCTTTGCCGCCACCATCAACCAGCAGACCGAGCGGCTTTTGGCTTTGCGCGGCTTGATGGGATTCAAGTTCGCGGAAAATCCCATCCCGCTCGATGAGGTCGAAGCGGCGAGCGAAATCGTCAAGCGCTTTGCCACGGGGGCCATGAGTTTCGGTTCGATCTCTCGCGAGGCGCACACCAATCTGGCGATCGCGATGAACCGCATAGGCGCGCGCTCCAATACGGGCGAAGGCGGCGAAGAACCCGAGCGCTTCAAACCGCTCGCCAATGGCGACTCCACGCGCTCCGCCATCAAGCAGGTGGCCTCGGGGCGCTTCGGCGTGACGGCGGAATATCTCGTCAATTCCGACGATATCCAGATCAAGATGGCCCAAGGGGCCAAGCCGGGCGAGGGCGGTCAATTGCCCGGTCCCAAAGTGGACAAGCATATCGCCCGCGTCCGTCATTCGACGCCGGGCGTCGGGCTGATCTCGCCGCCGCCGCATCACGATATCTATTCCATCGAAGATTTGGCGCAGCTGATCCGCGATTTAAAGAGCGTCAATTCCAAAGCGCGTATTTCGGTGAAGCTGGTGTCCGAAGTCGGTGTCGGCACGGTGGCGGCGGGCGTCGCCAAATGCCGGGCCGATCACGTGACGATCTCGGGTTTCGATGGCGGCACGGGCGCTTCGCCTCTCACCTCGACCACGCATGCGGGAAGCCCGTGGGAAATAGGCTTGGCGGAAACCCAGCAGACCCTGGTGCTGAACGGCTTGCGCGGGCGTATCGCCGTGCAGGTCGATGGCGGCATCCGCACGGGGCGCGATGTGGCGATTGCCGCCCTTCTGGGTGCCGACGAATTCGGCTTTCGCCACCGCACCGCTTATCGCCTCGGGCTGTTTGATGATGCGCAAATGCCATCTCAACACCTGCCCGGTCGGCATCGCGACGCAGAACCCGGTTTTGCGCAAACGCTTTACCGGTACGCCCGAGCATGTGATCGCTTATTTCTTCTTCGTGGCGCAAGAATTGCGCGAGATCATGGCGCTGATGGGATTTCGCACCATCGCGGAGATGATCGGCCATGTCGATCGCCTCGATATGACCCACGCCGTGCGGCACTGGAAGACGCAAGGGATCGACCTTTCGAAAATCCTATATCAGGTCCAGCCCAAGCCGGGCGTCGCCATCCGCAATTGCGAACAGCAAGACCATCGTTTGGATACCGCGCTCGATCACGAATTGATCGTGGCCGCCAAGCCTGCCATCGAAAAAAGCAAAACCGTGCGGTTGGAGCGGACGATCCGCAATGTCGATCGCACCGTCGGTGCTATGCTTTCGGGCGAAATCGCCAAGCGGCACGGACATGCAGGCCTGCCCGAAGACACGATTGCCATACGCTTCACCGGAACCGCCGGGCTTAGCTTCGGCGCTTTCCTGTCGCGCGGCGTCAGCCTCGAACTCTATGGGGATGCCAATGATTATGTCGGCAAGGGTCTCTCTGGGGGACGCATCGTGGTGCGCCAGCCCAAAGGCATCACGCGCGAGCCGACCGAGAACATCATTGTCGGCAACACGGTTCTTTATGGCGCGATTGCCGGCGAAGCCTATTTCGAAGGTGTGGCGGGCGAGCGTTTTGCGGTGCGCAATTCCGGCGCGGTCGCGGTTGTGGAAGGCACTGGCGATCACGGCTGCGAATATATGACCGGCGGCGTCGTGGTCGTGCTGGGCCGCACAGGGCCGCAATTTCGCTGCGGGCATGTCCGGCGGCATCGCTTATGTCTACGACCCGGACAGCGCCTTCACGGATCTCTGCAACAAGTCGATGGTGACAGCTGGAGAAAATCTCCTCCGCCATCGCCGGCGAGGACGAAGAGATGCCGCGCCGGCGCAGTATCAGCGTCACCGATTCCGGAATGGGCGATCCCTTGCGCTTCGATGCGGAGCGGTTGCGCATCCTCGTCGAGCGCCATTTGTTGCATACCGGAAGTGCCAGGGCCCGCGCCTTGCTCGACAATTGGGAGACGGCGCTCGACAAATTCGTGAAGATCGTGCCGACGGATTACCGCCGTGCCTTGACCGAAATGCGGGCCGAACGCGCCGGTGCCAAAGCCGAGGCGGCGGAATAGCCATGGGCAAAGTCACGGGTTTTCTGGAAATCGAGCGCCGGGATCGCCTCTATGAAAAAGTCGATCTGCGCACCACCACCTATCGCGAATTCGTCAAACCGCTGACGAATTCCGAACTCGGCGACCAAGCGGCGCGTTGCATGGATTGCGGCATTCCGTTTTGCCATACGGGATGCCCGGTCAACAATCTGATCCCGGACTGGAACAATCTCGTTTATCGCGGCCAATGGCGCGCGGCATTGGAGATGCTCCACTCGACCAACAATTTTCCGGAGTTCACCGGCCGCGTCTGTCCCGCGCCTTGCGAAGCGAGCTGTACGCTCAATATCCAGGATAATCCGGTCACCATCAAAACCATCGAATGCCAGATCGTCGATCGCGGTTGGGAGGAAGGCTGGATAAAGCCTCGTGGTCCCGGCGGAAAAATCCGGCCGCAAGGTTGCGGTGATCGGTTCCGGCCCGGCGGGTCTGGCCTGCGCCCAGCAATTGGCGCGCGCCGGGCACGACGTCACCGTGTTCGAGAAGAACGACCGAATCGGCGGCTTGCTGCGCTATGGCATCCCCGATTTCAAAATGGAAAAGCGCATGATCGACCGCCGGCTTGAGCAGATGCAGGGCGAGGGCGTCAGTTCCGCGCCGGCATCGAAGTGGGCGTTGACGATTTCGGTGGCGCAGCTTGCTGCTCGAATACGATGCGCTGGTCATGGCGGGCGGCGCCGAAAGCCCGCGCGATCTGGAAGTCGAGGGCCGGGAATTGTCGGGCATCCATTTCGCGATGGAATTTCTCACGCAGCAGAACAAGCGCGTGGCGGGCGACGGCGAAGCGCGTGCCGCGCCGCACGGAAGTTTGAGCGCCAAGGGCAAACATGTCGTGGTGATCGGCGGCGGCGATACCGGATCGGACTGTATCGGAACCTCCAATCGGCAAGGCGCGCAGTCGATTACCCAGTTGGAAATTCTTCCCAAGCCGCCGGAGAAGGAAAACAAAGGCGCTGACATGGCCGGATTGGCCGCAAAAGTTGCGCACGTCTTCTTCGCAAGAAGAAGGTTGCGAGCGCGAATGGTCGGTCTTGACCAAACGCGCCATCGGCAAAGACGGCAAAGTTACGGCGCTGGAATGCGTACGCGTGGAATGGCAGCTCGGCAATGGCGGACGGCTGAGCCCCGTGGAGATTCCCGGCAGCGCCTTTCACGATCAAATGCGATTTGGTGCTGCTGGCCATGGGATTTCTGGGGCCGCGCAAAGCGGGCATGATCGAACAAGCGGGCTTCGAACTCGATGTGCGCGGCAATGTGAAAGCCAGCGTGACGGATTACAAATCGACCACGCCGAAAATTTTCTCCTGCGGCGACATGCGGCGCGGACAATCGCTGATCGTCTGGGCGATTCATGAAGGTCGCGAATGCGCCCGCGAAGTCGACAAATTCCTGATCGGTTCCAGCGAATTGCCGCGATGAACGCCGCTCCGACTCGTCGCTGGCTGCTGCGCGGTGCAGCCTTGTCGGCGCTGGTGCCATACGCGTTCGGGGCGGGGCGCAATCCCGATATCGCCTTGTTCGTGGGGACATCGAGCGCGGATCAGGGACGCGGACTGGTGCGGCTGTCATACAATCCCATTACGGATCGATTGTCGGCTGGCGCGCCGGTCGAGACCATTCGCGATGCTTCCTTTGCCGCCTATAGCCGTCGCTTCGGCCTACATTACATTCTGGACGAGCAGGCGGAAGGCATCATTGGCGTCTATCGCACCGCGGGCAGCGATTGGACGAAAATCGGCGAAGCCTCAAGCCATGGCGACGGACCGACTTACATTTCGCTGGACAAGGCGGAGCGCTGCCTCGCGGTCGCCAATTACAACAGCGGCAGTATCGCGTTCTACAAGCTCGATGCGAACGGCATGCCGGTCGAGCCGGATGTGCGCCAGGACAGCGGTCATGGCCCGGTAGCGGATCGCCAAGCGGGACCGCACGCCCATTGGGCCCGCTTCAGTCCCGATCAGCGTTTTCTCTACACCATCGATCTCGGCAGCGATCAGGTGCTGGCCTATCCGTTCGATGCGCAGAATCGCGCGATCGGCGCGGTGCAGACGGCGTTCCAAGCGCCGCCGGGAAGCGGCCCGCGCCACATGGCGTTTCATCCGCATCTGCCGCTCTCTTATCTCGCCTCGGAACTGGCGAACACGCTGACGGTGCTGCACCGTTCTCCGTCCGGCGATCTAGCGCCATTACAAACGCTTTCGACCTTGCCGGCTGATTTCACGGCGCATAATCAAGTGGCGCATATCGCCATCAATCGCGGCGGCACGCGGCTTTATGTCTCCAATCGCGGGCACAACAGCATTGCGGTTTTCGCGCTCGGAAAAAACGGCAATGCGAAGTTGATCCAGCATGCTTCCACGCTGGGGGACTGGCCGCGCTTCTTCTTGTTGCTCGATCACCGGCTGATTGTCGCCAATGAACGCTCGGGCGATCTGGTGGTCTTCAAACTCGCGGCCGACGGAACGCTGCACCCCACTCAGAGCAAACTATCGGTGACCGGCGCGCTCTTTATCGGGCAGGTCGGTTAAAGCAATTTAGGATTGGATTTACGCAACAATTTCGACCCTCCCCTTGAGGGACGGTCGAAGCGCGAAGCGCTTCGGGGAGGGGTTATGCGGTTGTGAGAATCACCCCTCCCCGAAAAACTCTTCGCGCGCACGCTGTCGCTACGCGCCGCTTGAGTTTTTCGACCCTTGCATGTTGGAAGGGCCGACTCAGAGCAAACTGTTAGGCGCATCGGGACCGGCGGCCGCCGGTCCCGATGCGGATGGGCGGGACCGTTCGACCCTTGGTGTCTGGCACCGTGAGGGAGCTTGGTCCGTCCGTCCTCGGCTTTTGTCCTGAACAGATGATGGGGAGCAAGTCCCGCATGCAAGGCAAGGAATCGTCCGAACAAAACGCCAAGACTAAGTCTAGCGCAGGTATCGATGTGTGTAAAAGCTGGCTCGATGCGCACATCGTGCCAGGAGGTTGTTCGTTGCGTGTTTCCAACGACGCGCAGGGCCATCGTCAGCTCAAGCGCTGGCTGGCCAAATACGAGGTTGCTCTCGTCGCGATGGAAGCCACCGGCAAATGGCACAGGCAGGTGCACCGCAGCTTGCATGCCAGCGGCTTTAGCGTGGCCATCGTCAATCCGCTGCGCGCCAGGCTGTTTGCCGAAGCGCTCGGTCTGCTGGCCAAGACCGACCGGGTGGACGCGCGCATGCTTGCACTTCTGGCGGCAAGCATTTCGCCTTCCCCCAGCGCGCCGGCGTCGGATTGCATTGAGGCGTTGAGAGAACTCGTCACGGCACGCCATAGTGCTGTGGCCGAGCAGACGGCGCTCGAAAACCAACTGCTTGCGGCAAACACTGCCTTCTTGCGCACCCAGCTC
Organism: uncultured Alphaproteobacteria bacterium; assembly: GCA_963802815.1. Lineage (GTDB taxonomy): Bacteria > Pseudomonadota > Alphaproteobacteria > Micropepsales > Micropepsaceae > Rhizomicrobium. The sequence goes on from CAWDKN010000085.1 coordinate 25,172, forward strand.
AGGCGCCGCATCGACCGGCTGGCAAAGGACATCGCTCGCCTCGATGCCGAGATCGCCAAGCGCATCAAAGCCGACCCAGGGCTCGTCCGCCGATACGAGATCCTGCTTTCCATTCCCGGCCTTGGGCCGGTCACCGCTGCAACCCTCGTCGCAGATATGACCGAACTCGGGACCTGCAACGCCAAGCAAATCGCCATGCTTACAGGTTTGGCGCCTCTCGCAGACAATTCCGGCTCGCGCGAAGGCCGACGTGTCATTCGGGCGGGACGCCCAGCAGTCCGGCGCGTGCTCTATCTCTGTGCCCTCAGCGCAAGTCGCTGCAACGCCGCCATGAAAGCCCTCTATACGCGGCTCACCGCAGCAGGAAAGCCACACAAGGTTGCCCTCGTCGCCGTCGCTCGTAAGCTCATTATCCTGGCAAATACCCTCATCAGCCAGGATCGCACTTGGCAGCCCCATGTTCCCATCAACACTTGACAGCCGACACAGATGCTCCCTCAAGGGGAGGGTCGAATCCGCTTTCTCGATTCCATTCAATCCAACGCGGCTCAAGAATCCAGAAACCTTCGCCGTAAAGCGTCCGCGGAATTCGCCAGCAGTGTGGCATCCGACCCCACAGAGACAAACGTGCAGCCGAGCGACAGATAATGCCGCGCCGAGGATTCATCCAGCGTGAAGATGCCAACGGGTTTTCCCGCCGCCAAAATCCGCGCGATGGCATTCTCCACTGCGTCGGTCACCTTTGGATGGGAGAGCTGGCCGCGATAACCGATGGACGCGGCCAGATCGTTGGGGCCGATGAACAGCGCGTCGATGCCCTCAACCGCCGCGACGGCTTCGATGTTTTCCAAACCCTTGGCGGTTTCGATCTGCACCACGACGCAAATCTCTTCATGCGCCCGCTCGGCGTAGTCGCGCACCCGCGTCCAGCGCCCCGCCCGCGTCAGCGTCGCCAATCCGCGGATGCCATCCGGCGCATAACGCGTGGCGGCCACAATGGCGCGCGCCTGTTCGACGCTCTCGACCATGGGGATGAGTAGCGTCTGCACACCGATATCGAGCAGCCGCTTGATCTCGGCGGTGTCGCCCAGCGCCGCACGCACGATCGGCGAGACCGGATAGGCCGCTATGGCGCGCAGCTGCGCCAGGATGGTTCGCAAATCGTTCGGCCCGTGCTCGCCGTCGATCAACAGCCAGTCATAACCCGACACGGCGCACAGCTCTGCGCTGGAGGCATCGGCCAGCACCAGCCACAGCCCGATCTGAACATCCTTGAGGCGCCGTTTGAAGCGATTGACGGGCAAGTCCATGTGTTCGTCCCCGGTATGTGGGATGATTCATAACGCATCGCTGCGTCGCCGTGTAGATTCTCCTGGAAACTATCGCAGACGGTCTGCGCTTATTTGCGGGCTGTCGGCTTTCCTGCTTCCCAGGTAATATGGCGATAATTGTGGGGAGGGGACCATGAAGACGCGTTGCTTCGCATTGGCTGCGTTTGTCGTATTGTTTTTCGGGGCAGCGTCGGCCGATACGACGCCGGGCATACAGTTGCCGGCGGACGGCGACGAATATTCGACTTTGGTGGCCCGTGCGGCGGCCCATGATGTCACTGTGGATTTTCGTGCCCTTCGCCTGGCTCATCTCAAGAGCCGCGCTCATCAGCGCGGCGGGGACGAATTCGAGAGCGAAAGCACGCTCCGAAAAGAAATGTACGAGGCGTCACGGAAGATCGAAACTGCGACGATGGTCCGCCAGAAAGCGGAAGCGCTACTGTCGATCGATTACACCAACATGGAAGCGCACAAATTTCTCAGGCAGGCTTGCGTCATCCTGCACGACGATGCTTGCGCGGACCTGCATCATTTCGTCGAATTCGGATTGCTGACCTCCATCACCAAGACCGGCGACGGCAAAAGTTGCGCCAAAGGCTGGGAAGCCTTCCAGGTCCCCGAAGAGTATTTCGTTCTCGCCATGCTCGGAATGAAGGTCACCGGCCAAGCGCTCATTCACGAGGGCGGCCATTCCTGCGATGCAATGGATGTGACCGATGAACAAGGGACGGCACAGCGGTTCTATTTCACTATCGACGTGATGATGGAAGCCGAAGCCGCCATGTTCCGCTGAGGAGAGCGGCAACGCTCTGGGATCAAGTGACGAAATCGTCTCCCGTTCAAGCGCAATCTTACGGGCCGCTGGCTGGCGGAGGCTGGGAAATGCCAATGTCACGGTCTTCTGGGCGCCCGTATTGCCGGTGGAGAACTTGGCTCTGGCGATGCGCGTTCCCGATTGGCCGTCGACGGTCGCGGTCACGCCATAGCGGCCGGCCGGTGCTTTGATCAGCAGCCAGGGTGCGTCGCATTCGGTTGCCATCACCGCGTGCCCGCCTTTGGTCAGCGTGACGTGCTCGGTGGCGACGTCTTCACCGACCGTGTTGGCGAACACAAGCTTCACCGGATAGGCGTTCCAGCGCGGATCGTCCTTGGCGGAGCCAACACCGGTGCAAACCGTCTCGACGCCGTTGATGTCCGACGGCGTGTCCTGAACGGCCAGCGCCGCGCCCGAAAAAGCCGTAACAGCGGCAAAGCTGAAGGCAACAAGCGCGAGTTTTTGCATGTCGGGTCTCCTGTGCTCCGTAACACAATAACCACCGGGATCGCATCCGGTTCCCCGGATGCGGTCAGGAGCACGGTTCCCTGTTGTTTACGAACCCACTACCGCCAGCATCTTCGCGACGCTGTCGCCCAATCCGTGAAAGGTATGCGGACGAGAGGAATTGAGATAGGCGCTGTCGCCTTGTTCCAGGCGATAGTTTCGCCCGTCATAGAAAAGTTCGATGGCGCCCGCGACGACATAAACGAATTCCTGCCCGTCATGGGAGATCGGCACGCCGCGCGGCGTTTTGGGATCGAAGCTGAGCAGGAACGGCTCCATCCGGTGCCCCGCGGTGCCGGGCCTGGTGAGCGTCGCGTAAGCATAGCTCTGCTCGGTGTCGCCTTGATCGCCGCCGAGAGATTCGCCCGAGCGGCAGATTGTCAGATGTTCGGAGACCGTGCCGCCGCCATGCAGCAAGCCTTCCATCTTCGAGCCGAGCACGCGCGAGAGCTGGATCACCGCGCCGATGGCGGGAACCGCGCTGCCTTCTTCATAGGCCTTAAGCCGCTCGGCATCGATTCCGGCAAGCTTTGCGACTTGTTCAAGCGTCATGTCCTGCGCCTCGCGCAGCTTCTTGATCCGTTCGCCGACATATTTTCTCATGGGCAGGGTCCTGAGTGTTGAGGGCGGTATCCATGCGTGCAGAAATGTCCCCCCTCCGCCTCGCTCGCTACGCTCGATCGGCACCTCCCCCCGGCTACGCCAAGAGGCTTCGCCGCGGCAAGTGCATCTCGCTTGGCCCGCCGTAGCTTTAGCGAAGGCGGCCGTAAACGGGGGAGGAAAGCGGTGAAGCCACGGGGACGGAAAGTGGCGAAGCATGCGTGGTCTCTTTCCTCCCCCGCCTGCGGGGGAGGTGGCGCGCGAAGCGCGACGGAGGGGGGAATGTTGCGCGCCATCTCACACATTCCTTTGCGCCGGGACGATGCGGCCCGAAAGCGCGCGCAAATTTTGCCAATAGCGATCGATGGCTGGGCGCAAATCGGCGGCTGACAGTCCCGATTTCTGGAAACGCCGCTGCAAAGACAAATACATGTTCAGTGCTTCATCGGAGAAATCCGGCTCGATGTTCACCACATGGCGCTTGCCGTCGAAGATTTCGTAAACCGGGAACAGACCGGAACGTACCGCCAAGCGCACGAGTTCCAAGCCCAGCGCGGGTTCCGACTTCCAGCCGGTGGGGCAGGGCGAGAGCACATGCAGAAAGCGGAAGCCCTTGAGGTCGAGCGCGTAACGCAGTTTGCGATGCGTGTCCTCGGCATGCGCCAGCGAAAGCGATGCGGCATAGGGAATGCGATGCGCCGCCATGACCGCGAGGATGTCTTTCTTCTGCTCGACCTTGCCGTCGGGGGTGTTGGTGGTGACCGCGCCCGCGGGCGTGGCGGAGGAACGCTGCCCGCCGGTGTTGCCGTAAATCTCGTTGTCGTAACAGATGTAGAGGATGTCTTCGTTGCGTTCCGCCGCCGCCGAGAGGCTGGCGAAGCCGATATCGAACGTGCCGCCGTCGCCGGCCAGGATGACGGTGCGCAGCTCCTCGCCGTTGAGCGCAGCGACACTCGCTACGCCGCTCGCCGCCGCGGATCTCGCGCCCGCGCCGATGCGCAACGACGTGGCGGTCTACACCGATGCCGGTGCGCCGGCGGCTGAGCGCCAGAAACTGCTCCGCGAGACGCCCGTCGTCGCCTGTGTGTCGAGCCAGATCGACAAGCCTGGAGCTCCGCCTGTTCGACGAGACCGGCGTGCCGGTCGTGGTGGTGCGGGGCGGCGCGGCCTGCGAGCGTCCTTGATGTCTGCATGCATCGCGGTGCGCGGCTGGTGCGCGAGCGCGAAGGCACGGCAAAGCTCTTCACCTGCTGGTTCCACGGTTGGTCCTTCGACAACAATGGCAAACTGGCCGCCGTGCCGGAGCGCGAGCGCTTCGAGGGTTGCCTGGAGAAGAGCGAGCACCTGATCGCGGTGCCGGCGGTAGAGCGCTACGGCCTCGTCTTCGTTCAGGCGACGCCCAGCTCGACGATGGACATCGACGCGCATCTGGGCAGCTTCGCGCCGGTGCTCGAAGCGCTCGATCTGAGCGAAGCCGAACATGTGAAGTCCGGCGAGCTGCCGGTGAAGTCGAACTGGAAATATGCGCTCGACACCTACGGCGAGGGCTACCACTTCGCGGCGCTGCACAAGCAGACGCTGGCGCCCTATTTCCGCAATGACATCACCGTCTACGACAAGTTCGGTCCGCATCATCGCGTCGGCTTTGCCAGCCGCCTGATGGAGGAGTGGGCGTTCAAGCCTGAGTCGGAATGGCCCGCCATGGGTGCGAGCGGCATCCACTATCTTTTCCCGAACACGATCATCTTCGTCGGCTCGGTGCGTCCTGGGTATTCCTATACGACCCTGTTCCGCCATTTTCCGGGCGAGACCGTCGGCGAGACAGTCACCTACAAGTCGATCTATGCGCCGCGCGGCGTGAACTCCGAAGAGTATCGCAAGGAGGTCGAGGCGGGTTTCGATGCGACGGCGCATGTCGTCACCACCGAGGACTATGTCACGGCGGCCGAGGGCTGGCGCAACATGACCATGATGCCGAAAGGCGCGACCGTCCTTTATGGTCGCCAGGAGATCGCGCTGCAGAACCAGCATCGCGACATCGCCGCGGCCATCGGCATGCCGCTCCCCGCAACCATCCAGGAGGCCGCCGAATGAGCCGGAAGAGTTCGATCGCCGCACTCGGCGAAATCATGCAGCTCGCCTATGTGCCGAGAGACTTCGACGCCACGCTGAAGTTCTGGATCGAGACGATGGGGGCGGGGCCGTTCTTCGCCCTCGATCACGTCAAGCTCGAAGACACGAAATGCCGCGGCAAGAGCACCGAGGTCGATTTCTCGATGGTGCTCGGCTATTGGGGCGATCTGCAGATCGAGCTTATCCGTCAGCACAACGATGCGCCGTCCATATATAAGGAGTGGCGCGACGCGGGGCACGAAGGCCTGCAGCATGTCTGCATCCTCGTGGACGACATGTCGGTGGCGCGCGCGGCCGTGCGCGACGCGAAGGCCGTCATCGCACAGGAGGCCAAGGTCGCGGGCGGCGGCGAGGTCATTTATGTCGACACCGGCGGCGGTCCGGGCACGATGGTCGAGATCCTCAAACCCGGTCCCGGCAGCCGCGATTTCTTCGCGATGATGCGCAAGGCGGCGGAGAACTGGGACGGCAAGGATCCGGTCCGGAGGCTCGGCTGATGGCCGGCCGGCTGGAAGGAAAGGTTGCGATCGTCACCGGTGGCGCCAGCGGCATTGGCGCCGCCTCGGCGCGGATCTTCGCCGGCGAAGGCGCGCGTGTCGTTGTTACCGACATTCAGGAAGACAAGGCCCGCGCCGTCGCGAATGAGATCGACGGCGTATATCTCCACCAGGACACGTCGAACGAGGCGCAATGGAGCGAGACCATCGCATCGGTGTCAAGGCGGCACGGGCGCCTCGACGTGCTGATGAACAACGCCGGAGTCTTTATCGGCCAGAACATCGAGGAAACGACGCTCGATGTCTGGAACAAGGTGCTGGGCGTCAATCTTACCGGGGTGATGCTTGGCTGCAAGCACGCCATCGCGGCAATGAAGGACAATCCCGGCGGCCCAAAGGGCTCGATCGTGAACGTTTCGTCGATTACGGGATTCATGGGGCTTGCCTCGGCCGCGGCCTACACGGCGTCGAAAGGTGGCGTGCGCTTCCTCACCAAATCCGTTGCCGTGCACTGCGCACGCAAGTACAGGGCGATCCGCTGCAACTCCCTGCATCCTGGCGCTATCGACACTCCTATGAACCAGGCCGCGTTCGATGCAAGCGGCGACGCCGAAGGGACGCGGCGCTATTTCGAGAGCTTGCAGCCTGTCGGCCGAATGGCGACGAGCGAAGAAATGGGCGAATGCGCGCTGTTCCTGGCGAGCGACGAATCGTCATTCGTGACCGGCGCCGAACTTCTGGCCGATGGCGGATGGATGGCCGCCGCTGGTCCCCTTTAAATCTGGGGCTCTTTTAACCAACGGAAAGACCATGACCATCAATCATCAATGGCTGATTGCCGCGCGTCCGACGGGGCGTCCGCTCAAAGACAGCGATTTTGAATGGGCCGAGAAGCCCGTACGCACGCCGGAAGAGGGTGAAGTGCAACTGAGAACGCTCTATCTGAGCTTCGATCCGGCGCAGAAGGGCTGGATGGAGAATGTCGGCGGCTATGTGGCACCGACCGAAATCGGCGAAGTGATGCGCGGCGCCGGCATCGCAGAGGTCGTCGCCTCGAAAGCCCCGCACATGAAGCCCGGCGACAAGGTGATGGGTCAGATCGGCTGGCAGGATCACCCGACGCTGCCCGCGAAGGATCTCCTCAAGATCGAGGACAACGAGCTTCTCACGGCCAATCTGGGCGTGCTTGGCACGACGGGCATGACGGCCTATTTCGGCCTCAACAAGATCGGCAAGCCTTTCGCGGGGGACACGCTGGTCGTCACGGGAGCGGCCGGAGCGACGGGCTCCGTCGTCGGCCAGATCGGCAAGATCGCTGGCTGCAAGGTGATCGAAGTCGCCGGCGGACCGGAAAAATGCAAATGGCTAGTCGACGAGCTCGGTTTTGATGCGGCCGTCGACTACAAGGCGGGCCATGTGCGCCGGCAGGTGAAGGAGCATGCACCGGGCGGCATCGACGTGTTGTGGGACAATGTCGGCGGCAAGGTGTTCAACGATCTGCTTGGCGAGCTGGCCCTAGCGGCACGCGTCGTCGTCTGCGGCGGCATCTCGCGCTACGAGCTCGGCCAGATGCCGGCCGGACCCGAGAACTATTTCAACCTGATCTTCAAGCGCGCCACGATGAGCGGCTTCATCGTGCTCGACTACCAAAGCGAGTTCCCGCTCGCGCGCCAGCGGATCACGCGCTGGATCAAGGAGGGAAAGATCGGCTACCGCGAGGACATTCAGAAGGACTTCAAGAACGCGCCGCGCACGCTGATGCGGCTCTTCGGCGGCGAGAATTTCGGCAAGCAGCTGCTCAAGGTGGCGTAAGCGGCGATGCCGATCGTCCGCTATGGGGAAAAGCTGAACGTCGTCGTGGTGGCGAAGGGCCATCCCTATCAGCGCGATCCCTTCATGGCGATCTTCGACGAGATGGCGGGCGTCTCCGCGTCCCTTGTCGAGCAGCCGGCTGCACAAGCCTTGATGGATCCCGACGGCATGAAGGGCGTCGATGCGCTGGTGCTCTACGACATGCCGGGCATCGATTTTCGCAGCCCCAGCGGCCCGAGCTTCGTCACGCCGTCCGAGGATTTCAAGCGCGGCTTCCTTGCGCTGCTGGATCAGGGCATCGGCATCGTGGCTCTACATCACGCCATCGCGGGCTGGCCGGCCTGGGAGGAATACGCCGAGCTTCTCGGCGGCCGCTTTCTCTACGTGCCCGCGCTGCTGCGCGGAAAGGCGCATCCGGACTCTGGATATCGCCACGATGTGACGCACGACGTCCAGGTCGTCGCGCCAAGCCATCCCGTGCTCGCCGGTCTTCCGGAGCGGTTCACGCTGACGGACGAGCTCTATCTCTCCGAAGTGTTCGCGGACTCCGTGACGCCGCTGCTGCGTTCAGGTCACGCCTTCACGCGCGACAATTTCTATTCCGCGGCGCATGCGATCTCCCGAAAGATGTTCTCGAACGAGGGCTGGGAACATGACGACGGCCCGAACCTGATCGGCTGGACGAAGCGCGCCCGCAACAGCCCGCTCGTCTACCTCCAGCCCGGCGACGGGCCCGCGACCTACGCGGATGAGAACTATCGCAAGCTGATCGCCAATGCGGTGCGCTGGGTCGCCGGGGAAGCGAAGAAGAACGCGCGCTAAGCGAAAGAATCCATCCTCTTCGAGGGGTGTGTGGACTTAATTCACCCGACGTTCCTTCCCCGCCCAATAAGGCTCACGCAATTCCCGCCGCAGGACCTTCCCCGACGGATTCCTCGGCAACAATTCGATGAAATCGATCGATTTCGGCGTCTTGTATCCGGCTATTCTTTCGCGCGTATAGGCGATGATGTCTTCCGGCTTCGGGTCGCGGCCGGGTTTCTTCACGACGATCGCTTTCACCGCTTCGCCCCATTTCGGATCCGGCACGCCGATCACCGCCACGTCGGCGACCTCGGGATGACCGAAGATCGCGTTCTCGACTTCGGCCGGATAGATGTTCTCGCCGCCGGAGATGATCATGTCCTTCACCCGGTCGTGAATGTAGACATAGCCGTCTTCGTCCAGATAACCCGCATCGCCGGTACGCAGCCAGCCATCCTTGTCGATGGTCTTGGCCGTCGCCTCTTCCATGTTCCAGTAGCCGGCCATGTTGGCAATGGAGCGCGTCGCAATCTCGCCTACCTGGCGCGGCGGCAATCGGTTGTCGTTCTCGTCCAGCACGACGATTTCGACGCCAGGCAGCGGCCGTCCCGCCGAACGCATGCGTTCGTTGCCCCTGGGATCATGGTCTTCCGGCGACAGCGCCACGATCGTGCCTGTCGTCTCCGTCATGCCGTACATCTGCACAAACCCGCAGCCGAATACCTGCATGCATTCGCGAAGAAGCTCGAGCGGAATCGGAGAGGCCCCATACATGATGTACTTGATGGCGGAGTAATCGACCTCCCGCGCCCGCGGCGAACGCACGACGATCTGCAGAGCCGCCGGCACCATGAAGAACTTCGTGACCTTGTCTGTCTCGATGAAGTCGAGCACGCGGTTGGGATCAAACTCGCGAGCGACCACGCCCTTGGCGCCGTTGACGATGCCGCTGATGCCCCAGCCCGAGCCACCGATGTGAAAGACTGGCATGGCGACAAGGCTTATGTCGTCGTTCGACCATCGGTTCCAGTTGGGCACCTGGTCGGGCGGAAGCCGGCGCGGGCCGAGAATGCCGGCATGGCGGATCATCGCGCCTTTCGGCCGGCCGGTCGTTCCGGAGGTGTAGAGCTGCAGCACGACATCGGTGTATTCGCTTTTTATGCCGGGGTCCTTCGCGCTGTGCGCGTCGCGCCAGGCCTCGTAGCTCTTCCATTCCGGATTGCCGCCTTCCATGGCGATGACCGTGTGCGCGCTCGGGAGCTCCGGAAGGATCTTGCGGGCGAGATCGAAGAACTCGGGTCCGACAAACAGCACCCCCGCCTTGCAGTCGTTGACGATGTAGACGACTTCGGGCGGTGCAAGGCGCCAGTTCACCGGCGCCATCACGGCGCCCATCTTCGCCGCGCCGAACAGCGCCTCGAAATAATGATCGCTGTTCTTGCCGATGTAGCAAAGGCGTTCGCCCTTCTTGACGCCGGCTGCCAGCAGGGCGTTGGCGACCTGGTTCGCATGGGCGTTGAAATCCCGGTAGCTCGTGGTCCGGCCTTCGAACTGGAAGACCGGCGCGTCCCCGCGCAGCTCGGCCTGGACCCGGATCACATCGCCCAGAGAGGGGGCGCTCATCAAATCGCTCACGTCGTTCCTCCCGCACCTGCGGCGTCCGGTCAAAACCATCCGAGACGTCCGATAAAGTCATTAGTGATTTTTTCTACAGGCTGCTAACGTCCGGGGCCAGAAAATAACGCAGGGTGGGAAGAAACGAATGGCAAATCCGATCACGCCGGATCTCATCGAGGTGGACGCGTCCGGCCCGCGGCTCATCGGCGGGCGGCACAAGGAAACCGGCCGCATCAAGTTTCCCTTGCCGTCTGGAATGGACGCATCGCAATACGAAAAGATAGCGCTCGCGGGCGAGGGCAAACTCTGGTCGTTTACCGTGCAGCGCTTCCGTCCAAAGTCACCGCCCTATGGCGGCGCCGACGACGAGCGCAGCTTCAAGCCCTACGCCGTCGGCTATGTGGAGCTGCCGGGCCAGATCATCGTCGAGGCGCGTCTCGACACCGACGATTTCGCGAAGCTCAAGGTCGGCATGGCCATGACCCTTGCCGCCGTACCGTTCGCGCGCGCGGGCGCCGAAACCGCAATCACCTACGCCTTCCGCCCTGCTGCCTGAAAGGAAATGCGATCATGACTGATGTGCATATCATTGGCGCCGGCATCCATCCCTTCGGCCGCACGGACGACAAGACAGGGCTGGAGCAGGGGGTCTTCGCCGTGCGCGAAGCGCTCGCCGATACGGGCCTCGACTGGCGCGACGTGCAATTCGCTTTCGGCGGCTCGGCGGCTGCGGGCAGCGCGGACGCGATGCTGCCGCGCCTAGGCCTCACGGGCGTGCAGTTCATCAACGTTGCCAATGGCTGCGCCACCGGTGGTTCGTCGCTTCTTTCAGGCTACTGGGCGATCAAGTCGGGCGAGTTCGACCTTGGTGTCGTGATCGGCTTCGACAAGCATCCGCGCGGCGCCTTCAATCCCGATCCCGAAGCGTCCGGCCTGCCGAAATGGTACGGCGAGACCGGCATGATGCTCACGACGCAGTTCTTTGCGATGAAGATCACGCGCTACATGGGCCTGCACGGCATCACGCCCATGACGCTCGCACGCGTGGCAGAAAAGGCATTCGAGAACGGCGCGAAGACCCCGCACGCCTGGCGACGCCAGCCTGTCGATGCGGAGACGATCCTGAACGCGCAGATGGTCTCGGATCCGCTGACCAAGTTCATGTTCTGCTCGCCGGCCGAAGGCGGTGCGGCGCTGATCCTCGCTTCCGACAAGAAGATGCGCGAGCTCGGTCTCGCCGGACCGCGCATGATGGGGGCTGCGGTGCGCACGCGCGTCGAAGGATCGTTCGAGGTGTTCTCGCCGTCGCTTGAGATCAAGCGCGGGAAGTCGCCGACCGAGATCGCTTCAAAAGCCGCCTATGAAATGGCGGGCGTAGGACCGCGCGACATCGACGTGGCGCAGATCCAGGATACGAGAGTCGGGCGCCGAGATCATGCACATGGCCGAAAACGGCCTCTGCGCCGACGGGGAGCAGGAGAAGCTGATCGCAGACGGCACTACGCGTCTCGGCGGCAGGCTGCCGATCAATACCGACGGCGGCTGCCTGGCCTGCGGAGAGCCGATCGGTGCTTCAGGCCTGCGGCAGGTCTACGAAAATGTGCAGCAACTTCGTGGCCGCGCCGGAGAACGCCAGGTCGAAAATCCGAGCATTGGCTACAGCCAGGTCTACGGTGCGCCGGGCTTGTCCGCTGTCGCCATCCTCGGGAACTAGCGCGCGCCCGTTATCGCGGCGTTGCATTCCCCTGACAATGCCGGGGGCGCCTTCCTTCGTCAGATCAATCTCGTTTATCCCCTGGGAGACATGAAATGAAATTTTACAATTCGCTCGGGCCGAATCCAAAGGTCGTCCGCATGTTCATGGCGGAGAAAGGTCTTTCGATTCCCCTGGAAGAGGTTGACATAATGGCTGGCGAGAATCGCCAGGAACCGCATCTTAGAAGAAATCCCCATGGCCAGATGCCGGCGCTCGAGCTGGACAACGGATCATTTCTCTCCGAAGTCACGGCCATCTGCGAATATCTCGAGGACAAGAACCCGAAGCCTGCCCTGATCGGAACGACATCGGAAGAGAAGGCCGAAACCCGGATGTGGACCCGCCGGATCGACCTCAACATTTGCGAGCCTCTGGCAAACGGATTTCGCTTCAGCCAGGGGCTGCCGCTTTTCCAAAACCGCATTGTCACGGTGCCTGAGGCTGCGGACGGCCTGAAGCGAATCGCGCAGGACCAACTCAAGTGGCTCGACGGCCAGATGGCGGGCAAGGACTATGTTGTCGGCAAGCGAATGACGCTCGCGGACATTCTCCTGTACTGCTTCCTCGATTTCGGAAATCAGGTGGGCCAGTCCATCAATCCGGAATTCAAGAACCTGGTGGATTGGTTCGGCCGGATAAACGATCGACCGTCAGCTAAAGCCTAAAAGGCGTTGGTGCTGTTGTTGGTATCGCCATTGCGGTGCAGACGAATTACTTCCAATGAACCAAAATACTCAGGACATAGATTGGGAGTCGCCCCTGGACCCTATTCATTTTCGCTAACAAAAATCGGGCATTTCTAACAGAACGGACGCGGATTTTGCCTCACATATGGCGCGAAGCCGGCCGCCAACGCTGCACGCTGCTGCCAAGGCGGCCGGATAGTTGCGTTTCCCCAAGGCCTACTTCGACCATTTCTCCTCGAAGTCCCAGACGTCCTGGAATCCGATAAGGCCACAGAACTCCTTGAAGTCGAAAAGGGGCATGTTCTCGTAGGAGCCGTGGTTCTTGAGCATGGTGAGGCTTTGCTCCATCGCAGCGGCGGCGACGAGGCTCGTCATCGAGGGGTAGATTGCAAAGGCATAGCCGATGTCCTTGAAGGTTCTGGCGGGCAGGATGGGCGTCAGCCCACCGTCGGCCACGTTGGCCATCAGTGGCTTGTCGAACGTGGCGCAGGCCTTGCGCATCTCCTCCTCCGAAGTCAGCGCCTCGGGAAACAGAATATCCGCACCGGCTTGCGCATAGGCCTCGATGCGGCGCAGCGTTCCGTCGAGGCCTTCGCTCTGGCGCGCATCGCTTCGGGCAATGATGAGGAAGTTCTCCTTGTCCGTGCGTGCGTCGGCTGCGACTCTGATCTTCTTGACCATGTCTTCCAGCGGGATCAATCGCTTGTACGGTGTGTGGCCGCACTTCTTGGGAAATTCCTGGTCCTCAAGCTGGATGGCAGTGACGCCAGCGGCCTCGTAGCCCTTCACCGTGTGATGCACGTTGAGCAATCCGCCATAGCCGGTGTCGGCATCGGCAATTACGGCCGCGTTGCTGGACTTCACCAGCGTCGTCATCCGGTCGAGCATCTGAGTGTAGGTAGCGATACCGGCATCGGGGAGGCCCAATGATGAAGCCGTCAGGAAATATCCCGTGCCATAGACGATATCGAAGCCGACCTTGTTGGCGATCACCGTCGCGATCATGTCCTGCATGCCGGGCGCAACGAAGAACTCTTTGCGCGCCAGTTTCTGGCGAACAATAGGATTGGCCATGCTTTAATCTCCCGCGTAAAGCCAGGGTCTGGCGGCGCGTTGACCGTTCTCGAACGCGGCTATGTCGCTCGCCCGTTCGTTGAGGATGATGCCGATCTCATCCCAGCCGTTCAGCAGAGCCTCGCGCCGCCAAGGTTCTACGGCAAAGCGGATTGTCCTGTCAGACTGGCATTGCACGGTCTGGCTTGTGAGATCGACGGTGATGCTGCGTTCGGCGAAGGCTTCGTTCTGCAGCAGGCCCAGTTGAGCATCAGTCACCACCACTGGCAGGATGCCGTTCTTGAAGCAGTTGGAATAGAAAATCTCGCCGAAGCTGGTGGCGATGACGCAGCGTATACCGAGATCGCGCAACGCCCAAGGCGCCTGTTCGCGGCTCGATCCGCAGCCGAAATTGTCTCCCGCCACGACAATCTGTGCCTGACGGTATGACTCGCGATTGAGAACGAAATTCGGCAGCTCCGCACCTTGGGAATCGTAACGCCATTCATAAAAAGCGTATTTTCCCAAACCCTTCTTGACCGTGATGAGCAGGAAGCGCGCCGGAAAAATAATGTCGGTGTCTATGTTGGGCTGCGGCATGGGGGCCGCAATCGCTGTAAGACGGTTGAACGCTTCCATTGCATCAGCCGGAATAGTCGCGCGGGTCGGCGAGATGGCCGGCGATAGCGCTGGCCGCAGCCGAAGCCGGACTCATCAAATGCGTGCGCGCTCCCGCACCCTGACGGCCTTCAAAATTGCGGTTCGAAGTGGAGGCACACCGGCGACCCGACGCAAGCCGGTCGTTGTTCATGGCGATACAGAGCGAACAACCTGCCTCGCGCCATTCGAAACCCGCATCGGTGAATACCTTGTCCAGGCCTTCGGCCTCGGCCTGACGTTTGACCGTGCCCGAACCCGGCACGGCCAGCGCGGTGACGGTGGAGGCGATCCTGCGACCGCGCAGCACATGGGCCGCGGCGCGCAAATCCTCGATGCGTCCGTTGGTGCAGGAACCGATGAAGACATCGTCGATGGCAATCTCGCGCAACGGCATTCCTGCGGTGATGCCCATATAGGCCAAAGCACGGATCGTTTTCAGACGCGCCACTTCGTTTGGCGCGGCATCCGGATCGGGCACGGTCCCGCTGACGGCCACCACCTGATCGGGGCTCGTGCCCCAGCTCACTTGCGGCGCCAAAGCCGCAGCATCCAGTTCGATTTCGCGGTCAAACACGGCGCCGGGATTGCTAAACAGACTCCGCCAGTCGGCCAGCGCCGCGTCCCAAAGAGAATGTCGCGGCGCCATCGGACGGTCCTTTATATAAATGAAGGTTGTCTCGTCCGGCGCTACCAGGCCCATCCGCGCTCCGGCCTCTATGCTCATGTTGCAGAGCGTCATGCGTCCTTCCATCGACAGCGCCCGCACCGCATCGCCCGCGTACTCGATTGCGTAGCCGACCGCGCCGGCACTCCCGATTTTTCCGATCAAAGCCAGGATGATGTCCTTTGCCGCCACACCGAAACCGAGCGGTCCGGTGATCATCACGCGCATGTTCTTCGCGCGCGTCTGTCGCAAGGTCTGCGTCGCCAGAACCGTCTCGCATTCGCTGGCGCCGATGCCGAAGGCCAGCGCTCCGAACGCGCCATGTGTGGACGTGTGGCTGTCCCCGCAGACAATGGTCATGCCGGGCAGGGTAAAGCCCAGTTCCGGTCCGATGACATGCACGATTCCCTGCTGCGCATCGCTCAGATCCAGATGGCGAATGCCGAAGGCTTGCGAATTGGCCATAAGCAGCGAGACTTGCTCGCGTGCCAGAGGGTCGGCGATTGGTTTGTCCCGATCCTTCGTAGGCACCGCGTGATCAGAAACCGCGAGCTGCGCTCCCGGGCGCCGCACGTCGCGCCCGCTCGCGCGCAAGCCCTCAAATGCCTGCGGACTGGATACTTCGTGGATGAGATGCCGGTCGACATAAAGAAGGCTCACGCCATCCTGGTAGTCGTGCACAACATGAGAAGACCACAGTTTGTCGTAGAGTGTTTGCGCCGAATTTTTCACTGCCATGTGCTTGCCGCCTGCGATGAACGCAGCCAGATTGCGGTCGTCATTTCACGACGACGCGAAACGGAAATTTCGCAGGTGCCGTGGGAGCGCTGGCGTCGATCATTGGGGTCTGACCGATAAGTTGTCTTTTCCGAACATATGCTTACAAGTCTGTCGCCAACTTCGACCCTGTCCCATGGCGGCTATTGAAGGAAGCGGCATATGCAACAATGCCCGCCAGTCGGACAGATATGTGCTAATCGCTGACCGACTTCCGCATCGAGATCAGCCTATGTCCCTTCGGCCCCGGAACTTCGTGCAGCAACCGCGCTCTAGCAATTGTCAGCGCCTCAACCCATCTATTGGTCCAAACGAAGGATGCCCGTTTGAAAGACGCTTTTACGCCCGCACCTTTTGGCTATCACGAACTTATCGTGGACGAGAGCGCATCCACGTCTGTGACGATCCTTGACGAACCGAAGCACGCGGATTCGCAGAAGCTGTTTTCCTATTGGAAGGAATGCGCGGACCGAGGCGGCCTGAAGCTTGGGCGCGACCTTCCCGCGGCCGCAGTTGCCCGCCTCATGTCCAGGCTGATCGTGTTCGAGCCTGTCGACGGCAACGCCGATTTTCGCATTCGTCTGGCCGGCACAGGACTCATTCGGCGATTTGGCGTGGATGTTTCCGGGCGCGTGCTGTCGGACGTGTATCAGGGGGGGACGTTTCACAGTTATGCCAAGAATCTCCGCGCCACGCTGAATAGCCAGACACCTCTTGTTGTCGAAGTCGAGATCACGAAGGGTCCCAACACGCTTTTTCACATCGAATATGTCTTCCTGCCTGTACTGTCCTACGATGCGAGCCAGACCTGGATTGTGGTCGGGGTTTTCTACTTCGAGTGAGACTGTAGTTCTGTCCGACCATCGGACACGTTTCGCTCTTTTCTGCGCACAATGGTCGATCTGCTGACAATCGCGTTCGCGAAACACCGAACAGTCGAGTACGTCTGATGGAATCGGCTTATTTCAACCGCTACGACCAGCTTAAAATGCGCCGCGATGAGCAGGGCATATTAGAGGTGCGGCTGCATACGCGGGGTGGTCCTTGCCTGTTCGGGCCTCGCACGCACGAACATATGGTCGATGCGTTTTACGATATCAGCCGCGATCCGGATACGCGCGTGATGATCCTTACCGGCACGGGCGACAGCTGGATTGCCGCGTTCGACGAGAGCCAGGCCACGGAGAGAGACGATTTCACGGTTCCGAAGAATTGGGATCGCGTATATTGGGAAGGAAAAAAGGTTCTCCAGAACCTCTTGGACATAGATGTGCCGGTAATCGCGGCGGTGAACGGGCCGGCCTTCGTGCATAGCGAATATATCCTCACATGTGATGCCGTCCTCGCATCGACGAACACGGTGTTTCAGGATTTGCCTCATCTGGCATTCGGATTGGTGCCGGGCGATGGCGTGCATGTGCTGTGGCCTCATGTTCTGGGACCCGTCCGCGGCCGCTATTTCCTCGCCACGCAGCAGAAAATCGGCGCGGAAGAAGCGTTACGCCTGGGTGTTGTGAACGAGGTGCTTGCACCTGGCGCGCTGATGCCGCGTGCATGGGAATTGGCGCGGCAGCTTGCAGCGCTGCCAACGCTGACGTTGCGCTACATGCGAGTTGCGACGGCGCAAAGATTGAAAGAAATGATCGTTCGCGAAGTCGGCCATGGCCTCGCGCTGCAAGGGCTCAGCGGCGCCGCGCTCGGCAATCCGGGACCCAACCCGCGTCCGGAAGACGTGCGCAAATGAAGGTTAGCCTGAAACCGCCGCCGTGACGGCCGCTTCGTCGTTGTCGGGGGCGTCGCCCGCAGCACCGATCGCGCCGATGATTTCGTTAACGGAATCGCGGATCAGAATGCCTCCGGCCAGCAGCATGATGCGGCCTTGCAGCACACCGATCACGGACGGTCCGGCGAGCGGGTCGCCCGCCAGGGCATCGGCGATCTGTTTCGACGAACAGCCGAAGGTGAGCGCCGCGCGCGCCTTTCCAAGCGCGATGTCCACGCCCGCAAGCCCAGCACCATCCTCGCGTATCGCGAATTTTAGATGGCCGCTCGAGTTCGATCACCGAAACGCTCAGCGCGTTGAGTGATTTTGCGCGCGCGTAGGCGAGGGCGGATTTTGCCAAATTTTCGGCGCGCTCCATTGTCAGTTGCGTCATGTGACCTTCCCTTGAACCGGCATGGCCTCGAAGCGAGCGACGCGGCGCATGCCCAGAATGCTGAAGACATAGATCAGCATGTTGATCCCGCAATAGACGAAGCCGATCCCGAAGATGGCGGTGGATGTCTGCGCGACCTGCACGCCATTGGAGCTTTCAACAAACCCGAACAGAGAGATCACCACGCCGACGATCAGCGCGCCCATCGAGAATCCCATTTTTTCCGCCGCGAGCCACACGCCGCTGTAAACGCCTTCGCGATTGACGCCGGTCTCCATAGAGTCTGCCGCCATCGTGTTGGACAGCATCGAGAGCGTCACCATCAGGAAGCCGCCCGCCGCTGCACCGCCCTCGAGACCCAGCGGTATGAGCCAGAGCTGCGACTGTCCTTTCATCGCAAGCCAGAGCACGAGGTTGAGGCACCAGCCAAGCACCCCGATGGTGTAGAGCGTCGGCGACGACCATATTTTCGCGGCGCGCAGCCATAAAGGCTGCGCCAGAACCTGTCCCACGCTGCTCGCTAGTACCACCAGTCCCATGCCGCTGAGCGGCTGATTCACGACATAGATGCAGAAATAGGCGAAGGAGACATAGCCGACCCCTTCGGCGACTTTTTGCGCAAAGCCGACCAGCAGCAATCTGAGATAACGGCCGTTCGCCGCGACAAGGCGGAATTGCTCGAAAAGGCGGGGCGCGGTTCTGTCGCCATCGGCCAGCGGTAGGTTCGCCGTCGCCGTGACCGTCGTCATCATGCTGACGAAGCAGATAGCGCCATAGACCCATGCCATGATCGCGTAGCCATGAAGCCCGCCGCCCAGCCATTGCATGAAGCCGCCGGAAAACATGCTGACGGTAAGCCCCACCGCCATGAAGGTGACGCGCCAAGACATGATCTTGCGGCGCTCGCCATCGCTCGAGGCGATTTCTGACGCCATGACCAGGTAAGGCACCGAATAGAGCGAATAGCCGGTGAAGCCCAGAAGGATGATCAGGCTCATATAGCAGGCCAACATGAACTTCGTGTCGAATTCTGGCACGTGAAAGAACAGCACGAAACTTACGCTTGCGAGCACTGCGCCCAAAAGCATGGGTGGTCGCCGCCGGCCCCAGCGCGTATTCAGCCGGTCGGACAATGTCCCTACCAGCGGGTCGATGAACATGATCAGCACTTTGGGCAGGAAGATCGCGATGCCCGCCAGCGCCGGCGGTATCGCCAGATAGTTCGTCATGAATAGCAGAAGAAGAAGCGCCGGAGCGTCGCGGAAGATGCGATCACCAATCATGCCCATGCTGAAGCCAAAGAACGTCCCAGTAGACATGCGGCTCTGTGCGCCGCCGCCGGTGGGCTCGGACGTCAATACGGGAGCGGCATCTGCGGCGCTGGTCATCGAACGTCCATTGTTGGGCGAAGCCAGCCTAAGGGGATTGCCGAACGATACCAAAGTGCTTTGGATGCTGTCCGCTTTGCGGACGGGGCTGCCTTAGATTACGGCGACCGCGGCGATCCCGCTATTGTCGATAAAACCAGCTTTTCGGACGGTCGAATGAGGAAGATCGCGATTACGTGCGCGCTGACCGGCGCGGGTGATACTGTCGGCCGCAGCCCACACGTGCCTGTCACACCGGCGCAGATTGCCGCCGACGCCATCATGGCCGCTAAGGCCGGTGCGGCGATCGTTCACATTCATGTTCGCGATCCCGACACGGGTGTAGGCGCGCGTGAACCTGCGCTGTTCCGCGAAGCGGTGAATATCATCCGCGGGTCGGGCACGGATGTCGTGCTGAACCTTACCGCGGGCATGGGCGGCATGTTGCACCGTCCGCACGAGAATCCGAACGAGGACGGTCCGGGCACCGATCTGGTGGGCTCGGAAGAGCGTTTCCGGCATGTCGTGGAACTGCTTCCGGAAATCTGCACCATTGACTGCGGATCGATGAATTTCGGAAGCGACAGCGTCGTCGTCAACCGGCCTCGTGATCTGGCCTGGATGGCGCGGCGCGCGCAGCAGTTGGGCGTGAAGCCGGAACTGGAATGTTTCGACATGGGGCAGGTGCAGCACGGACTCGATCTGGTCGAAGCCCGCCTCATCGACGGACGGCCCATGTTCCAGTTCGTGCTGGGCGTCGCTGGCGGCGCCCCGGCGCGCACCGAAAGCATGATGACAATGCGCAATATGCTTCCGGCCAATGCCTATTGGGCGGCGTTCGGCATTTCGCGTCATCAGTTTCCGATGGTCGCCCAGGCATCTCTGTTGGGCGGTCACGTCCGCGTCGGTCTGGAAGATAATCTTTATCTGGGACCTGGCCAACTCGCGACCAACGCACAGCTCGTCGAAAAAGCCGCGCATATTCTTCGCCAGTTGAGCTTCGATATCATGACCCCCGCCGAAGCGCGCGCCGAACTAGGGCTTCGCACATTTCATTAAGGAGAACATCCATGTCGTCAGGCGTGGCGGCGAGTCCGCATGACAAAATTTTGAAGCCGGTGGCGGCCACGCCGGAAAGCCTCAAAGGCTATGGCTGGATCATGGGATTGCCCGCCGGGATCGAGCGAGACAAGATCGATTTCTACGGCCGCGAAGTGCGCGTCACCCATCCGGCGGCGTTTCGCTCCAATGACGATACCTGCCTCAACCTCGTTAGTTTCAAAACGCGCCCGCTTCGCGTGCGCTGGATGGAATACCATACCAAGCACACCCAGACGTTCATCCCGCTGGCGGGCAAGCCATTCTACATGGTGCTCGGCAAGCCGACGCAGCGCCAGCCGGATGGCTCGTTCGACGAAAGCGGTTTGCCGAACCCGAATATGGACGACGTGAAATGCTTCTACTTTGATGGCTCGGCGGGCATCGTGATGCATGTCGGCACCTGGCATGAAGTACCGTTCCCGATCGACGGCGACACGCACTTCGTCTGCATCTGTACCAACGAGACCAATGACAACCTCGAACATCAGGACGCAAACGGGGAATCGCGTGGCGGCGATTTGGACAAGATCCGCATCGACCGCCGGTTCGGCCACGGTTTGGTAATAGAGCCATGATCGATCTCTACACGGCGACGACACCCAACGGCCGCAAGGTCTCCATCGCGCTGGAAGAGATGGAACTCGCCTATGAAGCGCATGGGTTCAACCTGCGGGCGATGGATCAGAAGACCCCGGAATTCCTCAAGATCAACCCCAACGGACGTATTCCGGCCATCGTCGATCGTGGCGCGGGAAATTTCGCAGTGTTCGAATCCGGCGCGATCCTGATTTATCTCGCCGAAAAGACGGGCAAGCTGCTGCCGGCTGATGCCGAAGGCCGCTCTACCGTGATCCAGTGGCTGATGTGGCAGATGGGCGGGCTCGGCCCCATGCAGGGCCAGGCGAATGTTTTCGTGCGTTATTGGCCGGAGAAGATTCCAGCTGTTATCTCCCGCTACCAGAACGAAACCAAGCGCCTGTTCGGCGTGATGGACACGCAGTTGTCCACGTCCGATTGGCTCGCCGGTGACTATTCCATCGCCGACATCGCCTGCTATCCCTGGGTGGCGCAACACGACTGGTCGGGCCTTTCGCTGGAGCCGTTCCCCAATCTCGCGCGCTGGTTTGCCAAGATGGGCGAGCGACCCGCGGTGCAAAGAGGCATGCAGGTGCCGGCGCCGCCGCGCGAAGCCGCAGCCGTGGTTGAAACGGCGCAAAAGCTGATAATGACATGAGTACGGCGTGGCCCAACGACGCGCGCTTGGCACTGTCGATTGTCGTCAACGTCGAGGAAGGCGCCGAACAGAGCATACTCGATGGTGACAAGGGGCCCGAGCCTGTCGATGAGCTTCAAGCCGTGCCTCACAAGCCCATTCGTGCGCACGGCAATGAGTTGAACTATCGATATGGAGTGATCGAAGGCGCGCCGCGCATACTGCAGCTACTCGACCTATACAAGTTCCGCGCGACCTGGACTGCGGCTGGCCAGGCGCTGGAGCGTGCGCCGCTTCTGGCTCGTGCGATTGCGGCGCGCGGCGACGAAGTGTGTTGCCATGGCTGGCGGTGGGTGCATCAGTTCGCGATGGACGAAGCCGAAGAACGCGCTTTCATACAGAAGGGCCGGGACGCGATTGAACGCGCAACGGGACAAAGGCCAGTCGGCTGGCTCTCGCGCTATCTGCATACCGACAACACTCGCCGAATCCTTGCGGAAGAGGGGTTTCGCTATCACATGGACGATTTCAGCCGCGACGAGCCGTTCTGGGAAAATGTCACCCTGAGCGATGGCGCCGTGAAGCCCATAGTGATCCTGCCTTACGCGCTGGACACGAACGACATGAAATTCTGGCTTACCCCGGCCCTGTCGCCGGCGGATTGGTTGTCCTATGCGGTGGCGACGTTTGACTGGCTTTACGAAGAAGGACGCGAGAAGCCGCGCATGATGTCCATTGGCCTGCACTTGCGTATCATCGGCAGGCCCGGACGCATCTGGGCATTTCGATCTTTTCTCGATCACGTCGCGGCGAAGCCGTCCGTATGGATCGCATCGCGTTCCGAAATCGCGCAGGCTTTCGCAGCACGCGATCCCGCACCCATCAGCGCATAGGAATCGGCCATGTCTTTTGAAAGCCAGACAATATTGATCACCGGGGGCCTTGGCGGCATCGGCGGCGAAGTGACACGCAATTTCCTGTCAAGGGGCGCGCGCGTGATCGTGTCCGACCGTCCCGGCGTGGACGGCGCGGCGGTCGAAACGCTTGGAAAAAAAGCGGAGTTCATGTCGCTCGATGTCACGTCCGAACGGAGCTGGCAGGAAACGATCGATGCCATCGTGTCGAAACACGGCGCACTGAACGGCCTTGTGAACATTGCCGGCGTGTTCACGCCTGGCATTCCGTTCGAAGACATGACCTTGGCCCAGTGGCGCTACCATATGGACGTTAATCTCGACGGAAGTTTCATGGGATGCCGCTTCGCGATCAAATCCATGGCGAAGACGGGCGGCGGCGCCATCGTCAATTTCTCTTCGGGACTGGCTCACATCATGCTAAGCGATGGCGGCGCTTATTGCGTGTCGAAAGCGGCGGTGCTGGCGCTGACACGGCTCGCGGCCAAGGCTGGCGGCAAATACAAGGTGCGCGTGAACGCGGTGCTACCGGGCGCCATCGATACGCCGATGCTGTGGGGCAATCTGCGTGAAGGGCAAAATCCGCAGGAATTGATCGACATGCTGGTCAAGCAGCACCCGATTGGCCGGATCGGCCAGACCACTGATGTGGCGCAGGCGGTCGTCTTCCTCTGTGATCCAGAAAACAGCTTTGTCACCGGCGCGCTGCTCGCGGTGGATGGCGGCCAGCTCGTCGATTGATGTCGATTTGGTGCGCATACCGACTGTTGAGTGGCAGTATCTGTGGAGTGGGGAATTCTGAAGCGCCGCGAGGTCATCGCGTTTGGAGTCTCGGCTGCCGCTACCGCTCTCGCGCGCATTCCAGGCGCCTCGGCAGAACCGGGACCGGCACGGCTGCAGACGCGGCTGTTCAATTTCAAGGACGCGGTGTCTTTGGAGAGGACACAGGAGGTCGTCGCGGCGATACGCGCGGCTTCTGAATCGTCCGGTCCGGGCGGCTTCCTGATCGGACAGAACTTCATTCCGACGCCGTTTCCGGCGCGCTTTGAATGGATGTATATGATCCAGTTCGACGATTTCGCTGCCGACGAAAAATACCTCAGGCAATTCGAGGACCTGACAAACGGCTTGTCGTCATACTTCCGCAACGACGTTCAATGCGATCTGAACGTCGCGCTGCGCGCCAAATTTGCCGACGCACCCGGCGTAGGCGTTCGCCATATCGTGATGTTCAATTTCCGGCCGGATGCTTCAGCGGAGGCGCAGGCACGCAACGTCGCTGCCATCCGCGGCATGGGACAGCTGCCTATGGTTCGCCATTATCTGGTGGAAAGAAATCCATCCTACAAGCCCGGATCGGCACAGATGGAATGGCAGGTCATCGGCGATTTCGCGAATGTCGAGGACTACAGGGCCTACTCCTCAGCACCGGTGCATCTGGCGATACGCGAAGATTTCACAACGTACACATCCCGGGTCGCGTTTCTAGACGTGGAAGTGTGAACGATACTCCGGTCTCTGGACCGGCGCAGGGAAGTGAATTTGGCATGAGTTCCTATCATCGACTCCCGCTGACATTTGTTTTGTTTCTGATAGCGATTGTCTCGTTTGCCCGGACGCCAGCCGATGCGGCTGATCACTGGCTTGGCGCCGGCGTCATGAAGGGCGGCAAAGGCTATGCCGATACGCCGATGGGGCAGGTGAGCTACCGCGACATCGGGCCGCGCAACGCAAAAGTCCCACTGCTGCTGGTTCACCAGGCCTGGATGTCGATGATCGAATATGCAGAGATCCAGGACGCGCTCGCGAAGCTGGGCTACCGTTCGATCGCCGTCGATACGCCCGGTTACGGGATGTCCGATCCTGCGCCCGGTCAGCCAACCATCCAGGACCTCGCCGAAAATCTCATCCCCGTTCTGGACGATCTGAAGATTAAGAACGTCATCATCGTCGGCCACCACACCGGATCGCTGATCGCTGCTGCGTTCGCCGCGCATCATCCGGACCGCGTGGTGGCGGTAGTCCTGCATGGCAATCCGTTCTTTACCAAGGCAGAATCTGCGGCTGCTTTGGCACAACCCGACTATGATCGCACGCCGCGCGGCGATGGCAGCAATTTCAGCAAGTTTTTCAGCTACGATGTGCCGGGCGACCCGCATCCCAACACGCCGGAAAATCTGCGCAGCCGCACCTGGATGTTGCTCTCCATGTATATGATGGGTCGGGACATCGGCCATTGGGCAGTTTATCACTACGACATGACGGCCGATGCCAAGGCCATCCGCGCGCCGACGCTCATCCTCACGGACTCCCACGACATGATCCACTATATGGACGACCGATTGGCGAAGTTGCGGCCGGATTTCAAATATGAAGTGTTTTCAAACTATTCCGGCATCCAAATGATGAACGAACCAAAGCGCTGGGCCGCGATGGTGGCCGACTTCGCCGCGCCTTTCGAGAAATGATCGTTCGAAGATTTTCCTTCACCTTACTTTGAAACCGAGACTGAGTTTTTCCGGCCGCGACGCGGTCTGGCGGAGGCAAAGGCTCTCGCTTTCCGCCATCACCTGGGCCGAAAGCGGCAATCGTTCATTCGCGGCGCCTAGAAAATCCGCCAAATCAATGCCATCGCGCTCCCGAGCTTGAGGTCCGGCCAATACGATCCGATCAGCTTGAACCGCCGGACTGTCCTTTTCCCAAACCCCCGTATCGCCAGGCGCTCGGCAATTGTCGATTGAGACCGGCCAGCCGCGTGGTTTCCAGCAAGAAAGACTGCTGTGTCCATATCTCGGACGGGCTGGTATTCGCCGTGCCAGCGGCTCCCGATTGACCCTAGCATCGACCTTTATGCCAGGGACGCGCCCCCGCTGTTCCCCTGGAATTCCAGTTCCGGAGCATGAGCTTACATGGCATTTCGCTTGGGTGTTGACGTTGGTGGGACGTTTACAGACCTGTTGTTGTTCAACGACGGGACGGGGGACTTCTGGCGTCACAAGACGCCGTCGACGCCGCATGACAGTTCGGAAGGCATCCTGAACGGGGTGGATGCCGTATGCGCCGCGGCGGGCTTGAGCCCCCGCGAAATAGAGGTCTTCCTACACGGCACGACGGTGGCCACCAATGCGATCCTCGAGGGCAAGGGCGCGCGGGTTGGATTGGTCACGACGGAAGGCTATCGCCAGATCATGCAGATCGCGCGCAGCTTTGTGCCAGGCGGCCTTGCCGCGTGGATCGTGTGGCCCAAGCCCGAACCCCTGGCGCGGCTGGAGGACACGGTGGAGATCAAGGGCCGCATGGACGCGCAGGGCAGGGAAGTGCGCCCGGTCGATGAAGCAGACATGCGCGCGGCGCTCATCAAGCTCAAGGCACAAGGCATCCAGGCGCTCACCGTGTCGCTGATCAACGCCTATCTGAACGGCGCTCATGAGAGGCGCGTGGCTTCGCTGGCGCGGGAGATCATGCCGGACGTGCCACTGTCTCTCAGCCACGAAGTTCTGCCGGAGATGCAGGAATACGAGCGCACACTGACGACGGTGGCGAATGCGGCGGTGCGTCCTGTTGTGGGCCGCTATGTGCGCAATCTGCGCGACCGTCTCGAGAAAGTGCAGATGACAGGGCGGCTGTCGCTTCTTCGCTCGGACGGCGGGCTGATGTCGTCGCAGAAGTCCGAAGAGCATCCGGTGTCGCTACTGATGTCGGGACCTGCAGGCGGCGTCACCGGCGCGTTGTGGGTCGCCAAGAACGCTGGCCTCAAGAATATCCTCACGCTCGACGTCGGTGGTACATCGACCGACGTGGCTTTGATCGAGAACGGCGAACCGCGCCGCGTTCGCACCACCGAAGTCGGCCATCTGTCGGTGCGGGCCTCCTCGTTGGACGTTAAGACCATCGGCGCTGGCGGCGGATCTATTGCTTATGTTCCCGAACTCACCGGCGCGTTGCGTGTCGGCCCGCAATCGGCAGGCGCCGTGCCGGGGCCGGTGGCCTACGGCAAGGGCGGCACGCAGCCGACCGTGACGGACGCCAATGTGGTACTGGGATATCTTCCCGAGAACCTTCTCGGTGGCGCTTTCAAGCTCGACCGCGAGGGCGCCAAGAAGGCGGTGCAGACCATTGCAGACCGCTTCGGCATCGAGCTGTTGGCGGCGGCGCGCGGCATCATAGACATCGTCAACGAGAACATGTTCGGCGCGCTGCGCATGATCTCCGTGCAGCAGGGTTACGATCCGCGCGATTTTGCGCTGATGGGTTTTGGCGGCGCGGGTCCTCTCCACGTTAACGCCGTGGCGCGGCTGATGGGAAGTTATCCCGCAGTGTCGCCCGTCTCGCCGGGGGTGCTCTGCGCCCTTGGGGACGCCACAACGCGCATGCGCACTGAAACCGCGCGCTCCCTTTCCAAACGAAAATCCGAGACAAGCGCCAGGGAAGTCATCGCGCTTCTGGGAGAGATGGATGCGCAGGTGCGTGAAGAGCTGGTGCGCGACGGCATTCCCGCGGCCGAGATCGAGACAGCCTTCGAGGTTGATGTGCGATACTCCGGCCAGGCATTCGAAGTGCCGATGGTGGTGGAGCTGGCGCCTCTCAAGAGCGGCGGCCTGGAGGCGCTGGCGGCGCGTTTTGACGAGGAGCATCGCCGCCTCTTTACCTTCAACATGGAAGCCGAGCATGAGTTCGTGAATTTGCGAGCGGTAGCGCTCGGCCGGGCGCTGGACTTGCCCGCGCATGAACTGCCGAAGGGCAACGGCAATCCGTCCGCCGCCAAGCTGCGCGATCACGAAGTGTGGATGGACGGCGTAACCCAGGCGGCCGTGATCTACGACCGCGCGAAGCTGCGCAGCGGCGACATGCTCAGGGGTCCGGCCATCGTTATCGAGATGGACTCGACCACGCTGATCGAGACCCGTCACGTCGGCACGGTGGACCGTTTCGGCAATATTCTCATCACACCCGCCTAAAGGCCCCAGCCATGCGCGCGAAAATTGTCCAGCAGAACTCGACTCCCTTCAAGGCGGTGGAGATCGACCCCGTCACACTCGACATCATCGAGAACGCGCTGCGCAACGCGCGCATCGAGATGGACACGACCCTGGTGCGCACGGCCATGTCGCCCGGCATCCGCGAACAGGGCGATGCCTTCCCGCTGATCGCCGATCACAAGGGCCGTATGATCGTGGGCCAGTTCGGCTCCTATATTGGTCCCTTCCTCGACGGCTATTGTGGTACGGTCGAGGAGGGCGACATGATCTTCCTGTCCGATCCCTATTCGGTCGGCGGCGCGATCAGCCATTCCAACGACTGGCTGGTGCTGCTACCGGTGTTCAAGGATGGTCGGCTGATCGCCTATACGTCCATGTTCGGACACCAGAGCGATATCGGTGGCAAGGTCGCGGGTTCCATGCCGATTGATGCGCGCACCATCTTTGAGGAAGGCGTGCGCATCCCGCCGGTCAAGATCTGGAAGAAGGGCGAATACAACGCCGATCTCGTCGACCTGATCATGCATCAGGTGCGCACACCAGAATGGTGCAAGGCCGACCTCAATGCCTTGATCGCCGCCTGCCGCGTAGCCTCGCGAAGGGTAATCGAGATGTGCGAGCGTTTCGGCGACGACGTCTTCGTAACGGCCTGCGAGGATTTGCTGGCGCGCAACCATCGCGCCATGCAGCAGCTTATCGAGACGTCCGTCGGCGAGGCGAAAGTCAGCTTCGAGGACTATGTCTGCGACGACGGCATGGGCTTTGGACCCTACAAGATCAAATGCACAATGTGGCGTGAAGCCGGAAAAGTCATTCTGGATTTTGCCGGCACCGATCCGCAGAGCCATGGCTCGATCAACTTCTTCCTGAACGAGAACATGTTCAAGATGTTCTTCGGCATCTACATGATCATGGTCTTCGATCCGCAGATCCTGTTCAACGACGGCTATTACGACCTGATAGACGTGCGCATTCCCGACGGATCGCTTTTGAAGCCCAAATTTCCCGCGGCGCTTTCCGGTCGCACCCATGCCCTGGGCCGCATCTTCGACATTCTGGGCGGCTTGCTGGGTCAGAAGACGCCGGAGTTCCTGAACGCGGCCGGGTTCTCGTCATCGCCGCATCTGTTTTATTCAGGCACCGACAAGACCGGACGTTACTTCCAGCTTTTCCAGATTGGCTTCGGCGGCATTCCAGGACGTCCCCTGGGCGACGGGCCGGACGGTCATTCGCTATGGCCGAATTTCACCAATGTGCCCAACGAGTTTTTGGAGCGTTACTTCCCCTTGCGGATCGAGCGCTACGAGACAGTCCCGGACTCCGGGGGCGCGGGCCTGCATCGCGGAGGCAATGGTATCCACATGACCTATCGTTTCCTGGAGCCCGGGCTTATCGCGATACATGACGACCGCTGGTTCGTGCCGCCCTGGGGCGTGAACGGCGGCGCGCCGGGCAAACGCGCGACCAAGGTACTGGAAACCGCCGATGGCACCAAGACCGTCGTCGGCAACAAGCAGGAAGATATCGAGGTCAATGCCGGCGACCAACTCCATTTCATCACCTGGGGCGGTGGCGGCTGGGGCGATCCGCTCACCCGGGCGCCCGCGCTCGTCGCCAAAGAAATCGTCCAGGGGCTCGTCACCGCGGACGGCGCGCGGGACTACGGCGTCGTCATCGCAAAAGACGGCACGCTGGACGAACCTGCGACAACAATCCTGCGCGAGAAGATGCGCAAAGACCGTGGCACCAACATTCCGCTCTTCAACTACGGTCCCTCAATCGAAGCCTTGCGAAAAGCCTCTCAGGCCGAAACCGGACTGCCTGCGCCGATACAGCCAATCTGGAATGTGTCGCAACCGCGTGCCGCAGAATGACAACCTCGTCCGTGTCGCTCTCTTAAGATGCGTGCTTCGGTTGCCATAATCGGTGCGGGACTGGGGGGACTCACCGCCGCCCTCGCGCTGCTTCGTTCGGGCTGGGCGGTGCGCGTCTATGAACAGGCGCCGGTTCTTGGCGAGGTCGGCGCCGGCATCACCGTCAGTTCCGGAGCAGGCCGGGGACTGGCATCACTGGGGATCGAGCCTGAGTTGCTGGCGGCGTCGCTTCCTGTCCCTGACGTGGCCTTCGCACATTACCGAACCGGCGAATTGCTGGCAGGCGCCTTCGACAAGGGCGTGCCCGCGGACCGCGGCTTTGAAACGCCCCGTCATATTCATCGCGCGGACCTGCACGCCGTATTGCACGACGCGGTACGTAAAGCGGAACCGCGGGCGATACAGACAGACAAAAAGCTCGTCCGCGTAGAACCGTCGGACGCCCGCGTTATGGCGTATTTCGCGGATGGCAGTATTGCCGAGGCCGATCTTCTTATCGCCGCCGACGGCACGCGCTCCGCCGTGCGGCGGCAATTGTTCGACCATGCTCCGCCCCAATTCGCGGGCCAGGTCGCGTTTCGCTGCCTGATTCCGCGCGACGTCGCTGCGCCGTTCATAACCGGGGGCAACGCAGTGGTGTCGGTGGGTGCGGGCCGCATCTTTCACCGCTATGTGTTGCGCGGCGGTTCGCTTGTGAATGTGATCGGCATCGCCCGAAGCGACCGCTGGCGCGAGGAAGGCTGGAACACGCCGGCGACGGCTGCCGAATTTCTCGCGGAGTATCACGGATTTCATCCCGATGTAACTGGGCTTATCCAGCGAGCGCCATCCGAAAGCCTCATTAAATGGGGCCTCTTCGTGCGTCCCCCGATCGCGCAGTGGAGCACTGGCCGTATCGTGTTGCTCGGCGATGCCGCGCATCCCATTTTGCCGTTCCTCGGACTGGGCGCCGCGCTCGCCATTGAAGATGGCGTCGTCCTAGCACGCGCTCTGGATGTAATGCCGGACATGCCCAGCGCGTTGAACGCCTATCAGAGCGCGCGCCTTGAGCGCGTCGAAAATGTCCGCGTCCAGTCCATCCGCCAAGGCGAGATCATTCAGGCAACAGACCCGGATCACTACGGCCTTACCCACTCGCCATCCCAGAATGCGTCTCTGTTCGATTACGATCCCTGCACGGTGCCCATTCATGCCTGATGTGGAATTCCACCACCAACCTTCTTCCAAGGTCGCCGCGTTTCTAAAGCGCAAGCATCGTCTGCTGATCGGCGGTGCATGGGTCGCGCCTGCCACCGGCGACGAAATCGTTGTCGTCAATCCCGCCACGGGTGAACAGATCGCCACGGTTGCCGCAGCGGGGCTGCGGGACGTCGATGACGCCGTCGCGGCGGCGCGCGCGGCGTTCGAGCGCGGGCCTTGGCGTGGAACGAGCGGCGCTACGCGCGCCAGGCTGATCTGGAAGCTCGCGGATCTTTTGCTCGAACATGCAGATGAATTCGCCGAACTGGAGACTTTCGACAACGGAAAACCCCAGCACGATACGCGCGCGGTGGATTTGCCGGTCGCGTCGGAGCTGCTGCGATATTTCGCGGGCTGGGCGACCAAGCTCAACGGCATCAGCACGTCCATCGGCGATCCGGGCGAATACCAAGCCTATACGATACGCGAGCCCGTTGGTGTGGTAGCGCAGATCATTCCTTGGAATTTTCCGCTGATCATGGCGGTGATGAAACTGGCCCCTGCGCTAAGCGCCGGCTGCACGATCATTCTGAAGCCGGCCGAGGAGACGCCGCTGTCGGCGCTGCGCCTTGGCGAGTTGATCGCAGACGCAGGATTTCCACCGGGTGTTGTCAACATCCTGACCGGAATTGGCGAAGTCACCGGTGCAGCGCTTTCCGCGCATCCTGGCATAGACAAGATCGCATTCACGGGATCGACCGAAGTGGGGCGAAAGATCGTGCATGCCGCCGCCGGCAACCTGAAGCGCGTCACGCTGGAGCTCGGCGGCAAATCACCGATGGTGGTTCTCCCGGATGCGGACATCGAGAGCGTCATTAATGGCGCAACCATCGGCATATTCTTCAATTCCGGCCAATCCTGCATGGCCGGTTCGCGTCTCATCGTGCACGAATCCGTGCATGACCATGTCGTCGCCGGCATCGCCGCGCGCGCGAAAGCCATCCGTGTCGGTTCCGGCTTTGATCGCGACACGCAGATCGGGCCCCTGGTTTCGGAGGCGCAGATCGAGCGCGTCAGCCGCTATCTCGAGGAAGGCAAGCGCTCCGGCGCGAACCTTCACGCGGGCGGAAACCGGCTCGGCAAGCGCGGCTATTTTGTGGAGCCCACGGTATTCGGCAATGCTGATCCGTCGATGAGCATCATACGCGAGGAAATTTTTGGGCCTGTGCTAGGCGTCATGTCCTATGCCTCCGACGATCTGGAAGAAGTCGCAGCGCTCGCAAACGATACAGCCTACGGTCTCGCGGCCAGCGTTTGGACGCAGAACGTCGGCACGGCACACCGGCTGGTATCGCTGATCCGTTCAGGCCAGGTCTGGGTCAACGGGCATCACGTCGGTGGCGCCGATTTGCCCGTGGGCGGCTTCAAGCAGTCCGGCTGGGGACGCGAGAACGGGCATGACGGCATCGATGCCTATACAGAAGTCAAATCCGTTGCCATCGCGCTGAAGTCCGCAGGCAACTGGCTGTCGATCAAAGGCTGAAAATTCGCTGGCATCATCTTTCAATTGTCTTATATTTGCGACAAATCAAGCAGGGCACGCTGCAATGGCTCGGGTTCTGGTGAGCGAGGTTGGACCGCGCGACGGGCTGCAAAGCATCGCTGCCGTTATGCCTACTCCCGCCAAGAAAGCCTGGATCGATGCCGAAGCGGCCGCAGGCGTTGCCGAGATTGAAGTAGGAAGCTTCGTTCCTGCCAAGCTGTTGCCGCAACTTGCCGACACCGCGGAAATGGTGGCGCATGCATTGACAATTCCGCATCTTACTGTCGCCGCGCTGGTGCCCAATGCCAAAGGCGCCGAAGCGGCGATCGCGGCCGGCGCGCACAAACTAACGTTGCCCTTGTCGGTGAGCGAGACGCACAGCTTTGCCAATCTACGCAAGACCCATGCGCAGGTTATTGGCGACGCGCATACTATTGCGGCGATGATTCGCGCGCTGCCATCTGATAAGCGCCCGCATTTCGAAGGCTCGCTCTCCACTGTATTCGGCTGTACGTTGGAAGGCGCAATCAAAGACACGCAAATTGAACGACTGGCCGCTGCATTGATGGAAGCAGGCTGCGACGAGGTCGGGTTATCGGACACGACGGGCTATGCCGATCCGGCGGCGGTGAAACGCTTGATCGCACTGGTGCGCAACGTAGTGGGTGAGCACAAACTCACCGGCATTCATTTGCACAACACGCGCGGTCTGGGTCTCGCCAATGCGCTCGCGGCGCTAAATTCGGGGTTGACCACGCTGGATGCGTCGCTGGGGGGGCTAGGCGGTTGTCCCTTTGCGCCCGGCGCGTCGGGAAACATTGTAACGGAAGATTTGGTGTTCATGCTGCAGGCGATGGGTTTCGAGACCGGAATCGATCTTCCGAAGCTTCTTGAGGCGCGCGCAGTTCTGAAAGGGGCTCTGCCGGACGAAAAACTCTATGGGTTTTTGCCCGATGCGGGATTGCCGCTCGGTTGGGAGAAAGCGGCATGACGATAGTCGGTACAAAAATGATTTCAGACGGCAAAACGGCAAAACAGATTTTCGAAGATCTGATTGCCAAGCCGGGACACAAACCTTTCGGCTTCGGCAAAAAGCTCGCCATCGTCAACGTCGATTTTCAGAACGCCTATACGCGGATCGATGAATTCGCGACCGCGTACGAGGCCGATCCGCGTCAGATCGAATATGTTAACACGATGTCCAATCTCGCCCGCGCTAAGGGAATGCCAGTGATCTGGACGCATGTGGCCTATGCGGAAGACGGCTCTGACTGCGGCATCTGGGGAACGCGCACCAACACCCCGGACAGCCTGCAGAACATCAAATATGGCAGCCGCCGTCACAAATTTGACGAGCGCTGCGAAATCGATAGTGCGCGCGACACGATCTATACCAAGCGCATGCCGTCGGCGTTTTTCGAAACACCGTTGCAGAGTCTGCTCGTTTTTCATGGCGTCGATACGGTCGTGGTGACGGGCGGCAGCACATCGGGCTGCGTGCGCGCGACAGCAGTCGAGTCGCTCAGCCGCGGCTATCGCACCATCGTTCCTGTGGAAACCTGTGCCGACAAGCATGAGAGCTATCATTATGCGAACCTCACTGATCTGCGCCTGAAGTATGCCGATGTCGAGCCGGTTCAGGTTGTGATCGACTGGCTGAAGGCGCAGCGGGATGCGTGAAGGGGCAGGCGATCCCGAACTTTATGCCTTTAGTCCATATCGCAACCGTCCAAAACTCAGGTGGCCCGGCGGCAAGGCCGTGGCTGTTTGGATTTCTCCCAATCTCGAATTCTACGAAATAGATCCACCCGCGAATCCTTACCGCAAGGCGTGGACAAAGCCGCATCCAGACGTGGTGGGGTACAGCCACCGCGATTACGCCAACCGTGTCGGTCACTGGCGCATGGCGGAGGTGATGACAAAGCACGGATTTCCTGGCTCCGTGTCGCTGTCCGTGGCGTTATGCCAGCACATTCCGGAAGTGGTGGCCGATGCCAATGCGCGGGGCTGGGAGTTTTTCAGCCACGGCATTTATAACACGCGCTATTCCTACGGCATGGGTGAAGCACAGGAACGCGCGGTGATCGAAGATTCGATCCGCACCGTTCGCGAGGCTACAGGGCAGACGATCAGAGGCTGGCTCGCGCCCGCGCTGACACATACGCCCCGCACGCTGGATCTTATCGCCGAACATGGCCTCAAATATACTTGCGACCTTTATCACGACGATCAACCGGGTGAAGTGTCCGTGAAATCGGGGCGCCTGATTTCCATGCCTTATAGCCTTGAGGTCAACGACCACTATGGATTCTTCATCTATAATATGAGTCCGCGGGACTACGCGCGTACGCTCGTCGATCAGTTCGAGCGCCTCGCGGAAGAGGGTGCGAAGTCGGGCACCGTAATGTGCATTCCGCTGCACTCCTATCTGATCGGCCAGCCGCACCGCATCGCCGCGTTCGAGGATGTGTTGAAGCACATAGCGGCGGACGGACGAGCATGGATCACGCGCAGCGGCGACATCGCGGACGCGTATCTCTCGCAGAGACCGGTCGCATGACGCTCGATCCCGCTTATCTTCAGTATCCTGGGCGCCATCGTGGCATGGATCACGATTTGTATCCTTGGTCGAATCTGTTTGCGCGGTCGCCGGTGAAATGGGCGAGCGGCAAGTGCGTGGCGGTGTGGGTCGTCGTCAACCTTGAATGGTTTCCGATTGTGCCGAGCGACGTCCCGTTTCGCGCCCCTGGGCATATGCAGACGACGTATCCCGACTATCGCAACTACACCTCACGCGAATACGGCACCCGCGTCGGTATGTATCGCTTGCTCGAGGCTTTCGCCAAGGTGGGTGCGAAGGTATCGGTCGCAACGAACTCCGCGATCGCCGAGCGCTATCCCGAGCTTATCGCCGACATCGTTTCGGCAGGACACGAGATTATCGCCCATTCCACCGACATGAATGGCACGATAGCGACAGGCGTGGATGTGTCGGCAGAGCGTGCCTTGATCCATCGCTCTCTCGATACACTGGAACATGTCGCCGGAAGGCGACCTCGAGGTTGGCTGTCGATCGCGAGATCACAGACGTGGAACACGCCACGATTGCTTGCGGAAGCCGGAGTGGAATTCATGTGCGACTGGGTCAACGACGAGATGCCATTCGAAATGCACACCGAGGCAGGCAAGATCGTGAATCTTCCGCTTAACCATGAACTCGGCGACCGCCAGATCCTCACCGCACAGCAGCAATCTGTGGACAGCTACTCCCAACAGATTTGCGATGCTTGTCTTTTCCTCGAAGGCGAAGCCGCCCGATACGGCGGGCGCATGCTGCCTCTCAGCGTCACACCATATATTTTGGGTCTTCCGTATCGGATTGCCGCCTTTGAAACTCTGCTGCAATGGCTTGCCGCGCGACCGTCTAGCGAATTTTCCACTGGCTATTCGATTTTCACTGGCTGGCGCGAAAGCCAGAAATCTTAACCGGCCGCTCTGACCGCATTCCGGGCAGGCCATGGGCCGCGCGTGTATGGCCGGCCAAAGCGTCTAATCTCGCGCAATACCGAGCGGAGGTCGCGAAATGGACGCGCAATACCGGCACGCGATGCTTTCGCGCCCGACTATAGACGAACAGGGCAGGGAAGCATTTCTGGCAGCAATGCGACGCTTCCTGATCACCGATGCGTATGCCGGTAATGAGACTGCGTATCGAAGGAGGCAATTGCCCGCGTTCGTTAAGAAGCATGGGCCGTCCTCCGGAGTCTCATCTGGAAGTCAGGGCGGTTATGGAGAAGGACCCTTATTACAAAGCCTTCTGCCTGCTCAATCGGGCAACCCAGGAACTGCTGTGGGATACGGTGGGCGAGAGCATTGAGCGTCAGCTGCCGACACTGTCGGAAGCGGCTCGCGCGGTGGCGCCGGCCGGCGGAAGTCTCTCGCTCGATGCCGACTTTGTTCTGCCCGATTACGCAAAGAAGGTCGACATTCATGTCATGCCCGGCAGCTTTCACGCGGAACGCGGCACTGGCGATCTCTACGCCGGCGCCTTATACGACCGTGGCGTGTACATCTATGCCTATGGCGGGTTAGGTGTCGAAAATGCTGCGCTTGGACAGGGCACAGTCGATTTTGTCCGCGCGCGTTTCCCTGCGCTGGCGCCGCGGCGTATCCTCGATTTGGGGTGCGGAGCCGGGATGTCGACTCTGCCTCTGGCCCGCGCATTCCCCGACGCGGAAATACAAGCCGTGGATATCGCCGCGCCCATGCTGCGTTACGCCCATGCGCGATCCGAGAGCATGGGTGTCGCGATCCATTACTCTCAACAAGATGCCGGGCGGACGAATTTTGCCGACGGCAGCTTCGATCTGATCGTTTCGAACCTGCTTCTGCACGAAGTGCCCCAAAAGCTCACGAAGCGGATCATCCGTGAGTGTCATCGCTTGTTGGCGGCCGGAGGAGTCACTGTCCACAACGACATGGTTGGCTGGCCGACAGACCCCTTCGAGGAGTTCATGGCGGAGTGGAATGGGCATCACAACAACGAGCCATTTGAGCGTGGCAGCGGAACGCTGAATTGGCGGGCCGCCTGTGCCGACGCGGGCTTTGCACCAAGCGATATCTTCCTTCAACCTATCGGCGCCGCCTATATGGCGGAGCAGCTTGCCTATGTCGGCTATCGTGGCGCCGTGAGGCGTTGATCTGATTGCGCCGGATGCGAGTTCTACCGAAGAGAAAATGTGGATGAGCGTGCCCCACCTCGGTTCCGCGCATGTGCTTCCGCTTGAGCGATTGACGCGTCTGCTCGGACCAGACGCCGTCGTCACCGATGGTGACGAGCTCACATTCTATTCGACGGATGTTTATCGTCGCGCGGATATCGATGCGGTCCTCGCGATCCGGCCCAGGTCGATGGATCAGCTCGCCGCCGCTGTTCGGTTGTGTACCGAGAGCGGCCTGGCCGTGGTCCCGCGTGGCGGCGGGCTCTCCTATACCGGCGGCTTTCTGCCCGTCCGCGCGGGCTCCGTGATCGTCGACATGCGATCTCTAGACGGCATTGTCGAGATCAACGACACCGATATGTATGTCACCGTGGAATGCGGTGCGACCTGGAAGTCGTTATACGAGAGGCTCAAACCGCTCGGCCTGCGCACGCCCTATTTTGGCCCCATGTCCGGTTTTGCGTCCACCATAGGCGGAGCGCTGTCTCAAGGGAGCATATTTCTGGGCTCCACCCAGTTCGGCACGACCGCCGACAGCGTCCTGGGACTCGAAGTCGTCGTTGCGGACGGGACAATCGTGACGACGGGGTCGGCAGGAGGACAATTCGCCAACCCGTTTTTTCGCAACTATGGCCCCGACCTCACGGGCATTTTCCTGCAGGATGCCGGCGCGTTGGGATTCAAGGCGCGCGCGACCTTGCGCCTCGTGAAGACGCCCGAATGCTCGGGCGCCGTGTCGTTTACGTTCTCCAATCATGGGGATTTGCTCGCGGCGATGTCCGAAGTGTCCCGAGGCGGACTGGCTGCCGAATGTTACGGCGCAGACCCCTACATCTGGGGTATGCGGCTTTGGGATGACGATTTCAAAAGGGACGTCACGCGTCTTATTGGCGTTGCGAAATCCGGCCGGACGGCGCTCGGCGGACTGAAGGATGCTGTCCGGATCGCCGTGACGGGTCGCGAGGCGCTGAGGGATGTTGAATTTGCCATGAATGTCGCGGTGGATGGCAAGTGCGAAGCGGAAGTCGATTTTGCACTCGAGCAGATCCGCCGAATTGGGCTGAAAAAAGGCCGCGAAATCGAAGCAACAGTTCCACGATCCGTGCGCGGAACGCCGTTTCTTCCGCCCGACGATATTTTGGGACCGAGAGGTCATCGATGGGCGCCAAGCCACGGCATCGCTCCACACTCCCGAATCCTGGCGGTAACCAACGCGCTCTACGCGTTCTTCGAAGCGCGCAGCGATGTTCTCGCGCGCCATGGAATTGAGTGGGGCTATGTCACATTCGCCGTTTTCGACAACGGCAATCCTCATCGAGCCGATGGTGTACTGGCCGGGTGCGCGCGAGCTGTACCACGAGCGAATGATCAGCCCATCTCACCTTGCGAAGCTCCCGATCATGGTTGCCGATCCCGACGCCGCCGCCGCCATCGCGAATTTGCGTTCCGATCTCACCCGCTTCTGGATGGAGCAGGGTTGCGTGCATCTTCAGATCGGAAAGACCTATCGCTTCATTGAAAGCCGCCAGCCAGTCGTGCGCGCCCTGATCGAGCACCTGAAGGCGTTTGTTGATCCGAGGGGGCTCATCAATCCCGGTGCATTGGGGTTGCTGCAATGACTGACGATGGGAGCAAAGAGCGTCCGCGCAAGGCCGTCGGGCCGGAACGGCCGACGTATTTCGATCACGCCGACGTGGACCGCGTCATGGCAGTCCTTCTTGCGCTCGTATCGGAAGTGGCGTCCATCCGCGATCGTCTTGATACGCACGAAAGAATTGTTGCCGGCGGAGCACAGGCCGATCACGAAGCTGTCGAACGGTATTTGCCCGATACTGAAGTCGAAAATGCGCGCGAGACGTGGCGCGACGCTTATATTCGCAGACTGTTCCGCGTGTTCACGGAGGATCGAGACGGCTTGAGACCCAAATTGCCGGATACAGAAACGGGAGACTGACGATCCGCCGCGGCTTTTTGGAGATAGGGTCGGGACAAATACACTTTCGCCGCGCCGGCAGCGACAACCCGGACAATCTTCCATTGTTCCTCGCGCATGGAGGGCCCGGGTCCTCTGCGAGCTTGATTCCGCTGATCGCCGATCTTTCCGGCGATCGCCTTGTTGTCGCGCCGGACATGATGGGAAATGGGGACTTTGATCCGCCGCCACGCACGCCGACAAGCATAGAGTTCTACGCGGAGTGCCTGATTGCGGTGATGGACAATCTGCGTATCGTGCGCGCCGATCTCTACGGTCAGCATACGGGAGCCCAGGTCATGTGCGAGGTTGCGATCGCGCACCCGGAGAGGGTCGGATGCCTGGTTGTTGACGGGCTGGCCTTGTTCTCGGAGGAAGAGCGCCGCGACTATGCCGCTCGATATGCGCCTCCCGTCTCTCCCGATCGCTCAGCATCGCATCTAACCAGCGTTTGGCGATTTGTTCAGAACAGCACAGTTTATTTTCCGCACTTCAAGGAGGACGCGGCACATAAAATCGACGGCGGCGTAGAAGCTCCGCCGATGGCTGTGATGGCAAGGACTGTGGATCTTCTGAGATCTTGGGCGACATATCACGTCGCCTACGACGCCGCTTTCAGGCACGCTGTCCGGCAACGGCTGCCTTTGCTCCGGGTTCCCACGCTCGTTCTCGAAACCTCGGGCGATCCTCTGGCGACATACGCGGAACAAGCATCGCGGCTCATCGTCGGGGCGCGAAGGTCGCTGGCCACGCGCCAACAGAAAGCGGACGCCATTCGGGATTTTTTGTTTGCTTGCAAGATCAAATCTCAATCGATGAGCGAAAGAGAATGAAAATCACTGCTGCCGTGCTCGACAAGATTGGCCTGTCCGCGCCCTATTCCAGGAGCAATCCTCTTCTACTCGCCGAACTCGATCTCGCCGAGCCCGGTCGAGGCGAAATGCTGGTCAAGATCTCTGCCGCGGGCCTCTGCCATTCCGACCTTTCGGTCGTCAATGGGGATCGGCCGCGGCAAACACCCATGGCCCTGGGCCATGAAGCGGCCGCTACGGTCGTCCGGACTGGCGAGGGGGTGACCGCGTTCGAAGCTGGCGATTTCGTTGTGTTGGCATTCCTGCCGCCTTGCGGCCAGTGCAGCGATTGCGCCGGTGGCCAAGGCTATCTTTGCGCGCGCGGGGCCGCAGCCAATGGTGCCGGCCAGATGCTGCAGGGTGGGCACAGGCTGCATGAAGGCGGCTGCGACATCCATCACCACATGGGTGTTTCCGCTTTCGCAACCTACGCCGTTGTCGACCAGCGCTCGGCGGTTAAGATCCCAGGCGATATTCCACCACAGATCGCCGCGCTCTTCGGCTGCGCGGTGCTCACGGGGTAGGCGCGGTCTTGAACACGGCCGCCGTGCGAGCGGGCGAAAGCCTGGCGGTATTTGGGCTGGGTGGTGTGGGTCTGTCCGCGGTTCTCGGCGCCGTTGTTGCCGGGGCACAGCCGATCATTGCAATCGACCCGGTTGCCTCAAAGCGAAAGCTTGCGTTCGAGTTGGGGGCGACAATCGCGGTCGACCCGGCCGACGCTGAACGGGCCATTCGGCCAGCTCAGCCCTGGCGGTGCGGACATCGTCATCGAAACCGCCGGCAAGGCAGCCGTCCTCGCAGCAGCATACCATGCCACACGTCGCGGGGGACGCACTGTCACCGTCGGCTTGCCGAACCCTTCGGAAATGCTCTCGATACCGGCGGTTTCCCTTGTCGGTGGCGGCAAGACTTTGATGGGAAGCTACATGGGCTCATCGATCCCGGCACGCGACATCCCGCGCTACATTGCACTGTGGCGCGCCGGACGTCTGCCCGTGGAAAAGTTGCTGACATCCTCCAACTCCCTCGCCCAAATCAATCATCTGCTCGACGAGCTCGCGAGCGGAAATGCCATTCGTCAGATCATCATCCCGATGCCGATCAAGCAGCCGAAAACTTAGCGATTGGTGGTGAGAACGTCTGCGAAAAGTGCGAGAAAATTGCCACTCCGATGCAGACAGAATGGGACTATATCGTTGTCGGGGCCGGAAGCGCAGGTTCGGTCATGGCAGCGCGGCTTTCCGAGAACTCTCGGTCCAGAGTGCTGTTGCTGGAAGTTGGACGTCGCGATTGGTCACCATTGATCCATATCCCGGGCTTTGTCGAACAGGCGCTTGCGAGTCCGGCGCTCAGCTGGCATTGCGAGGCGATCCCGATCCGACCTCGACAATCGTCGCCTCGTCTGGATTGGCGGCCCAGTACTCGGCGGCTCGTCTTCCGTGAACGGGATGGTTTACGGTCGCGGGTTGCCGGCTGACTACGAGCGTTGGATCGACGCGGGGAACCCCGGATGGAGCTGGCAGGAGATGCTGCCATACTTCCGCCGCTCCGAAAGATGGCTTGGCGAAGAGAACGCTGCGCGCGGCAAACGGGGTTCGCTTCATGTCCGCCAATTCGAGCGAAACCGACGCGTCCTGCAGCGCAGCTATGGATGCGCTGGTTGAATTCGGCGTCCCTCGCGTTCAGGACTATTGCGCCGGAATCTCGGAAGGCGTGGGACTTACCCAAGCCACGCAACGCAACGGCTGGCGGCACGGCGTGGCCT
The DNA here is from genome assembly GCA_963802815.1 of uncultured Alphaproteobacteria bacterium. GTDB lineage: Bacteria > Pseudomonadota > Alphaproteobacteria > Micropepsales > Micropepsaceae > Rhizomicrobium. Next base: position 66,518 of record CAWDKN010000085.1, read on the forward strand.
CTGCCTATCTGCGACCTGCAAAAGGCCGTCGCAACCTGCGCATACTGACAGAGTCGAAAGTGTTGCGCGTCGTTCTGAACGGGAGCCGCTGCTTGGGCGTGACAGTTCGGCGCCGCGGTCGAACGATGTCGTTTCACGCACGTCAAACTGTCATTTGCAACGGCGCCCTCGGCTCGCCTCAATTGCTGTTGCTCTCCGGCATCGGTCCCAAGGACGAGCTCGCCAAGCACGGCATTCGGCAGATGCACGACTTGCCGGGCGTCGGTGCCGATCTCAATGATCATCTCAACGTTAGATTGTCGGCCTTCGTCGGCTCGCCGACTTACTAACACACAAAGGCGGGGCGTTTCGGCAATCTTGCATGGCGTCCGCTTTCTCACGCGTGGCGTCGGACCGGCATCGAGCCCAGCCAATCATGTTCAGGCATTCGTAAAAACGAACTCTTCGCTGCGTTCCGCTGATGTCCAGATTCAGCTGATGGCACTCGGTTTCGGCAGCAAGGAACAAATGCGGTGCAACGGCATCACCGCTGTGGTGAGTTTTGCCACCCCGAAGCGCGCGGTCGCGTCCGGCTACATTCCGGGAATCCAGACGATCCGCCAAGGATCACGGCGGCTATGCTCGACACGGAAAACGATCGCGACCGGCTGCTCAAGGGTTGCCGCATTGCCTACGAGGCATTGCTCAATGGGCCCTGCCGCAAATTCGGCGGCGCAGTATACGCTCCGTCGCTTCAGACTGCGGATGATGAAGAATGGCGTCGGTTCATCCGCGAGACCGCAGCGCTGAACTGGCACCCGACAAGCACTTGCCGGATGGGAACCGACCAGGAATCAGTGGTTGATTCTGAATTTTGCGGTCAGGGGCTTGTCAGGATTGAGCATTGTCGACGCGTCCGTCATGCCGTCGATTACGAGCGGCAACACGAATGCAGTTGTGATCGCAATCGCCGAGCGCGCGGCCGAGGCAATTGCGGGGTACTGACAATTTCGGGGTGCAGACAAACGGGTGTCAGGCAACGGCCCCACCTCATCAGGTGCCCTTCTGTTTTGTTGCGGGCGGACTTGAGTATGGTGCTTGGACGTAAGTTCCAAGATCGTTAATGCAAGGTTTTTGGACAAGTACGGCTCTCCAGCAAGCAATGGTTGGGCGGCTATGCTCGAACATAGGCTACTGCTTGTCCGATATTCGGTTAGCCCGACACTTGGCGTTTGAATGCAAGCAAATCCGTAGTTTGTTGATGTCGATCAATGGCGCGGGGTGCGCGAGTTCGATCGGTTGGTGCTTTTGGCGCCAACCCCAACAACGCAAAATTGGGGCTTCGGATGAACTTTAGGCACTTACTGGGAACCACGGCGCTATGCGTCGTGTCGAGTTGTTTGGTTTCGCCGATGGCGATGGCACAAACAGATACGGCGGCATCGACAGATACAGGTGGCTTGGAAACAGTCACCGTAACTGCGCGTGCGCGCAGGAAAGCGTGCTCGATGTGCCGTTTTCCATTCAGGCGTTTAATGCAGACCAGCTCAAGGCGCAGAACATCACCGACACGTCGTCGCTGCAGACGATTGCCGGGTTTGACTTTCAGCAGGGCGTCAGCACGCAGGGCGACGGCCGCGAGTTTCCCGGCCTGACATTCCGGGGCATGCAGTCGACCTATGGGGGCGATAACGACAATTCGGGTGCGGTGTTTGTTGACGGAATCTATATTCCGGCCGGCATCGCGTCGATCGATACTGCGGACGTCACCCGCGTCGAAGTCCTGAAGGGACCCCAAAACGTTTATTTCGGCAAAAACACGTTCGGCGGCGCGATCAACTATATGACGGCCAACCCAGTCGAGGAGTTCGGTGGCTCGATCCAGGCATCGGAATCGGCCATGGGTTCGACCACGGATATCCTGACTCTGGAAGGGCCGATCGCGCCGGACCTTTTGACGGGCCGCCTCACTCTCGAGAATTATGAGAAGGCAGCCCAGTACCATACGACCGATGGAGGCGATCTGGGGGCGGAAGCGACCCACTCGGTCACAGGCGTGCTGTATGCAACCCCGACGCCGCAGCTCTGGATCCGTTTCCGCGGTCACTATCAGGTCGACGACGATTTCGGAAGGCGCCACGGGATTTATTCAGGGGAGCGCTGGAACAGGCAGCTGCCTCGACGTTGGACATGGGACAAATGCCGCCGGACAGCCTGTGCCGATCACCTTGGCCCACCCCTACTTCTGCAGTTCGAAACATTCCGTCGCTCGGCGCAGTCGGTAACTCCGTGGTCGGTCAGAATACGGTCGTACCGCCCGAATTCCTGCTGGCGGAGGCGACCAACAATTTCGGGGGCATGCATGATCCGCTGCTGCACGGCGTCCCAAGCCTCAACCACGCCGGATTGAAGCGCGACATTCTCGAACTGTCTCTCCAGTCGGGTTACGATCTTCCCTTTGGTGCCGAATTGACAACGAATTTCGGCTACAACACGGACGCATCGAACGACATCTGGGATCTCGATCGCTCGACGCAGAAGAATTACATCAACGGGCAACCGATCATTTCCAAATGATTTCAGCGGGGAGATCCGGGTCGTGTCCGACCAGTCGGCGAGGTTGCGCGGGCTGATCGGCATCGCCTATTTCCACTCGCTTTACGAATCGCTCCAGGACGACGACGATTTCTACGGCCTGCCCGGCATCCAGTCAGCGTTCGGTGGTCCCTATCTTTCCGTGCAAACGGGCAATTGGGTGCACCAGACCGACGACACCAAGTCATTTTCGGCTCGGTTGATTTCGACGTGTTCCCGTGGCTGACCGCTACGGCCGAAGGTCGCTATCAGCATGACGAGTACAAGGACGCGACCTATGGTCTTTTGCAGTATTATCACAAGTCCTTCGACACGCTGCTTCCCCGCTTCATCCTGAAATATCACCCCGAGGAGAATTGGGATTTTTACGCCCTTTATTCCGAAGGCGTGCAACCGACCAATTTGCAAACGGGATATTAACGCATCGCCCGCGGGGCAAGCCTACCTCCAGTCTATCGATCCCGGCGTCGGCCCTTATTCCAAGGAAGCGAAGGTTCACAACTGGGAAATCGGTGCGAAGCAAGCGCTTTTCGACGGCAGGCTGACATACAGCATCGCGCTTTATGCCTTGAAATGGATCAACCAGCAGACAAGTGCATCTGTGTTCAATCCGGCCGGTTGTACGCCCGCGATGGCCAACACGCCGGCCTGCCCGCTGCCCTACTATGGCGCTTCTCTCTATCTGTCGAACTCCGCCAACATCAAAGGCATCGAGTTCTCCAGCTCAGCGGCGATTACCGATCAGTGGCACTGCAGACCTGTCGATCACCTATACCAATGCGGCGTGGGACTCATACAACAACAATACCCTCGCCAGCTGGACGGGAGGCGTAGGCTATTTCGACCACAACCAAATTTCGCGCGTTCCGCCGTTGCAGGCCTCGCTGTCGACCGCCTATCACGACAATCTGTACGAAGATTGGGATTGGTACGTGCACGGGCAATTGAACTACACGAGCAGCATGTATGCGGACGACGCCAATATCGGCAAGACGAATGCCTATATCCGTGTGAATGCGGCTTTCGGTGTCTCGCAAGGTCCGCTCAATCTTGAGCTCTATGTCAAGAACCTGACGGATGACAAGAACTGGGATTGGGCGTCGCGCGTTCCCTCTCTCGTAACCTTGGCCGACAATCTCGACTTCAACAACATGGGCGTACTGGTTCAGGCACCAGACCGTCGCGACGTCGGGCTCAGGCTGAACTATAAATTCTAAGGTCCGTCGCGAATAAGGTTTAAGGTCTAGGCCCTGCGCGCAAAGCGAAAGTTTCGCGCGCAGGGTCTTTTTCTTTGCCCATGGTTCGGTCAGCTTTGTCCTTTTGTTAGAGTCGCCCTTAGGGTCTGCTGCTGTAGCTTGCCGCCCGGAAACGAGGTCCAATTTTGACTGTTAAGCACATTTCGAGGCGAACAGCCTTGGCGATGGCGGCAGCCTCGGCCGGAGCGACGGCGCTTCCGGTTTGGGCAGAAGGCTCCGTAAAGGTCGACGTCCTGGTGATTGGCGCCGGGATGTCGGGACTGCACGCGGCCAGAATACTCCAGGGCGCGGGAGCGTCCGTTCTGGTTCTGGAAGGCAGCGGGCGCATCGGTGGCCGCTGCTGGACTGCGCGCAACGTGCCGGGTCGCCCGGAGTTCGGCGCGGAACAGGTCGGCTTCGGCTACGGCCGCGTGCGCGGCAATGCAGCCGATCTGAATGTGGCGCTGGTTCCCCCGAGCCAGGGCGCACTGGGCGAGACGAGATTGCCGCAGACTGCGGTCAGCGTTGGCGGCTCCGCGCCCACGGTCGATTGGGCGAATTCGCCGCTCAACAAACTGGCTCCGGACGAAAAGTCGTTTTTGCCGCTGGCATTGTTCGTCCATTACATCCTCAAGGATGATCCGCTCGCCGATCTGCAGGACTGGCTCAAGCCGGAATTCGCAGATATCGATCGCATGTCGCTGCGGCAATATCTGAGTGCGCGGGGCGCGTCACCCGAAGCGCTGCGAATGATGGATGTAAACGTGGCGGCCTGGGATCTCGACGACGGTAACTCGCTCGATTTCCTGCGCAAGAACCACTACTACTTCTGGGATGCCAAGCATGGCCCCTACAGCGTTGTGCGGGACGGCATGAATGCGCTCACGGACGCGATGGCAGCGTCGCTGAAACGTCCCGTGATGCTGAACAAGATCGTCACGCATATCGACGCCAAGACGCAATCGGTGACCGTCAGATGCGCCGACGGATCGGTCTACACGGCGCAATGCTGCATCAACACGATTCCTCCTCCGGTCCTGAAAGACATCGCGATCGGGGGCGACGTGCCGCCAATACAGCGCGAGGCGTGGCGCCGGCAGCGCTCGGGTCAATCCATTCAGATCTGTTTCGATTGCACCGAACCGTTCTGGCAAAGGGACGGGCTGCCCGCGAACATGTGGACCGACGGGCCCTTCCAGTTCTTCGCCCACACGCCATCTCACACAGATCCAAACGGTGTTTTGCGCGCCTATATCAATGGCAAGGCGGTCGAACCCCTGAACAAGATGTCCACGACGGAGCTGGGCAACGCTGCGGTCGCGGAACTTGTGCGGTTGCGCCCCGCGGCGGCCGGAGTGGTGAAGGCCGGATACATTCAGAACTGGTCTACCTACCCGTTCTCCAAGGGTCACATTGCGTATTTCCAGCCAGGCGATATCGCGCGCTACCGCGATCTCGTAGGCCAGCCGATCGGCGCGATGTATTTTGCGGGCGAGCACAATTGCAGGATCAACGCCGGCATCGAAGGCGCCTGCGAAGCGGCGGAATACGCGGCGATCGCGGTTCTGGAAAAACTCGGCAAGAGCTGAAATGGGCGGCGCCGTTGGCTGAGCTTTCCTACGCCCCCGAGAGATGACGGCTGACCGTGTCAGCCCACCGTTGCAAGGATGAGCTGCGAAAGCTCCATTTCCTCTGTGATACAAACCGGGACCTTCGCGGCGGCGAGTGCGGCCTTGGTGTCGTACCGCAGCGCCTCACGCGGCAACCGATGATACGTGGCGCGCGACTTCATCAGCGCGAAGGTTTGCGCGTGCAGCCATTCAGCGTCGAAATTGCCTTGCGTACGGCGCTGCGCGACAATGCGGCCATCAAACCACGGCTTGTAGATTTGGGCGTCGCGCAGCATCAGCCACGCCTGAATCCAGTGCGAGCCTTCCGGCGTCAGCGGCAATTCCGGCGCGATTTTCTCCGCGGCGGCTTCATTCATGACGGGAACGTCTTCCAGTAGAAGAGTTGTGAGACGCAAATCGTTTTTGCCCGCGAAGGCGGCGGCTACCGCGGCCCCGCTTCCGACTCCCGCGACGGCAAATTGTTTGAGGCACAGCATGTCAGCGATGATGCCCAATGAGGACGCTGCGGCGTCCAGAACCGATCGATCATCGCGGGGCGCTTCGGAGTTGCCGGTTCCGGGCAGATCGGGAAGGACGACATACATTTTTTTCGCCAATTCGCACGCCATATCGGCCAATGCCAATCCCGAGCCCGGGGTATCGTGAAGCAGCATCACGGCCGGTCCGTTCCCATCGCCATAGCAGCGAACGAAAATCTGACCGTCTCGGGTATCGATGAATTGAACCGCCGGATCGCACCCGGCAAATGTCATGGCAGGCGCGATCGTTCTTGCCGGTGGCGAGGGCATTTCGCGCAGGAAATCCAGGACCGCCCGATGTTTCGCGGGCGTATCCGGCGCGAGCCGTGCAATTCGCTGGTTGTTCTTGAGCGGCGGCAGACGGTCCAGATGACCGAAAAGCATGTCTTCCTCTGTTGCCATGAAAACGGAAGGGACCGTCAACGCCTGTGCGGCGCGAATGCCTTTCAAGCCGTAATAACAGGCGGCGCGGTAGGCGGGGATGTAGGTCTTGCGGGCGTGATAATACATCATCACCCAATGCTGGATTTCCTCAGGCGTCGGGCGATCAACGGCATTCAGCCGCGTGACGTCCCGCGACTTCCACGGAAACCAGGTGAACTGGTCGCGAAAGCGTGTCCACACCTGGGTGAAGTGACCCCCGAGCGGATCGGCATCGAAGCTGACGAAAAAGTCCTGGAAGATGCGTGCCATTTCCTCTTCGGTGAATAACGGGATGGCATCCAGGACCAGGCCCGTAACGCGTTCCGGCCAGCCTACGCCCAGTTCGATGGCGATGGCGGATCCGGTATGCGTGCCGAATACAGGGCACGGTGGAAGGCCGATGGCCGCCATGGCCGCACCCGTGGCGCGCGCCAGGTCGGAGACTTCCAGGGTCGTGCCGGGCAGGGGATCGGAATTGCCAAAGCCAGGCGTGTCGAAGGCAAAGCAAGTGAAGTGTTGTGCTGCAACCGCCATCTCGGGCAGCACCATTTCCGAGTTAGCGGGCGAGGCGTGGAGGAAGACTGCTGGCGGTCCGGCGCCCATTTGCCGGTAATGCACGCGCCGTCCTTCGACGTCCACAAAACGGCGCATGGCCCTGGTCAAAGCGCCCCCTTATCGAGACCGGACTTTGGTCCAGAGGACGCCGCCGCTCATTTCACCGGCGCCGGCGTCTGTTCCAACGCGTAATGCTCGAGGCTGGAATAGTTCGGCGAATACCACTTTTCCGGCGCCGTCATGAAGCTGGGATATTTCGTCTTGATCCGCTCCAGAACATTCGCCGGGATATAGTCCGTGGTGTACGACGCACAGAACACACCGTCATACATCACGTGCCCAGGCGCGGTCCCCATTAACATCCAAGGCAGCCAGGGCTGAACGCGCACCCAGCTTCCATTGGAAGGAACGAAAGTCTTGGCGGGATTTTCCAGATCCGCTCGGCTGATGAAATACCGAAACAGTTCTGAGGATTGGATCATCGGGCCGGATGACTCGCGCGGCCAATGCGCGGGGTCGAGCCTGTTCGGATAATAGCCGTGGAAATCCTGGGTCAGCAGAACCGTATCCCGCCCCAACATCGACCAGTTCTGCAAGAACGGCTTGTCGCCTTTCACGGCCTGGCCGGTCGTCACGACACCGGGCATGGCGGGCGGCTGGACCGTAGATGCGATGATCCAGTTGTAGGGATCGTTGTGGACGTCCACCACCTTCACGCGCTCGCCGGTATAGGGATTGTCCCATTCGTCGAGCAATTGGCCGGTTGCCGGATCGGAATAGAAGATTGCTTCCCTCGTCATGCGCTGATAGCTGCCGTCGCTCTGGCGAAGGACACGGATGGTGCTGAAGACCTGGAAGCCGAGTATAGTCTTGACGGCCTCGCCCGGACGAACGCCGCAGACGACGCCTTCGCAGTGCCCATAGACCTGCTTGCCTGTGGTATCGGCCTGGATACGCGCAGCCGCTTCACGGTTCCAGACCGGGTCGTCGAATGCGACGGGAATACGCTTGAGCGACGGGGTTTTCGCCAAGGCCGCGCCCGAAGCGACCACTCCCAATGTCGCGATGCCGAGGCCCATCGCGACCCTGCGAGTTGATCCGCCCAATTCTGTCTTCGAACTCATTCTTGCAACCTCAGCTTTGAATTTTTTGGAACCATCACTGCTAAATGATGGGCAAGGCCCCCAACCGGGCGCCAACAAAAGCAAACCCCTGTCCGAAATGCGGACGATCTGCCGCTGCCATGACCGTCGGCGCGCAAGACCGTATAACGGGTAGCACGTCGAAACATCGACCGATATTGCCGGGAACGCATCCATGAAAGCCTATGAAATCGGACCGCAAGACGGACTGGGATCGTTGCGTCTTAAAGAACGGTCCAATCTGTCTCCTGGGCCGGGGCAGGCTGTGTTGCGCGTGATAGCCGTAGCTCTCAACCATCGCGACATTCTGGTTCTGCAAGGTGCCTATGGACCTCGCCGTCCCGAGACGCGGGTACCGGTATCCGACGGCATAGGAGAAGTCATCGCGGTCGGCGATGGCGTCACAGCGATCAGGATCGGCGACCGCGCGACCTGCGCCCACTTTGCGAGCTGGACCGGCGGGGCATTCGCAATGTCGGCATTCGCGCACGATCTTGGCATCAGTCACGACGGCTGGCTGGCTGAGCAGATCGTGGTGCCTGCCGCGGCGCTGATCCGCATTCCCGATGCCCTGACGGACGAACAGGTTGTCGCGCTGCCGGCGGCAGGCGTCACTGCATGGAATGCTCTTGTGGAGTTTGCGAAGATTTGCGCCGGCGAGACCGTGCTGACCCTGGGGACCGGGGGTGTGTCCATCTTCGCGTTGCAGATCGCGAAACTTTCCGGTGCGCGCGTCGCCATCACGTCTTCCAGCGATGAGAAGCTCGACAAGGCGCGTAAGCTGGGAGCGGACATCACGATTAATTATCGCACTGCACCGGACTGGCCGGCCGCGCTCCTGGCGCAGACCGGCGGTGCAGGCGCGGACGTCGTCGTCGAGACGGGCGGGTTCGCATCGCTCGGCCAGTCCATTGCGGCTGCGTCCACGAATGCACGTATTGCCTTGATTGGCGCGCTGGGCGGACCACCGAGCACAGGCCTTCCAAACTTCTCCACGATCATCGGCAAGAACCTCACGTTGCGCGGAATTACCGAAGGCAGCCGCGAAATGCTGGCGGCGTTGCTGCGCGCGGTGGAGGCGGGCGGATTGCGGCCCGTTATTGATCGCGTCTTTTCCTTCGACAAAGCGGCGCATGCCTATGCCTATCTCAAATCGGGCGAACACCTCGGCAAGGTGATGATCCGCTTTTGAACGTTCAAATCTACCGTTCGACCTAAGGACGAAACCTAGTCGACGGGGCACAGCCGGGAAGGCCGCCAACTTTTGCCGGCTTTGCGGCTCAATCTGACCTGAGTCCCATTTGCTCCAATCGGAGTTGGAGTTTGAGCACTCGTTTGAACTTGCCTCTGTCCTTGGACCACTCGCGCCAGAAAATTCTCGCCTCTGAACTTGCCCGCAATGCGGATGCACACACTTTTTGAATTTACCTGTCGGCTGCTGGTGCAGATGGTCGCGTGAAATTGCTAGTGGATATGAGGTGAACGGCGGCGATAGGGCGTCGAAATTTTTTCGACGCGAATATCTCGCGCGCACCTTATTATGAATTGCGGGCAGAACGATGTTGAGTTGCAAGATGAGGCGGGTGACGATCGGGCTAGCGGCGGTGTTCGTCTCGCTGTTTGGTCAGACGACCTATGGGGCGAGCCCCCCAGATGCTCTGCCGCGGGACGAGGCTAACGCCAGTTTCTGGAACCGGCTCGATACGGTCGGCGCCGATCCTCTTTTTCCGGCGCTGTCCTGGTATCAACCCCTGGGCGTCTTGCGGGGCGCGCCTGGTCCTTTCATTCCGCTCGCCAACGAGGGGGATCAGTCGTTTTCGCCTCAGACCATCGATGAGGTCACGAGCTTCGCGGATGCGACGAATGGGGACGCCCTGCTCGTCGCACATGATGGCGTGCTCCAAATCGAGCACTACACGCCAGGCGGATCGGACACTCCGACTCACGATTTCAGCGCCCACTCCATGAGCCGCGTTCTCGGCGCCGTCGCCATCGGTATTTTGATTGACCGAGGTTTGATTCCCTCTGTCGACGTTCCAGCGTCAACCTATTTGCCGGAGTGGCGAAACGACGCCCGGCGCACGATTACCATTCGTGAGCTGTTGACGATGTCGAGCGGAATCCAGGCGAAGTTCACGACAGATCCCGCCAGCCCCTACATGCAGAGCTATTATGGCGCGGACGTCGAGCGCATCGTCGCGAATGCGCCCCTCGTCGCCGAGCCCGGCAAGACCTTCTTCTATGACAACCACAATAATCACGCCCTCTCGCTGATCATCGAACGGGTCTCCAAGACCCCATATATCACTTTTGTCTCCCGCAACATTTGGCGCCCACTTGGGGCCTCTGACGCGCACGTGATGTTGGACCATCCCGGGGGGCGGGCAATGGCTTATTGCTGCACCATTGTCACCCCGCGCGACTGGCTGCGCGTCGGCGAGATGCTGCGTATGGGCGGCATCTGGAACCATCGCCGAATTGTCAGCGCGGCCTGGGTTTCGCAAATGCGACAGCCGTCCGCGGCTAACCCCAACTTCGGTTTCCAGTTGTTCCTGGGATCCGCCTGGATGAATCCGGAGATCAATCGACAGTTGGCCAAACAGCAGGCAACGCTGGAGCCCATTCACGCGAACGAGGCTTTCTATGTGTCCGGCGCGGGCGATATCAACCTCATGGTCATACCCGAGCAGAAGTTGACCATCCTGCGCACCGGGCGTGCCTCGCCCTATTGGCGCTTCCACGTCATTCCCAACGTGCTGATTGACTCGTTGTCCAAGGCACCGGTAGCGGACGCCTGGAGTTCGCTTTTCGCCTATCGGATGAGTCTCCCGCCGACGGGTGACAATCCGACCCTGGCGACGAGCGGCATGTCTTACTGGCCCACCGCGCGGGTAGAGGGTGTTTCGAGTCCGGTACCGCTGCCGCGACTCTCTCTGTCTTGCGCCAAGCCCGGGGCCTTTGACGCGATCGATGGCAAGCTCGCGGAGAAGCCGGACTATGCCCTTATCGTCTACAAAGACGGCGCCATTGTGCACGAGCATTACGCGGGTGGAATGACACCAGACACACGCGCCGAACCCGCCTCGATGCATAAATCTGTCATGGCTCTGGCGGTAGGCCAAGCGGTGGCGCAAGGCGCAATCAAAAGTATCGACGCGCCCGTCTCAACCTGGCTGCCCGAATGGGCCGACGATGCCCGCGGACGGATTACGCTTCGCAACCTTCTTCAAATGTCCAGCGGACTTAAGCCTGTTCCCTTTGACCTCAGCGCCACCGGAAAAACCAATGCGTTTCTCAAAGGCTCGGATTTGGAGCGTCAGGTGCTTGGCCTCGAATATAAGGAACCGCCTGGAACGACCTTCGAATATTTCAGCCAGGTCTCGGAGCTGATCGCCGTAATCCTGCAACGCGCGACCGGCATGCCCTATGCGACCTTTCTCAGCGAGTTGCTGTGGCGCCCCCTGGGTGCGAGCGACGCCTATGTCGCACTCGACAGGCCTGGCGGCATTCCGCATACGCCGGCGTCCTTGCTGGCCAAGCCGGAAGATTGGGTGCGTATCGGCGCCCTCATTCTCAACGACGGCGTCGTCGATGGACATCGTTTGGTGGCATCAAACTGGCTCACGGAGATGTCTGCGCCGAGTTCCGGCGAACCCGAACTATGGATTTCAGATATGGCGCGCCTCGCCCTATAACGCCAACCGAGCCTATTCGAGCTCCGCCCCAGTGTTCACCGTCAAGGCGGCCAAACCCTTCATCGCCGCCGACATGCTTTACTTTGATGGAGCCGGTGCGCGCCGCGTCTACATTTCCAGAAAATATGGCTTGGTCATTCTGCGCCTGGGCGACGCCGATTTGTCCTGGGACGACAGCTGGCTGCCGAATGCCGTCGTCGAGGCTTTGGAAGACTGCCCTACGATGCATTGACCGGCATACCTTGCCGCATGGGTGTCAAGCATCGCAGGGAAGGGGGAATCCCAAAGTCTGCGAATTTTTCTCACCCGCGTAATCATTCAAATCGGCGGTCCGGCCTGATTCCCGAAACCCGTGGCCTTCGTGGTTTTGGCACCGCGAAAGGGGCCCCCAAGATTATCCTGGTCGACTCCGCGGCTTTTGAATCCGGCGTCGAAAAATCTGCGTTGAGGGAAATTTCGCGGTCATTTCGCCCAGCGAGAAACGAATTGCGCAAAAAAACCCGCTCGAAAGATTCATCCTTCGAGCGGGAGAGGCATTGACTTGATGCGGGGAGCCTCAAGCCACAACAAACGCTTCCGCCTTTCGGAGGAAGTAACAGTACTAGAGGCATACCAACACCGACGCGGCTTGGTGACGCAAAATTAGTCCTGCACCACATGGCTTCAAGTGGATTGTCCGGTTTGTCCGCCTTGTGGACTTCACGCTGTTGCCATGACCCTATTTGTCCTATCCTTATGCCATAACAATTGGCATGGACGCTGGAACCGCCGGATGGATAAGATCGAAACACCTGACTTGCTGCCGCTCTCGGGCATAAAAGCCGTCGAGTTCAGTCATATGGTCATGGGACCCTCCATCGGCGTCATTCTTGCCGATCTGGGAGCCGACGTTGTGAAGGTTGAACCGATCGGCGGGGACCAGACGCGGCGGCTGCTAGGGTCGGGTGCCGGCTATTTTCCGATGTTTAATCGCAACAAGCGCAGCATCTGTCTCGATTTGAAATCGCCGGATGGCGTGCGGATCGCGCGCCGGCTGGTCGATGGTGCGGACGTGATGATCGAGAATTATTCGCCCGGCACGCTCGCGCGGCTGGGACTTGGGCCGGACAGCTTCGCGGACACCAACCCTGGCTTGATCGCCTGTTCCGCCAAGGGATTTCTTGCCGGGCCATATGAAAGCCGTACCGCGCTGGACGAAGTCACGCAGATGATGGGCGGCCTTGCCTATATGACGGGTCCACCGGGCAGACCGTTGCGTGCTGGTGCATCCGTGATCGACATCACGGGCGGCATGTTCGGCGTGATCGGCATCTTGGCGGCGCTGGAACGGCGACACCGCACGGGGCGCGGCGGCGAGGTTCGCTGTTCGTTGTTCGAAACAACGGCGTTTTTGGTCGGCCAGCACATGGCGCAACAAGCGGTAACTGGAAAGCCGGCCAGCCCGATGCCGGTGCGCGTGTCTGCGTGGGCAATCTACGACGTATTCGAAACGCTTAATGACGGCGAACAACTCTTTGTCGGCGTGGTTAGCGATAGTCAGTGGAGCGCATTCACGAAGGCATTCGATCTCGGCGAGGTCGGCCGCGATCCCGCCTACGCAAAAAACAATCAACGCGTCCTGGCGCGCGAGGCCATACTTCCTGTCGTCCGCGCGCTATTCGCCAGCCTGCCGCGCGCAAACCTGATCGCGAAACTTGAAGCGATTGGCTTGCCATTCGCTCCGATCGTCCGGCCCGACGAATTGTTCGACGATCCGCATCTGAACGCCGCAGGTGGTTTGATCGATATCACGTTGCCCGGTGGCGCCATGGCACGCTTGCCTGCGTTGCCCATCGCGCTGGACGGTGCGCGGTTCGCCTTGACGCGGGACTTACCTGACAGCGGCGCAGACACCGACGCGATTCTCAGCGATGCGGGCGTTACAAGCGCCGAAATCACTATGTATCGGGAGCGGGCGGTTGTCGCCTGAGATCCGATCAATGACGCGGCTTGGCGCGTTGCGTGTGCAAATCAACGCTGATCCGGTAGCGGTCGGCGCGGTAGCTGGCGACCGTGAACAGCATGGCGTCGCCCTTTCTGTCGAGGACGGTTCGCTCGATCCGCAAAATGGGCGCGCGCAAGTCTATGGCGAGCAGCTTTGCCAGGTGGCTATCTGCGACAATAGCGGAAATTGTCTGCGTACCACCGCTGATAACATGGCCCGACTCAAGGAGCAGCCCCAATATCGGCGACGCCGCCAGGCTGCGGCGGGTCAGGCGCAAGTCGAGCGCGGCGGGCACATAGCTGATCACTTCGCCCAGCGGTTCGCCATCGAGCGCGCGTACGCGCACCGCGCGCTCGACAGGATCGCCAACAGCGATACCAAGCTTCTCGGCGACGTCGGTTTCGCATGCCACGCGCGCCAACGCCAAGACACGCACCTTCGTGTTCCGTCCAAAGGCCAGAAGCGATTCGACTGCCTGATCGACATTTGCCTCGATGGGTTGCGTCCGAGAACGATAAACGATGCGGGTGCCCGTGCGGCGGCGGCGTTCGACAAAGCCATGCTGTGCCAGCTCGTGCAGCGCGCGGCGCGCCGTGATGCGCGAAACCTTCCGGCTCGCCGCCAATTCCTGTTCGGTTGGCAGCGTCGTGCCGAAAGCACGAGCGCCGGAAACGATTTCATCGCGCAAGGTCAGGAAGATCTGGTGGTAGAGCGGCACGGCATTTGCGCGATCAATGCTGGTGTTGTCGGCCATCTGAGTAGCAAAGTCCCCCCGAACACTGTGAATTGTCGACACAGGTCAATCTTGCCTACCGTGTCTGTCGCGCAAGCATAGCCCCAATGAGCGCGCACCCAAAAACCCTATTCGAAAAAATCTGGTCCCAACATCGCATTGCGGCTCTCGATGTGGCCACCGATCTGATCGCGATCGACCGCATTTTGCTGCACGAACGTACGGGTGGCATCGCCCTTCGGGGCATCGCCGAGAGCGGCCGCAATGTCCTCGACACGGCACAAGTGTTTGCCACCATGGACCATGTGGTCGACACGCGACCCGGCCGAACCGACACGACGCTGATGCCGAGCGGCGTGGAGTTCATCGCCGCCACGCGCGACGCTGCAAAGGCCACCGGCATACGCCTGTTCGACCTGGGCGACCCGGCACAAGGCATCGTGCACGTGATATCTCCCGAGCGTGGCATAATACTCCCCGGGCTGACCCTGGTTTGTCCCGACAGCCACACCGGCACGCAAGGTGCACTCGGGGCGCTCGCCTGGGGAATTGGCTCGACGGAAGCCGAGCATGCACTCGCCACCGGGACGTTGCGCGTTCGCAAGCCCAGGACGATGCGCATTTCCATATCGGGCCGTCTGCCCTTCGGCGTCACGGCAAAGGACCTGGCCTTGGCGCTCATCGGCCGCTTCGGAGCCGGTGGTGCAAGCGGCCATATCGTGGAGTTCGCGGGCGACGCCATAGAAGCGCTCGAAATCGAGGCGCGCCTGAACTCTTTGCAACATGGCGACAGAGCTGTCCGCCTTCTCCGCCGTCATCGCACCCGACTCCCGAACTCTCGACTATCTGTGGGGCCGCCCGCACGCGCCGTCAGGTCCAATGTGGGATCGCGCGGTCACCCACTGGCAGACTCTCAAGAGCGACAGCGATGCCGCCTTCGACGTGGATTTGCAATTCGATGCAGGCGCCGTCGCGCCGATGGTGACCTGGGGCACCAGCCCGCAACAGGCGATTGCGATAGACGCTCATGTGCCGGAACTCTCCGAATCGCCAATTGACACGCGGGACAGCCACGCTCGCGCGCTCACCTATATGGATGTCGCACCGGGCGACGCCATTGCCGGGCTTCCCATCGATGCGGCGTTCATCGGTTCCTGCACGAACAGCCGCATTTCCGATTTGCGCCGCGCCGCCGCGATCCTTTCGGGGCGGAAAGTGGCTAAAGGCGTGAAGGCGATCTGCGTACCGGGTTCGACGCCGGTGAAGCGACAGGCCGAGGCGGAAGGACTGGATCGCATCTTCCGCGAGGCCGGCTTCGAATGGCGCGAGTCGGGATGCTCGATGTGCTTCTTTTCCGGGGGCGAAAGTTTTGGCACGCGGCAGCGCGTGATCACTTCGACCAATCGCAATTTCGAGAGCCGCCAGGGTCCGCAAACCCGTTCCCATCTTGCGTCGCCAGAAACTGTCGCGGCCTCAGCCGTTTCCGGGCATATCGCCGACCCGCGGACATTCGCGCGATGAGCGGCCCGCCATTCACCGAACTCGCCGCCATTGCTCTTCCGCTTCTGCGCGACAATGTGAATACGGACGCCATCATTCCATCGCGCGAGATGAAGCATGTGTCCCGACACGGTCTTGCCGACGGACTTTTCGCTGACTGGCGTTACACGGCCGTAGGTGGACGCGACCCCAATCCCGTTTTTGTGTTGAATGACCCTCGTTATTTCGGCTGCGCGATTTTGCTCGCCGGCGCCAATTTCGGATGCGGCTCGAGCCGAGAACATGCGGCATGGGCGCTGGCCGAGTACGGTTTTCGCGCCATTTTGGCCGAGAGCTTCAACCCCATCTTTCGCGGCAATGCGATTCTCAACGGTATCGTTCCAGTTGTCTTGGAGCGTCCAACACTGGAAGCCATCGCCTCCCAGGTCACCTCCGACCCTTCGCGAAATCTGGTTACAGTCGATTTGCAAGCTATGCGCGTTATTGCGCCGAATGGCTCAGCCTTCGGATTCGAGCTGGATGCCGAGCCGCGCGAGATGCTGCTGGAAGGGCTGGACATTATCGACTTGACGCTAAAGCGCGGCAGCGAGATTGCAGCGTTTCGTGCGTCGGACCGCGAGGCAAGACCGTGGGCCTATTCCCGTTTTCCGAAGGTGTGACTTAAACCGGGAAAGTGATCACGACGAAGCAACTGCAGTCAGTGGTTTCATAAGGCTTGCGGCTTTGCGTTTCGTCGTCTGCGCAAACGGAACGACAGTGCCGTTTTCTGGAAGCGCGGGCCCGCTGATGCGTGCTTCATAGGCGGCGGAAATGTCTTCCGCCAGTTTCTGCAGAATCGGAACATACACCCCCTCGATCTTGGCAAATTTGATCGATGACTTGATGTAGCGCATTACGATTCCGCCGACCGCGCGTCCGCCCACGATGAGCGGTACTGCCAGCCCATCCTCCTGATATTCGGCAAAGTGGATGTGACAATACCGCCGCTCTCGAATCTGGTTGAGGATATAGGCATTGTTGCGTGGACCAGATGCCTGCGTTTCACACTCGCGCGACAGATCCAGAATGGAGTTGCGAAGGTCTTCGTCGCAATAGGCGAGATAGCAAAGCCCTGCTGGTGCGTGCAGGATCGGTGTCCGGAAGCCGATCGTATAGCGGTCGATTGCCAACGATGTGTCGTGATCGGTCGTGACCCGAACGACCATGTCCTTGCCACGTGGCGTGGCGAGCGCCATGGGCCAGCCGATTTCCGCGCCGATTTTGCCGATGAGAGGTTTGGCAACCTCGACAACCAAATCGGAGTCACCAAAGCCCGAAGCCAGCCGATGAACCGCGCTTTTCAGACGATATATATCGCTGTGCGGCTGCTTCTCAACATAGCCCTCGGCTGCCAATGTTTCCAGAATCCGATAGGATGTCGTTCGCGGAACGCCGATGGCACGAGCCACATCGGTCACTGTCGATTCGCCGTGGCTGTTCAAGAACATCAGCGCACGAAGACCTTTTTTGAGCGATCGTACTTCTTGCCTCGTGTCCATTGCTGGCCCCCTTGAAAACGATACTCCGTCAGGCTTGGTCGATCCAAATTAAGCGTATCCGGAAGGGCGTGCTCATGCCCTTTCATTTGTTACAATAATATATCATTTTGGTGGAACGGGCGATGGGGATGTTGCCCCCCAATGCTTCTGTTGTGTCGTGTGGTTACGAATTATGTGGCGAAACGGTCACACCTGCGAAGGTGCTATTTGCACGGAAAGCCTGTTTTTTCATCTGATGATGAAAAGCACGGCTTTTCGACGTCAGCTATGAATCCTATTCGTGCCGCGACGCTGGGTGTCGCCGATCTTGAGGCGGCGATGGCCCGCTATGCGGCGTGGCTGGATTACCAGCCGGTCGAGAGGGGAACGCTCGATTCGGACTTGGCTGCCAGTTTCGGGGCGCCGGACGCCGCACACACGCGCCGGGCCGTGTTGCGGCCGTCGTCCGGGTCGAAAGTCTATCTGCGGTTGATCGAGGTGCCTCCGACACCAGGTTGCCGTCCGCTGCGCCATTTCGGCTGGGCGGCACTGGAAATTTGCATTCAGGATGTCCATGCGGTTCACGATCGGATGCGCGAAAGCCCGTTCGAGATCATAGGACCACCTGCTGCGATCTCGGCGTTGCCCACCATTCATCCCATGCAGGTGCGGGGACCCGATGGCGAAATCATCTTTTTCACGCAGATCAAGAGCGGCGGACCGGGAACCGGACTGCCCACTGCGCTGGCGTCCATCGACGCACTTTTTATTCTTGTAATGGCCTGCCGTGACATGCCGGCAACTGCGCGCTGGGTTTCTGCGCAACTCGGCGCGACGCTGGCGCCGGAAATCGCAATTCCCTATCGCATGATCGCGCGGTCCTTCAACCTGCCCGTGGAGCAATTGCACCGCATCGCGACGGCCGAACGCGACGGCCACATCTTTCTTGAATTCGATCAGTATCCGGATGCCGCGACCGAGCGGCCGCAGCTTGCTGGAATGCTGCCGCCGGGCATATCGGTCGTGACGCTCTCGCATCCCGATCTTGACGCCGTTGCCGGTCCGTGGCTCACGCCGCCGACGCGGCGCGACGGCGCGATCTATGAAGGACGTCGCGTGGGCGTGTTGCGCGCGCCCGAAGGCGCGCTGATCGAACTTGTCGAAAGCGCATGACAAATCCAGCGGAAATTCTGGTCGACCACGCGCTTGGTCTGCAATGGTCGTCGCTTCCGGCAGACGCACAACAGGCGGCGCGGACTTTTCTGCACGACACGATTTGCGTTGGTGTTGCGGGCCGCAATGCCGCCAATGCCGACAAGGTCTTCGACGCCGCACGGCTGTGGTGCGCGGCCGAGGGAAGTCCGCTCTTGGGCCGCCCAGGGATCCGGATGTCGGCGCCCTATGCCGCGTTCGCGAACGCATTTCAGATACATGCGCAGGAATTCGATTGCGTCCACGAGGCGGCGGTGGCCCATCCGATGGCGACGGTCGTAGCGGCCTTGCTCGCCGAGGCATCACGCTCCAGATCCTGTACGGGAGCGGATTTTCTGGCGGCGCTCTGCGCGGGCGTCGATGTGGTCGCCGCGCTTGGCGTAGCCGTGACGACGCCGCTCAAATTCTTCCGGCCCGCGACCGCTGGCATCTTTGGCTCGGTCGCGGCGCTCGCGCGGTTGCGCGGCCTTGATCGGCAAACGGCACTGAATGCTTTTGGATACGGGCTCGCTTATGCATCCGGCACGATGCAGGCGCATATAGAGGGCAAGCCGGCACTGGCGTTGCAGGTCGCGGGTGCGGCGCGATCCGCCGTCGAAGCGGTCGATCTGGCGGCGGCCGGGATCGATGGTCCGCTCGCATCCATCGACGGACCGTTCGGTTATTTGCGACTGTTCGAGGACGGGTTCGATCTTCCGCCGATTTTGGCGGCGCTTGGCAAGACCCATCGTATCGCTGAGTTGAGCTGGAAGCCGTTCCCGACCGGGCGCGCAGCGCAAGGCGCCATTGTTGCGCTTCTCGGTATGATGCGCGAGCACGGGCTTACGGCGGACAAGCTCGACAGTTTCGTCTATCGCGCGCCACCGCTGATCGCGCGACTGGTGGGGCGCAGGCCGTTCGCGGGCATGACGGCGTCGTATGCACGGTTGTGCCTTCCCTATCTCGGCGCGGTCGCGCTGCTGCGAGGCACGGTCGGTCTGGAGCATTTCGGCGACGCGGCGTTGCGCGATCCCGATGTGCTCGCGCTCAGCGAGCGCATCTCGGTCGAAAACGACGGGAGCTCCGATGCATCGGCCTTCGTGCCCGCCGTGGCGCTGGCAAACCGCCGCGACGGCAGTATCCTGCGCACGCAGGTGACAAAACAGTTCGGCTCGCCGTCATGGCCGCTCAGCCGCGAAGAGCACTTTGCCAAGGCACGCGCCTGCCTGGTGTTCGGCGGCTTGCCGCGAGCGCATGTGCCGCTGGCCGCAATCTACGATGCGTTCGACACAGTGCCCGATGCAGCGGTCGCGGCCGCGGCTGCGTTTGGCTGACCCTTTCATCCGCAATGCGGTCAGCCATTCTGGAATGCTGCCGTTCACCAGTGCGGTGCGGCACCTTGAGGCCGATGGACGGATTGGAGTGGAATCGATGCTGAGGACTCTGGCTTCCGCGCTGATCGCAATGGCTAGTCTCGCGATTTTCACGGCGGCTGCTTGCTCGCAGGCCGCGCCGCTCATGCATGGCAAACTGCTATTTCTGCGTTGCGCGTCGTGCCATTCGATCGGCGACAGCGGTGGTGGCCGGATCGGACCGAATTTGCAGGGCGTTGTCGGCCGCAGGGCCGGCAGCCTGCCGGGCTACAGCTATTCGGCCGCCATGAAGACGCAGACGTTCGTCTGGGACGATGCGATGCTGGATCGCTGGCTGACCGATCCCGACGCGCTTGTTCCAGGGACGGCGATGGCGTTCGGCGGAATCGCCAATCCGGACGAGCGAAAGGCGGTCATCGCCTATCTCAAGAACCCCGCGCCGTAGTCCGATGGGAGAAGGTGACGCCGGATTGCCGACACTGGCCTTCGATGCCGCGACGGCGTGGCTGACGTTCAACCGGCCTGGAAAGCGTAACGCTCTAAACCTCGCCGTCTGGCATAGCCTTCCCCGATTGCTGCAGCAGGCGCAGGCGCGATCGCAGACGCGCGCAATTGTTGTGCGCGGCGCGGGCGGCAATTTCGCGGCGGGCGCGGATATAGAGGAATTCGATACGGTCTTTGCCGGCCGCGAAGCTACGCTGGCATATGGTGCCGACATGGCTGCCGCGACGGCCGCCATCGAAGCCGTTCCGCTTCCGGTCATCGCGATGGTGGAAGGATTGTGCATCGGCGCCGGCGTGGCGGTGGCGCTCGCCTGCGATTTGCGTCTGGCCGCAGCCAATGCGCGCTTCGCCGTTACGCCAGCCAAGCTCGGTCTTATCTACAGCCTTGCCGATACGAGGCGTTTGACCGATGCGGTGGGCTTTTCCGCGGCAAAGGATCTGCTTTTCACCGGGCGCATGATCGACGCGCCGCGTGCGGCGCAGATCGGCTTGATCGACGACGTCTTCGAACCCTCCGCGCTCGAATCGTCTGTCGTCCAGCGCGCGCAATGGATTGCCGATGCATCGTCGTGGTCTGTCGAAAAAGCCAAAGCGGTGGTTCGCAAGATTGCGGGAGGCGCCACGGCGGACGATGAAGAAGCATGCGCATGGTTCGCCGATGCCGTCGAAACCGCCGATTTCAGCGAAGGGCTTGACGCGTTCAAAACGCGTCGCAAGCCGGAATTTCCGCCACGCTAATGCGGCTCCTCGCCACCTGACACATTCATGGATTCCGCGGTGATGTACTGCGCCTGGGGCGAGCACAGGAACGCTACCGCGTTGGCGGTGTCGTCCGGTACGCCGGGCCGCCCCAGCGGAATGCGCGCAGCCATATCGGCCATATAGCGGTCAATGGTCTTGCCCGCGCGCCTGGCGAAATATTCGTTCTGCCATGCACCCAATCCAGTCGTAACATGGTTGGGGCATACGTTGTTGACGGTGATGGCGTGCGGCCCCAACTCGATGGCGGCCGAGCGCGCCAGACCGACCAATCCGTGCTTGGACGCGGTATAGGCCTGCGCGCACGGAAAACCGGACTTCGCCGCCTGGCTTGCGATGTTGACGATGCGGCCGCCTTTGCCCTGTTCGATCATGATTTCCGCTGCGACTTTCAAGCCATAGAACGCGCCAGTCAGATTGACATCGATCACGGCGTTCCAGTCTTCGGGGGAAACATCGAGCAGGGGCTTCATGATGTAGCCAATCCCGGCATTGTTGACCCAGATGTCGAGCGAGCCATGCGTGGCGACCGCGTGATCCGCCAGCGCGCGTACCTCGTCCCAGCGGCGCACGTCGCAAGTCTTCGTGCTCACGGTGAAACCGGCGGCGATAATCTCCCCCGCGATGTCCTGCATCTCCTGCGACGCGCCGATCATGGAATCAGGCGTCGCGGCATCGACCGAACGGCCGATGTCCGACAGCACCACTGCCGCGCCGTCCACCGCCAGCCGCCGCGCGATCGCCTCGCCAAGACCCTTGCGGCGGCCGGAGCCGGTGACGACCGCGGTTTTTCCGGCCAGCAAGCCGCTCATCCTGCATGCTCGATATTGCGGGTGAGGATGAAGATGGGCTCCGCCCAATCCTGAAACTCTGCGGCGACCATCTGCATGGTCGGGGTTGCAACATCCCGGCCGAACGCATCCATGTCGGCCACGTCGATGATCTCGATGTAATCGTAGGGCGGCCTGGCATCGCTGCCCAGAAGGCCGGTCGCGGCGTAAACTGTGAATTCAGCCACCGACCCCAATGCGTTGACGGTCGCAAGGTCGGTCTTCCTCGCCCAGGCCTCGTAATCGGCTTTGTTCTTGCCCTCCTTGAGGTTCAGCAGCACGATTATCCGAGTGGTGGTCACGAGCTTTATCCCTTCTGCGCGGCCTGTCGGCAGCTGTATAGTTTGGCTGCTTGAGCCTAATTGAGAGGGCCTGCGTTGAAAAAAGCCGTCCCATGACTAACCGCAGCGCGGACAGCGCCTATGACGGGCCGCCCGACTACCGTGTCGTCGGCCGTCACGCCGTGTTTCCCGAAACCAGCCATGACGAGATCGAGCGGATCAATTTTCTGACGCAGATGAACCGTCATCTTTCCGCGCGGGTCGTGCCCGGCGTGAAGGCGGCTTATGAGTCGCGCGTCGAGCCGGAATTCCGCAGCCAAAACGGCCGGCCGCCGCGCGACCGCCATGAAGCGCGCAAGGCGATGCTGGACGATCCGGCGTTTGCGACATGGTCCGCGCTGCGGCGCATGACGATGGAGCAGCGCCAGCAAGCCGGTCGCTGGACGGTATTGCGTCAGTCCCAACGACTGGCCTTTCTCGCGGCCGAACTCACCGATGGCGACGAGCGCCTCTCGCTCGATCCCGATCTGCCGATCCCGCGCTATGTTTCCGCCGTGGATCATCACTGCATGCCCGGGAGCTATCACACGGAACATTTTCCCGGCGACGTGACGGCCGGCGCCAATTACGATCATGCGGGATTCGTGACCACGGGCGGATTGCTCGGCCGCTATTCCGACGGTGGCGGCCATGCCGTGGTGCAGTGGGTGCGCCGCAATCTGCCGGATTTCCGGCCGCGCGACATTCTGGAGATTGGCGCCACGGTCGGTCACAGCACCTTGCCGATCGCACAAGCATACCCGGATTCGCAGATGGTGGCCGTCGATCTGGGCACGCCGGTGCTGCGCTATGGTTTGGCGCGCGCGAAATCGCTGGGCGTCGACAATCTGCGCTTTGTTCAGGCGAACGGCGAAAATCTTTCGATGTTCGCCGACAAGAGTTTCGACTGGATTCAGACGACGATGTTTCTGCACGAGCTTTCGACCACGGCGCTGCGCAACATCTTCGCCGAATGCCGGCGGCTGCTGCGGCCCGGCGGCATCGTGCTGCATGTCGAGCAGCCGCAATACGCGCCCGACATGCCGCTGTTCGAGCAGGCGATGCGCGACTGGGATGCGTTCTACAACAATGAGCCGTTCTGGAGCCGCCTGCACGAGATGGACCTCGACGCGCACATGATCGCGGCGGGTTTCGCGAAGGATTCGCTTATTCATGGCGGCGTCACCGGCGTCGTGGACCGCACGCTTTTTCCCGACGCGGCGGAGGATTCCACCGAGGATTACGGCCGCAAGGCGGCTTGGCATGTCATCGGCGCGCGGGGCTGAACCGTGAGCGTTTCCGATGCGCTGGCGATGGCCGGCGCCAAGCCCGCGGGCAAGCGTCCGTATTTTCTGGATCGCGATGTCGAGCGCGTCCTCGCCATTACCATGGCCGTCGTGCAGGAATTGGCCGTAGCCCGGCAACGCGTCGATACGCTGGAGCGTTTGTTGCGCGCCAAGGGCATCCTGACGGAGAGCGAGATCGAATCCTTCAAGCCCGACGCGGATGCCGCGACCGAACGGGCCCTGTGGACGCAGGAATATCTCGCGCGTGTGCTGCGCATTCTCCAGCAGGAGAACGAAGCGGCTGCGGCGAGCGGCGACGTCGCGTCGGAAGATGTGGCCGTCGAAGTCAGCAAGGCTTAACGCCGGCATGGGCGATTTCGAGTTCACGGTTCCGATCGTCATTGTCGGCGGTGGCGCCTGCGGCTGCGTCGCGGCCTTGGCGGCGAACGATGCTGGCGTCACGCCGCTGGTCGTGGAGCAGGATGCGCGGCCCTACGGCTCGACCGGCATGTCACAGGGTCTGGTCTGCGCGGCGGGCACGGCATCGCAGGCTGCGCATGGCGTGGACGACGGCGGCGAGCGCTTCTTTGCCGATATTCTTGTCAAGACGCGCGGGCAAGCCGATCCGGTGATCGCCCGCGCCATCGCCGACGGATCGGGGCCATGTCTCGACTGGCTGGTGCAGGATCACGGCTTGCCATGGGAATTGGATACCGGCTTTCGCGCGGCCTACGGCAACAGCGTGATGCGCGTGCACGGATGGCGGGGACGCGGCGGTGCGGACATGGTGCAATTGCTGAATCAGAAGCTCGCCGAATGCGGCATCGATGTCCTGCTCAGTGCCAGGCTTGTGGACATAGTCGCCGATGACGATGGCACCGTACTGGGTGTCGTGCTCGAACGACCGGATGGATCGCATGAGCGCGTCGGCTGCGATGCGCTTGTCCTGGCCTGCGGCGGCTTTGCCGCCAATCACGAGATGATCGTGCGCTACATGCCCGAAGCCGCGCATGCCAGACACAACGGCCATGAAGGCAATCGTGGCGACGGCATTCGCCTCGGCGTCGCGCTCGGTGCCGGCCTTGGCGACATGGGAAGCTATCAGGGCTATGCGATGCTCACCGATCCGCAAGGCATCAGTGTTCCACCCGGCGTCCTCGTGGAAGGCGGCGTTCTGGTCAACAAGCTCGGCAAGCGCTTCGTCAACGAGATGGAAGACATTGCCGGCATGGTGCATCCGGTGATGGCGCAGCCCGATGGCGCGGCTTGGGTGATATTCAATTCCCGGATCGAAGAGCGCTGTTCCTATATTCCGGAGACCATCGCGCTCAGGGAGCTGAACGCGGCGCGCATCGCGGACGATGCCGCAACGCTTGCCGAGATGATCGGCGTTCCGGGGGTGGCGTTGAGTCAGACGCTCGCCGAGGCCGTCGCGGCGCAGCAAGCAGGCACGCCCGATGCGTTAGGTCGCCAGTGGGGCAACGATGATCCCCCGTCGTCGCAGTTTCGCGCGCTCAAGGTCTGCGGCGCGATCTATCACACGCAGGGGGGCTTGCAGATCGACAGCGAAGCGCGCGTTTTGAAAATGGACGGTTCCCGCTTCCCAAACCTGTTCGCGGGCGGCGGCGCGGCGCGCGGCGTGTCCGGCCCTTCGTCCTGGGGCTACCTGCCGGCGATGGGGCTTTGCGCGGCCATCACGCTGGGCCGCATCGCGGGTCAGGCGGCGGCGAGGTTGGTCGGCACGCCGTCCGGGACGGGTTCGAATTTGCGGTAGGCGCCCAGCGTCAGGAACGCCGCCGCGCCCGCGACAAGGAACGCGAAGGACAGTGTCAGGATAGAATTGTACGAACCGTGCGCATCGAAGCTTCGGCCGAACACGAGCGGCCCGACGCCAGCGCCGATGGAGAAGAAAACATAAAGCACGCCGTAGGTGACGGTATAGCTGCGCATCCCGAAATAGCGCGCGACGAAGAACGCCATCATGTCGTATTCCACGCCGACCGCAAATCCGATGAGTGCGATCGAGAGGAGCGCGCCGTCGAAGCTCAGCGGCCCATGCGCCAGAATCCAGCAGGAGAATCCCGGCAAGCAGAGGATGACGAACGCAATGCCCGGCGCCCAGAAGCGATCGAGTAGCCAGCCACCGACGAGCCGACCGCTCAAGGCCGATAAACCGATGAAGGGCGTGAGATGCAGGACCGTCTCAGGTGAGACGCCGCCTGCTTTGAGGATGTTCTCCATGTTCGGAATCGGCCCGGCAAGAGCGAAGGAGATCGGCACGAACGCTATCGCCATCAGCCAGAACCGCCATTGGCGCAAGGTCTGGGCGAAGGTGAGCCCGGGCGCCGGCCCGATGTTGCCGTCCTCGGTCGATTTGGCGGGGTCGCGGTCGCGGAAGGCGATGAGCGCAACGGGCGTCGCGATCAGCAGCGGCAACAGCCCAAGGCCGACATAGGCGCCGCGCCAGCCGAACGAATTGATCAGCCCTGTGGTGATCGCTTTCGAGAAAAAGCCGAACAATCCGGTTCCCATCAGCGAAATACCCAGCGCAAGGCCTTTGCGCGCGTCGAACCAGTGATTGACGGCGCGGGTCCAGGTGATGGGAAGCGAGCCTGCGCCGAGCACCGCGACCAGGCCCCAGGTGACGTAATATTGGATGAGCGAGCCGGTGGAGAGCGCAAAACCCATGAAGGCAAAAGAGAATAGAACCAGCGAAATGATCGCGACGCGTCGCACGCCGAACCGCGCCGCCAGCAATCCCACCAGCGGGCCGGCCCACAACACCATCAATGTCGTGATGGTGATGCCGCCCATGATGTCGCCGATCTTCCAGCCGAACGCCTTGGCCAGATGGGGCGCAAAGACGCCCGTGGTGTAGAAGGGCAGCGGCGAAAGCCCCAGGCCGATCCCAAGCATCGAGGACAGCACGATGGGCCAGCCCTTTCGGAACTCCGCATATCCTGCTTTGGCCATGTCGTGCTCCTCCGTGCCGATCCATTGGCGGTCCTGCAAATCATCCGAACAAGGATGCAAACAGGGCCCATCCGCTTTTCGGACAGCCTCCCGGGGGCATGTTCCGGGAGGTGCGCGATGGACTAGGTTGCTGGCCGGAGAAGTTGGGGCTCAACGTATGCATGCGCGTCGCGCAAAGACCGCTCAGGCCTTTGAAATAGGTCCGGTAAAGCGCGCGCTGATGGACATCGTCGGCGCGGATGCCGTGCGCGACGACGCAGCGACCCTGGCATTCTACAGCGAGGACATCTGGTCCGCGTCCAGGCACCGCGTTGCTTTGGTGGTTTCGCCGCGCAGCCACGACGAGGTGGTGGCCGTCATGAAGGCCGCCCATTCCGCCGGTATCGCCATCGCGCCGCGTGGTGCGGGCATGAGCTATACCGGCAGCTATATTCCGGCGGTCGACAACACCGTGTCGCTGGACATGGCGCGCATGAACCGCGTGTTGTCCATCAGTCCCGAAGACATGACCGTCACGGTCGAGCCTGGCTGCACATGGTCCGCGCTGAACGCCGCGCTGAAGCCGCTTGGTCTGCGCACGCCGTTCTGGGGCCCGATGTCCGGGCTGACCTCAACCATAGGCGGCGGCCTTTCACAACTGAATGCCATGCTGGGCGCCGGCCATTACGGAACGTCGAGCGAAAGCGTGATCGCGCTGACGATGGTGCTGGCGGATGGCGACGTGTTGCGCACCGGGGCGCGCGGCGTCGGAGGCGATCATCCCTTCTATCGTCACTATGGCCCGGATCTCACGGGCATCTTCTGCGGCGACAGCGGCGCATTCGGCATCAAGACGGAAATCGTCCTGCGCCTGATCCGCGCGCCGCAGCATGAGGATTACGCCTCGTTTTCCTTTTCCACCGGCGAAACGCTGCTGAAGGCGATGGCGGAGATGGCGCGCGCCAGCGTGGCCAGCGAGATGTGCGCCTTCGATCCCGGCTTGACGAAAGTCCGCATGAAGCGTGCCTCGCTCTCCAGCGATGTGAAGACGCTTGGCGCCGTGATCAGCAAGGAAAAATCCCTCGGCAAGGGCCTGATGTCTGCCGCAAAGGTCGCGATGGGCGGGCGTTCGTTCATCGACGACGGCGATTATCCGCTGCACATCATCGCCGAAGGCCGTGCCGCGGCTGCCGTTGCCGCCGATCTTGCCGAGGCCCGCCGCATCGCCAGGGAATTCGGCGGCCACGAGATTGAAAATACGATCGCGAAGGTTATCCGCGCAATCCCGTTTCCCCCGCTGAACTCCATGCTGGGGCCGGAAGGCGAGGCCTGGGCGCCGGTGCACGGCATGGTGGCGCTGTCGCAAGGTCCGGCACTGTTCGCGGCGTTTCAGGCATTGTTCGAAGAGATGGCACCAGCCTTCGAACGCGAAGGCATCAGCACGGGCTATTTGTTCACGACAGTGTCCACCAATGCGCTGACATTGGAGCCGGTTTTCTACTGGCCGGAAGAGCGCCGCCCGATCCACGAGGCCTCGGTCGAGCCCGCGCATCTGGCGCGCCTGCCGAAATTGCCGCCCAACCCAGCAGCCAGTGCCGTCGTTGCCGAGGCGCGCCGCCGTGTCGTGGAGATCTGCGCGACATTCGGCTGCGGCCATTTCCAGATCGGGAGATCCTATCCCTATCGCGAAAGCCGTGATGTCGCGTCCATGGCGCTGCTCGATGCGATCAAGCACGCGGTCGATCCCGACGGCCGGATCAATCCCGGGGTCCTCGGCTTTCCGCTTCACGTCCCGAACGAATGAGCGAGGCCTATCGCGCAATCCGGCTGGAGCGTTTTGCCCCGTCTTTTCGGGAAGCCGCCGATATTGCCGATTTGCCGATGACGGCGCCGGGGGCCGGCGAGATCGCCGTGCGCAATCGCTGGTGCGGCGTGAACGGGATTTTCGATACGCAGATCGCGCGCAACGCCGTCGACTATGTGCGCGTCAAGCCGCCGACCCTGACCGGCGTGGAAGCCATCGGCATTGTGGAGGCCGTGGGTCGCGGCGTCGAAGGTTTTACGGTCGGTGACGCCGCTGTGACGGTGCGCTTCACCGGCGGCTATCGCGAAGCCAATGTCGGCGCGGCTATGGGGTTTGCAAAGGTGCCGAGCGCGGATCGCGAGTGGCTGGCGCTTGCCTCCACGGGCGTATCGGCGCTGCTTGCCCTGGAACATGTAGGTGAAGCCAGGGAGGGAGAGACGGTGGCCATATCGGCGGCGGCGGGCGGACTTGGGCATTTCATCGTCCAGCTCGCGAAATTGCGCGGCTGCCGCGTCGTCGGCGTGTGCGGCGGCGCGCGCAAGGCAGCGTTCGTGCACAGCCTGGGCGCGGACCGCGTCATCGATTACAAATCCGAATCCGTCGCGGATGTTCTGGCCTCCGAGTTTCCCAATGCGCTCAATGTCGCCATCGACACAGTGGGTGGCGGCATTTTCGACGCCTTTCTCGATAATCTTGCCGTGCATGGCCGTCTCGTCGCGGGCGGCGCGGCGCAGGACCTCGAAGGCAAACCCGAAATCGTCACAGCCCCCCGCATCGTCCACAAGCTCTATTACAAGGCCGCGTCGGTTCGCGGTTTCATGAACGGACTTTTGACCGAGCATTGGCCGCGGGCGCGCGAAAAGATGTTTTCGCTTTACGACCAACGTCGCATCCAGGTGACTTTTGACGCTTGCGCGTTTCGCGGCCTGCCGTCGGTCTACGATGCGGTAGAACACCTGCTTTCGGGACAATCCATGGGCAAGGTCGTGGTCGATCTGTGGCCTGCCGCAAGCTCACGTCGATGATAGAGGAGACGCATGATGCAGAAGCCGGAACCGATGAGCGTGATGAAATGGGCGGAGTTTCGCCGGCGGATGCCGCAGCTCATGGACAGCGTGGGCGTCTGGGAGGGCTGGTACCGCTACTATGATGCGCAGACCGGAAAGCTGACGGACCAGCACCGCTCGCGGCTCCTCTGCCGCATCATGGAAGACGACGCGCCCTATCCCTATTACCAGACCAATCAGTATTTCTGGGAGGACGGCAAAACTGACGTCCGCGAATTTCCGGCTTGGTATCACGACGGACGCATCTGGTGGGACAACGACCTCATCACCGGCTGGGCGGCACCGATGCAGCCCGACGATTTCAACCGCACAACCTGTCTGAACTGGACGCGCAAGGGTGAGCCCGATCTGTTTCTTTACGAGATGATCCAGCATTCGGCCGATGGGATTCATCGTGCGCGGACGTGGCAATGGTTCAAAAAGGGCGTTTGCTTTCAACGGACGTTGATCGATGAAAAGCGTGTCACGCGCGATTGGCGTTCCTGGACCAACAATTCCGCCCCCCGCGAATGAGAAGGTCCCTGCTCCTGACCAAGGTCATGCGGCTCGCCCTGCGAACGCAGCTTCCCAACTAGGGTCCAGACTCTATAAAGTCCACCATACGATAGCAGGGACGAGGCATACGGAGGCGA
Source organism: uncultured Alphaproteobacteria bacterium (assembly GCA_963802815.1). Classification (GTDB taxonomy): domain Bacteria; phylum Pseudomonadota; class Alphaproteobacteria; order Micropepsales; family Micropepsaceae; genus Rhizomicrobium. Next base: position 96,742 of record CAWDKN010000085.1, read on the forward strand.
GGAAGTTTCTTGCGAGCCTGTCGTAGCGTGTGGCGATGCGCCGGAAGTCCTTGAGGCGGCAGAAGGCGTTCTCGATGCGGTGGCGCTGCTTGTAGAATTTTCTGTCGAAGGTGAAGGGCTGCTTGCGATTGCATTTGTTGGGCACGACGGGTTTGGTGCCGCGCTCGCTCAGCCAATGGCGCAGTTCGGCACTGTCGTAAGCTCTATCGCCAAGAAGCTTTTTGGCTGCCTTGTTGCGCCGGATCAGACGCTGTGCCGGCGGACAATCATGGGCCTGGCCGCCCGTCAGCAGGATGGAAAGAAGACGGCCTTTAGCATCTGCGATTGCGTGGATTTTCGTGTTTCGCCCGCCGCGCGAGCGTCCAATCGCTTGGTTCTGTTCCCCCTTTTTGCGCCCGAGGCCGAGCGGTGTGCCTTGACGTGGGTGGAGTCGATCATCTGCGTGTGGGTTGACCGCCCGCGCGCGGCAAGTTCGCGAAACAACCGCTCCCACACGCCGCGCTCCGCCCAGCGCACAAAGCGATTGTAGATCGTCGTCGGCGGGCCGTATTCCGGTGGGCAGTCGCACCACCGGCAGCCGCTCTTCAGCACGTGCAGGATGCCGCTGATCACCCGGCGGTCGTCCACCCGAGCTTTGCCGCGCACGTCTCTCGGCAAATACGGCTCGATCTGCCGCCACTGATCATCGTTCAGCCAAAACAGATTGCGCCGCATCGTCTCTGCTCCGAATCATACGAGCAAAGAGAAATCAACAACCGATTCAGCCGACAACGAATTTATTGGGTTCTCACACTAGCAGGCTGCGGAAAAAGGTCTCGCGGGCACTTCGGTGATGTGATTCTCTGATTTGGCGGAGCTGGATCGGGGTTTGGGACGCGCGGTTCGGATGAGCAGACGGCGGCTCTATTTTCTTATGTGAGCTGCGAGCTCGTGTTCCCGCGGATCACCCGCTGAGAGCGATTGGTCGATCGTTGACGAGGCACTGGAGGTCTTGTCGGCAGAGTTTGAGAAACTCTACTCGGCGCAGGGGCGCCCGTCTGTGCCGCCCGAGAAGCTGCTTCGGGCACTGCTTCTGCAGGCTTTTTATCCGGTCCGCTCGGAACGTCAGCTTATGGAGCAACTCGACTACAATTTGCTGTTCCGCTGGTTTGTCGGCTTGGCGATGGATGCGCCGGTCTGGGACGTTACTGTGTTCACCAAGAACCGGAGCGACTCCTGGAGGGCGACATTGCCGCCAAGTTCATGAGCGCAGTGCTCAACCAGAGCCGGATCAAGAGGCTGCTCTCTGATGAACACTTTTCGGTCGACGGAACTCTGATCGAAACTTGGGCTTCCATGAAGAGCTTTCGCCGCAAGGATGGTTCGGACGAGCCGCCAGATCCAGGACGCAACGGCGAACGCGGCTTTCGTGGTGAGAAGCGCTCGAACGAGACGCATGCCTCCACCACCGACCCCGATGCCAAGCTCTTCCGAAAGGGCAATGGCCAGTCTTCCAAACTCTGCTTCATGGGCCATCTTCTGATGGAGAACCGCAACGGCCTGATCGTTCAGGCCAGGCTTACCCGGGCCAGCGGTACGGCCGAGCGCGAGGCCGCCCTCGCCATGATCGACCGTCACTGTGTGAAGGACAGCAGGGATACGATGGGCAGCGACAAGGGCTTCGATGTGGTTGACTTCGTTGAACAGCTGCGGGCACGAAGGGGCACGCCTCATATCGCCATCGACGTACATCTGACCAAGACCGGTAAGCGGCGCAAGACCGCACTCGACGGGTGCACGACACGCCATCCCGGCTATGGCATCTCCTTGCGCATCCGCAAGCGCATCGAGGAAGGCTTCGGCTGGATCAAGACCGTCGCAGTCCTGCTCAAGACCCGGCATCGCGGAACCGAACGCGTCGGATGGATGTTCACACTCGCAGCCACGGCCTGCAATCTCGTCCGGCTGCGAAAGCTCCTGGCGGCGCCGTCATGAACACGCCTCGATCAAAGACGAGATGGACGAGGCTTCCCGCGATGGCTCAAATCGGCGACGATCAAATGCTCACCGTCGATTTTGCCTTCCATGACGGCGATGAAGGCAACTTCAAAGCTCAAAAGTAGTAGTTTTTCCGCAGCCTGCTAAGGCGGGACGTCACCCAGCTGAGCGCCATGCCCCAACCTCAGATCGCCGAACGCGCGAGCCTTCGTTACAGGCCCGACATAGACGGGCTGCGCGCCATCGCCGTTGTGCCGGTGGTCCTCTACCACTTCGGCGTCCCCGGCTTCGGCGGCGGCTTTGTCGGCGTCGACGTCTTTTTCGTCATCTCGGGCTACCTGATCACTGCGCTCATCGCAGCCGAGATTATCACCGGCGAGTTCTCGATCCTCAAATTCTACGAGCGCCGCGTCCGGCGCATTTTTCCCGCCCTGTTCGCCATGATCGCAGCCTCCACCATGGCGGCAGCGATACTGTTCTTCCCGGGAGACCTGATGCGCTTCGCCGAGAGCATCGCAGCAACCGCGCTGTTCGGCTCGAATTTCGATTTCTGGCTTCAGAGCGGCTATTTCGACGCCAGCGCCGATGTGAAGCCTTTGCTCCACACCTGGTCGCTCGCGGTGGAAGAGCAGTTCTACGTCGTCTTTCCGGCGCTGCTCTTTCTCATGCGCAGGCGCGGGCGCCCGTCTGTACTGGCGCTCGTGGTTGTGCTCGCGGTCGTCTCGTTTGCCCTCAGCGCGTGGGGCGTGCGGGCCCATCCTGACGCCGCATTCTATCTCGCGCCCTATCGCACTTGGGAGCTGATGCTGGGCGCACTCTTGGCACTCGGGGCCGTCCCGCCGCCCAACACGGCCTGGGCGCGCGACATGCTGGCGATCTTCGGGCTATGGGCGGTCGGCTGGGCGGTTTTCACCTTCACCGCCCACACGCTGTTCCCGGGCGCGAACGCGCTGTTTCCGTGCGTCGGCGCGGCGCTGCTGATCCTTTCTGGCGAAGACGGCAGCGGGACCGTTACGCGCTTGCTGTCGCTTCGTCCGGTCGTGTTTGTCGGCCTCATCTCCTATTCGCTCTATCTCTGGCATTGGCCGGTCTACGTCTTCGCGAGATACGCCGCGGCGTCGCGGCTCGGTGCGATGGAGACCGCCTGTCTCATCGCGCTGTCCTTCATGCTCGGCGTTGTCTCCTGGCGCTTTGTCGAGCGGCCTTTTCGCGCCGGCCGGCATCTCTTCGCGCGCCGTGTACTTTTCGCGCTCGCCGGCGCAGCGATGGCTGCAAGCATCGCCGTGGCAGGTGTGCTCTACGGCTTCAAAGGCCTGCCACAGCGCTTTCCGGCAAATGTCCAGCGCATCCTCGCCGAAGCGTCCGATTTCGAGCCGCGCCGCCATGCCTGTTTCAACAGGACGCCGGAGGAAGTCGAACGCGGCGATTTTTGCCTCATCGGCGATGCGCGCGCCGCCAAAGCGACCTTCCTGCTTTGGGGCGATTCCCACGCCGACGCGCTGTTGCCTGCGGTCGAGGCGGCTGCCGCAGGGGCGGGACGAAAGGGCTATTTCATCGGCCACGGCCGCTGCCCGCCGGTCCTGTCGCTCCTTCTGACGGACGAGCCGACCTTGCGTTGCGCGCGTCTGAACGACGAAGCGCTGAAGGTCGCGCGTGCGCCCGCGATCGCGACCGTGATCCTCGCCGCGCGCTGGGCCTACTACGACAGAGGTTCAGGATATGGCGTCGATGCCGCGGAAACGCGCCATCTCGTCGACCTGGTGTCCGGCGCGCCCAAAGGCGAGACGCAAAGCGTCCTGTTCGCGCGCGTCCTCGAGCGCACAGTGCGAACGCTGGTGGCGGCTGGGAAGAAGGTGGTCTTGGTCGCGCCGATTCCGGAGGTCGGCGTTCCGGTTCCCGAAACGATGGCGCGCATTGTCCTGCAGCACCGAAAAGACGACATCCGGCCCACGCTTGCCGCCTATCGCGCGCGCCAAGCGGCGGTGCTCGCGGATTTTGCCTACCTGCATGTGAAATATGGCGCGGCCATCGTGGATCCTGCCCGGATCCTGTGCGAGGGCGGTCGCTGCGCCGTCCAAGGCGACGGTCGGCCCCTCTATGTCGACCACCACCATCTGAGTGTTTTCGGCGCGAAGAGTGTTCGTCCTGTTTTTTCGGGGATTTTCTGAAATTCGGTATTGGAACAAAAAGAGAACAATGCTAAATTTGCTGTCCACAGGCGTCTTGGCCGGCGCGGTGGCGCGCGCGCAGGCGCGAGCTTAGTTTCAGACGAGCGAGAGAACGGAGACGGCAATGGCGGGTGTCAACAAAGTGATCCTGGTGGGAAATCTGGGGCGCGATCCCGAAGTGCGGCGCATGACGTCGGGCGAGCCGGTGGTGAACTTGTCGGTGGCGACGTCTGAAACCTGGCGCGACAAGGCATCGGGCGAGCGGAAGGAAAAGACGGAGTGGCACCGCGTGGTGATTTTCAACGAGAACCTCGCCAAGGTGGCCGAGCAATATTTGCGCAAGGGCTCGAAGGTTTATCTCGAAGGCCAGCTTGCGACGCGCAAATGGACCGACAAGGACGGCGTCGAGAAATACTCGACCGAAGTCGTGCTCAACCGCTTCCGCGGCGAGCTCGTCATGCTCGACGGGCGGAGCGAGGGCGGTGCCGGCGGCGGTGGCCGCAGCGGGGGAGTCGGCGCGGATGAACCGGCCCGCAGCTTCGAGCGCGCCGAGCTGGATGACGAAATCCCGTTCTGACGTTTCCATGCAGCGGATTTGCGTCGCATTCCTGGTGTTGGGACTTGCCGGGTGCGCCAACTCGTCCGGCCAGCCTGCGGCTGCGATTTCGGATTCGCGCATTGCGGCAGCCTATCTGCCGTTGAGCGCGTCGGCGTCTTTTTTTGCGACACGGCGCGGCGCCGCGGTCGTCATCGCGCCAAATCTTGCCGTTACGAACGCGCACAACGCCAACCTGCTCGATCCGAAACAGGTCATCGGCAAATCGACGGCCTACGATCTGCTCTTTTTCCATGTCGACACGCGGGCCGAAGCGCCGTCTTTCGCGCCGCCGAGAATTGGCGAGCATGTGCTCGCCTACGGACAAGGACGCGGCGGCGAGCTTCGTGTGGCGCACGGCACGGTGAACGCGCTTGTGGCGCCGGTCGAACCGCTGTGCGCAGGTTGCGGAGCGCAATCGGCCTTCACCTTCGCGGGTAACGCGGGAGAGGGTTTCAGTGGCGGCCCCGTCATCGATGCGGATAGCGGCCGCCTTGTCGGGATCCTGTTCGGCTATACGGGCGACGAAAACCGCACGATCTACGCCTATTCCATGGGGCGCGTGGAAGCCGAGCTCGCGGGCGTGGAACACCGGCTTCCGGCGGACGTGGACTGACGCGAGAGCCGCATGTCTTTTGCTGGCAGAATCGTCCTTCGAAGTGCTAGGAACGGGGCTGGTTTTGGCCCGGTTTTCCGGGCGTCGAGGAACGCGTTTGAGCGACTTGCCGGCCACAGAATCCCCGCCGCCGGGCGGCCCCAATACCAGCCCCATCGCCATCGAGGATGAGCTGAAACGCTCGTATCTCGACTACGCGATGAGCGTCATCGTGCAGCGCGCGCTTCCTGACGCGCGCGACGGACTGAAGCCCGTTCACCGCCGAATCCTCTATTCAATGCACGAGAACGGCCGCGACTGGAACAAGCCATATCGCAAATCGGCGCTGATCGTCGGCGACGTGATGGGCAAGTACCCCCGCATGGCGACCAGTCGATCTACGACGCCCTCGTGCGCCTGGCGCAGGACTTCTCCATGCGCGTGCCGCTGGTCGACGGCCAGGGCAATTTCGGCTCCGTCGACGGCGATGAGCCCGCGGCGATGCGCTACACCGAGGTGCGCCGCGAGAAGATCGCCCACGCGTTGACCGAGGACATCGAGAAAGACACGGTCGAGTGGAAGCCCAATTACGACGGCTCGGAGAAAGAGCCGGTCGTCTTTCCCGCGCGCTTCCCCAATCTTCTCGTCAATGGCTCGAGCGGCATCGCCGTCGGCATGGCGACGAATATCCCGCCGCACAATCTGGGCGAGGTGATCGACGCCTGTCTCGCCTATATCGCCGATCCGTCGATCACGCTGGACGCGCTGACCGAGATCGTGCCGGGGCCCGATTTCCCGACGGCTGCGCTCATCATCGGCAAGCAGGCGGCACGGGGCGCACTGGCGCGCGGCCGCGGCTCCATCCTGATGCGCGCGCGCACCCATGTCGAAGAAATCCGCAAGGACCGCGAAGCCATCATCATTACCGAGATTCCCTATCAGGTGAACAAGGCTCGCATGCAGGAGAAAATTGCCGAGCTGGTGCGCGACAAGCAAATCGACGGCATCTCCGACATCCGCGACGAGAGCGACCGGCACGGCATGCGCGTCGTCATCGAACTGCGCCGCGACGCGCAGTCCGATGTCGTCCTGAACCAGCTCTACCGCTTCTCCGACTTGCAGACGAGCTTCGGCGTTAACATGCTTGCGCTCAATCGCGGCCGGCCCGAGCTGCTGAACCTCAAGGATCTCATCGGCGCCTTCGTTTCCTTCCGCGAAGAAGTGGTGACGCGGCGCACCCGCTTCGATCTCGGCAAGGCGCGCGACCGCGCCCACACCCTCGTCGGCCTGGCCGTCGCCGTCGCCAATATCGACGAGGTGATAGCCCTGATCCGCTCGGCGCCGGACGTTACGGCCGCGCGCGAGGGCCTCATGGCGCGCGCCTGGCCGGCCGGCGACGTCGCCCCGCTCGTTGCGCTCATTGCCGATCCGCGTCACAAGATTTCGGCCGACAACACGATCCATCTGTCGGAAGAGCAGGCGCGGGCAATCCTCGAATTGCGCCTGCAGCGTTTGACCGCGCTTGGCCGCGACGAGATCGCCGACGAGGTGATCAAGCTCGGCGAGGCGATCAAGGACTATCTGGACATACTGTCCTCGCGCCCGCGCGTGCTCGAGATCGTCAAGACTGAGCTCGCCGAGATCAAGACCGAATTCGCGACGCCCAGGCTGACCGAGCTCGTCGATGCCGAAATCGAGATCGAGGATGAGGCGCTCATCGAGCGCGAGGAAGTCGCCGTAACGGTGACGCATGCCGGCTACATCAAGCGCACGCCGCTCGCCGAATATCGCGTACAGGGCCGCGGCGGCAAAGGCCGCGCCGGCATGGCCACGCGCGAAGAGGACTTCGTCACCAGCCTGTTCGCGGCATCATCGCATGCCTGGCTGGTTTTCTTTTCCTCGACGGGAATGGCCTACAAGCTGAAGGTCTGGAGGCTGCCCGAGGCGCGCATCCAGGGCCGCGGCAAGGCGATGGTTAACCTCCTGCCGCTGCAGGAAGGCGAACGCGTGACTACGATCCTGCCGCTGCCGGAAGACGAGGCGCGCTGGGAGAACCTCAACGTCGTCTTCGCGACCAAGTCGGGCGACGTGCGTCGCAACGAGCTGTCGGACTTCGTCAACATCAACCGCAACGGCAAGATTGCGATGAAGCTCGAGCCCGGCGACGGGATCGTCGGGGTGCAGACCTGCACGGAGAAGGACGACATCCTGCTCACCACCCGGCTCGGCAAATGCATCCGCTTTCCGCTGACGGATGTGCGCGTGTTCAAGGGACGCGACTCGACCGGTGTGCGCGGCATCAAGCTCGCGCCGGGCGACGAGGTCGTGAGCCTGTCGCTTCTGCACCATTCCGATGCGACGACTGCCGAGGCGCGCGCCTACCTGAAGCAGGCGAGTGCGGCGCGTCGCGCCGCGCTGGGCGAGGACGCCGAGCCACAGGTCGAGGACACGTCCGACGAAGAGGAGGGCGGCGAAGAAGCAACGCTAACTCCGGGGCGCTACGCGGGTCTCGGCGCCAAGGAACAATTCATCCTTGCCGCGTCGGTAAACGGCTTCGGCAAGCGCACCAGTTCCTACGAATACCGCATCACCGGCCGCGGCGGTTCGGGCATCGTCGCGATGGGCATGGGCAAGAAGAACTCGGCCATCATAGCCGTGTTCCCGGTCGAGGAATCCGACGATCTCATGCTCATCACCGACCGGGGCCAGACGATCCGCGTGCCGGTCGCGGGCATCAGCGTACAGGGACGCGGCGCCCAGGGCGTGACATTGTTCCGTGTCGACGAGGGGGAGCGGGTCGTCTCGGTCGAGCGTATCGAAGACATGTCCGGGGAAAATGGGGGGGAGTGACGTGCCGCAAAAAGAAGGTCTCGCTACGGCGGGGCGCATCGAACCGTCGAGGCCGGCGCGTATCGGTCTTTATCCGGGCACCTTCGATCCGGTGACGCTCGGCCATATCGACATCATCAAGCGCGCGGTGAAGATCGTCGATCATCTCGTGATCGGCATCGTCGCGCTCAATTCGTCGAAATCGCAGCTGTTCTCGCTGGAAGAGCGCGTGGACATGATGCGCCACGAAGCCGAGCCGCTGGCGGCAGGCCGTGCCAGCATCGAGGTCCAGACCTACGATACGCTGCAGGTGCGCTTTGCCGCCAAGATCGGCGCCAGCGTCGTCGTGCGCGGCCTGCGCGCGGTGTCCGACTTCGAGTACGAGTTCCAGATGGCCGCGATGAATCAGCGCATGAACATGGAGATCGAGACGGTCTTCCTGATGGCCGAGCCGCGCAATCAGGCGATAGCGTCGCGCCTGGTAAAGGAGATTGCGATGCTGGACGGCGACGTGACCGCCTTCACGACGCCCTACGTCGCCGATAAGCTCGTCAAACGCTGCAAGGAACTGTCGAAACGCTGATGGCTCGCGATCCCGAAAACACACTCACGATAGAATTGAAAACCGGCCCGGTGGTCATCGAGCTGCGGCCCGACCTCGCGCCCAACCATGTGGCGCGCATCCGGGAGCTCGCAAACGACGGCTTCTATGACGGGATTGTGTTCCATCGCGTCATTCCGGACTTCATGGCGCAGACGGGAGACCCGACCGGCACCGGCACGGGCGGCTCCGATCTTCCCGATCTCAAGGCCGAGTTCTCGGACGCGAAACATGTGCGCGGCACGTGCTCGATGGCGCGCAGTGGCAGTCCGCACAGCGCCAACAGCCAGTTCTTCGTCTGTTTCGCTGACGCACCCTGGCTCGACCGGCAGTATTCCGTGTGGGGCCAGGTCGTGGAGGGCATGGAACATATCGACGCCATCAAGAAGGGCGGCGAGCACAACAATGGCATGATCGACGGCGCCCCCGACAAGATCGTTAAGATGCGCGTGGGCTGACGTTTAGTAGATGCCGGGAATGAGGCGCGCCGTTTTCGTGGTGTAGTCGCGATAGGCGGGAAACGCATCGCCCAAAATCTGTTCTTCGTAATGCATCCGCGGGAATTGCGCGGCCAGGATCGCGAATGCCACGAGGCCCGCCCATGGCTGCCGGAACTGCAGCGTGATGCCCGCCACGGCCACCAGCTCGGCCAGGTAAAGCGGATGGCGAACGAAGCGGTACGGCCCGCTCGTGACCAGTTCGCGCGCCTGCGGAAATATTGCGAAGGATCGCTTCAGCCACAATGCGACGGAGATGGCGGCCGCGGTTCCTGCCATCGTCAGTACCGTAGATGCGAATGCGAGCGTGGGCACCATCTGCGCCCGCGGAATGGCGAGGAAGGCGAGGCCGAGATCGGCGCCAAGCAGCGCGGCCGCGCGCGGCAGGATGCCCTGCGCCTTGGCGCTCGGGGGACGGCGCCTGAGGAACAGGACGATCTGCAGGCCAAGGAAAATCGCAACGACGGCCTGCGATGCCAGATCGAGTGCGGCCGTCCAGCTGAAGGCCGCAAGAAGCCGCATGAATCCTGGCTTTGCCTTGATGGCCATTCCCGCGACCGCAAAAGCGTAGAAGACGATCAGCGGAAGAACCGCGAGGATGTCGAACATCCGGGTCCTGGAGAACCGGTGCATGAATTCGATCATCGAAGCCCCGGCGTCCGACATGGTGCAGCTCTTGTTTCTACCTGACGCAGTCTGCAACATTAAGTGTGTCGCTCAATGGTGCTTCGGGCTCTAGAAGGCAATCGTCCCCGCGTCGGAGTCCGTCGTGACCGCGTCCATTCCCTTCATCGATCTTCAGGCCCAGCGCCGCCGCCTCGGCCCCTCGCTCGATCGCGCCATAGCCGCAGCCGTCGAAGGCGGCCAATGGATTCTCGGTCCCCAGGTCACACAGCTCGAGGAGCAGTTGGCGGAATTTGCGGGCGTCAAGCACGCCATCGCCTGCGCCAACGGCACCGACTCGCTGATGATGGTTCTGCGAGCTTGGGGCGTCGGGCCGGGCGATGCCGTCTTCGTGCCGGCCTTCACCTTCGCCGCTTCGGCAGAAGTCGTGGCGCTCGTCGGTGCCACGCCGGCCGTGGTGACCTTGAACACAATCCCAAAGTCCAGGGCCATACTGATAGCCGTAAGTTGTACCGTATAAATTGCCATCGCTGCCGAGCATCAGTCCATTGGGATCAGTGTCAGAGACTTGCCCGGAGGAGAAGCCGGTGAAAGCATAAAGCGTAGTCAATGACCCATTCGTGGTGATTTCGAACACGGTCCCTGGCGTTCGTTCGTGCCGCAGTCCGAAGTCGTTCCGTATAGGTTCCCGTCACTGCTTTGCACCGAATCCCATCTCAGGTACTCCACCGTCGGCGCCGCCGGTAAAGGAATACAGATTGTTTAGCTCGCCGTTTGGCACTAATTTGAAATACCGTGCCCTGCTGATTTGCGCCGCCGACTGGCAGTCGTGCCGTAGAAATTGCCGTCGCTGCCAAGTGCCAAACTGGCTTGCGGGTCGGCGCCCCATCGACGCCGCCGGTGAAGGAATACAAACTGTTTAGCCCCCCATTGGTGCTGATGCTGAAAACCGTGCCGTGATTGCTCCCACGAAACGATTCAGTCGTACCATAGAAATTACCATCGCTCCCTTGGGTGAGACCGGCGTGCGGGATTTCCCGCCATCGCTGCCGCCGGTGAAAGAATATAAACTGGTCAGCGTCCCATTGGCACTCGCCTGCTGAAAACTGAATTCGGCAAGTTGGTGCCGCCAGCCGAGGGTCGGGTGCCATAGAAATCGGCCGTCGCTGCCTTGAGCCAGCTTGCCGGCACTAGTCTTCAACAGGTGAGTGCCAATGGGACGCTGACCAGTTTATATTCTTTCACCGGCGGCAGCGATGGCGGGATACCCGGACGCCGGTCTCACCCAAGGGAGCGATGGTAATTTCTATGGTACGACTGGATGGGCTCGTGGGAGCGATCGCGGCACGGTTTTCAGCATCAGCACCAATGGGGGCTAAACAGTTTGATCCTTCACCGGCGGCGTCGATAGGGTGCCGACCCGCAAGCCAGTTTGACACTTGGCAGCGACGGCAATTCTACGGCACGACTGCCAGCGGCGGCGCAAATCAGCAGGGCACGGTATTTCAAATTAGGGCTGACAGGCGTTTTAAACAATCTGTATTCCTTTACCGGCGGCGCCGACGGTGGAGTACCTGAGATGGGATTAGGTACAGAGCAAGATGACGGGAACCTATACGGAACGACTTCGGACAGCAGCACGACGAACGGCGGGGAGCCTATTTCGAAATCGCCACAATGGGTCATTGACTACGCTTTATGCTTTCACCGCTTGCTCCGGGCAAGTCTCTGAGAAGTTCTAGCCCAATGGACTGATGCTCGGCAGCGATGAGCAATTTATACAGTACAACTTACAGCTATGACTATGGCCCTAGACTTTGGGATTGTGTTCAAGGTCACCACGAGCCAGCGTGGCGCCGACAAGCGGGGGGGGCTACCGAAGCGGCGAAGGTGAAGGCCGGCACGAAAACGGCGTCGCCCGGCCCCACGCCCCAAGCTCGCAGAACATCATCGCGAGAGTCGTGCCGCCTCGGCGCGGGCAATAGCGGTCTGCTTAGACGCCCGCAAACTCCACCAACTGCTCCTCAAGCTGTGACACTCTGGGGACCCGGAATCCAATTGGCCGCCTTCGACGGCTGCAGCTATGGCGCGATGAGAGCGGAGGGGCCGAGGCGGCGGCGCTGGGCCTGAAGATCCGATGAAGGGAATGGACGCGGTCACAACGAACTCGGACGCGGGGACGATTGCCTTCTAGAGCCCGAAGCACCATTGAGCGACACACTTAATGTTGCAGACTGCGTCAGGTAGAAACAAGAGCTGCACCATGTCGGACGCCGGGGCTTCGATGATCCAATTCGATGCACGGTTTCTCCAGGACCCGGATGTTCCGAGCATCCCTCGCCGTTTTCCGCTGATCCGGTCTTCTACGCTTTTCCGGTCGCGGGAATGGCCATCAAGGCAAAGCCAGGAATTCATGCGGCTTCTTGCGGCCTTCAGCTGGACGGCCGCACTCGAGCTGGCATCGCAGGCCGTCGTTGCGATTTTCTTGGCCCCAGATCGTCCTGTTCCCTAGGCGGGGTCCCCGGAGCGCCAAGGCGCAGGGCATCCTGCCGCGCGCGGCCGCGCTGCTTGTCGCATTCCACCCGCCTCCTCACCATTCCGCGGGCGCGGATGGTACCCACGCTCGCATTCGCATCTACGGTACCAAGACAATGGCCGCACAAGCGCGGCCGCCGTCTCGGTCGCATTGTGGCTGAAGCGATCCTTCGCAATTTTTCCCGCGGCGCACGAACTGGTCACGAGGAAATTGTGCCGCTTCGTTCGCCATCCGCTTTACCTGGCCGAGCTGGTGGCCGTGGCGGGCGTCGCGCTGCAGTTTGCCGGCAGCCATAGGGCAGCGTGGCATATTTCGCGATACCCCTGGCCGCGCAATTCCCGCGGATGC
>CAWDKN010000086.1:0-46060 GCA_963802815.1 uncultured Alphaproteobacteria bacterium
CCGCGTCGTGACCGCGGGGATGGACGCCATGACCGCCGCGAAGATCGAGGAATAGACCACCTACGTCGCCATCGAGCCGGACTGGTCGACGCAGAGAATTACGTTGTCGAGATCGGCGCGCCTCCTATGCCTGTCGAAGCCCACCAGCCTCTCCGGGATGATCGTGCGCCGCTCTGCGTCATAGCTCTTGAGGTTGACGCGGATCGTGCGCGGCCAGTCGATATCGCGCGGGCGCGGCCGGTTGGTGCGCCGGTGCTTGTCGAGCGCGCCCCGGATTGCCTCGGTCGTGGAGGGCGCGTGCTTTCCAGCAGCGCATCCACGACCTTGCGAACGACCATCCGCGCGGTCTCCTTCGTCTTCTGCGGGATCGCGCCCGACAGGCTCATGAGATCGGCCACGAGATGGATGTCGGCGTCCATGGTCGAAAGGAATTCGGGCTCGAGCAGCATCTTCTTGAGCCCGAGCCGCGCGAAGGCATCTCTCTGCACGAGCTGGACGACCGGCGTCGGAAAGAACTCGCGGATATCGCCGAGCCACCGCGCGACGCGCGGCGATGACGCGCCCAGTCCGCCGCGTTTCTTCTCCTCCTCGTCGCCCGATCCGTACAGCGCCGTCAAAGCCTGGTCGACGCGCAGATCGCGGGCGTCGAGCACGCCGCTCGTCCCCTTGGGCGTCGGTTCCAAGCGCAAGGCGCCAGCGCCGGCGGATCTCCTTGTCGCGCTCAGGGTCCATCGTTGGCCAATCCCAGAATTGTCCTGAGCAAGGGAAGCGCCGCGGCGAACGCGGCTTCGGCGCGCGCATCGTCGCCGCCGGCCGCGACGATCGCAGAAGATCCCTGTCCCGCGTGGTCGGCCCGGGCCATCAGCCGGCGGCGCTCCATGCGGTCGAGGTTCCCGAAGGCGCGGCGCAGGCCCGGCAGCTGCGTCATGAACGCATCGGCATCGAGCGCCATGAGCCAGCGGTCGATTGCGCCGAACAAGGATGCATCGTGCACCAGAAGCTGGGATGCCTCGCCGAGGAAGCCTTCCAGCCATGCGCCCGCATCGGAAACGCCCGCTGCAGGCGAGAGCGCGAACGAGTAGCCTGCGCTTCTACCTCCTCGACCGGCATCGTCCCGCGGTCGTGCAGCCGGCGCACGGCGAAACCCTTCAGGAAGGGCGAAGCGATGGGATCGTCGGCCAGCCGCGCCAGCGTGCTCTGGGCGAGCTCGACAGGAAATAGGGATCGTCGAGGATTTGGGGCTGCGCCGTCGAACGCCCGCATCGCCTGGTGCAGGCCCGATGTTGCCGCCTCGTCCAGTCCGTGCGCCGCGTGCGCCAGGCCGGCGCAGATTTCCGCGCTCATGCTCGACAGCAGCGCCTTGAGCGCATCCACGGGCATTGCGCGCGCCGTGCCGTAGCGAAGCACGTTGGCGAGCGGCGCGGCCGCACGCATCAAGCCGAAATCGGTGGAATGACCGAAAGCGCTATCAGCCTGGCGGTCGCACGCGCGGCCGCGTCCGGCAGATCCGCGAGGAGGCAGCCTTCGACCAGCTCTGCCAGCATCGCGACGCCCGGCGCCTTGTCCGCCTTTTCGAGCGCCGCACCGGATGCCGCCTGCGCGTCGTCGGGCCGAAGCGCAACGCATCGGCGAGCCTGATGGTGAGCGTCGGTTGCCAGGCGAGAGATCGAGTTTGGGGGGAACGTGCCGCGCGACGTGGTGGCCTTGCGTTTCTGGCCCCAGGGGGCGTCGATCAGCAGCAGGCGATGAAGGAGCGTCGATTTCAGGAGCCCCGTTTCGCTGCGCAGGTCGAGCGAAATCTCCTCTTCGACGGCGGAAGGCTTTTCATCCTCAGCCGTTTCTGCCAGCGTTCGAGATCGGCCACGAGCGGCATGCGCGGCACGCTTTCATCGACCTCGCCGATGGCGTTCCCGATCACGAGCTCGCGTTCGACGAGTTCTCAGAAGGATGTTGTCGCCGTGGCAGATTGCGGCGAGCGAAGCGTCCTGCATCTGGGCGAGACCCGGCACCGCGAACCCGCGCAAAGCTGCGAGCGAGATCGCAAGGCGCGAGGCGTCGATGACCTCCGCCGTGGACGCGGCAAGGCCTTCGTCCTGCAGCAACAGCATGGCGACGCGCGCCTGCCAGCGCGCCGCGACGGCCTGCATGTCGCGTTTGCGCGTCCTTCCTTGCGCCCAGAGATGGCTGTACCACCCCGGCGAGACGACTTCGGCGCCATAACCCGAACGCAGCAGCAAGCCGCGAATTCGTCCAAGGCACCCAGCTGGCCTGCGTCTTCCGGCGCTCCAGGGCTTTCAGCCGTTCGCGGTCGGCCCTGGCCGGCACCTCCGCACGAAGAGCGGGCACATGCCAGGCGCCGCAGATCACGGCCGCCGCGCCGTCGCAGGACTTCAAGGCATCGCGGATGGCCAGCCGCATATGCGCTTCGCGCATCTGTTCGCGCAACGCATGGCGCGACGGCTGGTGCCTTCGGGTTCCAGCGCCGCGCGTCCACGGCATCGCGTTTTCGTCGCGGGAAACACGTCGCGGCTGTGCGCCTGCTGCTCGAGAGCGCGTTCCACCACGTCTCGCCGTCGCTTTCGCCGCCGGCGGAGGCCAGCGCGCCGAGCGGATCGTCCATCACGGCAGGGCGAACTCCGGTGCGCGCGTCCGGCGCGGCGCCGCTTTCTTGGGCGCCAGGCGCGCGCCGACCGGAAGTCGATCAGCTTGATCGGCCTCTGTCGTGCCAGCGCCCATCGGATCGCCTGCCACTCGGGGGAATATTCTGCAAAGGGAATGAACGCGGAGTCCGCGGGATCGTCGACGACGTGGACGAGGATCGCGACCGGCGGGCGCATGCCGGCCGCGCCGGCGAAATGGACCGCCTCCTCGGCGTCGGCCGGCCCTTCTATCAGAACCATGGCCGGATCGAGCGCGTCGAGCGCATCGAGCACGCTCGCGGCCGAGCCCGGCCGTGATGCCGCACGCCGAGAATGTGAGGCCCGTCTTTCGTCGTATGCGTCACGTCACATCACGTCGCGCATCGCGTCGTAGAGATCGCGCCAGCCGGTGCGTTCGCGCACGACGCTCTCGAGGTACTCGCGCAGCACCACCTGGTCCTGCACCGGATCCTTGACGATCGCGCCCACCAGGTTGGCGGAAAGGCAGCGGGGTCGATCTCGCCCGTCCGAAATGCGCGGCTTCGGCCCACGCGGCCACGCCCACGGAGATCGCCTCTCCCGGGGAAAGCGAGCCCGAGGGCGATTTGAGCTTCAGCTTGCCGTTGAAGGTCGGCCGTCGCGGAGCTCGCGGAAGATCGTGACGATGCGCGCGATCTCCTGCTCGGCCGGCGGAATTCCGGGAGCAAAGGCCCGTGCCGATCTCGCCGAGCGCTTCACCACGATCGCGGTCTCTTCCTCGATGTCTGCCGGCAGCGGCAGGACGACGACGTTGAAGCGCCGCTTCAGCGCCGAGGAGAGCTCGTTGACGCCCTTGTCGCGATTGTTGGCGGTGGCGATGACGTTGAAGCCGCGCGCGGCATGGACGGCGTCGTCAGCTCGGGGATCGGCAGCGTCTTTTCCGAAAGGATCGTGATCAACGTGTCCTGCACCTCCGAGCCCATGCGGGTCAGTTCCTCGAGCCGCACGATGCGCCGTCCTCCATGGCGCGCATGAGCGGCGTCGGCACGAGCGCCTCGCGCGACGGACCCTTGGCGAGCAGCAGCGCATAGTTCCAGCCGTAGCGGACCTGGGTCTCGTCGGTGCCCGCGGTGCACTGGATCAAGGCGCTGCGAGATCCGCAGATGGCCGCCGCCAGATGCTCCGACACCCAGGACTTGGCCGTGCCCGGCACGCCCAGCAGCAGCAGCGCGCGGTCGGTGGCGAGCGTGGCGACCGCGGTCTCGATCAGCCGGCGGTTGCCGACATATTTGGCGGAGATCGGCGTGCCGTCCTTCAGCTTGCCGCCCATCAGGTAGGTGACGACCGCCTGGGCGACAGCTTCCAGCCGGGCGGCCGCACGCGCCCGTCTTCCTTCGCCAGCGCCGCCAATTCGCCGGCAAAAATCACCTCGGCCGGCAGGCGAAGCTTCGCATCCGGTGAAAGCGCTGCGGTTTTGCTCATGACGATCCTTTATCGATAATCGGAGACAGCGTAACGGGTTCAGTTCTCCGGCAGCGCAGACAGAAACCGGTGCAACAGCGCGGCGCGCGTCGAAACAGCCTGCACATCATTCACGAAGCGCTCCGACAGCGCGCGCGGAATCAACGGCGCGACGCTATCGACCTGGGCGACGATTTGCGGGGTCGTGTCCCTGGCAAGCATTTCGCGCCACGCCTTGGAGTTGAGGAGAAGTTGAGCGGTCTGGTCGGCAAGCGGCGCGTTCAGTGTGGTCGCCAGCCTTTCGAAGATGAACGGCGCGGGGATCGTGCGCCAATGGTCCGGGACGAAACACAGCGCGGCGAGCGCCGTACGGCCTGCGTCGCCGGCGAGACCGAGCGTTTTGTGAAAGTCGGGGTCGGTCAGCCAGGCGAGCTCCTTGAGCGTTCCCGCGAAATGCTCGAGCAGATCGAGCCGTCCCTCGACGACGACAGAGCGCAGCACGACGCCGTCCAGCTCGCCCACCTCCGCTGCCGCAGCGATGAATGCGCGCGTCTCGGTTGCGAGAACGCGGCAGATATCGTCGAGGCGCAGACCCTCGAACAGCTCGAACAGCTTGAATCGCGCAGGGTCCGGCAGTCCCGTCAGCGTGATCGTGACGCGGCGCCCGAGCATGCCCGTGCGCGCCTTCACGTAATCCGGAATTTTTTCGATCCGTTTCGCGTGCGCCGGCGTTCCGGGAATTCGCGCGAGCAATGCTTCGGCCTTCTCCCGCACCGAGGCCGCACGGTCCGTGGCGGCGCCGTCGAGAAACGCCACATCCTCCGTGCCGGGCGACGCCTGCAGCACGTCGAGAAGGTCGGCCCGCCTTGCCGCGTTCTCCTGGGCAAAGCGTTCGGCAATGAGGGAACGCGCGCGTGCCGGGTTCCTTGCGCGCAATGCGGCGAGAAACGCCATCATCTGCGCGCGGCCGGCGCCCGCAAAATTCTCTTCCGTGACCGCATCGAGATAGAGCTCTGCCGGCGCGTTATCGGGTCGCACGAGGGCTGCCCAGGCGCGCGCCGTCGGACCGAGCGTGTCGCGGAAGCGAACGACGAAGTCTTCGAGCTTTGCGTAGTCGAAGGGATGAAGGCGGAGACCCGAACGGGCGAGCGCCTGCGCGGCGGCCAGCGCGATGGCATCGGTGGCCCTGGCGGCACAGAGCCGGACGAGCAGCGGGCGCAGCGCATCGGGCAGAAGCGCGCCGCTCTCGGAGGGAAGCGCGCGCGATGCTTCGGCGGCCGGCGAGCCGCTCGCCGGCCTGCGAAACCGGCTGCGCATGGCTGCCAGCGAAAGTTCGACGAGCGTCTCGGGTCCGGCCGCGTCGCCGGTCCTGGCGAGACCGATCGCGAAGCGCTGCCGGATGGCATCGTGGTTCAAGCTCATGGCGCGCGATACCACGCACCGAGCGATGTGCTCGCAAAGAGGATCGTCGCGGCCCGCCCGTCCCAGAGGCCCGCAAGACCTGCGATCTCGCTCGTCGTCAGCGCGAGGGCCGCATCGTGCTGGCGCTGCGTGACCGGAATTGACGCGGACGAGCCTTCGAGCCACAGATCGCGCTCGCTTCGCGCGATGCGTTTGACGTCGTCGACGAAGAAGGGGTGCGCCCCGGCCCAGGGAAACCGCGCGGCGAGCGCATCGTATGCGTCGAGAACGCCGCCGAGCGTCGCCGGTGCCCTGGGCCATGGAAACGGGCAGGCCGCGCCGCGCCGGGCGATCAGTGCGCGCAACGGAGCGGCGGATGGATAGAAGACGAGTTCGGCCTCGAAGGCTTCGCCTGGCGTGAAGCTCGAGCCCGCATGGGCGACGGCCACCGGCACGAAATCGATCAGGACCGCGAACTGGCCCTCGCGGCCGATAAGCCACGCCTCGTTGCGGCGGAGCCTGTCGGGTTGGATCTCGGAGTGGACCGCAAGCACGAACCACACCGATGACGCGCGCAGGGACGAGGCGTCGTCCAGCAGATCCTGGCGCTCCAGCGTCCAGCCGATCAGGCGGCGCACGTCATGGCGCAGCATTTCGGGGATCGCGTCGACGCGCCGGAAGGCTTCGCCGAGAAGATGGAGGAGACCGAGCGTTTCCATCGTGAAGGCCGCGCGGTCGGCTTCGGGGAGCGCCAGGATTTCGGAAGGCAGCGCTTCGAGCCGCGTCGCCAGCGCCGGCGCCTTCGCATCGACCAGGCGCTTGGCCAGAAGGCGGCATTGTTCGGGGGCGCGTTGCGCGAACGTGGCGAGCCCGCGTTCGAGCTGGTCGGCGATCCAGCGGTCGAGCTCGTCGAGACCGGCCCGCACGCTTTCTTCGCGCTGCTCTGCCAGGCGCTTGCGGCGCGCGTTCGCGCGCGCAATGGCGTCCGGGTCCGCCGGCTCTTCGCTCTCGGGTGCCGCGCTCGCGGCAACGCCGGTGCCGGACTCCGCACCGCTCCCGCCTGCGTTGCCGCGCGCGTCCTTCGTTTGCGCCGCCGGCTTGCCCACACCGCCCCCGCCGCCCGGGCGCCGGCGCGCGGTCCAGTCCGAGACCCACTCCGGCAGGGCCGCATCGCCGAACGCGTCCGCGCGCGCGAGAAATGCGAACATCAGCGAGAGTGCGTGCTTGCAGGGAAATTTCCGGCTCGGGCAGCTGCACTTGGTCCAGAGATCACTGGTGTCGACCGTGGCGCGATAGGGCGAAGACCCCGAGCCCTGGCACTCGCCCCAGATGAGCGCGCGCTCGCGGCCCAGCGCCGACCAGGCCTCGGCCCTGATCTTGCGCGCCGCGGAAAGCGCCGAAGCATCCGGCGCGGACGTTTCGATGGTCTCGACTGAAAGCGGCAAAGCGTGAACCGATTTCCCCCGCCGGGAGATTAGGCAAAAAACACGGCTCCGTCAGGAATTTCCACCGACCGGCTGGCCCATTTCGCCGCAACGGACAAGCCGTAACACTGGGCCTGCCACCGGTTTGCACGTCGCTGCGGGAGCGCGCGAATTCTGCTTCAATCGCGCGCGAGACGGTTTGGAGCGGAAACATGCTCGAAGGTTCATGCGATTGCGGCGCGGTGCGCTATGCGGTGGATGGCACGCTGGATGAGGTGACGGACTGCAATTGCGGCATCTGCCGCAGAACCGGCGGGCTGTGGGCGTACTACTCGCCGAAGCGGGTGACGATGACGGGGCCGACGGACATCTATATGCGCGGCGATCGCATGCTCGAAATGCACCGCTGCAAGACCTGCGGCTGCCTGATGTGGTGGACGCCGGTCGACAAGAGCTACGACCGCATGGGCATCAACGCCCGCATGCTGCCGCTCGGCGCATGGGATGCCACGCCGGTGAAGAAGTGCGACGGGGCGAGTTGGTGAGCGGTTGACGTTCCCCCGCCGTTTCTCCGAAGTTGTTGTGAATTGGTTGGACCGAACCAGGCAAGCGAAATTGGATTAATTGTCGAACGACTCTAGCGGGCCTCACCGCGCGACATCCAATCCCAAAAAGTCGTCATAGCCGCCCTGCGTGGTGGCCACCCATGAACACGCTGTCTGAATTGGTGCGCGCTTGTGCGCGCCACACGCAGACCGTTCAGCCGCACCGGGATAGGGCCAGATCCGAGTTCAACCCGGATTAAAGGGCGGGGGCAACGTCAGGCCAACACGACGCCAGGCTATTCGGCCACGGGCGTGTCCAGCAGCTTGATGAAGTTCCGTTTCGCCTTGTGGCGCAGGGCAAGCTCGCCGAGCCAGGCCTTGTGCGCGGTGCTCTCGCCGAGGCGATCGCGCAAGCGGCCGGCGCGGCGGATGAGCGCCACGGCGCTTTCGTAATCGCGCCGGCCGCCGCCTGCGACGCTTTTCTCCGCCTGCGCCGCAAAGACCTTGCAGGCATCGGCGGGGTGGCTCTTCTCGGACAGTTCCGCGAGCGCGAGCAGCGTCGCATCGCGCGTCTCGCCGGCCATGGCCACGGCCCACGCTTCGTCGAGCCGGCGCTCGTGCATCAGGATCGAAACCAGGAGATCGCGCGGGCGATCCCAGTCCGCGTCGCGGCCGCTCTTCGGATTTTCGAGCCGGGCCTCGAGCGACCGCACGCAGCGTTCGCGGACCGCGTCTTTGCCGAGCAGCGACGCCATCTCCTTGTAGAGCGCAAGACCCGGACGCCGCTCGAACGCGGCGAAAAGAAGTTCCTCCGCCGTTTCCTTCCGCTTCGCCCGGAGATGGAGGCGGCACGCAAAGAGGATCAGCCTTTCGTCGGGCGCGTCCTCGAACTGCCAGAGGCCTTCCTCCGCCCATTTGAGCGCTTCAGCCTGCCGCTTGTGCGCGAGGCAGAGCTCGGCGATCTGAAGATAATCATACGCCGTCGAAAGGTCCTTGGCCCGGATCGCGATCTGCGCGCCGACATCGCCGTCGCGGACCGCGAAGGATTCCATGATCGCCCCGATCCTTTCGCGATCGATGCGATCGTCTCCTTCCCGGTGAAAACGTCCGGGATGGCGGGGTTTGACTTTGGCCCATTCCGCCGACGCGAGCCTGCGATACTCCGCCAGTCCCGATGCGCCGAGCGCCTCTTCATACCGCACGCTCGCATCGTGGAAGAAGTCCCAGCCGGATTCCGTTTCGCGCGCGAAGAGCATTCTTGCGAGCGCGACCGGATCGGGCTTCGCCGCGCGGCAGGCCCGGCGGTGGATCTCGATCGCCTCCTCCATGAGCGCGCCGCAATGCCCGTCCGAATCGTCGATCTCGCCGATCTGGTCTTCCATATCTTCGAAGAACTCTTCGAGCAGGACGAGCGCGACGGCCGGCCTGCCGCGATCGACGAGATCGGCGATCCTGTCGAGCACTGCGCGCACGCCGCTCGCCCAGCCGCCCGCCTCCTCATACGCGACGAACCCCCGCGTCGAGACGGCATCGCCGATCGCGCCGCGCAGGCGGGCGAGCACGGCAGCGTCGTCCTCGCCTTCCATCGCCGCCTGCAATTCCAGCTCGTCCATCAGCGCCGCGTCGCGCCGGGCCAGCGCGAGGATGTTCGCGACGAGCGCCTCCAGGCCCTGGCCGAGGAGATATTTGCGGATGCGATCGGCCCGGCTCTCGATCACCGCGAGGTCGGCCGGGCCGAGCTTGTTCGCGCAAAGCGCGACGGCCACCAGATGCTTGCAGAAGCCATATTGCGCGTGGGCGGGGCAGGAGCATCTCCCGTCCGGATTGCTGCCGTCGCCATGGAGCTCGACGGCGTAAGTCTCGGTGCCGTGGACCCGCGCCGCGATCCGCGCAGGATCGACCGACAGGATCTCGACCTTGCCGCCCTCGCAATAGGCCTCGCCGCGCGCGAATGTCTTTTCGCCCGCGAGATCGAGCAGGAACGCGCGATCGAACCGCTCTCGAGACGCGCGGGCCGGTTTTCGTTTCGCGCTCATCGCGGCATCGGGAAACGTTGCGTGTCGCGTGCAGCCTTAGATTCGATTCCCGATTCTGGCAATGGAATTTGGCGCGCCGGGATGGGGATCGCCCGGACAAACCCGGGGGCAGAATCATCGCTCAGACCGCTCGAACTTCGGCAAGCCGCTTGATTGCGTACGCGTCGTCCCAGCAGACGGCGGCTTCCCATGCGGCCGACGCTTGCGCAGCGATGTCGTGCGCGCCGTCCTCGAGACCGGCGGCGTTGTGGGGCAGCGCCAGGTCGAGGTCGGGGACGTCGACGTGCAACTCGTCCCAGTCGATCAGCGCGACCCTGCTCGCCGTCATGCGGACGTTGCAGGGGTTGTTGGGGTTGCCGTGGACGACGCATGTCGGACGTCCGATGAGCCGCGCCCACGCGGCCCGGCATCGCGCAACGCCGTCGGGCGGCATCGCGCCGAGGTCGATCTTCGTCCCGGTCTCGGCGTGCAGGAGATCGGTCGACGATCGCCAACCTGGACGCTGCGGCCAGCCCTGCGTCAGCCGATGCAGCCGGCGGAGCGTGTCGGCCACGCGACGCCAGTCGGCCTCCGTCTCGGGCGGTCCGCCCTCCACGTATGTCATCACCACCAGACCGTCCACGAACAGCCGGCCGTCCGGCGTCGGGATCGGCACCGGCACGGTCAGGCTTTCGCGGTCGAGATGTCGGAGGAGCGCGGTCTCCCACGCGAGATCGACGTCGCTCCTGGCACCGAGACGACCGACCGCGAGGCGCCCGTTGACGCGCACGCTCCACACGTCATTGGCCGTTCCGCCGGCGAGCGGTTCGATGCGCGCCGCGTCTTCACCCCACTGCCCGAGCGCCTCCCATCCCACCGGCGAAATCTTCGCAAAATTCCTCCCGCTGTCTAACACGTATGCGCCAGGAGGAGCACATCAGCCGACGAAGCTCCATCAGAAGAGGGATGCGGTCGTACCGGATGCGTACGCTCACGTTCGACTGCCCATGACGATTTTTGGAATTCGGAGATGAAAAACCGCGCGCGTGAGAACGCGGGTATTCAGGCGACACAATACTTGTCTGACTGTGTCGTATGGTGCGGCACCACTCCGTCGCGATCGCGCATTGTGCTTTAGTTAAGTATTGTGTCCCCTGAATTATGGAACAGTCCCGACGTTACGTCGCGCGACTCCGTCGCGAAGTAAGTATGCGCGAAGTAAGTATGGGATCAGCATAATAAAACTTCCCGTGCAGCGCATTCCAGCGAGCGAGCGTCACGCTCCGCTTGAATGTGTGCGTCGTGCAGTCGCTTTCGCGAGATATCTCACGCCCGGCCGGCCCGCGCGGCTCAGGGCGGTTCGGCGGCCGCCACCGGATAGTTCAGCTCGATCACGATGCCGCTCGGGTCGGCAAGAAAGACCTGGTGGAGGCCGAGGCGCGGCACCGTTCTTTGCTCGAACGGAATGCCCATGGTTTCCAATCTCGCGCGTTGCGAGGTCCAGTCCTCCGCCGCGAAGGCGATGTGATCGAGCCCGTCCTGGGGCCGTCCGGCCCCCGGAAAATCGTCCGCGCCGCCGCCCACGAGATGCACGACGCCGAAATGGCTCTCGTCGCCCGTCGCATAGAGCCAGGCGCCCGGAAACCGAAACGGCGGGCGCGATCCGGCGCGCAGGCCCAGCACCTCGGCATAGAAACGCTGCGACGCCTTCAGGTCGCGCGTCCGCACGGCATAATGCGCGAGCTTCATGCGGCCCTCGTCGCGCGCCGCGCCAGAAGGTCATCGGTCGCCCTCTTCTCCAGCGGCGCGAACTGCGCTGCCGCCGTCTCGCCGCTCAGCGCCAGATCGGGATCGAGCCCGTCGGCGAGACGCGCCAGCTGCATGTTGAACCATGGCAACAGGTGCAGGATGAAAATATCCGCTTCGGGTGCCGGCGCGCGCTCGATCATGCCCGAGACGAGCTTCGCCGGCGTCAGCGGATCGGCGATCAGCGGCCGGCCGATGCCCACCACATCGAGCTCGCCACCGGCCAGCGCCTCCGTCATCGCTGTCGCCGTGCGGAAGCCGCCGGTCACCATCACCGGCATCTTCGCTATGTCGCGCACGCCGCCCGCCAGCGCCAGGAAATATGCTTCGCGTTTTGCCGTGCTCGTCCGCCTGCCGTCCTCGCCTTCGTCCTTCAGCGCGATACCGACGACCTTGGGCTGCTCCAGCGAGCCGCCGGACAGCTCGAGAAGATCGAGCGTCGAGCCGTTCAGCATCTTCACGACCTCGAGGCAGTCCTCGAAACGGAAACCGCCGCGCTGAAAATCCGACGAGTTGAGCTTCAGCCCGACGGGAAATTCCCTTCCGACGGCATCGCGCACGGCCTTGATCGCCGCGAGCAGAAAACGCGCGCGATTTTCGAGGGGACCGCCCCATGTGTCGGCCCGCCGGTTGGTGAGCGGGCTCAGGAATTGCGAGATCAGATAACCGTGCGCGCCGTGGAGCTGCACGCCGGTGAACCCGGCTTTCTTCGCGATCCCCGCCGAACGGGCGAATTGCGCGATCGCCAGCGCAATCTCGGCTTCCGTCATCGCGCGCGGCGCGGCGAAGCTGTAGCCCGCGCCTTGCGGGATATCGATTGCGACCTGGGACGGCGCGAGCGGCGACGCGTTGATCGCGTCGGCCACCTGCCGGCCGGTGTGGCTGAGCTGCGCCCAGAACGCGGCGCCCTTCGCCTTGCCCGTGGCGGCCAGGGCGGCGAGTGCATCGAGGCCGCTATCGTCGTCGGCGACGACATTGCCCGGCCGCTCCAGGTGCCAGCGGTCGACCTGGATGTTGCCCGACAGCAGAAGTCCGGCGCCCGATTTCGCCCAACGGCGATAGAGCCGTTCGAGACGCGGCGTCGAATGATTGTCCACATCGGCCATGCCCTCGCTCATCGCCGCCTTGGCGATGCGGTTCGGCAGCACGGCGCCGCAGGGAAGGGTCACGGGCTGGGAAAGCAGGTTGGTCATTGGCGGCTCCTCACGTCCCAATTGATCTACGCTCTTGCTGCGCGGACGATAATTACCCGATACTAATAACGTCTGTGGCATCAGGGTTGAGAATGCTGGACAACCTCGACGAGCTTCGAACCTTCCATCGCATCCTCGCGCTCGGCAGCCTGTCCGCCGCGGCGCGCGAGCTCGGCGTGGCGCTCGCCGTGGTGAGCAAGCGCCTGGCGACGCTCGAACGACGGGCGGGCGTTCGTCTCATCAGCCGCACCACGCGCAAGCTCTCGCCCACGGAGGAGGGCCGTTCGCTGCTTCTTCACGTCGAGCGCATGCTCGATGCGCTGAACGACGCCGAGGCCCAGATTTTCTCAGCGGTGCAGAAGAACCGCACGGCCTATTGCGTGTCAGCGCGCCAATCTCTTTCGCGCGTCTACATCTTGTCGGCATCGCCGCGCAGCTCGTCGCGCGTCACCCGCAGCTCGACATCGAGCTGAAGCTTCACGACCGCCTCGTCGATCTCGTCGGCGAGCGCATCGACGTGGCGGTGCGAATCGGCCAACCGCACGACAGCGCAGCCGTCATGCGCAAGCTTGCCGACAATGCGCGCGTGCTCGTCGCGGCACCGTCCTATCTCGATCGCCGCGCGCGGCCGGATACGCCGGCAGCACTCGCTGGTCATCGCTTCCTGCGTTACGATGACAATCTCGTCCCCTGGCGGCTAGAGGGACCCGGCGGCGGTACGGCCGACGTCGAAACACCGTGCCGGTTGCGCGCCGACAGCGGCGACGTCGTGCTCGACTGGGCGCTCGGCGGCGAAGGCATCGCGCTCAAATCGCATGTCGACGTCTGCACGGAGCTCGCGGCGGGGCGCCTGGAGCGCGTCCTGCCCGGCTGGCAAAGTCCGCCGGCGCCGATCTACGCCCTCTTGCCCTCAGGCCGCAATCAGGCCGCCAAAACGCGGGTGTTCCTGGATGCGCTCGTCGAGCGCGTCGCCCATCTGCGGGCGTTGGATCCCGGTGCGTCGAGGCTTCGCACCGTCCAATCAAATTAGAGCCCTAGGATAATGCATGTCCTGTCCCTCATATCCCTCATTGCTCGCGACCATCGAGCACTGCGGTGGTTCGCGCCAAAAGCGCGAGCGAGCTGTCCCTGTCGGGACGGTGGCAACGGTAAGGGTCGCGTTTGGGATTGTCGGCCGGGAGCAGCGCTCCCAGGATCACGACATCTCTGACATTGTTCCGCCGGCTGTCCGAGCGAACGCCATGACGTGACGGACACTGCGCCGATCACGAAAAGAACCATGGCCCCGACAGTGATGGACAAAGGAAGGAGTTGACTCATTCGACGCGATAGAGAACCCCGATTACTGACATCGCCGACCGCCCCAGCGGCCGTGTTATAACCACCAGCAGCTTGCGAACCGACGGTAAATTACGGAGACACAATACTTAATTCACAATCAATGCGCGCTGACTTTCCTCACGGGTATCGCGCGATTGAGGGTGATCGCTCGCGGTGAACTGGCCCACAGCTGCTGGCCGCCAGAGATAAGTATTATGTCGCCGTATTTGATATGTTCCAGGTTCTGACCTCTCGGCCCGCGCGCGCAGCTTTCTTCATCGCACCTTGGCAAGACCGACGCTCGCCTTTGCGGCAGCCGCCGCCAGAGCCTTGTCCTGCGTCGCAAGCGGAAGGCCGTTGCGCAGCGCAAGATCGAGATACGCCGCGTCGTAAGCCGTCAGCGCGTAGCGATCCGCCAACGTTCCTTGCGCTTCCAGAACGATGCGCGCCGGGGTATGCGCGACTTCGATCGGCAGCTTGAGGAGCTCTTCGATAAAGAGTGCACGCTGTGCGGCCGTGATGCGCCTGCGCCTCTGCGCCATGACGAGGCCGTTGGCGATCTCGTGCGGCCAGAGATCCGGCACCCAGGCTTTGCCGGCGGCGAGATGTTTGAGAACCAGGTCGCTGTAATCGGACGCTTCGTCCGGCAGAGCCCACGCCAGCGTCAAAGAGGCGTCGAGGACGAATTCGCGGGCGGCCGTCACCGCCGCCCTTCCTCGATCAGGGCGCGCATCGCGAGCTTGCCCTTGGGAATCTCCGCCCGCAGCGCCAGGATGCGCTCGGCTGCGGCCTTCGCGTCGGCGACCGGCGTCAGCCGCGCCACGGGCCGGCCATTGCGGGTGATGGTGATGCTGGCGCCGGCTTCCACCTCGTCCAGGAGGCGCGCCAGGTGGGTCTTGGCCTCATAGGCCCCGATTTCCGTCACCGTCTGCTCCAGACTGGTCTACTAGACTAGTCTACTCGCTCAGGTGTCATCTTGCAACTTCGAAGAGCCCGGAAGAGCCCGGTGCCAGGAGCATCTGTCCCTTTCATTTATGTGCTCGCCGCTCACGCTCTCACTCACGCCTTTGGGCGAGATCGTAGGTCATGGGTAACCATCCGCCAAGCACTGCGGGTCAAGCGGGCCGCGTCTTCTTTGGGCGAGGTTTTCGCGCCCACTTTTTCGCAAGTGCCTCGATCTCTTCGTTGACCGCCTCGAAGTCGAGGTGGTTGGGATCGAACGTCGTGCCATTCGGTGAACTCAGCATGGCGCTCATGCTTCGGGCCTGCGATCGCTTCGAGAAACTCGGCGTAGCCGAACGGGCCACCGATGTCTTCGGGTGGGCACCGTCCTGTGGCCCCGACGGGACGGGATAGTCCACGCTGGGCATGGGATTTAGGAGTCTCTCGATCTTGATCGTGTGCTCCCAGCCATCGCCGAAGTCGTAAAGATAGCGAAGTGTCTTGGTGCCGGTATCTTCGAGCACCTCGATCAGCCGCGTCTTCCGGCGTCGAGTGGGCCATCGCCCCAATGACTGTCCTCGTCGGGCACACCCCAGCCGACATCGGCGGCGCGGATCTCCCAGAGGTGAGTATTGGTCCAGCCCAGAACGGCCCATGTAAGCTCATGCTCCGGCATAAGAAAATGTTCGTATCGCACAGGGCTCAAAAACGCCGATGTGCGACTGCGAAACCAGAACATGGAAAGGACAGAAAGCGAACAGGGCGGCAGCGCTATTCGAAGGGCGAATAGTACTCATTGCTACATCTGTCAGACGGTCGCATTTTCTCAGGCGCTCAGGATTTCGACGGCCACGCGTTCCGAGGACTCCAGCGCGCCTTCCAGGCCACGATTGGCAACTGCGGTATGCTCGCCACAAAAATGAACGCGACCAGCGGGCCTAGCCATGCCGCCAACGAAACTGCTGATCTGACCCGGCGAGAAATATGCCCAATCACCTCGGTTAAAAGGATCGAGAGTCCAGGACTGAAGCGCAGCGCCCGCGACCTGGCCTTTCGCAGCCGGACAAATCTTTTCGAGTTCGCCTACGATCATCGCGAGCGCGCCCTTCCGGCCAAGACTGTCCCAGTGATTCGAGAGTTGCCCACGCGCCTGCACCGTCAAACCCGTCACATCGTCATCTGTCTGTCCGAATCTCTGGGCGAACACCGTTCCCAAAGGACCGTCCGTCCACATGGAAGGCGCCAGTTTGTCGCTCTCCAGAACGGCGCTTTGACTGTGAGGAAAGCGACGGAAATCGGCTGATATGGAAGCGATCGAACGGCCGCAGCCTGTGATCCGGTGAGGCCGGGCTCGAACGCGATGCCGCGTAATGTTGAAAAGGGCAAGGAACACACAGCACGCTTGGCCTCGAACAACGACCCGTCCGAGCACGACACTTTCACGCCTCCTGAGCCGCTCTCGATCGATACAACTCTTCGTCCGAGCAGCACATCGCCCTTGATCAGCTTGGCCATGGCCTCTGGCAATTTCTGGTTCCCGCCTTTGACGGCAAGCGATTGCATGCCCGCAGCGGACTGCGTCTTCACCCAACCTGCATTGAACTCGAACATCAGCGCGGAAACATCGTCGGCTGACGTGCCATAGTAAGGCGAAGTGTCGAACGCGAGGCGTATCGCCTCATCGCTCAAACCCTGCTGCGCTAGAAAGGCATGCATGGAAATATCGAGCGGCGCATTCTTGACATCGAGCCATTCCGCCCAGTTGACGAGCGGATTGTTCTTCGCAACCAGAAACCCGACGATTTCCCACGGCATTGTATGCTTGTAAACATCCGGGAACGGATTGAGATCGGAGGATGCCCACGCGTCTCGGCTGAGAACCTGGCCGCCTAACACCAGTTCCTGCTGAAAACTCTTCATCATGCGCGGCGCGATGTCCACCAATTCTACGCCAGCCCGCTTGGCTGCATCGATGCCGCGGCCGTAGCCAGAGCCCATCGAATTGAAGCCCATTTCCGGATAACCCGGCTGATCCTTCAAAGTATAGACGCGACCGCCGACGCGGTGGCGACCCTCCAATACGACAACTTTCGCACCTTGCTGTTCGAGCAGCCACGCCGCTTGTAATCCGGAAACACCGGCGCCCATTACGATGACATCGACAGAGGCGAACTTGCGAGGCGGTCTATGAGAAGCCGCCAGTGCAGACGTCGCGGCGGATGCAGCAACGGCAGAAAGTCCGATGGAAAGATCCCGGCGGGTTATCTTCATTGCGGCGATCCTTTACCTTGCGACAATCGCAAAAAAAGCAGGCTGCATCGCGAACGAGCATAAGTCGAGTTGGCGCAAGCCGCTAACCACTGTACGGACACAATCTGCAGCCACACTTCCATCGGCTCGGCCATCCCCTAAAGAGAGGTTGAAATTGCGGATATTGGCTATGAAGCAAACACCTATCCGGTTCAGATCCACAATTCGCGTTGGTGCGCAGGCCGTGATTGCAGCGGCCCTTGTGGCAACTGCTACCTATGCGCAAATGGCGGGCGATCCTGTCCGTGGCGGTAAGCTGTTCTTGCAATGCCGTGCCTGCCATACAGTCGGAGCCACCGACCCCAGCGGCGTGGGACCTAACCTTTATGGGGTGTTTGGCGCACGGGCGGCATCCAAGCCGGGTTATACGTACTCGCCGGGCCTCGCGGGATCGGGCCTGACATGGACGTCCGATAAGCTCGACCTTTGGATTAAGGAGCCGACGGCCTTGGTGCCGGGGACCAAGATGGCTTTCGCGGGCGTGAACGACGCGCAGTCCAGGCAGGACATTATCGCCTATTTGGCCACGCTGACGGCGGCGCGCCCGTCACCCTGACGCTGCACACCCCGCGCGCGCGAAGATGAGCGCCGCCAGCCCGCTGGTCAGCGCGGGCAAGATGCTGAAAGCGATAAGTACGCCCGTCAGCGCCGTGTGAGGTTGCGCCAATCCCGCGACGGCACGGCCGGAATCAAAACCGAAAAACGCAAGCACCAAACCCAGCAGCAGCGTACCGCCGAGCGCGAATCCGATCTTGTCGGCGGCAATCCACACGGAAGAATAAAGACCGGAACGGCCGTCCTCGGAGAGATCGGACACCATCGAAAATCCCATCAGGGTCCATCCCGAGTTGGACACGCCGAGCAGCGCGGCGAACGCATAGGATATACCGATGCCGCGCGGCCCCAGAAAGCCCCAGCCTCCCAGGACAAACGCATACATCACCGACGCGGAGACATAGGTCACCTTCTTTCCCATTAGCCGAGCCAGGAAAACCCAGATCGGTTGCGAGGCAATAATCGTGACGCAAGCAATGATGGTCACCAGTCCGACCTGTACCAGGGCGTCGGCTCTGCCGAGATTGTAAGTAAAGAAATACAGCATCGCCGCGTAGCCCATGCCCGCGCCGGTCAGCTGGATCAAATTGGCGATCAGCAGCACGGAAAATTTTGATGCGCGCAACGCTGCCATCGCCTCGCGCACGGGAAACCCCAGAACTCGTGGGGGTGGCCACAGGAGCACTCGCGCGGCGGCCGGCGCCGGCGCCCGAGAACGCAATCAACAGGGCCAGGGGACAGATGACCGCCAGGATATATGACATCTGTTCGAAGGCGGGCTGGCTGCCGCCCTGATGCTGGACGAAAATTGGCGCGAAGGAATCGGCGATCAGCACGCCGACCGACGTGAAAACCAGGCGCCACGCCATGACGACAGTGCGTTGATGAGGACCGGCTGCCAGTTCGCTGGCGATCGCCAAATACGGCACCGAGAAGGTGGCGAACACCAGCATGTAAAGGCTGAACACCGCGGTGACATAGACCGCTTTGCCCGTTTCGCTAAGATTCGGTACATGGAAAAGCAGGATCATGGCAAGCGGGGCTCCGCAGGCGCCGATCAGCAGCCACCAGCGGCGGTCGATGCGCTTCTCGTAACGATCCGACACCACCCCAACGCTGACATCGCAGACGACGCCCCAGACGAGTTTTGGAACAAAAATCGCGATGCCCGCCAGTGCCGGAGCGATACCAAGCGCATTCGTCATGAAAAACAGAAGCAGAAGAGCCGGTATGTCGCGGAAAATCTGTCCTGCGACCTGGCCCACGCCGTAGGCGACCTGCGTTCCCGTGGTCAGACGATCAGGCGTTGACGGAAGAGCCGATACGGCCGTCACCATTGCTGCTCAACTCCCCACGACGGATGTTTTCAGCCTGCTTTGCCGAACGACGGCGCCGGGGGTGCGGGCGGCGGCTGCGGCGGCGACCAACCAGTCGGCAGAGGTGCCGGTTTCTGTTCAGCGGCATAGCGCTCAAGGCTGGAGAGCGACGGGCCGTAGTCTTCGGTCGGCGCGGACAAGAATTTTGGGCTAATGGCCTTCGCTGCAGCGACCAAATCTTGCGGCAGGTCGTTGATGCTTTCCATCGTCGCAAACGTATTGAAGTAATCGACGTTGCCGGGGGCCTGTCCCATTAGCATCCATGGCAGCCATGGATTGATGCGCGACCACGAGCCGACGAGCGGAAGATGGGTGAGCTTCGAATTTTCGATGTCCTTGCGCTTGATGACATAAATGAAAAGTTCCGAAACCCGATTATATGTTCCGGCGGATTCGCGCGGCCATTTATCCGGCTGCAATGCTGCCGGATAATACAGATTGATGTCGCTGTGAAGAATGATGGTGTCGTCCGGCCCGTTGGTCCAATTCAGCAGGAACGGCCTCTTCGGCGGTTTTTCCTTATTGAGACCTCCGTAAGACGGTGGGTCGGGATAGAATTCCCCGATCGTATAGTTGAATGGATCGTTGGCGATCGGAACAACATTCACCGTTTCGTTTGTGTAAGGATTATTCCACGTCTTCATGATTTCGCCGGTATCGATATCCCGGTAGAACACGACCTCTCGGCACAGACGCCGGTAACTGCCATCCGGTAATGGCAACGCGCGCGTGAAACTGAAGCCTTCGTTTACGAACAGGGGACGCACGGCTTCGTTGTCGCGAACGCCGTAGACGGTGCCTTTTAGCCAGCCGATTTTTTCTTTGGCAGGATTGATGTCTGCGTCGATGCGAACAAAGGTGTCACGATTCCACTTCGGATCCTTGAAATCGATTTTAGTGCTGAACTTAGGCATCGCTGCAGCCTCTGTACCGGAAGATACTGTGTCCAAAACAGCGGAGCCCGCAACGCCGGCGAGCATCGCCATCCATCCAAGTCCCTCGCGCCGCGTCAAATCCGACATCGGTCTTGTTTCCCTGTTTCAGACAGCAGCCCACTTGATCAAGAATTAAACATGAGCCTGACGCCCGTGGCGAGCGGCGGTGTCCTTCGATTTGACCGCATAGCGAATAGTTCGCCAAAACGATACGAGTACCTTGTACTGTACGCATCCCTCACTGACGTCCCGCCCGTTCGCGCAATCGGAGTGCCCGGATCACCGGACAGTTCAATCGCGAGCTTCTAACACTCGCCTCTCCATCGTTGGTTGCTGAAGCACGCCCTGAATTGGCGCAATCACACTGCGCTCCACAATCTCGAATGCGGCACGTTCTCCGCTTTCCATGGCGGCCTCCATGCCGAAATCCATGCAGCGGGTATGTTCTCCCGCGCTCGTCGCCCACCATTTTGTTGCCATTCGACGATTTCCATCGATCGGAGCGAACCCATTGTCCATTAATCCGGTTACTCATGGACATCGGAGTATCATTTGTATTCGCCTCGAGCGGAACATGGAGGCGGGCGCAGGCATCAACCACTCTGGCATAGCTCGCGCCAATTTGGCTCGCACCAAACTCCGGACGGCCCGCAGAGGCTGGCCCGGTGAACACGCGCCCCCCAATACGGCGTGAGCCTTCGAGCAACACAACATTCGCGCCCGCTTGCACCAGCAGTTCCGCCGCGTGAAGACCGGCTAATCCACCGCCAATCACGATCACCGATGATTTTTCCGCAGCCGAGTCTTTAGCGCCGATGGAGATCGCAGTCGCCCCGATGAAGCCAGCCTTGACAATATCGCGTCTCTTAAGCGCCATGCTTGGTAAGCCCAAATCCTCAGCTAATGGACGCGGACCTCGCAAGGCTCTTGATCATGGATTGCGTCAGCAGATAGTCCCTGCGTCTATCGTTGTCCGCTAAGATGGCTGCCATTTCGCGCTGATGAGACAACTGCGCCTCGGCGGAGCCTGCTTCGAGCGCCGCCTTGTTTCGCATCGTTTGAGCTTGCACAAAATCGTGCATGATGGTTCTGCGTTGGCGATCATAACGATCGAGCAGTTCATCGGCGTCGCCCCCGCCCTTGCATACCTCTATGATCTTTCCTGTAAGATTCCATGCGTCGTGAACACCGGCGTTCATACCGAAGCCGCCCAGCGGGTTGTTCAGATGCGCCGAATTGCCCGCCAGCAA
Organism: uncultured Alphaproteobacteria bacterium; assembly: GCA_963802815.1. GTDB lineage: Bacteria > Pseudomonadota > Alphaproteobacteria > Micropepsales > Micropepsaceae > Rhizomicrobium. The sequence continues at coordinate 21,152 of CAWDKN010000086.1, forward strand.
AACCCTGCCGTTGCGATATGTCCGCGCCACTCTTTGATGAACTCGATAAATCGTGCGGTGATTTGTCTTGAGGTCCTCGGCGCGCTCCTCGCCGATAAGTTTCGCGAACACGTCCATCTTTTTTTCATCGGAGATCAAGAATTCATCCGATATACTCTCATTCGACGGAACTAGAACCCGCCAGAATTCCGGCACGCGCAGCAAGACGCACCATTCTTCGGGATCAGCGACGTAGTTGACCGCAGCGAGGCCAGAGATTTGCTCTTCAATTGGCCAGCGTGTCGAGAGCGTCAAGAATTTTTCCGGATAGGTGAAGCCATCGAAAGGGATATCCAGCAATTTCCGTACAATCGAATTGGCTCCGTCGGCAGCGATGACATAATCGGCTCTGATCGCTTCGATTTGGTGGGGGGCCTCCAGCCGCACGGTGACGCCGGCGTTGTCCTGCTCGAAGGAGATCAATCTGCGTGAAAAACGGACCGAACCATGAGGATGTTCGTCTATGGCCTTTGTTAGCAGACGCGAAATTTTGAATTGTTCGCATTGCAGTCGGTACGGGAACGGCGTTACGTCTGCGAGCTCGCCCATATCGAAAGCAAGAACTTCGTTCGTGCGGCGATTTCTATAATGATAGACTGGCGCGCGTAACGCTGCCCCATTCAATGTCTCAAGCACGCCAAGCTCGGAAAGCATTTCGATCGTTGGCGGATGCCAAGTTGAAGCCCGCATATCCTCGCGGCAGGAAGGTTCAGCTTCCGCCACAGTCACATCAATTCCCACCAAAGCAAGTCTATAGGCTGCAATAACGCCCACTGGTCCTGCGCCAACGACAAGGATTTGTGTCCGTTCCATTTAGCGTCATCCCATCCGCCGAGTCATTTGCGGCGTCTACGCGAAAATTCGTGCCAGTAAGCCGGATTCACAACTCGATCAGGCGCAATTCGATCTCTGCCGCACCAGCGCGAAGATCCTTTGCAGCCAGGTAGGCGGGAGACGTCAGATAGGACCGCGCGCTTTGTGCGTTTGGGAATCGCGTGACAACCACGCGCTCGCCGACAGGGCTTGCCCCTTCAAAGACTTCCGTAACGGCACCGGCCACAATCGGCTCTCCGCCGAAGCAGGCTGCAAGTCCCTTTATAGCTGCCGCGTAGCGCGCAAAAGGCTCCGCTGCATGTATCCGCACGGTTCCAACGAGGTAGGCGGCCATTGCTGCGCTCCAACTCATCTGCTCGATAACACTCTCTCCACTTAGTCCCGCGGCGGCTTTTTTGCCCCGTTCTGAAAGAGTTTATCCGCAGGACGGGCGTATCGCTCCGCGCGCTTCGAACATCAACTTCGAAGGCCTATAGACGATGGTTGTTATGCTACCCAGAGAAAATTACCCCGCTAGCGGGTATCAGGAGCTTGGCTGCGAATGACGGATCTTTTGGGCTGGAGGTTGTTGTTTGGCGTCGTGGCACCATCGACGAACACCAGTGTGCAGCCGGAATATGACGACATGCGACCGATGGGCGTAACCAACCATTTCTGCCGCATTTCCATTCCCGATACCGTGGTGACAGACGACGCGTCTTTCATGGTGATGCTCAACAATATCCGCGCCAACACGCTGGATGCCATCGATGTAGTGCTGTCGATGGAGCCGGGCTGCGTCATCATGGGAATGTCGGCAGAGACCTTTTGGGACGGCGCCTCGGGTGCGGAGGCGTTGCAGGCCCGCGTGGTAGAGCGCGCTAAGGGCAAGCCCGTCATCATGGGATCCACCGCGGTCGATGCCGCAATGAAAACCTATGGCGGCATCAGGAAGATCGGTGTTCTAACACCCTATGCTCCGGTGGGAGACGCGCAGGTGCGCCGCTTCTTCGAAGATCTGGGATACGAGGTCGTTCATCTGAAGGGACTGAAAAGTCCTTCGCCGCGGCTGATCGCACATGAAACGCCGGTCACGCTCAAACGGGCGGCAGAAGAGGTGTCGAGGGGCGTGGATGCCGTCGTGCAATGCGGCACCAATCTGGCCTTCGCGCGGATCGCTGCGGCGGCCGAATTCTGGCTTGAGAAGCCTGTTATCGCCATCAACACCGCGACCTACTGGCACGCCCTGCGTAGCATGGGCATCATAGACCGGATGGACGGCTTCGGCGCTCTCCTGCGCGACCACTGAAATCAAGGAAATCGCATGGAATACGATTACGTCCCGCTTCCGCAAAGAAACCCGCTGCGCTGGCCGAACGGAGCGCGCGTCGCGCTTATCCTGACGTTCAATTTGGAAACCTGGGACCTAACCAAGCCTACCAACAAGCCATATTACGCCGGTGGGCCGGCGATCCTGCCTGATGTGTTGCCGGGCGATACGCCCGATTTTCCCAATTACACCTGGCGCGAATATGGCCAGCGCGTGGGCATCTGGCGGCTTCTGGAATTGTTCGACGAGTTGGGCGTCAAGGCGTCCTGTACCACCAATGCCGTGACCTTCGAGCGGCGCAAGGCGATGACCGACGCGGTGCTGGAACGGGGCTGGGAGTTACTCGCCCATAACTGGGAACAGGGCGAATTGCTGACCAATTTCGTCCATGAGCCTGACAAGGAACGCGACATTGTGCTGCGCTCGCTGGAACAGTTCGAGAAATTCACCGGCCGCCGCGCAAAAGGCTGGCTGTCCTCATCCCTTCGCAGCACGCTGCAGACCGCGACAATCCTCGTGGAGCATGGCTGCACCTTCTATTGCGACATCATGAATGACGATCAACCCTACATGATCCGGACGCCGAAAGGCCCCATCGTTTGCACACCCTATTCGAACGAGATCAATGATTTCACCTTCATCACGCGCAAAAACTACACCACCGACCAGTTCCGCGACGCGTTGATCGAAGAGCTGGACGTACTCTACGCAGAAGGCGCGAAGACGGGCCGCATCATGAATGTCGGCATGCATCCCCATGTCTCGGGCCGCGCACACCGCGTGCGCGCGCTGCGCGAATTCATAGCCCATGCCAAAAGCCTGCCCGGCATCTGGTGGCCGACGCGCGAGGAAATGGCAGACTGGTATCTGGCCAATCACGAAAGCCACATTCCCGGCCAGTTGGGCAAATGACGTGAGCGGGCTGCCCGGTCTGGAAAAGGACTACAACGCTGCGGGATTTGGCGGGCGGCTGGACTTCGGCAGGCACCCCGCCTTGCTCGTCATCGACGTGGTGGAAGCATATCTGCGCAAGGACTCGCCGCTCTATGCGAGCGTCGAGGACGCGCGCGACAGCATCATCCGGCTGGTCGCGACCGCACGCGAGACGAACACGCCGGTGATATTCACCAATGTGGTCTACAACGCCGGCGGGGCCGATGGCGGTGTGTTCTACCGCAAGGTTCCAGCGCTTAAGGCGTTTCTTTCCGGTTCGCCGATGGGCGCGTTTCCGGATGGCCTGACGCCGCGCGCCGGCGAGCTTGTGATCTCCAAACAATATCCATCCGCCTTCTTTGGCACGTCGCTCGCATCGACCTTGCATACGATGGGCGTGGATACGGTGGTGATAGGCGGTTTCTCGACATCGGGCTGCGTGCGTGCCAGCACCGTGGATGCCCTGCAATATGGTTTCATTCCGTATGTCGTCCGGGATGCCTGTGGCGACCGGGATGGCAGGCCGCATGAGGCAAACCTGTTCGACCTTCAAGCCAAATATGCCGAGGTAGTTTCGGAAGCACATGCAATCGCGCTTCTCAAAAAAACAGAAACCAGCCGAATGAACGCAAAACACTTTGTCATCAATGGCGGCGGGATCGGCGGACTGACCGCAGCCATAGCGCTGGCCCAGGACGGTCACGGGGTCGAAGTCCTGGAACAGGCGCCTGCGCTCAGCGCCACGGCCGGCGCCGGCGTGACATTGGCACCGAACGCCATGCGCGCTTACGGCTATCTCGGACTCGAAGAAGCCATCTGTGCCTCCGGGATGGAGCCTAGCCGCCAGCGCGTACAGCACTGGAAGGACGGGCGCATCTTGCTCGCGCTCGAACGCGGCTCCCGGATGCGCGAAAACTACGGTGCGCCCTACATCTATATCCACCGCGCCGACTTGCACGCTATTCTCACCAGGGCGCTCGAGGCCACCGGCCGCGGAACCGTGCATCTCTCTGCAACGGGCGTGAGCGCCGTTTCGACACAGAATGGCGCAGCCGTTACGCTCGCGGACGGCCGGGAAATAGCGGGTGACGTCGTGGTCGCCGCCGACGGCGTCAGGTCTCCGATACGACGCCACTTCGAGCAAACACCGCCCCATTTCACAGGCCATATCGTTTGGCGTGCGCTGGTGCCGGTCGCGGGAGCGGTACTGGAAGATCTGGCAAGCTACCCTGGCATTCACATCGGCCCGGGCCGGACGGCCGTACGCTATCCGGTTCGCAATGGACGCCTGCTCAATCTGGTCTTCTTTGCGCGGCAGGCCGGCTGGGCGGAAGAAGGATGGGCAATTCCCGGAAATCGAGCAGAGTTGCAGGCCCTCTTCGGAGACTGGGCGCCGGAAATCGGCGCGATGATATCGGCAATCGACGAACAAGCGCTTTTTAAATGGGCGGTTTTTGCCCGCAAACCTTTGGGAAGCTGGGTGCGGGACGATCGAATTGTTCTGCTGGGAGACGCGGCCCATGCGATGACGCCTTTCCTCGGGCAGGGGGCCAGCAGCGCCATCGAGGACGCGATCATACTCGCGCGCTGTTTCCGTCTTGAAAACGATACCGCGCTTGCGCTCAGCCGGTATGTCGGGGCGCGGAAGGAGCGCTGCGAATTCATTCAGGCAGAATCGAACGCCAATGCGGATCGGCTTCAGGGCGGCGAAGCCGACCTTTACGGGATGACAAAAGTCCGCAACGAGGAGACCTTGGGGCTTTTCGCGTATGACGCCGCAACAGCCACAATCTAGCTAGGCCTTCATTGAGAAGGGCTATTCATGCGCAGACTCTGTTATTCCATTTTGTTGATTGCGGCCTTCGCCCCCGCGCAATCGGAGCCAGCGCCAGCGACCGGAAATCAAGTACAAACGATCACGCTGGACGAGCTGCGCGCCAAATATGGCGACCAGGCAGGACATATTGCAAAAATAGACGGCGTCGAAGTCTACTACAAAGATGAGGGATCGGGCCCCGCGATCCTGATGGTTCACGGGTCCGCAAGTACGCTGAAAACCTACGATGGCGTTGCCGCACAGCTGACGGCGCGATACCGCATCATTCGGTACGATATACCGCCGCAGGGCCTGTCAGGGCCACTTTCGGACGAAGCTGCGGCCAAATTGCAGCCCATCGATATCGCCGAGCAGCTTCTGGCGAAGCTGCGCATCAAGAGCGTGACGTGCGTCGGCGTTTCCAGCGGCGGTACGCTTTGCGTTTTCCTCGCCGCCCAACGTCCCGATCTGGTGACACGCCTGATCCTGGCGAACACACCGTCAGATCCTGTCGACACGTCTCACATGCAGCAGCCGGCCGATTTCATAGCAGCGCAGCAAAAAGCCAGGGAGGACCGTTTCCAATCGCAAAACTTCTGGACCCTGTTTCTGCGCTATTTCGCCGGCGATCCGGAGCGCATGACGCGGGAGATCCAGACGCAATACTACGACTTCAACCGGCGCGTGCCCGAAAAGAATTTGCTGAATCTCGTTGCACAGGTCGCGGATCATCGTCGGGCCATTGAAGCGATGGGCAAGGTCACCGCGCCAACGCTGTTGGTATGGGGTGCCCGCGATCCGTTGCTGACGCCACCCACCGCCGACACGCTGGCTCATTACCTGACGCACGCGCAAGTGTCGGAGCTGTTCCTGCCCGACGTCGGCCATTATCCGCCCCTGGAGGTGCCAGAGCGATTTGCGCAGATCGTCGCGGCCTATATCGAGGTTGTGACGCCCCCCGGCAACGCGCCACTCCCGGAAAAAGGCCCATAAAATCGCTATTTACGGGTCAGTCGGCCCTGAGCGGATTGCGCCGGCGCGGCGTCGAGAACCCGGCGCGCTTCGCTGTCATTCGAGCCATAGGATGCAATGAAATCGATCGACAGGGAGACCGCCTCAGCCAGTTGAGCGGTCTGCGGCGGTCCGGGCTTATCGAATTTGCAAATAAGCCCGCCAAAATAAATGATCTACGCCGCTTAGCACCAGCGCGTATTTCTCGCCTGGCGGCGCAGCGTCATAGGCCGCAAGGTGAACCTGCCAGCGGTCGTCTTTCGCGCCGAACGGCACGTCGCGGTCCCCGGTTTCGATGAACGCTGGCACGGCCAAGGTCGCAAACCCTTCTTGCGTTATCAGCTTCGGCGTCGGACCCGGCGGCGAGAACGCCACCACGCATTTCGCGTTTGGATCGCGCAGCGGCCCCAGAAGATTTTGCGCCGGAATCGGGCTGGCACCGCCCAGCGTAAGCGCCACCAGGCCGCCATAGGAATGACCCGTGGCTATGTAAGGCGCGCCGACGAAACGAGAAAGCGCGCGCATGTCGAGAAGCCGCGTACGCCAGCTCGACGCCATGGGATAGGCTTCGCGCCCCGTATAGTCGGTCGAGTCGGTGTGGAGAGGCGCGAAAACCTCGAATCCGGCGTCCGCCCAGGGCCTGAGAAGGCGTTCATACTTCCGTGGTGACGACAATGCGCCATGCGAGAATAGAACTATCCCGCGGCGGCGCACAGCCGCTGGCCAGATTGAGATTGCCACATCGCGCCCGTCGTCGGACCTGATGATCGTTGCACTCTCGGCGCCGAGCGCGGAGCCCATGGCAGCAAGCGTCAATCCACTAGCGAGCGCGGCGCGTCGTGAAAGTAATGCATGCTGAACCATCGCGTATGGCTGCTTTTTTTGCACTTACACTTCATCTGCTGGCTTAGCGCGCGAGTTTCAGAAGAAACGGCGGGTGATCGCTCACCCGCCGCTGCTTAATCGCAAATCAAAGCCTGTTATAGACCGAACTGATAGTTCAGGCGAAGGCCATAGGTGCGAAGCTGGGGTAGATTGGCCACCAACGCATCCTGCTTGGCGAATGTTTCGAACGGACTGCCCACGTTGTAAAATCCGCTGATGGCAGTCGGCTTGTCCTCGTTAGTCACATTATTCACGAACGCTTCAATGCGAAGTGCGCCTTCGGTCACGCCGGCCCTTAGGTTCACGATGTTCGAGTCCGGTGCGTATACCAGATTGTCTTTGTTCTCATAGTTTTTGGATTTGTAGCTGTAATCCACACGCGCGAACCAATTCCACTCGTCGAACAGGACATCCGAGTATTGCGCACCAAGCGTCGCCTGGTACTTGGAAACGTCGGGCAGCTGATTTCCATGGACGTTCATCGTGCCGGTATGTGTGGCGCACACGGCGCAGCCGCCCGTGATGATCGCCGTGTCGTTTAGAGCACCGGCTGCATTGAAATCGAGATGCTCTATCGGGCTCCAGGTCGAAGTCCACCTCGATGCCCTTCAGATGGCTCTTGCCGTTGTTGATATCGGCTGATGTCAGTTCGACCGAGGGACCGACGGTATAGATCACTGGTTGAACGTTGATCTGATCGGTCCAGACGTCGTAATAAACATCCGCAGCTACTGTAAACGTGTCGTCAAAGAAGGCGCCCTTCACGCCCGCCTCGTAGTTGGTCAGCTTTTCTGGCTTGACTTGGACCGTGGCCCCATAAGTGGTTGCAAGATATTGCTGCGTAGCCAGAGGAAGACTTGGAATAAACGAGTTGAAGCTTCCAGGATTGACGCCCTGCGAGAACGTCGCATACGCCATCGTCTCGGCGCAAACCTGTATTGAAGACTGAAGCGCGGCGTGAAGTCGTGATATGTGCCCTTGAACGCCTGCAACGCGGCGCCAGTTCCGCTGCGGGCGATTTCCTCGTCGATCGCATAACGGCCTTCCGCCGAAACCGTCACATCGGTCAGGATGTCGTAGTTCAAGCCATAGAAAAAGGCCGTGTTGCTGTCGACTTGGGGTGAATTCCCCGAGGTGTAGTTGAAGTTGCCGCTGGCCAATCCTTCATCCACGCGGCTCCATTGGTAGTTTGCGCCGACGAGCCAACGGAAAGGCTGATCCGCGTCCGAGGTGACGCGAACTTCCTCAGAAATGTTTCTGTATGCATCGTCCACGATGAATGGCCAATCATTGTAAGTGTTGGCGTATGGGTATCCTAGGAAACTGGCGAAATTCGGCGTGGAGGACTCGTCCGTAGTAGCGAGATCCTGAAGCTCACTGAATTTTTGACTGTCGAAGCCCGTGAGCGAACTGAACGTTACGCCCCAGGACGGCACGTAATAGTCGATGCCGGCACTGCCGTGATAGGCATCACGGACCAGGCCGTAATGGTTGGTCAGCGAGTTAAACGGCAAGCCGTTGGTTTTTCCGGCATAGGCAATAAAGGCTTTCACCGGCGCCGTCACGACCGTGTTGAGCGAGGGCTGTCCGGGCAGCGGACCCGGCACCTGCCCGCAGAACCAACCACTGAGACAATCCGACTGGCTTGGGAACACCAGGTACTGGGCGGACGGGCCATCGTCGTCGTGCCAGTACATGCCGTGAAGCTTGATTGTAAGATTTTCGTCGGGATGAGCGACCACGTCGACATTGACGTCCTGTGTCGATTGATCGCCCAGGTGAGCGTAGCCTTGATCGGCCGCCGCCTCGTTCTTGTAAGATCCCCCCATAGAATAATAGCGGTAAGAAACGCGCGCGGTTACGTCGTCGCCGAGGATCGGACCTTCAAGCGTTACGCGGTCATCGAAATCATTGCTGTTCCCGATGAGTCCGTTGAGAGAAACGGTTGGCGTCTCGCTGGGATCGCGCGTCACCAGGTCGATAGCACCGGCGAAGGTCTCGCGGCCAAAATAGGCACTTTGCGGTCCTTTCAGAACTTCGACGCGCTCCAAATCGTCCAGACCGTCCACTTGTCCAGAAATCAAAGGCGTTCCGTCGACAAAAATCGTGGTCGTCGGATTTGTTGTCAGCGATGGCACCATGCCGCGAATGACGAACTCCGGGAACGAACGGTCAGATCGTCCAGAGCCGCTCACGGTATTGTCTACGGTGAAGCCAGGCGTAAAAGTCGCCAGATCCGTCAGCGAATAAATGCCCTGCTGCTGAAGAGACTGCGCCGTAAACGCGGTAATGGCGACCGGAACGTCCAGAAGCTTCTCGTCGCGTTTGCGGGCGGTGACGACGACCGTCTCCAGGCCGTTGCCATCATCGGCCGCGGCGGTTGTCGCCGGCGGCGCCGATGTTTGAGCGTTGGCAACCCCGCCATTGATAACGAGCAAAACCACTGCAGAACATCCGGCCAAAAGTCCCCTTCGAACAGGACGCATACTTGTTCCCCTCTCGAATCGCACGTCGAAGCAATCGCAAATCGACCCCATGTTGCCGGATAGTCATCCCGATGATCCGACGCTTCAGAAAGGGAACATAGCGACGCTGATTTCCAAAAAGCGCAGGCAGATCTATTCGCCTGTCGAGGAGCAACTCAGCGTTCGTCGACTAAAGTGAAGAAGGTTCGCGGCGGGGAGCAGGGAGGTTTTCATCCCAAGGCTCCTTGACCCATGCCGCTAGACTTCAATAGGCGCTGCGCGTTCAGACGACAATGTGCCCACTTTGATGGCCTTGGGTATGCCGCTCAAGCGTTGCAGCGGGCAGTTAACCTATGGATGGGTACCAGCCGCAGTAGCCGCGTCGCGAAAAGTCCTGCATGGGCGGCTTGCCAAAGCCGCACCGAAGCCATTCAGATGGAAATCCGCCCTTCGTGAGAAACCCAATGACGATGCAGATGCTGAACACGTTCCAGCAGGCCGATCATCCGGTCCTGCCCAAGGCCTCCCATGACGAAGCATCGCGACAGGAATTTACCAAGAGTTTCAAGCAGTTCATTCAGGCGGGATTGCTGCCAGGACTGGGTCCGGTCTTCAAGACCAGGGTCACGCCAGCCTTCGAACGCGAACATGGCCATACACCCCGCGACCGTCGCGATATTCGCAAGGGCATGGAGCGAGACCTCTACTTCCAGCACTACGCCGCCGCCAATCGCATTGCGCAGGAATTGCTGTGGGAGTCCACCAACATATCGGTCGACCGTCAGCTGCCGGAAATCAATGCGTGCGCAGCAGCGTTGTCGGCAAAGGCCACGGCCGCGCTCGATATTCCGAAAACTTTTCAGACGCCGCGCTACGTCACTGCGATCGACATTCATTGCATGCCGGGCGGTTATGCCGGCGAGGTCGCGCCTGACGATGTATCCGCCGGCGCTCTCTATGATCGCGGCGTCTATCTCTACGCCATGGGCTATATGGGCCCGCACAACGACGACATGGGCCGCTCGGTTTGCAACTATATCAAGCGGCGCCTCCCTGGTTTCGTCCCAAAGCGCATCATGGATATGGGGTGCACCGTCGGCCATTCGACTTTACCGTTCAAGGAGCTTTTTCCGGATGCGGAAGTCTGGGGCATAGACGTAGCTGCACCGCAAGTGCGCTATGCCCATGCACGGGCAGCCGGCATGGGCCTGGACGTAAACTTCGCGCAGATGAACGCAGAGCGGACCACGTTCGAGGACGGATCATTCGATCTCATCGTCAGCCATATCCTTCTTCACGAGACCAGCGGCAAGGCAATGCCGCGCATCTTCAATGAATGTCACCGGCTGCTGAAACCCGGGGGATACATGATTCACGCGGACTTGCCGCCGTTCGACCTGATGGACCCGTTCACGCAGTTCATTCTCGACAATGAAACCTGGTACAACAACGAGCCATTTTGGGGCGCGATGCGCGAGATGGACCAGATCAAACTCGCCAAAGATGCCGGATTTCCGGCAGGCACGATCCGCTTCGACACCGCGCCCATGGCGGTAATGGAGTTCGCAGCCCAGGCGTCGGGCTACAGCGAAGCCGCTGCCGATGCCGTAGCCGAGCGCGAATTCAAGGCGGGTGAATATGCACCGGGCGGCGGTTGGGAAGTCCTCATTGCTCAAAAATCCGTTTGAATCGGGGAATGGTGATGACGTCTAGCAGCGATAAATCGCAGCGCCCGCATGTCCAACGCGACGCACGCGGGAGGCGGCCGCAATTCTATGTGACGCCAGGCCTTGATCATGCGATGTCGATGATCCTTGTGCTCGCCAATGAAATCTCCGTTCTGCACGACCGGCTCGATTCCGCGGAACGCGTTCTGAAAGCAAAAGGCATGGACGTCGCATCGGAGATAGAAAAACTCCAGTTGGGCCAAGAGGCGCTTGAAGCGCGTGAGGCTTGGCGCCAGGATTTCCTGCAGCGCCTGTATTATCTTGCGCGCAAGGACGCGAGCGAAGCGGCAACCGCCGAAACGCCGGAAAAGTACAGCGCCGCGATCGACGAGATCGCAACCACGTGACGATGCAGGATCGCAACGTCGCGCTGTCACGGGATGACATCGTCAGGCAACTCGCATGCGTTGCCGGTGCGGATGCGATCGTCCCTGACGCGGAATCCCAGTTCTATTTCACCGACGTTTATCGTGCCGGCATTGCACCACTCGCGGTGGTGCGGCCGAAATCTGTCGAGGCGTTGCAGGCGGTTGTTCGCGTGGCACACGCGGCAAAACTCGCGATTTTTCCGCGCGGCGGCGGCGCGTCCTACACAGATGGCTATCTGCCGACACGGCCCAACTCGTTGATAATTGACACCGGCCGACTTGACCATATCGTCGAGATCAACATCGCGGATGCATTCGTCACCGTCGAAGCTGGCGTGACATGGGCCGCGCTGAAGGCGGCGCTCGACGCGAAGGGCTTCAGAACGCCGTTCTTCGGCCCCTTTTCCGGGCTCGCCGCGACCGTCGGCGGCTCGGTCTCGCAAAATTCCCTGAGCCACGGCTCGGGCGCACACGGTATCAGCGCCCAATCGGTGTTGGCACTCGAGATCGTTATGGCCTCTGGCGAAATCGTTCGCACGGGCTCGTCCGCGCGCGGCGCGCCGCCCTTTGCCCGGCATTATGGCCCGGATTTGACCGGGCTGTTCACCGGAGATTGCGGCGCGCTGGGCATCAAGGCCCGGATCACATTGCCCCTTATCGGGCAAAAGCCCGCCTTCCAATGCGCATCCTTCGCGTTCGAGAATTTCGACGATCTGGCCGACGCCATGCGGCGCGCGGCACTCGAACAGCTCGAAGACGAACATTTTTCCATAGACGCGGCGTTAGCTCAGGGACAGATCGCCCGGCAAGACGCACGCGCCAGGTTCACCGCGGCCTGGTCGGTGCTCGCCTCGTCGCGGAACCCCTTCGCGGGCTTCGCTCAGCTTTTCCGTATGGCCGTTGCGGGAACGCGCGCGCTGGAACGGGCCCAATTCATGCTGCATGTCATTATCGAAGGCGCCAGCAACGCGGAAGCAAAAGCCAAACTGGCGCGGTATAGCGATAGTTGCCGGGAGTGGCGTCGAAATCGCCAACTCCATGCCAACCATCGTTCGCGGCCTGCCGTTCGCGCCGCTGTTCAATACGCTTGGTCCCAAGGGCGAGCGCTGGGTGCCCCTGCATGGCATCATGGCCCACTCGAAGGTGCGTGACTTTCACGCGGCGCTGCAAGGTCTGTACGCAAGCCACGCCGATGAAATGAAACGCCTCGGCGTTTGGACTGGCGGCATGTTTGCCACCGTGGGCTCGTCCGGGTTTCTATATGAAATCGCGATCTACTGGCCCGGCGCGCGCAGCGCGTACCACGAGACAGTCATCCCCGCCGACTATTTGAATGCGTTGCCGGTCTATCCGCACGATGGCGAAACGGCAGCTTTCGTTGCAGGCCTGAAGGACGAAATCACTGCGCTCTTCGGCAGTTTCGACGCCGTCCACTTCCAGCTCGGCAGGACATATCCTTATGCCGCCATGCTCGAGCCGAACACGCTGACTTTGCTGAAAGCGCTAAAGGCGAAACTCGATCCAGACGGCCTGATAAATCCCGGCGCGTTGGGGATCTAGCGTCACGATCAGAGCATGGCGCAGACGGTTTTCCATTCCAGATAGCCATCCATGGCAAGTTGTCCGGAATCGCGGCCCCAGCCCGACTGTTTCATGCCGCCGATGGGCAGCGAGGCATCATACATGAGATGGCAATTGATCCAGACCGTACCGGATTTGATTGCCCGCGAAACTCGGTGCGCATCTGAAAGGTTTTGCGTCCAGATGCTCGCGGCCAGGCCGTAGGTGCTGTCATTCGCGGCAGCAATCACATCCGACAAATCGTCGTAGGCTTGTGCGACCAGCACGGGGCCGAATACTTCTTCACGCATGATGGGAGAATCGGGTTCCGCTCCGACGACAACCGAAGGCACGATGAACGTACCCGCCTGCCCTATCTGGCTGCCGCCTGTTAGCACGGTCGCGCCGGCGCGCCGCGCGGATTCCACGTAACCGGCGACTTTGTCCGCATGACGCTTGGAAACCAGCGGCCCCATCTGTGTCGCCGGATCTAGCCCATGCCCCAATTTCAGGTTCTTCGCATATGCCGCGACGCCCTCGGCAACCTTGTCGTAAATCGAACGGTGGACGTAAAGCCGCGAGCCGGCAACGCAGACCTGTCCGGCATTGAAGAAGATGGCATTCGCCACTCCCGGAATGACGAGATCGAGATCGGCATCCGGCAAGACGATCGAAGGAGACTTTCCGCCAAGTTCCAGACTGACGCGCTTGAGATTGCCTTTCGCCGCATCGAGAATCGCCCTCCCCGTTTGGGTCGATCCGGTGAATGCGACTTTGTCCACGCCGGGATGCGCAGCCAATGCTGCACCGGTTTGTGAGCCGGAGCCCGTCACGACGTTGAGAACGCCGGGCGGAATGCCGGCCTCTTGCATCAATTCCGCAAGCCGAATCGCGGTCAGCGACGTGTCCTCTGCAGGTTTCAGCACGACGGTGCATCCGGCCGCGAGCGCAGGCGCGAGTTTCATCGCTGTCAGCACCAGCGGCGAATTCCACGGCACGATCGCGGCCACGACGCCGACAGGTTCGCGCAGCGTCCAGGCATGGATTTGCTTTCCCGCCGGCTGATAGTCGATCGATGTGCCGATTGTTCGCCCTTCAATGGTGAGCGCCTGACCGGCGTAGTAGCGGAACTGGTTGATCGCGCCGGGAATCTCCGCCCAACGGCCGACACTGATCGGCTTGCCCTGATCCAGCGTTTCCAATTCGGCCAACTCATCGACATGGGCCTCGAGGATATCGGCGACCGCCCACAACATGCGCGAGCGATCCATAGGCGTCATCGTGCTCCACGCCCCGGTTTCCAGCGCGGTACGCGCCGCCGCAACGGCCTGATCGACGTCGCGATCATCGGCGCAACCGATATGGGCCAGCACGGCGCCGGTGGCCGGATCGAGCGACGGGATGGATTTGCCGTGCGCGGCAATCCATTTTCCGCCGATGAACAGCTGCTTTTCGTGCTCTTCCAAAAAGTTGCGCGCGCCGAGCGTCGTCGCTTCAAATTGAACCGCTTGAAACGTCATGGATTAGTACCAATTCTGTGCGGCTGAAGTGTACTGCCCACCTTCTCGATGTCAGGGGCTTGCGTCACCCTGATCGTAGGGCGGATAGCACGATGTCGAATAGACGGACATGCACCGCCGGATGTTAGAGTTGGCCCATGCGTTTTTTCCGCAAACGACGGACAGATGTTGAGCGGCCGTCGCCGAAAACGGATGGGCAGATGCCTGCAACCACCCTCACTGCGCCCTCGGCTGCGGCACTGGCGTTTCTGGCGCAGCCGCATACCTCCTTCATCGACGGGAAATTCATCGCAGGGGGAAGCGGTGCTTCCATCCCGGTGGAAAATCCGGCGCGGCAAACGATTGTCGCGCAGGTTCAGGCCGCGACCCTCCAGGATATCGATCTGGCTGTCGCGGCAGCGCGCCGGTCTTTCGAAACCGGCTGGGGCATCATGGCGCCAAAGGATCGCGCGCGCGTTCTCCTGCGCTTTGCTGATCTGCTCGAGGCCCATGCAGATGAGATCGGCGAGATCGAAACGATCGATTTCGGGATTCCGATCACGCTTTCCACCCACACCATCCGCGGATTTTGCACGGAACTGTTTCGATATTATGCCGGGTGGGCGACCAAGCTGGAAGGTGCAACCATCCCTGCAGTAGCGAACGGCCGGGAGGATCAGGATCTTCTTGTCTATACGATGCGCGAGCCCGTGGGCGTCGTGGCGGCGATCGTTCCCTGGAATGCGCCGGTTTCCATGTTCGCTCTGAAAATGGCGCCCGCTCTCGCTGCGGGATGCACATTGGTTATGAAGACAGCCGAGTTGGCGCCGCTCAGCCCGGAGTTCCTGGGGGCGCTGTGGAATGAGGCAGGCGGACCGCCCGGTTCGTTCAACATCCTGCACGGCACGGGAAACAATACTGGCGCGGCCCTCGTACGTCACATGGGCGTCGACAAGGTCTCTTTCACCGGCTCGACGGCCGTCGGCAAAGACATCGTTCGCGCCGTGTCAAACGACCTGCGCCGCGTTACGCTGGAGTTAGGTGGCAAATCGCCATTCGTGGTTTTCGACGACGCGCCGCTCGAAGAAGCCATACCGGCTGCGGCCCTCGCCTGCTTCTTTCTGGCAGGCCAGAACTGCATGGCGGGCACACGCTTGTTCGTACATGAATTTATCCATGACAGAATTCATCGCAGGTATGGCCAAAGTCGCCGACACGATGACAACCGGCGACAGCTTGTCTCCAGCCACCGTGATCGGTCCGTTGATTTCCGCTGCACATCGCAGCAAGGTGGAAAAATACATCGCATCCGCAAGCGATGGGGGCGGCCGCATCCTTTATCAGGGCCGCATTCCTGAGGGGCCCGGATATTTCGTTCGCCCGACGATCTTAGGCGGCGTTACACCGGACATGCGCGTCGCGCGCGAGGAAATCTTCGGCCCGGTCCTGGCTGTGCAGACGTTCGGCGACGACGAGGATGCGCTGGCCGCGGCGATCGGCTCGACCATCTACGGACTTTCGGGATCCATCTGGACCCAAAATCTGCGCCGGGCGCACCGCTTCGCTCGCCGCATCGACAGCGGTCAAGTCGGGATCAATATCCACGCGGCGCTGTCACCCGAAACCCCGTTCGGCGGCAATCGCCAGTCCGGCTGGGGACGTGAATTCGGGCGCGAGGGGCTTGACGCGTATCTGAAGACAAAGGCAATCAGCGTTAATCTTGGCACAAGGCGCCCACTTTGATCGTGGCAGGCGCGCAGCGAATGCCATTCCGATCAGGTCTTCAATGCTTCGTCCACGAGCGCGGCGGGATTTCGGAGCACGCCGGGTCGAAATTGGCGAGCGGCTTCCAGCCACTCCGCCGGCAGCGACTCCAGCGCAGTCCCATAGCCTCCAAATCCATTGCATATAAGGTTACCAGGATGGTCGCCCATTTTAAGCCACGCCTCCCAGTCGCCAATGCTCTGGTACTCAGTCCGGCAAGGTACATGTGTTGCGCCGTGCGCCTCCAAATCCGACCGTTTCGCATGGAGCGTAACGATCTCGTTGTAGCGGAAGGACTTTGACGCGTTCGGTATCTGGAATTTGCCAAACGTTTCTTCGACCAGCCAGACATCGTTGCCGATCGTCTTTACCGGACCCCAATCATGGTTCAACGACAAGCCGGGCATCGTGCCTGGATAGGTGAGAATCGGGACCGATATTGATTTTGGCTGGCGGAAATCCCGACATCGAAATGGAAAGGATTTCGTTCGTGTACGGATTGGTGAAACTTTCCAATGCTTTGCCGGTTTGCAGGTCTGTGAAGAAATACACCTCATAGCTGGCGCCGGCATAGCCTCCCCCAGTCGTCGCGCGAAAACGTGCAAAGGTTGCGCTGGCAACACCGTAGAGCGGCCGTATTTCTGAATTGACCACTCCCAAATAACGTCCGATCAGCCATCCGATAACCAGTTGCTCATTCAATGCGCCCCGCATCAGCATGTAAGCTTTCAGGCGGTCGGCAGGATTGGATAGTTCGAGACCGCCGGCGGCTGCCCCTGAAGGCTGCGATGTACCAAGTGCGATCGCAGCGCCGGCCAGGGCAAACATATCCCGTCGTGATGCTTTCATGTCTATCACCCCTTCACAGCCTCGATTTCATTCGCTTTGTCCGGTCGGCGAAAGGGATGTTTAGCCCGCCGGTGGATCCGCGTCGCCCTGCGATCGCGGCAGCGACGATTTATTGCAGAGTGACCGGTCACCGGCCAAATCGGATGGCCGACGAAGCTCGCGGCTCCATGTAAACAATTTTTCGTTTAGTCGCACAGCGAACATTTCAAGTGCCACCTGACGTTTTGTGAGCCTGTCTTTTCAGACCCGCAATCGAGGCTTCATTAAGTTCATATGCTTAAAGACAGTTTCGCCGTGTACACGGAAGTATCGCGCAATTGTTGCGAATCTGAGGTTCTGCTGGCATGCTCGCGTGGCGGTTAGTGGGGCTAATCGTCCTTGGTGCCGGCCGACGAGACAATGCGCCGGCGTTGGACGACGGGTGGGGATGCATGGCGAGCAGCAATATTCGGGCTATCAGCAGAGGCATCAGCGTCCTTCAGGCGATCAATCAGCATCGGTCGCTGAGCATGATGGAAATCGCGAACATCTGCCGGATTCCATATCCAACTGCCTGCCGGATCATCGAGACATTGCTCGATGAACAGATGATCGAACGGGAAAGCACGCGCAAGCACTATCGACCCACGGCACTGGTGAAGACGCTCAGTGTGGGATACCAGCAGGATGATGATTTGGCGCAAGCCTCGCGCCGCCATGTCATCGAATTGACGAGGAAGCTGCGCTGGCCCATCAGCGTTTGCAGACATGTCGGTCTGTCGATGATGATTTGCGAATCCACGCACGCAATCGCGCCGTTCACATTCAACCTCTATCATCCTGGCTACCGGCTTCCGATCCTGGGCTCTTCGAGCGGCAAGGCCTATCTGGCTTTCTGCAATGACGATGAGCGCAAAATAATCCTCGAGCAGGTGCGAACGACGAGCAAGGGAGATTCGGCGCGGTTCGTTGCTTCGCTGGAAGCGGAATTTGAGTTCTATTCGGACCAAGGGCTATGCCACCTATGACCGGGTTCGCGAAACCGCAAACCCGGGAAAAACCTCGGCCATTTCTGTGCCTGTTCAAGCAGATAAACTGCTCGAAGGGACCGTTACGCTGGCATTCTTTGCGCACACCATGACGCTCCCCAAGGCTATCGATCTGTATCTTGAAAGTCTGAACCAGACGGCAGCGACGATTGGCAAGGAGCTGGCGCGCTTTCGCGCGGCCGCATGATTTGGGCTGCGCCCTCCGTGCCCGGTCTACGAACAAATCTTATGAGGCTGTTCCCGGAACCCGCCCCATCTTCGATGATGGGAAATGAGCAACATCACACATAACGGTGTTTCCCGCCGGTCCCTTATCGCCGCGAGCGCGGTTGGAATGGCAATTGCGGCGCCAATGGCGAAGGCCCTGGCGTCGGGCCAGGACCCCAGAAATAGCGCGATCGGACAGATCAAATTGCTCGCCACTCTCGACGGGGCGCCTGCCTATTGGACCTATTCCGGGATCATTTATGCGATCCAGGACGGCAAGCACCCGTCTGCCATCCTCGCTGCGTCGGGTTGTCAGTCCTCATGGGCGCAAGAGCAGCCCGACGGCTCTTATATCGTCACTGGCGCGACGTTGACGTTCTTCCGCGACATCCAAACCGGGGCAATAATCGACTTTTTCGACAATCCCCTGACCGGACAGCGCAACGCTGTCATGTCTAATTTCCTGTCCGGCGCACGAATTCTGTTTCCCGCGGACGGTTCTTCAGCACGCGCCGACACTCTTCCGGTCAATGGCGGGGCAATCGCTCCGGGAGGTTATCAAAGTCCCGACAAGCAAAAGCCATTAGGCATCATGTGCTGGCACGTCTCTCCGGATTTGGTCACGTTGACCACGGACCGTTCATGGAGCGTCCCTGCCCAACCTCAGCTGGAAGCGGAATTGCAGACTTGCGACAGAGGCGACTTTTTCGATGCCTCGCTCAAGCGGATTTCTGCGCGCGGCGCCAGCACGACGATCATCCCCTGGATGCGATGGATGCAAATGGGATCAATTCCGGGGCACCTGGTCTGGCATACGTCTTCAGAAAAGAGTTTCTCGCTCGACGCGCTGGACATGGATTACCGCGCCAAGGCGGGTCCGCTCATCGATAGATTTGCTGAAAAACCTTGAATTGGGGTCTGCCAGCTTGCAACTCCTTCGAAGGGACGCTAAATCATAGATTGCAGAGGATTAGGCGCGGAGCCTCCCTGGCCCTGGTGTCCTTTGTCTCCCTGTTGTGTGGAGCGGCGGTTGCAGGCGCGATACCCGACGAAGAGTCATTTGCCCACCGTTACGCGACTTTCATGAAAATCAACAACGTCCGGGATGTCGACTGGTACAAGCCTCTGGAAGTCGCGAAAGGCCGGCCGGGGCCTCCGTTGCCGCTGGCAAAACCGGGCGAACGCAGCATCGACGAGGCGGCGCTCGAAGAAGCGGCACACTACGCCGATGCGCGCGGAACAATTGCGCTTATCGTCTGGCAGGGCGGCAAGATCCAGTTCGCCCACTATGGCAAGGGCTCTGGACCGCAGACGCTGACCGATACGGCCTCGATGGCGAAATCCGTAGCGGCGATGCTCTACGGCGCAGCACTTCGCGATGGATACATAAGGTCTCTGGAAGATCCGGTTTCAAAATACGTTCCGGAATGGGCGAATGACGACCGCGGCAAGATCACGATCCGAAATCTTATGAATATGGCAAGCGGGCTCGCCAATGCTCCGCCAGATCCGTCGCCAAACGCGTTGGGCATCCAATTGCACTTGTCCAGCGATATCACAAGTATCGTATTGGGATGGAAGCAAATATCGCAACCCAATTCGATATTCGACTACAACAACACGAACAGCGAATTGCTCGCGATCATCCTGCAACACGCCACGGGCAAGCGATACGCGAATTACTTGTCGCAGGAGCTGCTCGAGCCTTTGGGAGCCGCGGACGCGCGCGTCTGGCTCGACCGGCCCGGCGGCATGGCGCACACCTATTGCTGTCTGCAGATGACGCCGGACAATTGGCTGCGGATAGGACTTCTTCTGAAGGACGACGGCAAGGTTGGCGGTCGCCAGGTGCTTCCCGCCGATTGGATCGACGCGATGATGACTCCATCGCGGCGCAACCCGAATTATGGGCTACAGATCTGGATCGCAAATCCCTACACCCCCAGGCGGTATTACCAGAAGGATGGCAAGTTCGCGATTTCCGCTGGCGAGCCGTTCGTGGCTTCCGACATGGTCTTCTTCGACGGCTGGGGCGCGCAGCGTGTGTACGTCAGCCGCGCCGCCGACCTTGTCATCGTGCGGGTGGGCGATGCAACGACGGACTGGGACGACAGCATGATCCCGAACATCATCATGCGCGGATTGAAGAAGGGATGAACTCTGAGCGCAGGTCTTCCTCAAAACCCCTTCCGTTCGAAGAAACAGGATTTCTTTTGATGGTGACGCACCTGCCTCTGTCGCTGCTTGGACGCGCTGGTCTGCCGGTCGGCATTCGGGCCGCCCGTTTTTTTATCGATGACGTAGGCTTTCTTTCGCAAAATCGGGACAGGTAGGCGCGGGCCGATACGAACGCAGTGGGGAGCGTCGAGATTACCGTTGCTGTCACTATGAGCGCCTGTTGCAGACGAAGGCTGGCGAGGTCACGCTGAAGGTGCCGAAGCTGCGGCGGCAGGCGCTGGAGACGGCGATTATCGAACGTTATCGCAGGCGCGAGAGCTCGGTTGAGGTAGCGCTGATGGAGATGTACCTGGCCGGTGTTTCCGTGCGCCGGGTCGAGGATATCACCGAGGCGCTGTGGGGCACGCGGATGAGCCCGTCCACGGTCAGCGATCTCAACAAGAAGATCTATGAGCGGATCGAAGCCTGGCGCAACCAGCCGATCGCCGGCTCGCATCCTTACGTCTATCTCGACGGGATCGTGATGAAGCGGACCTGGGCCGGCGAGGGGCGCAACGTCTCGCTGCTGGTGGCGATCGGCGTCAATGCCGATGGCTACCGCGAGATTCTCGGCATCTGCGAAGGCGCCAAGGAAGACAAGAGCGGCTGGAGCGCGTTCCTCAAGCACCCTGAAGGATCGAGGCTTGAAGGGCGTGGAGCTGATCGTTTCCGATGCTTGCACGAGCCTTGCGGAATCGGCGGCCGAGTTCTTTTCCGATGCCCGCTGGCAGCGCTGCGTCGTGCATTGGTATCGCAACGTCTTCAGCCATGTACCGTCCACGAAGGTGCGCGAGGTGGCCGCCATGCTCAAAGCCATTCATGCAGCGGAGGATTGTGAAGCAGCGACGGCCAAGGCCGAGCAGGTTGTGGACAAGCTCCGCGGCCAGCGTTTGGGGCGCGCCGCGGAGCTTGTCCACAACACGGTCGCCGAGACGCTCGCCTACTATACGTTCCCGCAAGAGCATTGGCGGCGCATCCGTACCAACAATCCGCTCGAGCGGCTGATGCGCGAGATCAGGCGAAGGACACGTGTCGTCGGTGCGTTTCCGGACGGCGAGTCGTGCCTGAACCTCGCAGCCGCCAGGCTACGCCACATCGCCGGCACGACCTGGTCGACCAAACGCTACCTTGGAATGAAGGTTCTGACGAACCGCAATTCAAACCTGATGACTGCCTGAGCCAGAGACGGGAGCCGACCTATCAGATTCCAATTTGCGAAAAAGTCTGGACCCTACCAAGGGATCGGGCGTGCCATGTCAGATTCTGCGCGATTACGCGTCGGCGGCGACACCGTGGCGGCGCTGCGCCACATGCCACAGGATGCCGGCGGGGTCGTGCACGAACGCAACGCGCAGACCCCAGGGCTGCAACGCCGGCGGTTTCGGCGGCGCGACGCCGAACCGCGCCGGCAGATCGAGCGCCACGATGCGTTGCCACCATGCGTCGAGATCGTCGACCATCAGCTGCATCATGAAGTTTCCCGCCCAGTCCGCCTGGTAGCGACGCTGCAGGATGAAGGAGGTCGCGCCGGCGCCGAAGATCGCGACGTCGCCGTCGAGCCGCTTCTCGAAGCCGAGCGCTTCGTAGAACGCCTTGCTGAGATCGAAGTCCCGCGTGGGCAGGAAAGGCCGGGCCGTTTCGCCGCCCGAGGAACGTGTCATCGCCGCCCGCTTGTATCTTGTATCGACCGCGACGCCACGATAGCGCGAAGCGCCAAAACGAAAAACGCCGCGCTCGTGAGAGCGCGGCGTTTTCGTGACTGTGATTGCGGGTTTTGATCTTTCTGGGCCTACGCGCTCGCGCGCTTCGGTTTTCTATTGGCCTACGCGCTCGCGCGCTTCGGTTTTCTATTGGCCTACGCGCTCGCGCGCTTCGGCGTGACAAACGTCCTTTGCAGACCTGGCAGCGACCGACTTTCCCGCGGCTTGAGCCGCAGTACCATAGGCGCTGGGAGCTTTAACGGCCGAGTTCGGAATGGGATCGGGTGGAATTCCCCCGCTAGGACCACCAGGTCGGCGAAGGAGTTCCAGCCAAGCACGCGTGAGCGTTGCCAAGCACGCGTGAGCGCGTTGGCCAGAATAAAGAAACAATACGACACCTGAGATTTTGCTGATTTTTTCCGCTGTCGTGCGGGACGAAGGATGCCTGGACTTCTTTCCAGACATGGAACGGTGCTGGCGTTCAAGCCAATCGAGCGATTAGGACCAGTCAGCTCAACACATCGCTGTGCTTACACATCTGGCCTATCGACGTGGTCGTCTTCCACGGCTCTCAAGCGAAACCTGGTTTTGAGGTAAGTTTCCCGCTTAGATGCTTTCAGCGGTTATCTTGTCCGCATTTAGCTACCCGGCAATGCGGCTGGCGCCACAACCGGTCCACCAGAGGTGCGTTCGTTCCGGTCCTCTCGTACTAGGAACAAATCCTCTCAAGTTTCGAACACCCACGGCAGATAGGGACCGAACTGTCTCACGACGTTCTAAACCCAGCTCACGTACCGCTTTAAATGGCGAACAGCCATACCCTTGGGACCGGCTACAGCCCCAGGATGCGATGAGCCGACATCGAGGTGCCAAACCGCACCGTCGCTATGGACGCTTGGGTGCGATCAGCCTGTTATCCCCGGCGTACCTTTTATCCGTTGAGCGATGACCCTTCCACTCGGGATCACCGGATCACTATGACCGACTTTCGTCTCTGCTTGGTTCGTCAACCTTGCAGTCAGGCAGGCTTATGCCATTGCACTCAACAACCGATTTCCGACCGGTCTGAGCCTACCATCGCGCGCCTCCGTTACTCTTTGGGAGGCGACCGCCCCAGTCAAACTGCCCACCATGCGCGGTCTTGGGCCCTGTTTCGAGCCGCAGTTAGACATCAGGATCACAAAGGGTGGTATTTCAAGGACGGCTCCACGAAAGCTAGCGCCTTCGCTTCAAAGCCTACCACCTATCCTACACATCGCAGTCCTAATGCCAGCGCAAAGTTGCAGTAAAGGTGCACGGGGTCTTTCCGTCTGACCGCGGGAACCCCGCATCTTCACGGGGAATTCAATTTCGCTGAGCCGGTGTTGGAGACAGTGGGGAAGTCGTTACGCCTTTCGTGCAGGTCGGAACTTACCCGACAAGGAATTTCGCTACCTTAGGACCGTTATAGTTACGGCCGCCGTTTACCGGGGCTTCGATTCGACGCGTGAACATCTCCTCTTAACCTTCCGGCACCGGGCAGGCGTCAGACGCTATACGTCATCTTTGGATTTCGCAGCGCCCTGTGTTTTTAGTAAACAGTCGCCACCCCCTGCTATGTGCCCCCGGTCGATACTTGCGTACCGGCCGGGCCCTCTTCTTCCGAAGTTACGAGGGCAATTTGCCTAGTTCCTTCAACACCGTTCTCTCAAGCGCCTTAGCATACTCTGCCAGTCCACCTGTGTCGGTTTGGGGTACGGACTGAACGCGGGAGCTATTTCCTGGGACCTCTTCGCGGCCCACCCAATCCAGTAAGGGTGAACAACTTACGAGATCCGTCACTACCCGCAGGCCCAGGAATATTTACCTGGTTCCCATCGGCTACGCCTTTCGGCCTGGCCTTAGGGGCCGGCTAACCCTGCGCAGATTAACTTGACGCAGGAACCCTTGGACTTCCGGCGAGAGGGTCTCTCACCCTCTTTATCGCTACTCATGTCAGCATTCTCACTTCCGATACCTCCAAGGTCGCTCGCGCTTCCTTTTCGCAGGCATACGGAACGCTCTGCTACCAATGACCTTGCGGTCATTCCAAAGCTTCGGCACGTGGCTTGAGCCCCGTTACATTTTCGGCGCAAAGTTCCTTGTTTAGACCAGTGAGCTGTTACGCTTTCTTTAAATGATGGCTGCTTCTAAGCCAACATCCTGGTTGTTTTGGGAACCTCACATCCTTTCCCACTTAGCCACGATTTGGGGGCCTTAGCTGTTGGTCAGGGTTTTCATCCCTCTTCACGACGGACGTTAGCACCCGCCGTGTGTCTGCTGTGCTCAGCACTCTTCGGTATTCGGAGTTTGGTTAGGTTTGGTAAGCGGTGAAGCCCCCTAGCCCATCCAGTGCTCTACCCCCGAAGGTGATACACAACGCGCTACCTAAATAGCTTTCGCAGAGAACCAGCTATCTGCAAGTTTGATTGGCCTTTCACCCCTAGCCACAACTCATCCCCGACTTTTTCAACAGGCGTGGGTTCGGTCCTCCAGTGCGTGTTACCGCACCTTCAACCTGGTCATGGCTAGATCACTTGCTTTCGGGTCTCATCCGTCTAACTCAGTCGCCCTATTCAGACTCGCTTTCGCTGCGCCTCCACCTGACGGCTTAGGCTTGCTAGACAAACGAACTCGCTGACCCATTATACAAAAGGTACGATGTCACGGGCTCGCCAAA
>CAWDKN010000087.1:0-24774 GCA_963802815.1 uncultured Alphaproteobacteria bacterium
CCGGCATCGGGCATGATGATGGCGTTGTGGGTCGTGACACCGCCCATCCCCTGCATGCGCTTGCCGCCTTCGGTGTACTCGCCCTACTGAAGATGGGGGTGCCGCAGGCGAACTCGGTCACTTCAAGTCCGCGCTGGATGTCGCCCTTGGAGTCCGCGATCTCCTTGCCGTGCCAGCAGGAGAAAAGCATCGCGGCGAGTTCGTCCATGTTTCTTTCGACGAGGGCAATTGCGGACGTTGGCGCACAATGGCGAACGAGGAAATGGTGCCCAGGGGCGGAATCGAACCACCGACACGCGGATTTTCAATCCGCTGCTCTACCGACTGAGCTACCTGGGCAAACCAGCCTTGGGCTGGTCCGATTGTCGGTCGCCCCCCCAAAGGGCGCGACCTGCAAGGCCCGGCTTTTTAGAAGAGGGGCCCTCCCCTGTCCAGCGGGCGTTTTTGCCTGTCCGCGCACGGGCTTAAGGGACAGCTGTGGCCGAACTCTCGGCGGTCCCGCGGAAATCGCCGCACTCTATGTGTCTTCGCCCTGGTCTCTGGTCTTTCCGGGCGCTTCCTCCTCGTCGTCCTCCAGCGGGAGCGCCGCGGGGATGGCGTAGGCGCCTTTGAGCCAGCGACCGAGGTCGACGTCCTTGCAACGTGGGGAACAGAACGGGCGGAACCGCGCCTCGACCGGCTTGCCGCAGATCGGGCAGAGGCGGCCGTCAGGGCGCTGTCGTGACATCGAAGCCCTCGCGCGCGAACGCATCGTTCGCCTCGAAGCTCACGCGCGCTGCGCCACGGCGCGCGAGCGCGCTCTTCACCTCTTCGCCGTGGTCTTCGAGCCAGCGCACGACGTCGGGCGCCGCGCGCACCACGATCGCCCTGCCCGGAACGGCGGACGCCTCGCGCTCGACGCGGCGCATCACCTCGAGCGCGACGCTGTCGCGGGTGCGCTTGCGGCCTTGGCCCGCGCAGGCGCGGCAGCATTCGCTCATCAGCTTCACCAGGGGATCGCGCACGCGCTTGCGCGTGATCTCGACCAGGCCGAACTCCGACATCGGCGAAACCTGCGTCGGCGTGTGGTCGCGGGAGATGCTGGCCGAGAGCACGTCGAGGACCTTCCTGATGTTCTCTGGCTCGGACAGGTGAATAAAGTCTACGACGATGAGGCCGCCGATGCCGCGCAGCCGCACCTGCCGGCCGATCTCGTCGGCCGCTTCACGATTGACCCTGAAGCTGGTTTCTTCGAGACCCGTCGACGCCGTGAAGCTTCCCGAATTGACGTCGATCGCGGTAAGCGCCTCCGTGCCCTCGATCGTGATCCAGCCGCCCGACGGCAGGGGCACGCGCGGATGGGTGAGGAGATGGGCCTCCTCGTCGAGTTCGTAGATGTCGAAGAGCTGGCCCGGACCGTTGAACAACTCGATCTTGGATTCCGCTTCCGGCATGGCGCGTCGGCAGTAGTCCCGCGCGGCTTCGGCGGCGACTGGATCGTCGATCATGACGCGCGTGGTGTCGGCGCGCACCATGTCGCGCATCGTGCGCTCGACGGGATCGAGGTCGTGATAGAGCGTCGCCGGCGCAACCGCGCTTTGCCGCGCCGCAATCACCGGCCGCCAGGCATCGGCCAGGCGCTCGGCATCTTCCTTCAGGTCCGTCAGCGAGGCGTCGACGGTCGCCGTGCGCAGGATGTAACCCGCGCCCGGAACAAGGCGGTCGCCGCCCTCGGCGATCATCGCCTCGCCCATGGCGAAGAGCCGCGCGCGCTCGTCGTCGTTGTCGATCCGCCGCGACAGCGCTATGCCCGGCGTGTTCGGCACCAAGACGGCAAGCCGGCCGGGAATGGTCACATTCGCGGAGAGCCGCGCGCCCTTCTCGCCGATCGGATCCTTGATCACCTGCACGAGGATTTCTTCACCCTCGTGCACGCAGTCGCCGATCTTTGGCATCCGGTCTTCGTCGTAGCCGGGAAGGTCGGCGAGGCAGCGCGCTTCGCGGGCGCCTAGGAATCCGGCGCGGTCCAGACCGATGTCGACGAAGGCCGCCTGCATCCCGGAAAGCACGCGCTGTACCCGGCCGAGCACGATGTTGCCGATCAGGCTGTGGCCGTGTCGGCCCTGCCCCTTCTTGCGCACCCCGCCGTCGTCGAGGCCGATCGTCCGTTCAAGGAACAATTCCTGCAGCCGCCCGTCTTCGACGAAGGCAACACAAATCTCCCCTGCCCCGGCGTTGATCAGGACTTCCTTCCGCATCGTCTCAACAGGCAATAGCGACGAAAAATCCTAGCACGGGAGTCCGCAGCCACGAAGCAGAGCCACGGTCTCCGCCAGCGGCAGGCCGACCACATTCGAATAAGAACCGTTGATAAGCCGAACGAAAGTTTCGGCGCGGCCCTGTATTCCGTAACCGCCGGCCTTGCCAATTCCCTCGCGCGACTGGACGTATGTCTCAACCTCGGCTTGTGTCAGCCTCTTGAACGCCACGCGCGTGGTGACGCAGCGCACGCGAAGGCCGCCGGAGGCCAGCGCCACCGCAACGCCGGTGATCACCTGATGGCGGCGGCCGGAGAGAAGCGCCAGGCAGGCACGGACCTCGTCATCGGTCGCCGGCTTGGGGAGCATGCGCAAGCCGCAGGCGACAATCGTATCGGCGCCGAGGATCAACGAGTCCTGGGAAACTCCGGCATCACGGATCGCACAGGCTTTGGCCTTTGCGAGCCGCAGCGCGCACTCGCGCGGCGTCTCGCCCTTCAGCGGGGTCTCGTCGAGATGGGCTGGCCGGATATGCGCCGGGATGATGTCGGCCAGGGCCAGGAGCGCCTTGCGCCGAGGACTTTCGCTGGCGAGAACGAGCGCGAGCCGGGACCGCGGCTCGGACTTAACGGAAGCGATAGGTGATGCGTCCTTTGGTGAGGTCATAAGGCGTCATCTCCACCATGACCTTGTCGCCTGTCAGAACGCGAATGCGGTTCTTGCGCATTTTGCCGGCCGTGTGCGCGATGATCTCGTGCGCCTGGTTGACGAGCTTCACGCGAAAGGTCGCGTTGGGCAGCAGCTCCGTCACGATACCTTCGAATTCGAGCAGTTCTTCTTTTGCCATTCTTCCTCTGGCGGGTTAATCGGCCGGGAGAATGCACTGAAACCGCCCAAAAGCAAGGGTTTAACCCACCTTCCCCTTGTGGGGAGGTCGATCGGCTGCAGTGAAGCGTAAGCGGATCGGGTGGGAGGAAGCCTCTACGGCAGTTGGGCTTCCCCCCGCCCGACGCGCTGCGCGCGTCGACCGCGACACGAAGGACGCGAAGGAGAGGCCGGCCGTTACGTATCCGCAGCCGACTTGGATTCGAAACGGTCCTGGATCCGGCGCATCAGTTCGTCCCGGACGGCGCGATAAGCCTCCAGCCTTTGCTCCCGCGACCCTTCGACCGCCGTCGGGTCGAAAGTTGGCCAGTATTCAATGTCGACCGCGGTGGTGCGGGTCATCTCGACTGCGCGGTGCTGCGCCTCGGGCGACAAGGTCAGAACGAGATCGAAGGACCCGTCCTCGAGGTCCTCGAACTGCTTCGGCTTGTACTTGCCGATCTCAATGCCGACTTCCTCCATCACTTCGACGGCGAAGGGATCGAGCTCCCCCGCACGCACGCCGGCAGAGTCCACGAAGACGAACTTTCCGAACAGGTGGCGCATGATCGCCGCCGCCATCGGCGACCGCACGGCGTTCTGGGTGCAGGCGAACAGGACGGCGCCCGGCAGCTCCTGGCCCTGGGGCCCGCGCATGGCTCACCCCTTGAGATGCAGGACGCAGATGAGCGTGAACAGCCGTCGCGACGTATCGTTGTCGAGCACGATCTTGCCGTTGAGCCGTCCGCGCAGGAGCGCCGATCCCTCGTCGTGCAGCCCGCGCCGTCCCATGTCGAGCGCTTCGATTTGCGAAGGCGGCGCCGTCCGGATCGCCTTGTAGTAGCTCTCGCAGATGAGGAAATAGTCCTTGATCACGCGGCGGAACGGCGTCAGCGACAGCATCACCTTGCCGTGCGGCGTGTCGTCCTCCAGCCGGATGTCGAACACGAGGCGGTTCTCCTCGATCCCGAGCTCGAGCTTGTAGGGACCGCCGGGCGAACCGGCGGGCTCGAAACTGTTGGCCTCGAGCAGGTCGTAGATCGCGACCTCGCGCTCCTGCTCGATCTCGCGGGTGCGGCGCACGACGCTCGCCTCGTCGAGCGTGATGTCGGCGAGGCGGTATTTCGATAGCTCGGCCATGCGCGCGTCAGGTCCCGCGCGGCGCGTTGAGGCGCGCCGCGATCGAGCGGGCATGGGCATCGAGCCCTTCGGCTTCGGCGAGCACGATGGCATCGGGTCCGATCGCCGCGATCGTCCCCGCATCGCAGGACAGAAGCGAAGTGCGCTTCATGAAGTCGAGCACCGAAAGTCCCGAGGAGAACCGCGCCGTGCGCGCGGTCGGAAGCACATGGTTGGGGCCGGCGATATAGTCGCCCATCGCCTCGGGCGTGTTGCGGCCGAGAAAGATTGCGCCCGCATGCCGCACGCGCTTGAGCAGCCGCTGCGGATCGTCAGTCGCGATCTCGAGATGCTCGGGCGCGAGCCGGTCGACGAGCGGCGCCGCGTCATCGAGCGATCCGACGACGATCACGGCGCCGTAGTCGCGCCAGCTGGCGCCCGCGATGTCCTTGCGCGGCAGGAGCTCGAGCGCGCGCGCGACGGCCGCTTCGACCTTGGCGGCGAAATCGGCGTCGTCGGTGACCAGGATGCTTTGCGAAGACGCGTCGTGCTCGGCCTGGCTGAGCAGGTCGGCGGCGATCCAGTCGGGATTGTTGGCGCCGTCGGCGACGACGAGGATTTCCGACGGGCCGGCGATGGAATCGATCCCGACGCGGCCGAAGACCTCGCGTTTCGCGGCGGCCACATAAGCATTGCCCGGACCGACGATCTTGTCTACGGACGCTATCGTCGCCGTGCCGTAGGCCAGCGCCGCCACGGCCTGCGCTCCGCCGATGCGATAGATCTCCGTGATCCCCGCGCGCTTGGCCGCCGCGAGCACCAGCGCATTGATCGCGCCCCCGCTTGCCGGCGTCACCATGACGATGCGCGCTACGCCCGCGACGCGAGCCGGAACGCCGTTCATCAGGACCGAGCTCGGATAGGCGGCGGTGCCGCCGGGCACGTATAGCCCAACGCTGTCGAGAGAGGTCCAGCGCCAGCCGAGCGCGGCACCGGTATCGTCGGTGTACCATTCGTTCTTCGGCAGCTGCCTCCGGTGGTAGGATTCGATCCGCCGGGCCGCGACGTCGAGCGCCGCGCGCGTCTCCATCGTGCAACGGCTTTCGGCGGCGTCGATCTCGTCTTGCGACAGGCGCAGCTTCCCGGGCGTCAGCGTCGCCTTGTCGAATTTCGCCGACAGTGCGATCAAAGCCGCGTCACCGTTCTCGCGCACATCCGCGATGATCGCGCGCGCGGCCTGGGCGACGTCCTCTTCGCTCTCGCGCTTCGCGTTCAGGAGGCTTTCGAATTCCGCTTCGAACCCGGGCCTTCGCGCATCCAGGCGGCGCGCCATCTTACGTCCCGTCGGTTTCGTGTTCGGGACGGCCGCGCGCGGCCCACGCGCTCCCCATGTCCTGCAACCCCGCGTCGATGCATTCGACCTCGAGGCGGATCGTGCCGCCGCCGGCAAAGAGAAGCTCGACCGCGCCGGCGGGATCGTCGACGCCCTTCGGCGTAAAGTTGATCGCGAGCAGCGAGACCACGGCGTCGGGCGCATCGCTGCGAAGATTTTCGACTTTGCCGACAGCACGCTGTCGAAATGGAGCCCCGCTTGCACGCGCACATCGCCGCCGCCCTTGCGCTCGGCCTCTTCCCATTTGAACCGGTTGAAAAGACAGGCGAAGCGCCGCGATTTCGGCAGATAGACGAGGTCCTTCACCTTGGCGACGGCATCCTGCAGCCGCGCCGATATAATCTGCAAATCCTCCGCGTCCTCCGCGGACAGCGCCAAAACCTGCGTCTTCATGAGGTCAGCCGCTCGATATCGGCGCCGACGCGGCCGAGTTTTTCCTCGAGGCGCTCGAAGCCGCGGTCGAGATGATAGACGCGATTGACGATGGTCTCGCCTTCCGCCGCAAGGCCGGCGAGAACGAGGCTGACCGAAGCGCGCAGATCGGTCGCCATCACTTGGGCGCCGGTAAGGCATTCGACGCCCGTCACGGTGGCGGTGTCGCCGTCGATCCGGATGTTCGCGCCCATCCGCGCCAGCTCCGGCACGTGCATGAAGCGGTTTTCGAACACGGTTTCCGTGATGTGACTGACGCCGTCGGCTGTAGCCAGCAACGCCATGAATTGCGCCTGCAGGTCCGTCGGAAAGGCCGGATACACGTCGGTCACGACATCGGCACAGATCGGGCGCACGCCGTTGCGGTGAATCGAGATGCCGCGATTGTTTTCCGTCACCTCGGTGCCGACGTGGCGCAGCAGGTTGTAGAGCGCGACGTTCGATTCGACGCGCGCGCCCACGAGCTCGACCTCGCCGCCCGCGATCGCCGTCGCGATGGCGTAGGTGCCCGTCTCGATGCGATCGGGCATCACGCTGTATTCGACGCCGTGGAGCTTTTCGACGCCTTCGATCGTGAGCTCGCTGGTACCCAGTCCCGCAATCCTCGCACCCATCGCATTGAGGAAATGCCCGAGGTCGATCACCTCGGGCTCGCGCGCGGTGTTCTTCAGGACCGTACGACCCTTGGCCAGGGCCGCCGCCATAATAAGCGTCTCCGTCGCACCGACGGACGCCCGCGGCACGGTGAACACCGCGCCTTTCAACCCGCCATCGGCGCTGGCGATCACGTAGCCGCCCTCCAGCACGATCTTCGCGCCCATGGCTTCGAGGCCCTGGATGTGGAAGTCCACCGGCCGCGCGCCGATGGCGCAGCCGCCCGGCAGCGAAACCTTGGCCTCGCGATGGCGCGCCAGGAGCGGGCCGAGCACCTGGAAGCTCGCGCGCATTTTGCGCACAATATCGTAGGGCGCATACGCCGACTCGATCGTGGCGGCGTGCAGCCGGATCGTGTCGCTCGATCCCACCCCCATGCCGCGGCGGATATTCATCGTGACGCCGAACTGCATCACCAAGTCGGCCATGGCATCGACATCGGCGAGCCGCGGCACGTTGCGGATTGTCACGGGCTGGTCGGTGAGGAGCGACGCGGCCATCAACTTCAGCGCCGAATTCTTGGCGCCGCTGATCGGAATCTCCCCCTTGAGGCGATTGCCGCCCCTTATGCGAATGCGATCCATATGCCCTCACAAGCGAAGGAAAATCCCCCGCCAATTCCTCCCGTTTTAACGGGATCGGCCACGTCCGAACAGCGCCATGACCGCACTGTATTAAGAAGCCTTCGCGGCGCCCTTAGGGCCGTTTCCGGCGGCCCCCGAATTCGGCCTCGCCAGGCGGCTCGGCTGCCCCCGGCCTCTTCCCGGCAAGGGTTCGGGCCTGCGCTTTCCTGCGCTTAAGGTTCTCGCGCAAAGCCGCCGCCAGGCGCTCTTTCCGTTCACCGCTCTGCATCTTCGCGCCCATACACTCCGCCCGGTCTCTTTGGCCTTTGCCCTCGGCCACCCCTTACGGTATAGGTCCCGCCGCAAACCAAGCACATACCGCCGCTTGGTTTTCGGGGCCAACCCGTTGCATGCCGGAGTAGCGTAGTGGTAGCGCAACCCCTTGGTAAGGGGTAGGTCGAGAGTTCGATTCTCTCCTCCGGCACCAGCCTTCGCCGCGGCGGTGGAGGACGATGCCGCCGCGCCGGAGCCCGAAGGGCGAAGACGAGTTTACGACAGCGCACGCTTCGACTCGGCAAGCCTGCGAGCATCTTCGAGATCAAGCAATGTCCGAATCTCTCCACTTCACCGCCGCCGGCACGCGAGAGCAGATCTACGCCGAGATCCTGCCACAGCTTGCCGCGCTGATCGCGGGCTCGAAGGACGAGATCGCCAATTTCGCCAACGCCGCCGCCGTGCTGAAGCAGGCCTTCGGCTTCTTCTGGGTCGGTTTCTATCGCAGGACCGCGCCCGGACTGCTCACCGTCGGTCCCTACCAGGGCGATCTCGCCTGCGTCGCGATCCCGTTCGACAAGGGGGTCTGCGGCGCCGCGGCGCGCAGCCGCAAGACGATCATCGTACCGGATGTCGCCAAGTTCCCGGGCCATATCGCCTGCAGCAGCCGCTCGCGCTCGGAGATCGTCGTGCCTTTCGTGCGCGACGGCGAAACCCGGTTCGTGCTCGACGTCGACAGCGACGAGCTCGGCGATTTCGGCGACGTCGACCGGATCAACCTCGAGCGCGTCGTTGCTCTGATAGGCAACGCCGCCTGATTGCAGCCAAAGCAGCGCCGGGATTGTGTTCGCCCCCGGGCCTGCGCCAACATCGGCGGTCGAGATGCGGCAGCAGCTGGCAAGCGAGGACCTATGAAGATCAACACGGCGGCGGGAGAAATCGGCGTGGCCGATCTCGGCAAGACGCTGATGCACGAGCATCTCGTCATTGGTTTTCCCGGCTGGGAAAGCGACACCTCCCTGCCCGCTCCCACGATGCGCGAGATGACGGCTGTCTGCCTCGACAAGATCGCCGAGCTCAAGGGGGCCGGCTTTTCGAGCCTGCTCGATCCCTGCCCCAACGACATCGGCCGCGACGTGGCGCTGATGGCGGAGGTGGCGGGCCGCAGCGGTTTCAACATCGTCTTCGCGACCGGGCTCTATCATCACCATCTGGGCGGCACGGCCTATTGGAGCCACAAGTTCCAGCTCGATCCGGATGCGGAGAAAAAGCTCGCCGATCTCTTCGTCAAGGAACTGACGGTCGGCGTCGGCGACACCGGCATCAAGGCGGGCGTGATCAAGGTGGCGACCGCGATGGCGCCTTTCACCGATTACGAGAAGACGATCTTCCGCGCCGCGGCCAAGGCCTCGCTCGCGACGGGAGCACCGATCACAACGCACACCGACGCCGTGCTTGGCGACGAGCAACTGGCTTATCTGACAGGGCTCGGCGTCCCCGCGCACGGAATCGTCATCGGACATTCCTGCGGCAACGCCGATCACGACTATCACATGAGGATCGTGACCGGCGGCGCCTATATTGGCTTCGACCGTTTCGGCCTCGAGATCGTCCAGTCCGACGCGGTGCGCGTGGAATCGCTGCTCAAGCTGCTGCGCAAGGGCTTCGGCGCGCAAACTATGATCAGCCATGACAGCGTGTGGTGCTGGAAGGGCGGCATGCTGCCGCCGCCGCTGCTCGCACAGATCGCCGAGGGCCACATGTCGATGCGCTTCACGCGCGTGATTGCGCCCATGCTGAAGGAAGCCGGCATCACACAGACCGAGATCGATTTCATGCTGACGGAGAATCCGCGGCGCTATTTCGCGGGAGAGCCGATCCCGCGACAGGTGCGGCACTAGCGGAAGCCCGACGCCAAACCGTCACGGCCTTTTGTGGATGACGGCAGCCTATGGGACTCTACCTAGAATTACATTGAAAAGCGCCGCAGGGTAAAGAGTGTCGAATCAGCAGTCGCGCGCGACACACCTTCGCGCCTCGTGCGAAGAATGGGCGCAGGCGCGCGAAAGTTGTCGCGTAGTCGACACGGGTTCGGCATGCGCAACGCCGAAACTTCCGCTCCGCTTAACGCAACCTAGAGAGCGCTCGTTTACTTCTTGGGCGACGCGCTCCGTCTCGTTACGGCGGCCTTCATTTGCGCGCGCAAGAACGTTCCACTCGGAGAAGCCATGTCCATCGTCTCGAGCTACCAGAATCTTTCCGTCCGGACGAAGGTCGTCAGCGCCTTCGCCAGCGTGCTCGTCGCGATGATGGGGCTGGGGCTTTTCGCAATCGACCGCGCAGGGGTGATCAACGCCCGCGCCGCCGATATCCGCGACAACTATCTGGTAGCCACACGCGCGCTCGGAGAGATGCAGTACTTCATGATGCGTGTGCGCGTGCGCGAGGCAGTCTATCTTCTTGAAAGCCCCGCGGGCAGGGTGGCCGAAATTCACACGTTGGACTCGTTCAAAGCCAAGGTCGCCCAGTACCGGAAACAATATGCGGCGACGGTCGATCCCGGCAGGGAACGCGCGATGGCTGATTCCGAGCTCGGAGCCTGGGATCGCTATCTATCGCTCGAACCCGCGTTCCTCGATACGGCCAACCACAGCCAGCAGGCGGGATTTGTCGCCTTCACCGGCCAGATGTTGACCATCTTCAACGGAATGACCGACACGCTCGCGGACGACATGCAATATCAGACAGATATGGCCACCAGCCTCGGAACAGAGGGGGCGGCCGCGTATGACGAGGCCAGACTCTGGATCTTCATAATCCTCGGTGCCGCCGGCTTGTTGTGCCTCGGCGTGGCCTACATGCTCGTGCAATCCGTGTCGGCACCACTGGGCCGGATGACCGAGGTCACGGCCTCGCTGGCCGATGGCAACCTGGACACGGTCGTGCCTGATGCCGATCGCAAGGACGAAATCGGCAAGCTCGCCGCCGCAATGCTCGCGCTCAAGGAACAGCTCGCCGCCAAGCAGCAGCTCGATGCCGCCCAGCGCGTTGCAGTCGAGAGCATCGGCGCCGGACTCGACGCCCTGGTGAAAGGCGATCTCACTTATCGCGTCGATGCCGACCTGACGGGGTCGTTCGTCAAGCTTAAAGACAACTTCAACGCAGCGCTGGGGCGCCTGCAGGACGCCATGACGAAGGTCCTCGAGGGAACCGGCAGCATCGGCACCGGCGCCAACGAGATCTCCCAGGCCGCCGACGACCTGTCCAAGCGCACCGAGCAGCAGGCGGCCAGCCTCGAGGAGACCGCAGCCGCGCTCGAGGAGATCACCGCGACCGTGAAAAAGACGGCGCAGAACGCCAAGGAAGCCAGCACGCTCGTCGAAAGCACCAAGTCGGCAGGCGAAGACGGCGGGCGCATCGTCGAGACCGCGATCTCGGCCATGGGCAAGATCGAGCAATCCTCCAAGCAGATCACCGACATCATCGGGGTGATCGACGAGATCGCCTTCCAGACCAACCTGCTCGCGCTCAACGCCGGCGTGGAAGCCGCGCGCGCCGGAGACGCCGGCAAGGGCTTTGCCGTCGTCGCCAGCGAAGTGCGTGCTCTCGCCCAGCGTTCGAGCGAAGCGGCCAAGGAGATCAAGACCCTGATCAAGGCCTCGAGCGAGCACGTCGAATCCGGCGTGAAGCTCGTGGGCGAATTGGGCGGCGCGCTCAAGCGCATCGTGGCGCAGGTCGGCCAGATCAACACGCTCGTCAGCGAGATGACGCAGGCCTCCCAGCAGCAATCCACCGGCATCGAAGAGGTCAACACCGCCGTCGGCCAGATGGACCAGGTGACGCAACAGAACGCGGCCATGGTCGAAGAGAGCACGGCCGCCTCGCGCAACCTTGCCAACGAAACCGGCGATCTCGCCCGCCTCGTCTCGTTCTTCAACGTCGGTGCGACCGGCGAAGCGGCACATGCCGCGCCGCCCGCGGCACGTGCGCCTGCCAGGAAGCCGGCGTCTGCGGCGTCACGACCCGCGCCCGCGCGTCCGGTTGCAAAACTCGCGTCCCACGGATCGGCGGCCCTCGCCATCAAACCGGCCAAGCCCGCCGAAGACGAGTGGCAGGAGTTCTGAGCGCGACCGCTGCCGAATATTCCGCGACATGCCCTCCCCCGTCATCGCCGGCACGCGATAGCCCGCCAGGGTTATGACGGCGAGATTAGCGAGAAGACTACGCGTTCCAGCTGTCGAATGGCGCTACCAGCGCGGCCAGGCGGTCGCAGGCAATGACATGGTGGCCATTGGCCTTCCACGCCAACACGCCTTCGGCATTCCAGCTTGCGATCAGGCTGTTCACATACTGGCGGGAGACGCCAACGAGCGATGCGAGATCGGATTGCGAGATCCGTACCGCCAACTCGGTTCCACGGTCTGTGGGCCTGCCGTGGGCGCTCGCCAGCCGGAGAAGAGCCCGCGCCATCCGGACCGGCGCATTCGACCGCGCCTCGACGGCCGCGTGCGCCGCGTACGCCGCGTGAAGGCAATGCAACGCGACAAAGGCGCGGTAGAGTGCCGGGCTCGCGCCCGTCATGACCTCGTATCGCGCCTTAGGCAGAAACAACACCGCGCTGGGCGACGCTGCATAAACATCGAAATTCCGCTTCGGCCTGTTGTCCAGAAGGTCGCCGAACCACGATGTCGGCCCCAGCGGTCCCACAAAGATTTGCTCGCCGCCTTCGCCGCCGACATAGATGCGAAGGTCGCCTTCGAGCGCCGCGTAGAGGCCGGTCACGCTGTCGCCTGCTCGGAAAAGCGCGCGACGGCGCGCGATGGTCACGATCTCGCTCGCTTCGACGATCTCCGCCTGGAAGCTGTCAGGCAAGCCGCCGAACCAGCGGCCACGGGCCAGCACGGCCGCGGCGCGCGCCTTGTCCCAGTGAAGCGCCTGCGCAGCCGCGACGGTCGACGGCTTCCTGCAGAATGCTTCGCTCGTCATATGGGTCGTCATGATAGTCCTCGCCCGCAGCGGACCGCACGCCTCGCAACATCGAAGGTGTCCGCTAGGCGACAGAGTTTCGCGTCTCGCTCGAACGATAGCCAGTACGGAAAACTCCTGATGCGTTGTCGCGAAGCGCATCAGTAACAACACGTAGGACAATCGCTGCATCGGCCTCGCGACATGAGTGCATTGCGCTGCAGGATCGGCGCGCATGGGAATTGGTGTCGCGTAGCCGACATGGAATTTGCGCGCGACGCGCGCAACCGCCGCGCTGCTTAACGCGATGTAGAGAGGGCGCGTTTATCTCATAGCGACGGCGTTCATCGTCTCGTTGCGACGCGCCACATGCGCGACGTAGGAAAGCCACTCTCGGAGAAGCCATGTCCATCGCCTCGAGCTACCAGAATTTTTCCGTCCGGACGAAGGTCGTCAGCGCTTTCGCCAGCGTGCTCGTCGCGATGATCGGGCTTGGGCTCTTCGCAATCGATCGCGCAAGCGTGATCAACGCCCGCGCCGCCGAAATTCGCGACGACTATCTGGTATCGACGCGCGCAATCGGAGAGATGCAGTACTTCATGACGCGGGTTCGCGTGCGCGAGGCCGTCTACCTTCTGGAATCCCCCGCTGCACGAACCAAAGAAATGGAAACTTTGGACTCCTACAAAGCCAAGGTCGCACAATATCGGGAACAGTTTTCCACCGAGATCGATCCGGGCAAGGAGCGCGCGATGGCCGACTCCGAGCTGGGCGCGTGGGATCGTTATCTGACGATGGAGCCGGCATTCCTTGATGCCGGCAACCACAGCCAGCAGGCCGGCTACGCCCTCTTCGACGGCCCGATGAAGGTCGTCTTCAGCGGGATGATCGCCACTCTCGAAAACGACATGCAATACGAGACGGATACGGCCAACAACCTGGGGGCAGAGGGCGCGGCGGCATATCAAGAGGCTTGGCTCTGGACACTCATCGCGCTCGGTGCCGCCGGCTTGTTGTGCCTCGGCGTGGCCTACGTGCTCGTGCAATCCGTGTCGGCACCACTGGGCCGGATGACCGAGGTCACGGCCTCGCTGGCCGATGGCAACCTGGACACGGTCGTGCCTGATGCCGATCGCAAGGACGAAATCGGCAAGCTCGCCGCCGCAATGCTCGCGCTCAAGGAACAGCTCGCCGCCAAGCAGCAGCTCGATGCCGCCCAGCGCGTTGCAGTCGAGAGCATCGGCGCCGGACTCGACGCCCTGGTGAAAGGCGATCTCACTTATCGCGTCGATGCCGACCTGACGGGGTCGTTCGTCAAGCTTAAAGACAACTTCAACGCAGCGCTGGGGCGCCTGCAGGACGCCATGACGAAGGTCCTCGAGGGAACCGGCAGCATCGGCACCGGCGCCAACGAGATCTCCCAGGCCGCCGACGACCTGTCCAAGCGCACCGAGCAGCAGGCGGCCAGCCTCGAGGAGACCGCAGCCGCGCTCGAGGAGATCACCGCGACCGTGAAAAAGACGGCGCAGAACGCCAAGGAAGCCAGCACGCTCGTCGAAAGCACCAAGTCGGCAGGCGAAGACGGCGGGCGCATCGTCGAGACCGCGATCTCGGCCATGGGCAAGATCGAGCAATCCTCCAAGCAGATCACCGACATCATCGGGGTGATCGACGAGATCGCCTTCCAGACCAACCTGCTCGCGCTCAACGCCGGCGTGGAAGCCGCGCGCGCCGGAGACGCCGGCAAGGGCTTTGCCGTCGTCGCCAGCGAAGTGCGTGCTCTCGCCCAGCGTTCGAGCGAAGCGGCCAAGGAGATCAAGACCCTGATCAAGGCCTCGAGCGAGCACGTCGAATCCGGCGTGAAGCTCGTGGGCGAATCGGGCGGCGCGCTCAAGCGCATCGTGGCGCAGGTCGGCCAGATCAACACGCTCGTCAGCGAGATGACGCAGGCCTCCCAGCAGCAATCCACCGGCATCGAAGAGGTCAACACCGCCGTCGGCCAGATGGACCAGGTGACGCAACAGAACGCGGCCATGGTCGAAGAGAGCACGGCCGCCTCGCGCAACCTTGCCAACGAAACCGGCGATCTCGCCCGCCTCGTCTCGTTCTTCAACGTCGGTGCGACCGGCGAAGCGGCACATGCCGCGCCGCCCGCGGCACGTGCGCCTGCCAGGAAGCCGGCGTCTGCGGCGTCACGACCCGCGCCCGCGCGTCCGGTTGCAAAACTCGCGTCCCACGGATCGGCGGCCCTCGCCATCAAACCGGCCAAGCCCGCCGAAGACGAGTGGCAGGAGTTCTGAGCCGCGCACTGGACGATGTCCGTGGATGGGAGCCGGTACGCATCGGCGAAGTGGAATGGAACGCGTTGGCCGGAAGCAGGAGTTAGCAGCAGATGATCGAGATTACCACGGACTCTGACGGTCGCAGCCGCATCAAGCTGCCCGCGATCGCCGACTCGACGATAGGCTCCGAGCTGAAAAAGTGTCTGCTCGACACGCTCGCCACCGGGGCCGGAGTCGATGTCGACGCCTCGGCGGTCCAGCGCGTCACCTCGCCGGTGCTCCAGATTCTCGTCGCCGCTACGCGATCGTTTCAGCAGGCCGGTGGACCGAGCCTGAGAATCGCGGAGCCGTCGCCGCCTTATGCCGAAAGCGTCGCCAACTTGGCACTCAACGAAATCGCAGGAGCCTGAAAATGGGCAAAACAATTCTCACAGTGGACGACTCCAAGACTATGCGCGACATGCTGCGCTACGCACTGTCAGGCGCCGGTTACACCGTCATCCAGGCCGACGACGGCGTGCACGGTACCGAAGTCCTCAGCGCGGCGGGTCAAGTCGACGTCATCATCACCGACATCAACATGCCGCGCATGGACGGCTTCGGGTTCATCGACCACGTCCGGCGCGATCCGAAGAACCGCGCCATTCCGATTCTGGTTCTCACCACCGAAAGCGACGC
The DNA here is from genome assembly GCA_963802815.1 of uncultured Alphaproteobacteria bacterium. Classification (GTDB taxonomy): domain Bacteria; phylum Pseudomonadota; class Alphaproteobacteria; order Micropepsales; family Micropepsaceae; genus Rhizomicrobium. Next base: position 15,461 of record CAWDKN010000087.1, read on the forward strand.
CGCAAAGAAGCAGCGCGCCCGCGACGCGGGCGCGACCGGGTGGATCGTCAAGCCGTTCGAGACGCAGAAGCTTCTCGCCGCCGTCAACCGCGTCACCGGGTAAGACCAACCATGGATCCGATGGAGTCCATCAAGCAGACCTACTTCCAGGAGTGCGAGGAGCTTCTTCTCGCCATGGAGGAAGGACTGCTCGCCATGAAGGGCGGCGAAGCGGACAGCGAGATGATCAACGCCGTCTTCCGCGCCGTGCATTCGATCAAGGGCGGCGGAGGTGCATTCGGTTTCGAGGCGCTCGTCGGCTTCGCCCACGGCTTCGAGACCGTGCTTGACGACATCCGGTCGGGCAAGCTGGAACCGGGCCCCGAAGTCGTGGGCATTCTGCTTCGCGCCGGCGACACGCTCGCCGATCATGTCGCGGCCATCCGCGAAGATGCCCCGCTCGCGCCCGGCTATGGCGACGACATATCCGCCGAGCTCGCCGCCGTGGCGGCGACGCCTGCGGAAGACGCGGAATCGGCAGCCGCCGATTTCGAAGGTCTCGACTTCCGCCCGATGATCGTCTCGGTCGCGCCGGCCGCGGCACAGAGCGGCTGGCACATTCACTTTGTGCCCCACGCCTCGCTCTATTCCAAGGCCAACGAACCCGCCCTCCTGATACGCGAGTTGAAGGCGCTCGGCACGATCGAGGTCAGCGCCGACCTGACACGCGTGCCCGAGCTCGCGGCAATAGATCCCGAACAGGCTTATTTCAGCTGGGACATCGTCCTCAGCGGCGACATCGCGCGCGCCAGCGTCGAAGAGGTCTTCGACTTCGCCGTCGACGACTGTGAACTGGCCATTACGGAGGTTGCCGCGGCAGCTCCCGCGGCGGCAGAACCGGAAATTCCCCCGCTTGAAGACGTCAAGCGGGAACCGGAAAAGGCGCCTTCGCGGGCCGAGCACAAGGACGCGACGGGCCAGGTCGAGCACAAGGACGCGCCCGGCCAGACCGAGTCCGCCGTCAAGCAGACCATCCGCGTCGACCTCGACAAGCTCGACCGACTGGTCAATCTGGTGGGCGAGCTCGTCATCACCCAGGCGATGCTGTGCCAGCGCATCAGCGCTGCCGATATCGGCCGCAACTCGCTGGTCGGAAACGGCCTGGCGGAGCTCGACCACCTCGTACGCGAGCTTCAGGAAAGCGTGATGGCGATCCGCACCCAGCCGGTGAAGTCGGTGTTCCAGCGCTTCCCCCGCTTGGTGCGCGAACTGGGCGCGCAGACCAACAAGCAGGTGCGCCTGGTCGTGAAGGGCGAGTCGACCGAAGTCGACAAGACCGTCATCGAGCGGCTTGGCGAGCCACTGACCCACATGATCCGCAATGCGATCGACCACGGTCTGGAATCCACGGACCAGCGCCTGGCGTCGGGAAAGCCTGCCGAAGGCACGGTCACGCTGTCGGCCGAGCATCGCGGCGGACGCATCATCATCGAAGTGTCCGACGACGGCAACGGCATCGACCGGACGCGCGTGCGCGAAAAGGCTCTCGAAAAAGGCCTGATCCAGCCCGACGCGATCCTCTCGGACGAGGAGATCGACAACCTGATTTTCCTGCCCGGATTCTCCACCGCCAGCCAGGTCTCGAACATCTCCGGCCGCGGCGTGGGCATGGACGTCGTCCGGCGCAACATCACGGAGCTCGGCGGCCGCATCCAGATCTCCAACGTGCCGAAGAAGGGCAGCCGATTCAGCTTCACGCTTCCGCTCACCCTCGCGGTGCTCGACGGCATGGTCGTCAGCGTCGGAGGGCAGGTCTTCGTGCTTCCTCTCACGCATATCGTTGAGAGCCTGCGTCCGCGCAGCGAAGACATAAAGCCGTTCGGCAGCACGCGGAAGCTGCTGCGCATCCGCGACAACTACGTGCCTCTCGTCATGATCGACGAGCTTCTCGGGATCGAGTTTGCACCGCCCGAAACCCGCGGGGGCGTCGTCATCCTGGTCGAGAGCGACATCACCGGCCGGTTTGCGCTGGTCGTCGATGCGATCATCGGCCAGCAGCAGGTTGTCATCAAGAGCTTCGAGGCGAACTACGAACGGATCGAGGGCATCGCAGGCGCGACCATCATGGGGGACGGCCGCGTTGCGCTGATCCTCGACGTCGATGGCCTGGCCTCCAGCTTTCGGGCACTCACGAGCGAGACCGTTCAACTCCAACAGGAACCAATGAGGGACGCATCATGAGCGAGACAGCGGAAAAGGCCGGCGAGACCCGTCGCCAGTTCATCACGTTCATCTCGGGCGAGCAGGAATTCGGCGCCGACATCATGGCCGTCCGCGAAATTCGCGGCTGGACGACCACCACGCCGCTGCCGCACGCGCCGGCCTATGTCCGTGGCGTCATCAATCTGCGCGGCGTCGTGCTCCCCGTCATCGACCTTAAGGCGCTTCTCGGCTACGGCCACACCGAGGCGAACATCAAGCACGTGATCATCGTCGTCAAATGCGCCGACCGCACGATCGGCCTGCTGGTCGACGCGGTCTCCGACATCCTGACGGCCGGCGGATCAGACATTCAGGCGACGCCGGAGCTTTCCCGGGACGAGCAGAGCCAGTTCGTCGACGGCATCGCCGTCCTCGACAAGCGCATGGTGACGATCCTCGGCCTTGAGCGGCTGACGGCGGCGATCGTCAACAACAAGCAGCTGGCGCTCGAGGCCGCGTGAGATTCCGATGAGCTCGACCACACCCTCGCGCGATGAAAACCCCGTCCCGGACGGCGAGTTTCCGATCTCATGGGCCGATTTCCATGTGATCGCGAAACTCGTCCAGGATCAGGCTGGAATTCAGCTCCCGGAGAGCAAGGTCAACCTCGTCTATTCGCGGCTGGCCAAGCGCCTTCGTATCATCGGGCTGCGCAGCTTTCACGATTATTGCGCGCTTGTTCAGGGCGAAGGCGGCGGCGAGGAACGCCAGGCGATGATCGCGGCCATGACGACCAACGTCACGCGCTTCTTCCGCGAACCGCATCACTTCGCGCACCTGAAGAACGAATTGCTTCCCGGACTTTCTGCCCGCGTGCGCAAAGGCGGCCGCGTCCGGATCTGGTCCGCCGCCTGCTCGTCGGGCGAGGAGCCCTACTCCACCGCGCTGACGATTCTCGGCGCACTCCCCGAGGCGACCGGCTTCGACATCCGAATACTTGCGACCGACATCGATCCGAACATGGTCGAGCGCGGGTCCAAGGCACGGTATAAGTCCGCGCAGCTGAATGACATCCCGGTCGAATTGCGCCGCTGGACGACCACGGTGCGCGAGGGCGACGAGCTCGCCTTCGAGATGGGCGATGCGGCCAAGAGCCTCGCGAGCTTCAAGGAGCTCAATCTTCTCGGCCGCTGGCCAATGACGGGGCCGTTCGATGCGATCTTCTGCCGGAACGTGATGATCTATTTCGACGAGGAAACGCAGCGCACGATCTGCGGAAACTTCGCCCGCCTGCTCGCACCGGGCGCAATTCTCTACATCGGACATTCTGAGCGGATCCCGGTCGACCACCCGGACTTCGAGCTCGTCGGACAAACGACCTACAAACTGCGGAGCAAGACGTCATGAGACGTACGCGCGTCCTTATCATCGACGACTCCCCGACAATCCGTCACCTGCTGACGGAAATCCTGTCGCGCGATCCGGAGATCGACGTCGTGGGCGCAGCGCCCGACGCCGCGGTTGCCCGGCAGATGATCAAGGACCTCAATCCCGACGTCGTCACGCTTGACATCGAGATGCCGAATATGAACGGCCTGGAATTCCTGGAAAAGATCATGCGCTTGCGGCCCATGCCGGTCGTGATGATCTCGACCCTGACCCAGCGCGGCGCAGACGTCACGCTGTCCGCGCTCGAGCTCGGCGCCGTGGATTATTTTGGGAAGCCCACGAATAACGTCGCGACGGTGCTGAATGAAGCCGCGCTCGAACTCGCCGAAAAGGTCAAGACGGCCGCCAATGCGCGCGTCCGGGCGACGAAGCACGCGACCGTTCCCAGATTGCCGCTGTCGGACTTCGTACCCGGCGACAAGATCGTAGCAATTGGCTCCTCCACAGGCGGCGTCGAGGCCTTGTGCCAGGTCCTTTCCAACTTTCCGGCAAACTGTCCGCCTACGGTCATCACCCAGCACATGCCGTCCCAGTTCACGACGACCTTCGCACAGCGTCTCGACAAGCTGTGCAGGCCGACCGTGACCGAAGCCGTGCACGGTGCGCCGCTGAAAGTCGGGCACGTCTACCTGGCGCCGGGAACGGAGACGCATCTCACGATTGCCGGGCGCAGCCATTACACATGTCATCTCGAGCGGACCGACAGCGTGAACGGTCACAGGCCCTCCGTCGACGTGCTCTTCCATTCCGTTGCGAAGCACGTCAAGACCGCCGTCGGCGTGATCCTGACGGGCATGGGCCGCGACGGCGCCGCAGGGCTGAAAGCCATGCGCGACCGCGGAGACCAGACGATCGGCCAGGACGAAGCCTCGAGCGTCGTGTACGGCATGCCCCGCGTCGCGGCAGAGATCGGCGCCGTTTGCCGTCAGCTTCCGCTCGAGAAAATCGGTCCCGAAATCATCCGCCTTTGCGCTGCCTGAGGATAAAGCCATGCCGCAAGCCTCCAAACTCCAGGTCATTGTCGTCGACGATCAGTTGACCATGCGCAGCCTCGTGCGCACGGGCCTGAGCCAGATCGGAATCACCGATGTCCGTGAATTCGGCGCGGCCAAGGACGCCTGGGACGATCTCAGGATCCGCCTGGCCAATATTGTCATCTCCGACTTCAACATGCCGGGCATAGACGGCCTCGAATTCCTGCGCACGATCCGCGCCGTTCCGGCGATGGCCAACGTCGCGTTCATCCTCCTCACCGGACGGGCGGACAAAGAGCTCGTCCAGCGTGCGGTCCAGTTCGGCGCCAACAATTATCTCGTCAAGCCGTTCACCGTCGCAACGCTCAAGCAGAAGATCGAGCAGGTTGTCGGGGCTCTTGCATGAGCAGGCACTCGGCTGCGCAACCCGCCGGCGTCTCTGTCGGCCCGCGCCGCTATCACAGTCCGCAGGACGGGGTCTGGTACGTCCAGCTCACGCAGGGCGACACCTATGTGACGGGCGACCCGAACGAGGTGCTGACCACGATCCTGGGCTCGTGCATCTCGGCCGGCATCCGCGATCCCGTTGCCGGCGTCGGCGGCATGAATCACTTCCTGCTGCCCGAGGGCGACAAGAACGATCCCAATGCGCAGCGTTACGGCGTCAATGCGATGGAACTTCTGATCAACGACCTGCTCCGTCGCGGCGGCATGCGGCACCGTTTCGAGGCGAAGCTGTTCGGCGGCGGAAACGTCATGGCGCAACTGTCCGATGTCGGTTCGCGCAACGCGGCGTTCGCGGAAAAATTCCTGGCAGACGAGGGAATAGCCGTTGTCGGAGGCGATCTGCGCGGCAACAAGCCGCGCCGCATCAAATACTGGCCGGTCACGGGGCGCGCGCAACAGCTTGCGATAACGACGGACGCCGAGCGGCTCGTAGCGGACGAAGTGCGTAAGGCAAAAGTCAAACGGCAAGTCGATAGCACTAGGGCGAGCGACGTGGAATTATTTTGAGGCACACGATGGACGCGGATACGCCTAAAACCGAGCACGCCGACTGGCTTGCCAAACTGTTCAACGCGGTAGCGACGGAGTGGGCCGAGCTTGCCACCGCGATCGGCGATCTGGGCGAGGCCCTTCCGACCGAGGCGATCCTCAACCTCGAGCCGCAAGCCATCGAAAAGCTCCAGCTGTTCGACGCGCTTCGTCAGAACGCGCAGGCGCAATCTCATCTCCTGAAGGCGCTCAGCGGAGAGATCGGCCTCACGACCTCTCACGGTTTCGAGCGCACGCGTGCCCTGATCGACGACATTCCGTTCGCCGATATGCGCGGCCGGCTCAAGGTCGCCCTCAATGAGGCCGACAAGCGCGACCTGCACGATCACGCGGACGACGGCACCGTGAGTTGGTTCTGATCGGCAAAGGTCGAACATGTCTGGCACTGGTACCGCGAAACTGAATTTGGACGGGGCCCACCTCCTGATCGTGGATTCCGACCGGTTCTCGGTTGAGATTCTCGGCCAGATTTTGCGCGGCCTCGGCCTCAACGATCAGACGATTGCGGAAACGGGAGAGCAGGCACAGCTCCTTCTGGCTGTCCATATCTACGATCTGTGCATCATCGAAGCCCGGCTCAGCGACATGGCCGGGACCGACCTCGTTCGCTGGCTGAGGCGCCTTGAAGGAAACCAGATGCGGTTCGCGCCGGTGATCATGCTGACCGGGCACACACAACCCAGAAACGTGCATATTGCACGCGATTGCGGCGCGCACACGGTCGTCAAGAAACCTGCATCGCCGCAAGTGCTGTTCGACCACATCGCCTGGGCCGCCAAGCCCGTGCGTCCCTTCGTCGAGACCGGGGGCTATGTCGGTCCCGATCGCCGCTTCAAGTTCACCGGACCTCCCGACGGCGTCGGCCGCCGCGCGACCGACCTCTCGGCGGAGATCGGCAAGGCCGTCGACCCCAACATGTCCCAGGACGAGATCGACTTGTTCATGAAACCAACGAAGATTGCAGCCGTATGAAAAAGCACGCCGTAAAGACCTGGACCCCGAAGAACAACCTTTCCGACCTCGTGCGGCGTCCGGGTGGGATGTCGCGAGAAGCCGCGATAGCCGAAGCAATGAAGCGCGTCGGAATGCTGCGCGATATTTCGATCGCCGCGATCGCCGATGCCATCGAATTCGATCGCGCTCGTGTTGTCGGAAACGGCGATGACCACGAACCACATGCAGGTTGTCGACGAACTGGCGCAACGGATTGCGAATTTTGCCGGGACGTTCAAGCTGTCGTCGCTTGAACGCGCCGCGATCAGCCTGTGCCTCCTCATGGAAACGCTGATCGAGAAAGGCTCCTTCGATGGCGCGCCGGTTCGTGTTCACGTCAACGCGATGCGCCTGTTCTCGGCGGCGCAGACGCCGATGAGCGACGAGCACTCGTCGGTGATACTGGGGGAGCTCGCAAAAGTCCGGCTGCACTATGCCGACCTTGCGGCTGGTGCGTTATGAGCGCCGCCCAGAAAGAAACATCCACGCCCATCGACGAGAAGAAGCTCGAATCCGCGATTGCGGCGCATCTGAAATTCCTGCTCCGCCAGCCGGGCGGCGTGCGCGCCAACTTCCAGCGGCTCGCCCTCGGCGGCCGCGACTTCACCGATCGCCGCCTGACTGAAGCCGATTTCACTGGCGCCGTTCTTGCCGGCGCGTCGTTTCTTCGTGCCGATCTCGAGCGCGCGACACTCTACTGCTGCGACCTTCGCGACGCCGACTTGCAGCAGGCAAAGCTTTGCAATGCCGACATGCGCGGCACGTCGCTGCACGGCGCAAGGCTCTCCTTTGCCAATCTCGACGGAGCGGACTTTCGCGCCGCGCGCATGATGGTTGCCGGCGGCGACAAGGTCGCGATGGTCAGCCGCATGAGCATTCGCCAGGCCGAAGCCGGCCAGCCGGCCCAGAGCACCGAAGGCGTCGATTTTCGCAATTGCTCGATGAAAGGCGCCTCGCTGAAAGGCGCGAATTTGAAGGGCGCCGATTTCAGCAATGCCCTGCTTCAGGGCGCCAAGTTCGCCGGCGCGACCCTGTCAAATGTAACGTTCGAGAATGCCGTGCTGACCGGCGTCAACCTCTACGAGCTCAAGGTCCCCGCCGTGGCGTTGAAAGGCGCGATCACCGAACCCAAGGCCGAGGCGTTTGCCAAGCTCCCCGAGCTTCGCCATCGCATTGTCGCGCACCGAATCTGGATCGAGTTGCGTGCGAAGGAGGGCGCCGGCGCGATTCTTGACGACGAGGATCTCCGGCCGCTGCAAAATCTCCTGCAGAAGGCCCTCCTGACGGCGCTTTCGGCATGCCGGGTGCTTGCGATCGGCGTCAACTTCTCCGGCTCGCAGCTGCAGGGCGCGCAGTTCGACGGCGCCGATCTGCGGGAAGCGAATTTCGCCTTCGCCGACCTTCGTGGCGCCTCGTTTCGCGGCGCCAAGCTCGCTCACGCGAAATTCACGGGCGCCAATATCGCACCCCTCGATCTGGCCGGCGGCCGCAAGCACGTCACGGATTTCAGCGGCGCCGACATGTCGGCCGAGCAGCTGAGAGCGGCGGCATCCTAGCGGCCGGCCCAAACCCCAAACCCCAAACCCCAAACCCCAAACCCCAAACCCCTCATTTTGTTGTTGGACGAATCCGTCAATAGAGTTCATAGAGTTTAAATATACTCTACCTCTCCAATTAATGACTTCTCCCTTTCCAGGCGACCGCCTCAAGGTGCATGTCGGCTCGATACCTGCAGATGCCACCAAAGAAGAACTGGTGAGCTATTTCTCCAGGTACGGCCCCTGTTGTGGATATAGAGCTACCCAAAAAGTCCAAGATGAAGAAATGCGCCATGCTCAACAACGGATTCTGCATCCTCGTCTTAGGAGACGAAGCGACTGCCAGCAGGATCAAAGGAGGAGTGCATCATTACGGAGACAGAGTGCTCAAGTGCAGGGACTTCCTGCAAGGAGATGAACTCGCTATGCTCAACGCAGAGAACAATGAGAGAAGAGTGATCATCAGGTACATTCCATGCCGAGTAGAAATCGAGCAAATCAGGCAACTAGTTTCCCGGTTCGGAGACATCGAGAGCGTTTTCTACATGAAGTCCAAGGAAAAACATCGTCTAGATCAGAGTCAATTCAAGACAGCCTCAGTTATGTTTTTCCGGAAAAGCGCAGCATTGGAATTAGTTGAATACAGGTTTGATTACGTGGATGGAGCTAGGATTAAGTTCCACTCATATCACCACAGTCAAAAAGAAAATGGAAAAAAAACCTACCTGCAGGCTTACTTGTTTCCAGAAGTCTTTGATAAAAACCCTGAAGGCACTTCCAAGTGCCATTCCAAAGGGCTATCAAAACCACTGAACCTACGTGTCAAATACAATGGAGCACTATCACAATATGCAACTCCATTTGTCGAAGCCAACCTGCTCCAAGTACCATGAGGCCACAAAAATTGGTATGGAGCCAGGATTCAAATTCCACTCTGGATACAACATGAGGCTGAACATATTGCTGAAGAACAGAACTCTTCATAGCACGTTCTAGAGCTGCCACGACCATTATGCCTAGGCTCAGCCTCCACACCATTACAGTGTATAAACTTATAGGAAAAATTTGGTTTCCAGCCATGGGGTTTGGGGTTTGGGGTTTGGGGTTTGGGGTTTGGGGTTTG
>CAWDKN010000088.1:0-19146 GCA_963802815.1 uncultured Alphaproteobacteria bacterium
GATCCGGAGAGCGCGATCATGGACGTGATGATCATGAAACGCGTGCCGAAAAACGGTCAGCGCCCGTCGCCGGTGCCGTGCCATTTCCTCACGGAGAACGAGCGCTGGAGCGACGCGGCCGAGCTGGGCGGTTTGGCGGCGATCTTCAAGCAGGACATCGGCAATCTTCCCTACGTGCAGGAAGGACTGCGTGCATCGGGCAACGGGCTCGTGCATTTCTCGCGCTATTCGGAAATGCGCATACGCCAGCTCCACAAGCTGCTCGACCGCTACATGGGTATGAACTAACGGCTTTGATTGTCGCGCGGCGTGGCGCGAACCGGTCCGCGTGCTTTGAACGTCGTATCTTTAAATCGCGCGCAAACGCGCTGGGGCACTTCGCCGGGCCGCGCTTCTACATCCCACCCGCGACCACCAGCACGTGGCCGGTCACCCAGCTCGCCGCCGGCGAGGCGAGATAGAGGCACGCATTGGCGACGTCTTCGGGCTCGCCCACGCGGCCGAGCGGCGCGCCCCAATCCTTCGCCAATTGCTTGAGATCGGAATTGGCGCCAATGCCGGCCTTGCGGAACAATTCCGTCGGCACGGGACCGGGCGCCACCGCGTTGACGCGCACGCCGCGCGGCGCGAACTCGAGCGCGAGAATTCGGGTGAGCGTGTTCACGGCCGCTTTCGACGCAGCATCAGGCCCGTAGCCGTTCTCGGCGCCTTTGGTCGCGAAGATCGACGACATGTTGATTATGGAGCCGCCGGGCGCGATCGCCGTCGCCAATTCCTTGCTGCATCGCCAGACCGATTTCATGTTGAGATCGACGATATGATCCCAATGCTCCTCGCTCGTGTCCTCGAGCTTGTAGGCAGTCGCATCGTCGGTGCCGCCGGCATTGTTCACCCAGATGTCGATCCTGCCGAAATGATCCTTCACGGACCTGACGAGCCTGGCCGGCGCGGCTGGTTCGCGAAGGTCCGCGGACAGCGCCAGTGCCTTGCGGCCGCGGGCCTCGATCTCACGCGCGACGTCGTCGATCGTGTTCTGCCGCCGGGCCACGACGGCAACGTCGGCGCCGGCATCGGCGAAGGCGAGCGCGATGGCGCGGCCAAGACCTTGTCCCGCGCCGGTGACGACCCCGATTTGTCCGTCGATCCGGAAACTGTCGAGTGTGTTCATCGTCCCGCGCTTATTGCGCGGCCATCGCCTTGGCGATGGAAGCCGAGATTTCCTCGCGCGAGGGATTGCGGCGCAGCGTTAGGCCGCCATTCACCTGCAGGTTCTGGCCGGTCATGAAGCACTCGTCGCTCGCGAGCCACACCGCGGCCGCCGCAATGTCGTCGGAGGTGCCGATGCGGCCGAGGGGGTAGGCGCCGACGAAGGCCTCGAACACGCCGGGCGTATGCTTCGCGCCCGCCGTCATCGGCGTGTCGGTCAGGCCGGGCGAAATGGAATTGGAGCGGATGCCCCTGGCGCCGAATTCATTGGCGATGCAGCGCATCACGTGATCGATGCCTGCCTTGGTGCCCATATAGGCCGCATGATCATTGAGCATGATCGTTGCCGTTGCCGAGCTGATTTGGATCAGCGCGCCGCCGCGATCCATGTTCGCGACCATCGCCTGGAAAAACTGGAACGGACCTTTGAACTGCAGGTCCATCATCTTGTCGAGATCGGCCTCGCTCGTCTCGAGGAAGCCGGCGAGAAAGCCCCAGCCGGTCGCGTTGAGCGCAATGTCAATGCCACCGAAACGCTGCTTCGCGAGCGCCGCGAGTTTTTCGACATCGGACTTCTTCGTGATGTCGCAGGCGCAGGCCGCGCCTTCGATCGTTCGGGCGAAGCGCTCCAGCTCGTCCAGGTGACGGCCGGCGACGACGACTTTCGCACCTTCCTGCGCGAAGCGGGCGGCGATAACCTGCCCCATATTGCCGTGTCCAGCGGCGCCGAGAACGATCGCGACCTTGTCTTTGAGCTTCGCCATGGCGCGTCCCCCCGTTTCGATCTTTCTTTCGAGAATAAAAGCGTAGACGCCGAAAAAAATCCAGTTAGACTTTTTCTGAGACGGCCGGACGGGCTGCAGCCATGTGGAGGAAACCGTGGATCTTGGTCTCAAGGGCCTGAAGGCCGTTCTGGCTGGGGCAAGCAAGGGGATCGGCCGGGCTACCGCCGAGGTTCTGGCGGCGGAAGGCTGCAGCGTCGCGATCTGCGCGCGCGGCAAGGAGGGTGTCGATGCGGCGCTCAAGTCGCTCAGCGCCAAGACCAGGGCGATCGGCGAGGCGGTCAACGTCTCCGACGCGAACGCCTATAAGGGCTGGATCAAGCGCGCGGCTGAAGAGCTGGGCGGCTGCGATATCTTCATCTCCTTCGTCTCGGCCGGCGGCGGACCGGCGAGCGAAGAGACGTGGAAATCGGTGTTCGAGAACGACCTGCTCGGCACGTTTCGGGGCATCCAGGCTGCACTTCCATTTCTCGAGAAGTCAAAAGCAGGCTCGATCGTTGCCATCTCGACGACAGCCGCGTTGGAAGAGTTCCTCGGTCCGCAGGCCTACAATGCAATGAAGGCCGCGGTGATCAATTACGCCCATGCCATGTCGCAACAGCTCGCCCCGAAGGGCGTCCGCGTAAATACGGTCTCGCCCGGCCCGATCTATATCGACGGCGGCGCCTGGAACATGGTCAAGGACCACATGGCCGCAATCTACGACACGACGCTGAAAGCGATCCCTATGGGACGCATGGGCAATGGCGAAGAGGTCGCGAAGGCGATTGCCTTCGTCGCGTCGCCTGCCTGCCGCTTCATGACCGGCACGAATGTGGTGATCGACGGCGGCTTCACGCGGCGCGTGCAGTACTGACCGCGATGGCTGCCGCGGCCCAACTCGGAGAGCTTGCTGGCAAGGTGGCGATCGTCACCGGTGCCGCGCGCGGCATCGGACTTGCGACCGCGCGCGCTTTCGCCGAAGCCGGCTCCGCGCTTGTCCTGACCGACGTGGACCAGGCCGAAGGCGAAGCAGTTGCGTCGGACATCGCAGAGAAGGGCGGGGGGGCGAGATTTCTCGTTGCCGATCACGGCTCGGACGCGGACTGGAAGCGTATCGTCCATACCGCACTTTCGGCGTTCGGTCGGGTAGACTTCCTCGTCGCCAATGCCGGCATCCATTCGGCGATGCCGATCACGGAGATGACGCTGGAGGAATTCCGCCGCCTCAATCGCGTCAACCTGAAAGGTCCGTTTCTCGGCCTGCGCCACGTGACCGATGCCATGCGAAAGCACGGCGAGGGCGGCGCTGTCGTTCTTCTGTCCTCGGTAGCGGGAAAGGTCGGCCTGCCGGCGCACGCCCATTACTGCGCGGCCAAGGGCGGTGTGCGGCTCATGGCGAAGGCGGCGGCGCTGGAGCTGGGGCCGGAGAAGATCCGCGTGAACTCGATCCATCCGGGCTACATCCGCACCCGCATGACCGAGAATGCAAGCAGAGCCACGTCAGGGGGCGAGCAGGCGACTGTGGCCATGAGTATCCCGCTCGGCCGCGCCGGTGAACCGGCCGATATCGCGCAAGGGGCCCTGTTTTTGGCTTCGCCGCGCGGGCAATTCATCACCGGGACCGAACTCGTCATCGACGGCGGCTGGACCGCGCGATAAGGCCACATTCCAGGGCGCTTGGAAGGTGCGGTATGTCGCGATCTCGCGCATTGCGCTAGAGATGGCGATAGGATAATTCCGGACAAGGCTGCCGACAATATTCTCACCGAGCTGGAGCCCGACGGGCTCGGGCCGCAAGGCCCCAAATGGCAGCAGCGCAAGAGCTCGCAGACGCGCGTCGCTATGCTCGAAGCGGCGATCGATTGCCTCGGAAAATATGGCTATGCGCAGACGACGATGCAGCTCATCGCAAAGGTCGCGAACATCTCGCGCGGCGCGATGACCCATCACTACGCGTCCAAGCAAGATCTGATTTCGGCGGTCACCGACTATCTTTTCTACAGGCGCATGACGATCTTCCAGGAGAAGATCAAGACGCTCACCGACCGCCAGCGCGTGGACGAAAATCTCGGCATCGAGCTGGCGTGGGAGACCTATCTCACGCGCGAGACCAAGGCGAACCTCGAGCTCCGCGTGGCGGCGCGCACCGACAAGGAGCTGCAGCAGATTTTCCTGCCCAAGGCGCAGCGCTACGACCGCATCTGGCGCAAGGAGCAGCTGCGCGTCTTCCCGGAATGGGCCGACAAGAAGGAGTTACTGGAACACGCGACCGATTTTGTGGAGTCCACGCTCGAAGGCATCGTACTGAACCACCAGATCTGGAACAACCCTGGTCGCGAGGCGATGTTGCGCGCCATTCTCGCTAACGTCATCCGACAGCTCCGCGACGGTGAGCTGAAGCTGCCCAGCAAGAAGGACGTCAACAAATTTCGCGGGCCGCGCCTCAAAAAGTAGTTACCGCTCCAACCACCGTTCGATGTTCTGGTGGAAGTAGCGCACGCGCCGCTCCTGGCCGGAGAGATAGTCGCGCCGGTAGCCGCGCGAGTGCAGGCCGCGCTGCTGCGCTTCCCACACCGAGACGTCCTGGTCGATGCCGGGACCGGCGGAGACTCGCCCCACTTGCCCTGCTCGTGCGGAGCCGGCGTCTCGACGCTGACCCATTCGGCCATGCTCTGCGAGTAGTACTTCGTCTGCCCCTTGGGGAAGAGCGTCAGGTACCACATGTCGAAATAGCATTTCTCCGGATCGGATTCGTGCGGGCGCGCGCGCAGCCAGATGTTCCCGTCTGGTTTCAGGCTGAAGGAGAGATTCGGGAAGATCGTGTAGTGCCAGTGATCGGTGAGCTGGTCGTCGTCATAGGACGAGAAATCGTAGCCCTTCGAGGCGCCGAGCGCGCGCTTCTGCTTTTGCATCGCGGCACGGATGTCACGCGTCTTGCCGCCTCGGAACTGATCAGGATCGAGCTCCCAGAACCTCAATTCCTCGGCGAGCGACTTCAGCGTCTCTTCCTCGCCGCCCTGGAGTTGTCGCGTCGGGCCCGCGCCCGGCATGAACATGCGGCAATGGCCGGTCTCGTAAAGATCGAACTGGCAATAGAGGTGGGAGTACTCCATCACGTACTTGGTCTGAGGGTGCACGAAGGGCACGTGATAGGATTCGTTGAAATTGTCCTGCACGAGCTTCCAGTTGAAGTTGCCTTCGAGCGTGACCCAATGCGTCCGCACCATTTCGTCCATCGGGTAGCAATCGATTTGCTCGGCGATGGGCTTCATGTAGTCGCGCAGGCTGATGCAGTGCTCGTCCATGTTGAACCAGACGAAGCCAGCCCAGACCTCGCAGGGAATCTCGACGAGGTTCAGCTTTCCGCACGGACTGCCCTGCGGATAATCGTTCTCGTCTGGCACGACGCGGAGCTTGCCGGTCAGGTCGTAGGCCCAGCCGTGATAGGGGCAGACCAGGCGGCGGGACTGACCCTGTTCCTGCGCCATCAGGAGCATGCCACGGTGCTGGCACACGTTGTAAAAGGCGCGCACCTTGCAGTCATCCCCCATGACGCAGAGGATCGTCTCGGTGCCGAACGGCACGGTGATGTAGTCGCCGGGCGCCTGCACCTGCTGGATCACGCCGGCGATCTGCCAGGTCTTGGTCCAGATCTTATCCCACTCGCGCTGTGCCCATTCCTTCGAGAAATAGCGGCCCGGCGAAATCGGCTTGTCGCTGAGCTTGGGCTCCGGCGCCTTGCGCTTGTCCACGCGGCGCGTGCCAGGGCGGGATTCGTCGATCATGGTCATAGCAAACCTCCCAGGCCGGCCGTCTTCTCTGAGGACGCAATGCCGGATGCCCGCATGATCGCAATACGCTAAAAAAAGTCAATGATGCTGAATTTAGGCACATCTGTTTTTACCTTGACGCGTCGGCTCCGGATCGCAGATGAGGGGGTATGGCAAAGCGCGAGCGCAGGCAGCAGAAGATAAGATCAACGCGCGAACCGCGCGCGAGCCGGCGGGCGGCGCGGTGCCTGGCGCGCGATCTGCCGAAAAGCCAGGAGACGCGCGCGCTCATTTTGGAAGCCGCGGTCGACGCCATCACCCAGGATGGAATCGCGGGCGCGAACCTCACCAATGTAGCCCGTATCGCCGGCGTCACGCGCGGCTGCATCCAGTACTATTTTGCGACCACCGCGGACATCGTCGTGGCGCTTACGCAGCATGTCGAAGACCGGAACTGGAAGACCTATCTGGCAAGCGTCGAGCGCTCGCGCGGCGGACGCAACCTGATCGACACAGCGATCGACATGGTGGGCCAGCCCATCGAGGACCGCTACCGCGCCGCACGGCTCGAGCTCATCATGGCGGCGCGCACGACGCCCAAGCTCCGCCCGCTGCTCGAGCGTGCTGCGCGCAACATCGAGAACGCCCAGCGCGCCTTTACCGATGAAATGTTCACGAAGCCTGGGATCGCGGACACGCCGCGGTTTCGCGGCGCGCGCGACCTGACGCAGATCGTCGACGACTGGATGTTCCTGCACGTATTTCCCGGCGACCGCGCCGACCGCGTCGACGGCGTGCGCGAGGCGCTGCGTATCGCACTGCATACGCTGTGGGGCGTGCAGGACGGCAAGGGGCCAAGCAGGCGTCGAATACGCTGAGCCCGTAGCACGGGCCCAAAAGTCACGCGTGCTGAATAAAGACTATTGAGTTTTTTTCGAATCCTGCGAGCATCCGCGCGACAGCCGCGCCGGCGATCGAGGGAGGACAGGGCCATGGCCGATGAGGCACGCATCCGTGTGTTTCTGGACAAGCAGGCTTGCACGGAACTCGTCTACAAGCTCGCCCGCGCCATAGACCGTTGCGACGAGACGCTTCTCAATTCCGTATTTCACGACGACGCAACCGACGATCACGGAGTCTTCCACGGCACCGCGCGGAATTTCGTTCCTTGGGTGATGAAGGTGCTCGCCACGATGCGCCGCACGCAGCACTGCATCGCCAACGTGCTGATCGAGGTCGACGGCGACAATGCCTATGGCGAGAGCTATTTCGTGGCGCATCATGAATTGCCGGGCGAGGGCGGCGGCCCCGACAAGCACGTGATCGCAGCAGGTCGTTACCTCGACCGCTTCGAGCGGCGCAACGGCGAGTGGAAGGTCGCGCATCGCCAAGCTTGCTACGACTGGAATGCAACGCAGCCGTCGACTGACAACTGGAAGCGCGGCGAGCAGCCGGGCTGGGTGTTCGGCGAACGGGGCGCGGACGACAAGTCCTATGCGAATTTCGCCGGCCGACTCTGAGCGCGGGCGCAACGCTTCTGACTTTTCGTCATGACGTGGTGTTCTCCTGCATCACCTCTCCAGCAGAAGTGATGAAAAAAATCGGACAAGACTGTTTTTTATGTTAGAAGGGTCCCGGCGGTGCCACAGCGGATGCGCTTGAGCCGCCTGACAGGGATTCGGGGGAGAGTAATTGCGTCCAAGAACGCTGCGCCTCCCCGGTAGAGGAAACGCACCAGACGAGGGGGATGCCATGCGTGTTGGCAGGGGCAACAGTGTTTTTTCGATCTTTCAGGTTGGCTTGCGCGAGTGTTGCTGCTCGCCTCCGTCGTCCCCGCCTTCCTCGCGATCGATATGTCGGGCGCATTGGCGCAAATCGAAACCGTGACGGTGACTGCGCGCAAACGCGAAGAAAACGTGCAGAACATTCCCGTCGCCGTCACGGCAGTCTCGGGCGCGCAGATCGCGCATTACGACCTGACTTCGATCGAGCAGGTCGCGGCAACCACGCCCCAACTCATCATCCAGCGGGGCTCGAGCGGCAGCGGCGCCGACATCAGCCTGCGCGGTATCGGTTCCTCCTTCGAGAACATCGGCATCGAGCAGTCGGTGTCGGTTAACGTCGACGGCATTTATTACGGCCAGGGCCGCGCCATCGACGAAGGCCTGTTCGACGCGAGCGACGTGCAGATCCTGAAAGGTCCGCAGGCGCTGTTCTATGGCAAGAACGCGACGGCGGGCGCTATCGCGGTCGAGACCAACAATCCGACTGACGAGTTCGAGGCGATGGCCCGGGCCGGCTACGAGCTCTCCTCCGAGACACCGTCCTTCGAGGGCATTCTCTCCGGACCCGTGACGGATGAACTCTCCCTGCGTCTCGCCGTTCGCGCGAGCGACATGCTGCAGGGCTTCATCCGCAATACCGCGCCCGCAGGCAATTACGTCACCTTCGATATCGCGACACTGACGGCAAACAGCTATCCGACGCCAAAGCCAACCGGCTTTCTCGGCCAGGACCAGAACGCCTTGGCGCGCCTCACGGGGAAATGGACGCCCACCGGCAATTTCACGCTGATCGCCAAGGCGTCGTTCGACGCGCAGGGCTCGAATAACAACGCGGATAACACGGTCAACTTTTATTGTACGCTCGGCCATCCGCAGCTCGACCCGACCAACACCTGTGGCAAGCATTTCGTGGCGCAGCAGAACGCCATTCCATTCGCGCTCGCCGCGGTTCCGGGTGCGCTCGAGGGCAAGCGTGGCGGCCAGGATTTCGACGACTACCAGTCCTACACGCTGCAGGCTAACGCGACCTATACCGGCGAAAACTACACGCTCACATCGAACACAGCCTACCAGCACCTGTTCAACGACTGGGGAAATGACCAGGACTTCACCGCGACGCCGTCGGTTTATGGCGGCGAGCACTTCACCTGGAAGCAGTTCTCGACCGAAGAGCGCCTGCTGACGGCGTTCGACTTCCCAGTGAATTTCGCGGGCGGTGTCTATTACCAAACGACGGTTCTGAACTTCAACCAGCAGGTGATCTTCGCCGAGGCGCAGAACACGGCAGCGCCGGCGGGTCAGGAATTCGTCGCCTACGAGAAGCTCTCGCAGACAACGGGCCACACCTATGCCGCGTTCGGCCAGGCGATCTGGGACATCGTGCCCGGCCTAGAATTCACCGGCGGCGCGCGCTTCACGCACGAGATCAAGCAGTCGTACTTCATCCAGCCCTACGTGAATCCGACGCTCATCGGCCTGTTCATTCCGAACAGCCTGATCGCTGCGCACCAGCATTTCGACAATCTTTCGCCCGAAGCGATGCTGACGTGGAAGCCGCAGGAGAACCTCACCCTCTATGGTGGCTGGAAGCAAGGCTACAAGTCGGGAGGCTTCTCCAACAGCGCCATCAACTCCACGCTCGGCATCCCGGCCGATCTGCAGTTCCGCCCGGAGAAGGCGCAGGGCTTTGAAGGCGGCGTAAAGTCGGTCTGGCTCGACAACCAGCTTCGCCTGAACTTCGACGTCTTCGACTATCTCTACACCGACCTGCAGGTGGACTTCTTCAACACGGCGGCCTTCGATTACGTGACCCTCAACGCCGCCAGCGCGCGGACGGAAGGGGCGGAGCTCGAGGCGGAATATGCGCCGGAAGATATCGCGGGCCTGACGCTGCGCTTCAACGGCGCGTATGACGAGGCACATTACGGCTCGTTCGACGCACCGTGCTCGCCGGCCGGCCTCACCTATCAGGAGGGTTGCACCCTCTTGCGGGTCGTCACCAATCCGGCGACGGGCGCCTACACCTTCTCGACGGCCTGCGGCACACCGGCCAGCACGTGCAACTTTTTCAACTCGTCGGGCGGGCCGACGGCTCTGGCGCCGAAATGGACGGCAGACTTCGCCGGTGACTACGACATTCCCGTAAACAACGACTGGATTCTTGGCCTCTCAGGCAACGTGAGGTTCTCGAGCTCGTACATCGCGAACGGCTTTCCTAGCTCGGTGGCCAGGCAGATCGACCGCCAGTCGTCTTACGCGATGCTCGACGCCGCCCTTCGTCTGGGCAGTGCCGACAACACCTGGGAACTCGCCCTCATCGGCAAGAACCTGACCGACACTTTTGTGATCGTCGGCGCGCAGGGCTTGCCGCTGTCGGGTGGAACGACCGGTTGCGCAAGCTGCGGTGCGCAGCTCGTGTCCGACCAGGGCGGCGTGGTTCTCAACCCGCGTTCGGTCGCGATCCAGCTGACGTACCGGTACTGACCTGGGAGCGAGCAATGGCGGCGGGCGCGAACCGGCCGCCGCATTTTTCGAGGCGACGGATGACTGTATTTCTGCACGCAACGATCGAGATAAACGCGGCGAAGATGCCGCTGTTCCTCGAGACCATCGAGAAGGTCGTGGCGCTCGTTACGAAGGCGGGTTGGAAGCTCAACGGCGCCTATGTCCAGCGCAGCGGCCGGATGCACACGGTGATCGATCTGTGGGAGCTCGACGACTACAACCATTATGACCGCGGCCTCCGCGCGATCGGCGCATCGCCCGACGCGGCGGCGATCGGCGCGGCGCTCGCGGAATCGATCAAGTCCGAGACGCTCGTCTTCCTCGAGAAAGCGCCCTACATGCGCTGAGCGCGCAGGCATTCTTCATCAGCAGGAACAGCAATGGCACTCGTCACGGTATTCGGGGCAAGCGGGAGGCAGGGTCTGGCACAGGTGCGCCAGCTTTCCAGAGCTGGCTATAAGGTGCGCGCGCTCTCGCGGCGCGCCGATCCGTTCTACGGCGAGCATTTCGACAATGTCGAAGTGATGGCGGCCGACATCACCGATGAAGAATCGGTCGCGCGCGCCTTCGAGGGCGCCGATGCCGTGTTCTATACGCATCCCTTGCGCGGACCTGCGCCACGCAACTCGGCGCAGCGGCCGGACCGCGCCATCTGGCTCGACCGTCTCGGACGCGCGGCGAAGGCGGCCGGCGTCAAGCGCTTCGTCTGGAACACGTCGAGCTGGATCCAGGACCGTCCGCGTGATCCCGGCTTCTATGCCGGCAACACCGAAGGCATCAACGCGCTTTGGCGCAGCGGCGTCGGCGGCACGGTCTTCGGCTCGGTGCTGTTCATGGACAATCTCCTGACAAACTGGGCCTTCCCGTACATCGTGCGCGACGGGAAGTTCGTCTACGCCCATCGACCCGATCTGGAGGCGAACTGGATCAGCCTGGACGATGTCGCCAAATGCATGATCGCCTGCCTCGACCGTCCCGACATGGAAGGCGCCTGGATGAACATCGGCGGGCCCGAGCGTCTGAAGCCGACCGACGTCGCTGCCGCTTTGTCCGTCGTGATGAAGCGCAAGATCGTCTACGAGGCCGTGGCGCCGAAGACATTCGCCGGGCTGCTGACGGGCGCCTTCGGCGACGACATGAGCCCTCAGGAGCGCCAGTTCACGCGGGAATACATCGACAAATTCTACCAGTACAACAACACGGCGCCGACGCGGCCGTTCGAGGTGGATACCGCGCAGCAGCTCGACCGGCTCCCGGTGAAGCTCGAGACGATCCATCAATGGGCGGCGCGCCAGGACTGGACGCTTTCGAACAAGCCGCGGCCGCCCGCGGGATAGGAGCCACGCGCCATGGACGCACGCGAAATCGCCGACATCCGCCGCCTGATGGCCTACGAAGGCGCGCGCAACGCGCCGCCGCAGGACTTCCCGAAATTCCCCGACCTGCCGGCGGGCCGCTACAACGATCCGCGCTTCTTCGAGCTGGAGAAGGCGCATGTCTGGCGCAAGTCCTGGCTGCTCGCGGGACATATCGACGAGATTCCCGAACCGGGCTGCTACAAGCTGTGGGAGACGGCCGGCCAGCCCGTCGTCATCATCCATGCGCGCTCGGGCGCGGTGAATGCCTTCTACAACACCTGCAGCCATCGCGGAGCGCCCGTCGTGCAGGAGGCGACCGGCAAGCGGGCGCGGCTTGTCTGCAAATATCACGGCTGGACCTATGACGACGAAGGCAAGCTCGTCGCCGTTCGCGATCCGCGCGATTTCGTCGATTTCGATTTCTCCTGCCGCTCGCTCGCGCAGGTCAAATGCGAGCGGCTCGGCAACCTGATCTTCGTCAATTTCGATCCGGACGCCTGCAGGCTGTCCGAATGGCTCGGCCCGATCGCGGGACAGTGGAAGGAGTTCCAGTTCGACAAGCTTCGGCTCGTCGATCATTACGTCTGGGATCTCGACTCGAACTGGAAGATCGCCATGGAGGCCAACACCGAGGTCTATCATGTGAAAAGCATCCATCCGGCGACGGTTGATCCGCTGCTCGACTCCAACCGCAACGTGAACACGTTCTATCCGCACGGGCACGGGCGGATGGTGGCGCCGTCGCGCAAGACGGGCCCGAACAAGGTCTATCTCTCGGGTGCGCCGGATATCGACATTCCGACGGTCGGCGAGATTGCACGCACCTGCACCTTGTCTTACGGCATGTTCCCGAACTGGGTCTCGCCTCTCGGTTCCTACGGTTTCCCCGTGCTGCTGTTCTGGCCGAACGGTCTCGCGAAGTGCCGGATGGAAGTGTGGTGGTTCGGCGCGGACTGGGGCACGGGCCAGAAGCCGGCTCAGTGGAAGAGCTATATCGATGCCTTCAACACGGTCCTCACCGAGGACACCGAATTCGGCAAGTGGATACAAAAGTCGGTGGAGTCCTATGGCTTCAAGGGCGTGCCGCTGAGCTATCAGGAGGCGCGCATTTATTATGCGCACCAGTCGATGGATCGCATGATCGGCGAGACGAACGTGCCGGCCGAGCTGCGCGTGCCGCCGGCGATCGACGCGAAATGGGTGTGGCCCAACGAGCCGCGCCTGGCGCTCGCGCCGCTGGCCGCCGAGTAGCGCCGCTATGGATCTCGGCATCAGCGGACGTCGCGCCATCGTCGCCGGCGCGAGCGCGGGCATGGGCAAGGCGAGCGCCAAGGCTTTGGCGCGCGAAGGCGTCGAGATATTCCTGTCGGCGCGCGGCGAGGAGCGCTTGCTGCGCGCGGCGCAGGAGATCGCGGCCGAGACCGGCAACAACAAGGTCGTGCCGGTCGTTGCCGATCACAGCACGCGCGAGGGACGCGCCCGGCTTCTCGCGGCCTGTCCCGAACCCGACATCCTGGTGATGACCTGCACCCCGCCCAAGACGACGGAGGACTACCGTGAGATCTGCGAAGCAGACTGGCGCGAATCCATCGCGGCGACGATGATCGGTCCGATCGAGCTGATGAAGGCGACGATCGATGGCATGGCGAAACGCAAATGGGGCCGCATCGTCAACATCGCGACCGGCGCCGCAAAGTATCCGGCGGAGATCCGGTTGTTGTCGGGCCCTGCGCGGGCGGCGCTGGTGAACTACACCGTTGCGGTCTCGAAGAAGGTCGCGAAACACAATGTGACGATCAACAATCTTCTGCCCGGGATGTTCCACACCGATACAATCCGCGAACGCTTCACGAAATCCGCCGCAGCGCGCGGCGCGAGCTACGAGGACGAGGCGCAGCGTTTCGTCGAGCAATGGAGGATCCGGCCGGCAAGCTCGGCAATCCCGACGACCTCGGGGCCTTCTGCGCGCTGTTCTGCAGCGAGTTCGCCAACTTCACGACCGGCCAGAGCCTCGTCATCGACGGCGGGCTGATACACGGGATGTTCTGAAACGGCGTGCGCTACTCGGCCTTCGAGAACATCCGGTTCAGTGCCTGGTCGTCGGCTTCCAGGATACGCTCGACCCATTTATGGAAGCGTTGCGCGCCACCTTCGTTGCGACCGAACATGACGGTGTCTATGCCGCCGGCCTTCAGCGCACGCTGCTGGCGCAGGCCGGTGAAATAGTCCTCGTCGCGTACGACCCTCTCGAGGAACTTAGCAATACGTCGCGGCCTTGCTTCATCTTCTTCGTCAGTTGCGTGCCTTGCTACCTCCCCGAACTACGCCGTACGGATCGGGCAAGTCAAAGCCACCGCGCTATCTTCCGCCGGAGCCGATCCATCGCCGCTGCCGGAGACCGTGCCGGCGCTGTTGCGGCAGATCGACAAGGTCGCCATCGCCACTTTGCGCGACTGCATGCAGACCGTGTTCGAGGACGGCCCCAAGCGCGACCGGCGTCTCTGGATCGGCGATCTTCGCCTACAGGCGTTGACCAATTACGCGACCTTCCGCAGCAACCATCTGGTCAAGCGGTGCCTGTACCTTTTTGCCGCGTTCCCGCGCGAGGACGGCCTGCTGCCCGCGTGCGTGTTCGAAGATCCCGAGGCTCATCGGGGGCACGAGTACATCATCGACTACGCCGCGTTGTACGCAGCGGCGGTGTTGGACTATGCCAAAGCCACCGGAGACTGGGACACCGCCGCCGATCTGTGGCCCGCGGTGCGGAAACAGATGGAACTACTCTCCGTGTTTGTCGGACCGGACGGAGTTTTCTCCGCCCCGCCGCGCAGTTGGGTCTTCATCGATTGGAGCGATTCGCTCGATCGTGCCGCCGCCATGCATGGGGTCTTCGTGTTCTCGCTCCGGCAGGCGGCCGAACTCGCGCGCCACTGTGGGGCGAAAGGCGACGCCGCGAAATACGAGCAATTGATCGCCGGCATGACAACCGCGGCGCGCCGCGTCTTCTATGATTCGTCGCGGGAAGTGTTTGTGAGCGGCCCGAAGCGCCAGGTCTCCTGGGCCTCGCAGGCGTGGATGACGCTGGCCGGCATTGCCACCCGGGAGGAGGCCGCCCGGGCGTTCCGCACCGTTGCCGCAGAGACCGATGCTGTGCGCCCCGGTGCACCCTATCTCTATCACTATGTCGCCGAAGCCATGCTGCAATGCGGGCTGCAGCAGGAAGCCAGACAGTTGGTGGAAACTTATTGGGGCGGCATGGTGCAGGCCGGCGCCGACACGTTCTGGGAAGTTTACGACCCCTCGAATGCCGATCTTTCGCCCTACGGCAGCACGCTGGTGAACAGCTACTGCCATGCGTGGAGCTGCACGCCCGCCTATCTGCTGCGCAGCCTCGATCTGGCCGGGAAATGAGACCCAGCGTCCCATTGTGGGGCAGGCGTTTCCGCCTGCCAACCTTTCGCAGCCTCGCCGGAGATCATTCATGCTGAACCGAGTTATCCCGTTCCTCGCGATGTTGGCAACCGCCCCGCTTTGGGGAGCTTCTTATTACACCGCCCGCCTGGACGACCCCAAAGCGGTCTACCTGACGCGGGACGATTCCGCCGCGCACGGCGACGGACTTGCCGATGACACCGATGCTCTGCAGCGGGCGATCGATCGAGTCCAGGAGACCACCAACCAGGGGATCGTCTTCGTTCCCGAAGGCCGCTACCGGCTGTCCAAGACGGTTTACATCTGGCCCGGCATCCGCGTGATCGGGTACGGAGCCACCCGGCCGGTGCTGGTGCTCGGCGAAAACACTCCGGGCTATCAGGACAAAGATAACGAGAAACTCATGGTGTTCTTCGCAGGCTGGCGTCCCGGCGCCGGACGCGGCGGGCGCGGACCCGGCGCTCCGGGCGGCCAACCGCCTGGTAGAGGTCCCGCCGACCAGGCCCCGGATGCGGGGCCGGGCACCTTCTATTCGGCCTTGAGCAATATCGACCTGGAGATCAAAGACGGCAATCCCGGCGCGGTCGGCGTGCGCGCCCACTATGCGCAGCACTGCTTCCTGGCGCACATGGACTTTCGCATCGGCTCCGGCCTGGCGGGAATCCATGAGGGCGGCAACGTGGCCGAGGATGTGCGCTTCTACGGCGGCCGCTACGGCATCTGGACACGCACTCCTTCGCCCGGCTGGCAGTTCACGCTGGTAGACGCCACGTTTGAAGGGCAGCGCGAAGCCGCCATCTATGAGGGCGCCGCCGGCCTCACGCTCATTCGGCCACAGTTCCGCAATGTCCCCACCGCAATCGCCATCGAACCCGGTTTTCCGGATGAGCTCTGGGTGAAGGACGCCCGCATGGAAGACATCACGGGTCCCGCCGTGATCGTCAGCCTCGAAAACAGCGCCCGCACGGAAATCAACATGGAAAACGTGGTGTGCAGCCATGTGCCCACGTTCGCCCTCTTCCGCGAAAGTGGCAGAAAGACCGATGCGCCGGCGCCCCTGTACGGCGTCAAGGTGTTCTCACACGGCCTGAATTACGCCGACATCGGCGCCGTTCCGCAAATCAAAGACATTTTTGAGACCACCGCGCTGGCAGCCCTGCCCGCCCCGGTGAAATCCGACCTGCCCGATCTGCCGGCCCGCGACACCTGGGTGAATATTCGCTCGCTGGGCGCCAAGGGCGACGGGTCCACCGACGATACCGAGGTCTTCCGGAAAGCGATTGCCGAGCACCGCGCCATCTACCTTCCGACCGGCAGGTATGTCGTCAGCGACACGCTCTCGCTGCGGCCGGACACTGTGCTGATCGGCCTGCACCCCAGCGCCACGCAGATCGACCTGCTCGATTCCACTCCCGCGTTTCAGGGTGTCGGCTCGCCCAAGCCGCTGATCGAGGCGCCCAAGGGCGGTACTAACATCCTGATCGGGATCGGGCTTTACACCAACGGCATCAACCCGCGGGCAGTCGCCGCCAAGTGGATGGCGGGCACGAATTCGATGATCAACGACGTCCGCTTTCTGGGCGGCCACGGCACCACCAAACTCGATGGCGGCCGCGACAATCCCTACAACAACACTCACACGGCCGATCCCGACCTCAATCGCCGCTGGGACGGGCAGTATCCCAGCCTGTGGGTGACCGATGGCGGAGGCGGCACGTTTTTCGATATTTGGACCCCCAGCACATTCGCCCAGGCCGGCATGCTGATCTCCAACACCGCGACCCCGGGACGCGATTTATCAGTTGTCGAGCGAGCACCACGTCCGCCACGAGGTGCAACTGCGCGACGTCTCCAACTGGCAGATCTACGCGCTGCAAACCGAGGAGGAGCGCGGCGAGGGCGGCTTCGCGCTGCCGCTCGAAATCGATGGCTCCAGCAACATCACGCTGGCCAACTTCCACATCTATCGCGTGATCAGCTCGTTTCAGCCGTTCCCTTGGGCCGTCAAAGTCTCGCGCTCGAAGAACATCCGGTTCCGCAACGTGCACTGTTACAGCAACAGCAAAGTCTCCTTCGACGATGCGGTCTACGACGCTACGCACGACGCCGCGATTCGCCAGCGGGAGTTTGCCTGGCTGGACCTCTCCGGCAACGCACCTGCGCCTCCCGCCAAAGCGACATCGCCAGTGCTCGCAGCGGGCGCCAGGCTGGAAAAGCTGGCCGGCGGCTTCTTCAATATTTCCGGTGGCGCGGCCGATCCAGCCGGCGACTTCTACTTTGTGGATGCCCATTGGCAGCGCATCTACCGATGGTCCGCGGCTACACGCCTGCTCTCCACGGTGCGCGACAATCCGCTGGACCCGGTCAATCTGGCCTTCGATCAGGCCGGCAACCTGATGGTGATCTCCTACGCCGGCAACGGTGACTGTCTACTCCTTCAAGCCCGGTTCGCCGGATGACGCAGTCGCCGTTTTGAAGCCGGAGCCGTCGGCGCCGCGGCCCGGCTTGACGGCGGTGCTGCCGGTGGGCGACTGGCGCATCAACGCCGCCGCGCTGCAACAACCATATCGCCAGTATGTTTCCCTGGATGGCACGACCTTTATTCCGGCCGGCCAGGACTTCGTCAACGGCGCGACTTCGTGGGGCATCAAGAGCAGCGCTCTGTTGCGCAGCTTCGGGCTCGCCCGGGCCATCCCTGGAAAGCCGTTCTACATCACCGACGAAGCTCAAATGACGACCTGGGCCGGGACGGTCCAGCCCGATGGCAGCATTCCGGACAGAAAGCTCTTCGTCAACCAGGGCGGCGAGGCAGTCACCACCGACTCGCAAGGCAACGTGTATCTCGCCGCCGGCCAGGTTTATGTCTACAACCCTGCGGGCAAGCTGATCGACACCATCGAAGTTCCCGAGCGTCCCCTCCAGTTGGTGTTCGGCGGCAAGGACAAACAGACCCTGTTTATCCCAGCACGCACTTCGCTGTACGCCGTGCGGATCAAATTCAAAGGGTGGTAGACCTGCGCCGGCGTGGCGCAGGCTGTCAGGCCTGCTGTGTCGAGATTCGTCTCGACATTTCTTTGTTGATGCCCGATGCTTCAGGCAAGAATGCCCGCGCCGCAGTCGCCTACGCCGCTCCAGGCAGGAATCCACGAGCCGTCTGCTGGAATGCCTGCACCTGGGCTCGCTCCCAAGTGCCGTCATATCCCAACTCACATGCCATCAGGGCGGCTACCCTCGGGGCCATCTCGATGGCGGCGCGGGCGTTCAGAAATAGCGCGCGGGTGCGGCGCGCCAGGACGTCTTCCACCGTGCGGGCCATCTCCTCGCGCGCGGCCCACACCACTTCGGCCGCCGTGTAGGGCAGCGCAGCGTGCAGCGGCTCGGCGAGCGAAGGGTCGGTCTCCATCAGCTTCTGAATGGCGGGAGCGTCGGAGCCATAAACGTCGAGCCGGCCGAAGCGCGCGGCGCTGGAGTGGAACCCGTGGATGTTGAGGTGATCGGTCACGCAGGGCCGTTCCTCCAGGCGCGCCAGTATGGCGGCCTGGTTGACGCAGTCTTCCGCCATGTGCCGATAGGTGGTCCACTTGCCGCCGCAGATGGTGACGAGGCCGGAGTTTTCGATGCGAATGGTGTGGCCGCGGGAAAGTGCCGCCGTGTTGGCGGAATCTCCCGCGCGCACCAGCGGTCGGATGCCCGCGAAGACGCTGGTCACGTCGCCGCGGTCGGGTTTCTTCGCGAGGTAGAGGGAAGCGGTCTGCAACACAAAGTCGATTTCCTGTTCCTGCGCCACCGGCTCGAGCGCGGGCTCCGCGACCGGCGTGTCGGTGGTGCCGACCAGCGTGTGGCCATGCCAGGGGATGGCGAACATCACGCGGCCATCGCTGGTGTGGGGAACCATGATGGCGCTGTCGCCGGCCAGAAACGAGCCGTCGAACACCAGGTGAATGCCCTGGCTGGGAGCGATGATCGGCTGCGCCGAAGGATCCGCCCTGCGGCGCAGGTCGTCGCTGAACGGTCCCGGTGGCGTTGATCACCACTTTGGCGGCGGCTTCAAACTCGTCGCCGCTTTCCATGTCGCGGACCTTCACGCCGTTGACGAAGCCGTCGCCGTCCTTGTTGAAGCCGGTGACCTGCGCATAGTTCAGCAGGACGGCTCCCTGCTCGCTGGCGGTGGCGATCAGATTGACCAGCAGGCGCGAATCGTCGAACTGGCCGTCGAAATAGATTACGCCGCCGCGCAGGCCGTCGGTGTTGAGCGTGGGCAGGCGCTCCAGGGTCTCTTCGCGGGAAAGTATCCGCGACTCTCCGAAGCCATACTTACCCGCCAGCA
>CAWDKN010000089.1:0-14201 GCA_963802815.1 uncultured Alphaproteobacteria bacterium
ATATTGTCGCGCCCGACCGACGACCGCCTCAATGCCAAGATGATCGCGCTCAGCCGCACCGCGCTGTTCGGCGGGCTCGATCATGACGTCCTGAAGCGTCTGGCCGCGATCGCCGAGTTCCGCGTGCTGTCGGCGAACGCGACGGTCTTCCGCAAGGGCGATCCTGGAACGCATCTGTTCGTCATCCGCAGCGGACGGCTGAAATTCGCTTCGGGAGCCGCAGACGGCCGCGACCTCACGCTCAATATTCTCGGGCCCGGTGCCGTGTTCGGCGAAGTCGCCTTCGCGGATGGCGGCCCGCGCACGGCGGATGTCATTGCCGTCGAGCCGGTCGAGCTGCTGGCGATGGCAAGGCGCGAGCTTCTGCCATTCCTGCGCGAGAACCCGGAGACCATGCTGCAGATGATGGCCGTACTGTCTGGGCGCGTGCGCTGGATGGCCGAAAATTTCGAGGATTTCCGCCTTTCTCGATCTCGCAGCGCGACTGGCCAAGCGGCTTGTCTTTCTCGCGCGCCATTTCGGCTTCGATACGCCGCGCGGGCGCAGGCTTGCCGTCGCGCTGCCGCACAAGGAACTCGCAAGCCACATGAACGTGACGCGCGAGAGCATCACGCGCACGCTGCAGAACTGGCGGAAGGAAGGGCTGATCGAGGAGTCGCGCGGCGTCTTCGTCGTGCGCGATCTCGCACGCCTTGAGAAGATGGCGCGTCCGCCATCCGAATAGGCCCGCAATGCTAGTAGGGAGGTCGCGCCGCGACCGCGTATAGTCGATGTCCGGGGCAGAGGGTACGAGCGACCGAATGGAGACGGTGCCGGCGGATTCGCTGAGCGAAACCTTGCGCGCGTCCTTTGCGCGCGAGGTCCGCCGGGGCGTTCAGCTCTCCATTCTCGGCAACGCGTTGGCGCTCGGCATCTACCTCGTGCTGCTGGTCATTCAGTCGATTTCCGCCGCGTCCAACGGTCCCTATGGAGGGCTGGATGTCGTCTTCTCCCTCGTCTCTCTCGGCGGGGCGATCGTGATCGTGTGGCTCAACTATTTTCTCGCGTCCCGCGCGAAGAACCCCCTCATCTGGTGCTTCGTTTTCATGCTCGTCGGCACGGCGAACTTCCTGCAGGTCGCCGGTTTCGGCTGGCTGCCGGCCGCGTTCTCGGCCTATCCACGGTTCCTCGCCGTCCGATACCAGGATGTGCTGTCGCTCGCCTTCGCGCTCGCCCTGTTCGCGTTGCCGCTTTCGCGCGCCTTCCTGGCGCTGACGACGGCACTTTTCGCCATTGTGTTTACCGCCGCCGTAGTGATCTCGTTTGTCCACGCACCGGGAGCGCAGCTGTTCCTGGGCCCGTTCGACGCGGATGCCGCGACGTTCCGCACATTGACCGATCCCTGGACGTTCACGCCCGACCTTCTCGCGATCGAAATTGTCCTGCTTTGCGCGCTGGCGGCGTTTCTCATTCTCGCGGTCGGCGACGGACGGCGCTTCGTCGTCGCCCATGTTCGCGCCGAAGCCGACCGCGCCGTCCTGTCCCGCTTCCTGCCGCCCGCGCTTGCGGCGCGCATCGCCGGACGCGGTGAACCCCGCATCGCAGCCGCCCGGCGGCAGGCCGCAATCCTGTTCGTCGACAGAGACCTGTTGCAGCAAGGCGACCCCGCCGACCTCACAGCGCTTCATGACTTCTATGTTGCCGTCGAGGCGGTTCTGTTCGAACACGATGCCGTACTCGATCGCTTCACGGGGGGGCCGGTGATGGCGAGCTTCGGCGCGCTCGACGAAGACGGTGAGGCTGCCGCCAAGGCGCTCGCAAGCGCGCGGGAGATCGTGCGATCCTTCGCCGGCCGCGTCAGGATCGCGTTGCACACCGGCAGCGTCGTCGTGGGAGAAGTCGGCAGCGACCGCAGCCGGTGTTTCGGCGTCGTCGGCGGCGCCATCAATATCGCGCGCCGCGTCCTGGACCAGGCGCCGCTGAGCCGGACAAGCATTCTCGCAACGGACGACTTCGTCGCCGCCACAGGTGAGGGCCGCGCCGGCCTGACGGCGATGGGCTCCGTGGTTCTGCGCGGGCGCGCGGCTCCCATCCAGCTGTGGGCCGTCGGGTCATGACGGTCGAGCCTTCTCCGAACCGAAACCTTGGAGTTGCACGCTCCCATAAGATGCTGGCGGCGCGTGCCGCGTTCGCGGTCCTGCTGGCGCTCTATGGCGCCATCCGCTTCGGTCCCGTCGCCGGTCTGCGGATCGCGCTTGCCGGCAGCCTCTTCGTCTTGCTCGATGTCGCGGCTGTCCGGTGGCGGCCCGCACGCCGGGGAGAGGTGCTGACGGCGGCAGCGCTATTGCTCCAGGGCGCGATTCTCGCGGGCATCGTGCTGGCGCCGGCGCCGCTGGGTTTCGGTGCGGATATCCCAGCGCCGATGCTCGTCAAGATGCCTTACGTCATGCTGCTCGTCTGCTTCATGGCGGCGAATGTCTCGGCGACCGATCCGTCACGCGTCTTGTTTGCGGGCGTGGCAGCGATTTCCGCTGTCGCGGCGGTGGGCTGGATTGCCCTGTCCGACCCGCAAACGATCACGTTCGCCAGCCTTCACCACGCAGATTATGCAAATTTTCACGCCGCCCTCGTCGCCTCCAACAGGTTGCACTATTTCAACCGCAGCCTGTGGCAGAACCAACTGGTGGAGACGATTGCTATCCTGGCGATCCTCGCCGTTGCCGCCTATCGAATGCGTGCGCTGGCGCGGCGCAGCGCCGCCGAGGAGGCGACGCGGGAAGCCCTCGCCGCGTATTTCTCGCCCCAGCTCGCCGACACGATCATAAAGTCGCAGGGCCTGCCGCCGCAGGAGAAGACGCTCGCCGTTCTCGATCTCGACCTCGTGGGATTTACCGCGCTCGCGGAGATCCTCAGTCCCGAACAGTCGGCAGCGGGTTTGCGCGCCTATCGTCAGGCGATCGAGGACGCGGTGTTCGCGGAAGACGGCGCGATCTCGGCCTTCGTCGGCGACGGCGCGACGGCTTTTTTCGGCCTGACGTCGGCGGAGTCGTGCCGCCGCGCGCTGGCCTGCGCCGTACGGCTCGCACGCGCCTGGCGGCATGTGGCGCAAACGGCGTTTCCGGGGCATGAGGTGCGGATCGCGATCGGCATCGATGTGGGAGAGGCCACGGTCGGCCTGGTTGGCGAGGGCCGTGCGATGTCGCTTTTGTTCCTCGGATCGCCCGTCACAGGCGCGGAAGCGCTTCAACGCGCGACTCGCGACGTCGGCGCGACGATCCTGTTGAGCGACAGAGCACATGACGCGCTTGGCGACGCAGCGTTCGACGGTGTCACGCTGACGCCGGTCACCGTGGAAGGCGTCCGCGCCTGGCGGGCCGAAGCGGACTGACCGCCGCGTGTGATCCGCATCACAGACAGCAATCGAATTCCTGCGCAGCATGTGGCGGCCTTTTTGGGGGAAGCGCCATGAATCTTGGGGAAGTGGGACTGGAAGAACATCGACTGGTTGTCGCCCAAGCCATCGAAGGAGCGGATGGTCATCGGAGCGGTCGTGATCCTTGCGATCGCCGGCGGCTTCTATCTCGAATCGGCGCCGCCCAACGCGGGACATAGCGCGTCCGCCAATTCCCCGAGCGGCGCGCCGCCGGGCGCAACCGCGATGTCAGCCGATGCCCGGACTGTAGACGCACCGGCGTCCGGAACGGGCCCGGTTCCGCTGCAGCAAATCGCGCAGGGACAATGCCGGACGTTCGCGCCCGCGGGCTGGCGCGTGGTCGACAGCAATCCGCAGGGAACCGTGTTCACGCTTTCCTCGGCCGACGGAAGCATGACGGCAAGCTATGCCGGAACGGCTGTGGGTGGCGGGCAGGCAGCCGGCTATTACGGCGATCAGTTCCGCTCGCCCGAGAGCTTCGCGCTCTATGCGATCGACGGCATGACGAACGAGCAGGCGCAGGCCGCCGGGCCGGAGCAGGCGGTCGGGTACTACCAGGTTCTGAACTTCGCCACCGCGAGCCATCGCGGCTACGCACTCCTGTACCGGTTTGCGGTGCCCGCCGATCCCAGCGGCTACGGTGTCATCATGCGCATTGCGATCGGCACCGATCCGCGTTCGGTTTCCGTCGCCGGGGCTGTCGCCGCTGCTACACGCTGCAGCGCCGTGGTTATGCCCTCGCGCGGCGCCGACTACGAACCGCCGAGCGACGAGCACGATACAGGCAAGGCCGTTGGCGACGACGACAGCACGCTCGCCGGCACCTACAATGCACAGCTCGGCACGGGCTGGGTGCATGACGGCGCCGGCAACAACTACAATGTCGATGTCGCCGACGACTATCACGAGACCGGACCCGACGGTCCCGGCTACTACAGGCAGAACGGAAACGACCTCATCAAGCTTCAGCCGGGCCTTGAATAGCACCCGACGTCAGAGCGCATCGAACAGCGCCGAGGCGCTGGGCCAGCTTTCCACGATGCGTTCGGCGCCGGCGTCGGCGAGCCGCCTGGCGGCTGCTTCGTCCATGTGCCCGCCGCCGCAGAAGCCCCACACGCGCATTCCTGCGGCGCGCGCCGCCAGCACGCCGTTGACGCTGTCTTCGATAACGAGGCACGTATCCGGCCTCGCGTCGATCTGGCGCGCCGCATGGAGAAAGAGATCGGGCGCCGGCTTGGCATGGGTCACGTGATCGGCGGAATAGACATGCGGCGCGAAGAAATCCCACAGGCCCGTGAGCTCCAGCTTGATCTTCAGCTTGTCGGACCCGCTTGAGCTCGCGACGGCCCGTGTTTTCGCGAGCGCCGCGAGCGCGGCGGCGGCACCCGGCACCTCGACGATGCGGTGGCGCACCTCGTGCTGAAGACGCGCCCTGCAGCGGGCACCGAAGCCCGAAGGAAGCGGCCTGCCCAGACGTTCTCGCGAATCGGCATCGAGCGCGGCGAAGAACGCTGCGTCGCTCATGCCCATGAAGCGCGCTTTGAACGTCCCGCTCTCGTAGTGAAGACCCGCGTCGGCGAGCATCGCCGTTTCGACCTCGAATGCGAGGACCTCGCTGTCGACGAGAACGCCGTCGCAATCGAAAATGATGGCGGAGATCATGGGGCGGGATACGCGATTTGCGGCCGCCCCGCCAATCACGACTCGTTTCGGATTGTTAAGGCGCGAATTCGATGGCGATGGCCGAGAAATGCAGCGCGGCGGCGACGAGGACGGCTGCATGCCAGATCGCCTTGTGGAACGGAATCGTCTCGGCAAGATAGAAGATCACGCCGCCCGAATAGATGAGCCCGCCTGCGGCCAGGAGCCAGAAATCGACGGCGCCGATCGAGGCCGCGAGCGGCTTGATCACCGTGATGACAAGCCAGCCCATGCCGAGATAGAGCCCGATGCTGGCGATCTCGAAGCGGCGCGGGAACAGCACCTTCATGACCACCCCGACGGTCGCCGCGACCCAGATGGCGGCGAGCAGCAGATCGCCTGCCGGCGGACCGAGCTTGTTGACCGCATAGGGCGTGTAGGTCGCCGCGATCATGATGAAGATCGCCGCGTGGTCGAGACGGCGCAGCACCTGCTTGGACGGACGATGATGCGGCACGAGGTTGTAGGCGGCGGAGAACGAGATCATGGCGAGCAGGCCGGCGCAGTAGACCGACACGCTGGCGATCACCGGAAAGCCGGTTGCATGCGAGAGCAGCCATAGGCACGCATTGATGGCGAAGACAATGCCCACGACGTGAATAGCGGCGTCGGCACGATGCTCGAGCTCGGAATAGAGACGGCCGGCTTGATGGGTCAGGGTCATGGCGAAGAACCTTGCACGTTCCAAACGCGGGCAATGGTCGGCCCGATCCTATGAATATTCCGCAACATTTGAGACAATTGCCACGAATTTTCTTTTCGCCGCCTTAGCACGAACGGCGTTGAATCGGCTCATGAACGGGGCAATAGCAACAGCGGTTTCGGGCCTGACGGCGAGCTCGATGTGGATGGACGCGATTGCGTCCAACATCGCCAATTCGGGCGACACAAGTCCCGTTCCCCCCGCGCCGCCGAACCAACCCGTTCCGCCAAACGCGCCGGCGACGTTCCAGCCGGTCACGGTTTCGTTCTCGGCCGGGGCCAGTGGCGGCGGCGTGTCCGCGCAGGCGACGCCGACGCTGCCGTCCTATGCCACCGCCTACGCGCCCGCGTCGCCGTCGGCCAACGCACAGGGGCTCGTGGCCACGCCGAACGTCGATCCCGCGACCCAGTTCGTGAACCTGGCCGAGGCGACGTTCAGCTATCGCGCCAACCTGGCGGTGTTCCGCGCGGCGAGCCAGATGGAAAAGGCGACGCTCGACTTGGTGGCTTAGCCGCGATCCGGGATTACTTGGTCTCGGCTTGACGCCAGCGCCTGTGAAAGAGGTTCGCGACGACGGTACGGACCGGGCGCGTCAGCGGTCCCACGAAAGGTAGTCTCCCTTCCAACATCAGCACGCTCTGGCGCAGATTGAGGTAGAAGAGTGAGCCTTGAATTTCGGACCAGACCTGCGGCGGCAGGCGGCGGCGGAGCTCGCGGTCGAAGCCGCGCAGCGGAACCAGCCAGTCGAGCAAATCCGGCTGGAAGCGGTCGGTCTTGCCGAAACGGCGAACGTAGTGGGCATAGGACTGCGCCTCGCGCTCGAGCAGCACCTCGGGCGCCTCGAGATGATCGCCGTAGAGCAGCGTCAGGGTGACGACCAGCCAATCGAACGCGTAGATACTTACATCATCAGGGAAGCTGTCCTTCAGGACCTGCGTGCGATAGACCCCGTAGAGGCGGCCGCAATTGTGCATGTTCGCCAGCAGCGTCTTGATCCGGCGCCGAGGGTGAACCGAGCAGCGGTTCGGTGTCCGGCGCGACGTAGCGATCGCCGCCCTCTACGAAATAGATGATTTTCGAGACGCTGCAGACGGCCTGCGGATTGGCGTCGAGCACCCCGATGTTGGCTTCGGCGAAACGCGGCGCCCACAGATCGTCATGCGTCGCCCACATGAAATAAGGAGTCTGCGCGCGCGCGAGCACGATGCCGAAATTCTGAAGCCAGGAAACATTGACGGGGTTTCGCGCGAAGCGAACGCGAGGATCGCGCTTTGCGTAGGCCGCGCAGACCTCGGCGGTAGAATCGGTCGACGCGTTGTCGTTGATGTCGAGAACGAAGTCGGTGAAGGTCTGCGCCAGCAGCCTGTCCAGCGACCGCGCGAGCATCGAAGCACCGTTGTAGACGGGCAATCCGATTGTGAGGCGCGGCATATCGGTCTCCGGCAAGGGGGTGATTGGGCGCTATTGCCCGAGGGCGGTGGCGGCTTCGGCGAGATGCCGGGGATTGATCGTGCCCACCAGGGCCGTCGAAACGCCCTTGATCGACGACACCTCGCGCAGAATCGCCTGGACGTCCTCTTTGGTGATCGGGCGATGTGTCTGCGGACGGAAACGATCCTTGATGACCTCGCGCAGGATGACGCCTGCACCGCGATCTGCGGCTTTCGCGATGACGGTTTTTGCCTTTTCCAGGTCGTCGCCGATGGCAATCTGGATCGCATTCACGCGTGAATCAGCGATGGCGGCATTCGCATCGTCGAGCGTTTCGCAGGAGATGCCGACCACGACGGCCTTTCCGCGCGCCTTCAGCGTTTCAAGCGCACCCATGGCGACGCCTTTGTCGATCACGGCTCGCGGAGGGTTATGAAGGAGAAGAACACCCACCTGCTTCACGCCGAGTCGCCGCAGCGATCGCTCCGCCGCGCCGAGAAGGTAGTCCGGCTCGAAGCACTGCGGGAGCGGCTGGACCCGTCGCTCGCGCACCCCGCTCGAAAGCGCGCGCGATCGCCGCGCCAACAGCTTGAGCAGCGGCTTGAACGGCATGGCGAGACGCATCTTGAGCGGAAACTGCATGCCGACCTTGGTACAGATGACGGCATCGCTCCGTCCTGCGAGCACCCGGCCGATCGACCGTTCGCTGTCGCCCTGCCCGTAGATATCCGCCGTGTCGAAGAAGTTAATGCCGGCACTCAGCGCGTCCTCGGTCAACGCCACCGAATCCGGAACTGACAGACCCAGTACGGAGCCGAAACGGTTGCAGCCGAGGCCGATCGGCGTCGCAGTCAGCGTCGATGCGCCAAATGGAAGACGGTTCATGACAATCCGGGACGTGCGACCGATGGAACTTGGACGGCGCCGGTGCGGCGTTTGGATGCGTAAAATCGACGCCCTTGCACGATGACCCACTCAACAAGCTCCCGGAAAAACTTATAGCTTGAAGTTTGCTGCAATGCACACAAAACTTCGGCCCATAAACGAGCCGTCGGAGCGAGCGGCCGGATCGGGCAAAACACCGAGACGGTCTCCGGCACGGCATTTCGGGCAACCGATGCGCCGATGTCATCCCTTCCAATGGCACCAAAGTGGTGACCTCTGAGCAGCACATCGTCCATGCGATTTCTCTGGATCACGAGAGAGGCCCCGTTCGCGCCGACGCGCGGCGACCTGGTCTATACGAACGGAATGGTCCGCAGCCTGGTGGCTGCGGGCGCGACGGGAACTCTCGTCTCCTATGAGATGCCCGGCGCGAAGAACGTGCAGATTCCTGGACTGACCGTCGCGTTGACGAAAGCACCTTCCCATATTCGCGCATTGAGCCTGTTGAGCCCGCTGCCGAGCGACGCCTATCGGTTGAGGAGTCCTGCGCTCGCGCAGCTCATCCGCCAGAACCTGACGCCGGATGTCGACACTGTCTTCGTGGATTTCTATGCCATGGGATGGGTGCTGCCGGTGCTGGAGGACATCCAGCGCCAGCGCGCCAAGCGCTACCTGCTCGTCTACATCTCCCACAACTACGAGCAGGATGTCCGGCTTCAGGTTGCGCGATCGTCAAGGAACCCCGCCTGCGTCCGATCCTTATCGCGGATGCCGGCAAAGCCGGCCGCCTGGAGCGAGAGCTCGTGTCCGCTGCGGGCATGCTCACCACCATAACGGATAAGGATCGCGCGGCGTACGAAGCTCAAGCGCCAGGCAAATCGATCGTGACGCTGCCGCCAGGTTACGACGGCTCGATGGCGCCGACGAAGCCGATTACGAGCAATCGTCCCAAGCGGGTCACCATGGTCGGCGCCTTCGTCTGGATCGCAAAACGCGAGAGCCTGAGGCGGTTCGTCGCTGCCGCCGAGCGACCGTTCTCGAAGGCGGGCATCGAGCTTCTCGTGATCGGAAAAGTCCCCGACGGGTTGATGGAAGAGATCAGGTCGAAATATACGGTTTGCAAATTCGCAGGCTGGGTCGATGACGTGCGTGCGACGGTTGAGACCGCACGAATGGGCGTGATGCCGGACGAGGTCGGCGGCGGCTTCAAGCTCAAATACCTGGAATACATCTTCGCGGGATTGCCGGTCGCCGCGATCCGCTCGCAGGCGGCGGGGCTGCCGCTCGACATCGAGCGCGACATGATGCCGGCGGACGACATCGACGGTCTGGTGCGAGATGGTTGTCGAAAATATCGACGACATCCCCAAGCTCGATGCGATGCGCGAGCGCGCCTGGCAGGCCTGCGTCAAAGCATTCGACTGGGCTGATCGTGGCGTGATATTGCGCCAGATGGTAGAGGCGCTTCTCGCGAAACGCTGACGGCGCCTATCCGGCGCTGGCTTTCCGGGACTTAAGATGATCGGCGAGCCGCGCGGCCAGCGCCACGATGACGAAGGTCGGATTGGCCTGGCTTGCGGTCGGCAGCACGGAGCCTCCCAGCACATAGGCGTTTTCGGCATCATGGATGCGCAGGTTCTTGTCGACGACCCCCGAGGCGGGGTCTGCGCTCATGCGGGCGATGCCGAGGAAATGGCCGCCGACCGGAATGGCGTTGGCGCGCAGACGTTCTTCCAGCGTGTCGTCATCGAAGGCGAGCGTTGCAATGCCGGACGCGTCCAGCTCGTCGCGTACCAGGCGGATATTCGCCGCGATCGACGCGATGTCCCGGTCGGTGAGTGCCCAGTGAACTCCGGCGAGCGGAACGCCGAAGCGATCGACCGGGTTGGTCAGGAAGACCCGATTGTCGGGACTCGGCTCCTGCTCCGAATAGAATTCCATAGGGTAGACGCCGTGACGGCTCGGCAGCGCGACGTAGGGGATGCGGCGATAAACGAGATAGCGCCGCACCGTCCAATCGGCCATGAACGCGGCCAGAGCGGGGGCGCCCAGGACGATATTCCCCGCATGCGCCGCCCAGAAGCGCGGACCTTTCTGCATTTTGGCGGCGGTCGTTCGCTCCACCATGCCGATTTTCCGGCGATATTCGGGAAGAATGAAGCTCTTGGCGAGAAACATCGCCGAGAGAACGGGGTGCCCGTGGCGCGGATCGGCGGGGCTCGCGTGATGCACGCGCATCACGAAGTTCATCAGTCCCAGCCGACGCTGTACGTCCTCGGCCATGGTAACGCGTCGGCGCCCGTAGATTCCGTCGCGCGAGCGCGGGAAGCCCCAGTCGATCCTGGTGCGCGGATTGGTGAGCTGGAGATCACCTGCAAGGCCTTCCGCGTGGCTCATGAAATAGCGCCCGAGAGCTCCGCCGGAATTCCCCAGGCCGTCGCGATGCACGCCTTTCGAAGCGGAGAGCAACCGGAATGTCTCGATGCCGCCGCAGGCGACGACAAAACGGTCCGCGCGGATGGAAAAGCCCGAGCCCGCCAGAGTTGCAAAACGCGCCTCGCAGATGCGAGGCGACGACGGTTCGGAAACGAGCTCCACGCAGGTGCTGTTTGTGATCACGCGGACATTGGCGGAACCGATCAAAGCCGGCCCCCAGCTTCGGCCGAAATTGGTGGGCGGACTGAACCGTTCGAATGAGGTCGTCAGGACACGCGGGCTGGAGAATCCCTCGATCAGCGCGCTGCCGTCGGGGATCGCCTGACGCGTGTCGAATTCGGGCTCGCCGATTTCGCAGTAGACCGCGGCCCGCCGGTGATAGGCCTCGACCTCATCGTGCGCGATCGGCCAGCCGCTGTTGGGGACGAAGTCTCTCTTCTCGAAGTCGATCGGATCGTAGGGAATGCAGCGGCCGCCCCAGATCACCGATGCGCCACCCAGGATGCGCCGGCGGTACATGTTGAGCGATGCGAATCTGTCGCCGGTGTCGGCGCCCTCGCTGAGAGCGTCGGCCTCCTTGCTCGCGGTGACATCACCGGATTCGACCAGCGCGACCTTCAAGCCGCTGCCGACCATTTCGTGCGCCAGCGTGATGCCGGCCGGTCCGGCGCCGACGATGCAGAGATCGCAGGCCAGCACTTCGCGATCGGGAAGCTTGCGACCGTCAGTCAGCATGACGCGTCAGGATGACCAAGCCGTCCGGCCGGCAAAGAAGGATCGCAAAGGCGGATACGAAAACTCAGGTGACATTATTTCGCTGCCTGGACCCAGCCGCCGCTTCATCGGACAACGCCCGCTCGAAGATATAGCGGGCGCCTGCAAGAAAAAAAACGACGGCCCACGCCTTCACCGTGACGTAGCCGCCAAGCGTATTCCAGAGCGGAATGGAGCAACCGAGGACGGCGGCGGAATCACGGATTCCCAGCGACTTG
The DNA here is from genome assembly GCA_963802815.1 of uncultured Alphaproteobacteria bacterium. Lineage (GTDB taxonomy): Bacteria > Pseudomonadota > Alphaproteobacteria > Micropepsales > Micropepsaceae > Rhizomicrobium. Next base: position 11,561 of record CAWDKN010000089.1, read on the forward strand.
AAAAACCGAAGATAGACGATGAACAGAATAATGCCACCCACGGCGCCCGCATAGATCCAATGCAGATAGAAACTGTTCGCGATGATGTTCAGCGCCGACGCCTGGACCGAAAGCATGTCCCACGCACCGACATAGTGCCCAATAAAAACGCAGTGGCTTCGCTCGCCAGCAGTTCCTGATTGGCGAGGCCGATCCCGAAAATCGGATAGTTCGCCATGATCTGCGCGGTCAGACCAGGCGGAGCGATCATCCGGAAATAGAAGCTGCCCCCCTGCATGAAGGCGAACAGTCCCGTCATCGGCGTAAGGACAAAAAATGCGCCGACGGCCGCCATCGCCACGCACATGCCGACCAGCCGCAAATTCTGAAAAAGACCGGTCGAGTTGAGCGCCCCTTTAGCCTGCGAAAGCGGCCGTATGCGAAGACGGGGAGCGAAAACAGGATCGTTGGGCTTCTTTCGATGTAGAACATGAGCGCGAGCCCGGAAAAGAATATCAGGGTCCTGCGCGACCAGATCCGTACCGGATACAGGAGAAGCCAGACGCAGATCGCGGTCGAAAACCAGATGCCCACCAGCGACGGCTCGGAGGAGAATACCTTCGGCCGATAGCTGCCGTATATGCCGACATCGCGCGTGATGTCGCTGTTCAGGATCTGGAAGCGATAAGCGTAGAGGCGAAATGCATCGCTTGGTCACGCAGCGGCCCCAGGAGCTCGACCAGCGCCCCGATCAGAAGAGCAATCCAGAACGTCGCAAAATCGCGGAAATCACCGGACGGGGATTGGCCTTGATCATCATGAAAGCGGCGTATCCCGCGATCCAGGCAAGAATGATATTACCGGTGCCGTTGAAGCTCTTCGGGCTGAACGATCCATTCGAAGAGAGGTAATTGAGGTAAAGAGCCGCCGACCACGGCGCTCATCTGGCCGATCTGTGCAACAGACGGCCAATTGATCTCCTCCCAGCGAAGCGCCATGAATACCGCGGCGGCAACGAGCGAGATGACGTCCGGCAGGACGGGCTGCACGCCGGAATAAATCGTGATGTCCAGATAGACGCCAAGAAAAAGAATGCTAGCGAAACCATGGCGACCATGTCCGACCGGTCGCGCAAATCGTTTGCTGCGCCGATGACTGGCGGTCCGCCGGACCAGGTCGCTGGTCGACCGGGAACAGCGGAAAGATCAGTCGACATCGGGTCGAAGCGTTCCCGATCGCGGGAAGAGTTGAAGCAGCCGGCGTTCAAGGCACGACTCGCATCGGCAATTTGTCTGACAATGCTCCCGTTTGGCCCCTCGACAGGCGCGGTTGGGCGAAACGGCGTGCGTCGGCGGTGCTAGCTCGGGTTGTTCGTCGCCCATCGCCATATTGCCCGATGACCGCGTCGCGCCAGGACGAGCCGAACCGTTCGACGGTATGGTGCGCATTTACAAGCCAATTTCCGGTTACCGCCGATTGCGCCCAGTCGTCGCGATAGCGCTCGGGGTCGGCGATGAGCCGGCCCCAGGCCTCCAGCTCGAGGTTCAGCCGGTAGTCGTCACCGAGCCGATACCTTCGAAGCTCATCGGGTTGCCCAGCACCGGGACGGCCATAGGCCCATGCCTCCAGGATCTTGGTCTTTATGCCCCCGAGCCGGAATGTCGGGACCAGGACGAGACTGTGGGTGTCGTAAGCCTCGGACAGATCGTGCACGAAACCGTGCCAGATGACGCCCGCGGTATCCGGCCAGGCCTGATACTGACGTCCGAAAATGTGCAGTTCGCTGGCCGGGCGCAGGGTTCGCCACTTGTCCAGGAGGAATTCGATGCTGAGCTCGTTTTGCAATTGCCGATCGCTGCCAACGAAAACGAAGCGGTAGGGACGCTCGACCGCGGTCGAGATCCCGTCGCGTTTTTGCACCGGCGGCGGGATTGCGACGACACGGCGCGCAACCGTCGACGGCAGTGTGCAAGCCAGCGCATCGCGCTCGACATCCGAGACCAGGACGACGACATCCGATGTCGACACCGCATCCTTTTCGATGCGCTTGAGCACGATGGTCTCGTATCGTGTAACGAGCCTGGCGATGGTAGGGAAATTGAGGATACGCTGGACCAGCGGTGGGACCGAGCTGCGAAGGAAGCCGAGCCCAAGGGGCAGCTTCCTGTCGACGAGAAATCTCAGGCGACGAGAAAGCAAGTCATCGAAGTCCACGACAATGCGCAACCTGGGGAATTCGCGGCGAATGTCGCGAATGATCGGATAGCAGCGGATGGAGTCCACGTAAATCGCATCGAAGCCGCCGTCTCGAATGGCATCAAGCACCAGCCTTCGCGCAGCCCATCCCGAGTAGAGCAGGCATTGTAGCGGCAGCGGCTTCAGCATTGCAAGCGACTTCAGCGCTTCCGCAACGGCACCCGCAATGCCATCGACGCTGCGATGTTCGACGATGCTGAACAGGCGGATGACCCGCACATCGAAGCGCGCCGAAAGGCTGCGGTAGATCTCCTAAATCGTGTGGGCGCGGCTGATCGCTTCGTCGAGATCGCGGGTGACGATCATGGCGACCTTGGCGCGAGGCGTTTCGGCTCCGCGAAGCGATGGATCGGTAGTGCTCATTGCCCCATTTCGATAGCCGAACTGCTCGGAGGATATTGGATTG
>CAWDKN010000090.1:0-6863 GCA_963802815.1 uncultured Alphaproteobacteria bacterium
GTAGACGGCGGCCCAGGGGTATTTTGCGATGTCTTCGACGGACGCTGACACCTTACTCAGCCGGAAGCGACCCTTAAGAAGTTCCATGAGGCGGTGAGTTCCGAGTACTTGCTTGAACTGCTTTGCAGCATTTTTGATGTCGCGAAAGCCGGTCGGTTTTCCTCTCGGTTTTTCAACTCGTCATTCAGGAGTTGCAGCAGGTGGGTAGTCACGCCGACCGCAGCGTCGTCGTCGAAGTTTAGGCAATCCGCCGTGAGGCCTGCGCCACAGAATAGAATGGCGCTCGCCGTTCCGTACCGGCTCAAGTATTCGTCCAACGCTTCCATCCACCCCGTTAGATCTCAGATGTCCGCACTGGCCGAATATGTAACACATCCGGTGTATGTCCGTCTTGCGGCCCTTGGGCGGGGTAAGTCATGTCTGGGCAGGCTAGCGTGCCCGTCGGCTCGCTTCAGGGCGTCGCGCCAGTCCGACGCCCACAGCATTTGAGCAGAGCGCTGCCATCATTCCCCGGCGGGGAAGGCGGAAATGCCGCATCACCGTCGACCGCCGCAAGGGTCCGCCGCGCAAGCGCGCGGCAGCCCGGCTTTGCCGGCTTCGCCCTTGCCCCGGCCCGCCGGGATGCAGCCGGGGGATGGGGTCTTCCCGAGAAATAGGGAGGGCAGAGAGCAACCCCACAGGAGCCCATCATGGCCGAACTTCGCAGCGTCGATCCGCGCAGCCTGATCACCAATCCGAACAACCCCCGCAGAACGGCCACGCCGAAGGCGATGGACGACCAACTCGTCGCCTCCATCCGCGCCATCGGCATCATCCAGCCGCCGCTCGTGAAGGAGACCGAAGCCGGTCTGGAAATCGTGGCTGGCAACCGCCGCTGCAACTGCGCGATTGCCGCCGGGCTGGACGTCATCGACGTGCTGGTCGGCGACGCCGACGAGGTCGCGAACGCCATGCGCTCGGTTTCCGAGAACCTCGTGCGTGTGTCGATGAACAGTGTCGACATCTGGCGGGCGACAGAGGCGCTGGAAGGGCAGGGCTGGACCGAACAGGCGATCGCCGACGCCCTGGCGCTGCCGGCACGCACCGTGCGCCGGCTGAAACTGCTGGCGCATATGCTGCCGGCGATGCTGGACGTGATGGCGACCGGCAACATGCCGAACGAGGACCAGATGCGGACCATCGCCGCGGCCTCCCGCGACGAGCAGGCCCAGGTCTGGAAGAAATACAAACCGAAGAAGGGTCAAGACCTCTACTGGCATGAGATCGCGCGCGCCCTCGGCAAGCGCCGCATTCCGTTCGCGGCTGCCAAGTTCGACGAGACCCTGGCGAAGGCCTACGGCGTGATTTGGGAGGACGATCTGTTCGCGCAGGGCGGCGAGGACGGCCGCTACACCACCAACGTCGAGGGCTTCTTCGGCGCCCAGCAGGAGTGGCTGCAAAATAACCTGCCGGAGCGCGGCACGCTGCTGCCGACGGACGAGCATGGGCGCCACGAACTGCCCAAGAAGGCCGAGCATGTTTACGGCAAGCCTGGCAAGCATGACCATGTCGGGCACTACCTCGACGCGCACTCCGGCGAGGTGCGGACCATCGTCTACCGCATGCCGGAGCCGAAGAAGCCGGCCAAAGCCGGCAAGGGTGAGGCGGCCCCGCTGCCGGAGGCGAGCGAGGTGCCGACGCGCACCCGCCCCGAGGTCACCCAGAAGGGCAACGCCATCATCGGCGACCTGCGCACCGACGCGCTGCACCAGGCATTCAAGCAGGCAGAGATCGACGACCGCACGCTGATCGCCCTGCTGGTTCTGGCGCTCGCCGGCAAGAACGTGAGCATCTCCAGCGGCGCCAGCCTTGATCATTGGGGCAGGGAGGCCATCGCGGCGTCCATCACCGAGGGCGGCGTGCTGACGGCGGCCGAAGACACCGTGCGCATCGCAGCGCGCTCGATGCTGACCGCCGCCCTGTCTTGTCGCGACAACATGACCAACAGCGGCAACGTCGCCCGCATCGCCGGCGACGCGATCGGCGCCTCGCTCTACTTGCCGAACATGGCCACGGACGAGTTCCTGTCCTGCCTGTCGAAATCCGCGGTCGAAAAGGCGGCCGCGGCCGAGGGCGTGCGCACCGAAGCCCGCGCCAAGGATACCCGCGCGCGCCTGATCGAACGGTTCAAGGACGGCCTCTACGTCTACCCGGCTGCCCATTTCGCTCTGTCGGCCGACGAACTCAAGGCGGCGAAAGAGGCCGAGGCGCGCAGATACGTGCCTGGTCGCGGCTGGAGTGATGCGGACGCGACCGCCGGAGAGGACGCCGACCTCGACGGACTGGATGCTGAGTTCGGGGAGGGTGAGGACGCCGATGCGGCGCCGTTGGCGGCCAACGATCGCGTTGGCTCAGCCGTCGCGCACGCCGCCGAGTAACCGTTCCGGTCCGGGTCGGCGAGGCGCCGATCCGGGCCGCCCTTCCTCACCAGGAGCAGATCATGACCTGCATAACCCCGGCGGGAACGTCCGACCCGCTATCCCCCACCATGCTCAGCACAGCATCCGGATCGCCGCCGATCCCGGGCGAGCAACGACGCCACCTCGACCGCCAGCGCCTCAACACCGGCGTTGTGGCGCGACAGAAAAGACTTGCGGAGATCGAGACGGAGATGGTGGCAGCCTGCGAACAAGCGGCTGCCCGTGGCGCGGCGCCCTCTGTCCGTATCGACGACCGCGAGACCTGGGACCGTGCGACCTGGGATCGCTACCTTGCCGCCGCTGCCCAGCTCGAACCTGACTATGGGCCGCGGCTGCGGCGCCTTTACCAAGAAATCGACCAGCTGAACCGGCTGATGGCCCTGCCGCTCGCGGCCTAGGCCGCCATCGCCAGGCGCCCAGCGGCGCTTACGCTGATCGACCTGCTGCCCGACCTCTCCCGGCAGCCCGCCTCCTCCCAACCCGCAAGGCCAACACACGCACATCCCGTGCGTGCGCAGCCGTGCGCGCATCCGAAAGAACCCACCATGCCCGTTACCATCACCCTCTCGACCGTGCCCGGGAAACTCACCCGCGAGCGGGGCTACACCACGAAAACCATCGAGCTGTTCGGCCCGTCGCTGGCGACCGAGACAGTCCCGGCCATTGGGAACGTCGCCCAGATCAAGCAGGCTGTCGCCCGCTTCGGCGCAAAAGTCCGTGCCGATCATCCCAACGAGTCTTTCTACGTGTCGGTTCGCCTGCAGAAGGGCGCGCGCAAGCCGAACGGATACGATGCGGCGAGTTCTCGCAACGGCTTTGGTCAAGACGACTTTCTTCATGTCGAGGAGGGTCGCGACATCGGCCGGGCTCCGGGCACCGCGCCGGATGCTGCTGCCTCGGCCCCAGTCGCGTAGGGGGCCGCCATGGCAATTCTCCCTGTGGCGCAACGGGGTGGCCCCGCCACTCCGTTCCAGCTTGCAACCAGGCCGCCGATCGAACGCGAGCCGCTCGATCAACGCCTCTGGGACTACGCAGCCGGTCATCTCGGATTTTATGGGTTCTTGCGGATCGCGGACGCCCGCATCAGCCGCAAAGTCATGGTCGGTCTGCTGGACCTACCCGACCGGAACTGGCGGGATGCGTACGACGATGAAGCTCATCCGTCCGAAGAGGCCGACGAAGCCCTGGACGAAGAGGGGTATCGCGAATGAGCGCGCCCTGCACCGAGCCGCCAGAGCCGGCTGCCATTCGCCATGAGATCGGCGGCACCATTGTTGAAACCGTCCGCCGCACGGATGGCTGGTGGCTGTATCGCTGCCCCGAGATTCTCCCGATCAACGCTCGATACTGGCGTGGACATTTCGAGAGCGAGCAGGCGGCAATCGCGGATTTCATCGAGAAAACCCGCATTCCGCGCATCACGCCGAGCCGGCTGCAATTGCTGAAGCGACACGGACACCACAGCGTCGTCAACGGCAAAGAACTGGTCATGCATCTCGATCCGCTGACCGGGGCGACCGTCCTCACGTCGTTCGAACTCGTGACCGATTAGCGCGGTCACCAGCACCAGGAACTCATCATGTTGCGCCAATATTACGCCCAGCGATGCCGGGGCGGAGACAATCCTCTGCGCGTCGGCGTCATCGCCGTCGGCAGCATTTACTACCTGCAGGACCAGGGCTTTTTTCATGACCGCTATGGGGGCAGGGCGGTCTGCCGAACGCCCTGGATCGTGGAGGCATTCCTGAACGGCACCATGGCCGCCGCGCGCCGCAATCGCGACACCGGCCGATGGGAAGATGTCTACACGATCGGCCGATCTGATATGGCGCTGGTGCGCTCGCTGCGCGACCGCTCCCGCGTCCAGAAAGTGGCCGTCCGCACGCTGATCGTTCACGACGATCTCTGCTTGTGGAAGGAACCGACCGCAATACCCGACGCTGCCGGACACCTCGCGGCATAAGCCGGCTCGGATGGCTGCGCCCGCGTCGAGGGCGACCCAGAGAATTCGACCGGCCCGGGATCGCGCAGCATGACTGTCCCGGCCGCCCCCTCAGCGCCGCTGCCACTGTTCGGGTCTGACGCAGGCGGACCACCTCCGCCGTTGGTGCTGTCGTATGGGATGGGTGTGGATAGCACTGCCGTCCTGATCGGATGGCGACGCCTCGGGCGACGCCCGGATCTGATCATGTTCGCGGATGTGGGATCGGAGCACGATTCGACTTACCGGTATCGGGCCGTCATCGACGATTGGCTTGCGGCCGTCGGATTCCCCGCTTTGACCGTGGTGCGCTATCGCCCGCGTCATGGGCGCTACACGACACTCGTCGAAGACTGCCTCGTGAAGGGGGTGCTGCCGAGTCTCGCCTATGGCAGCAAAGCGTGTTCGCAGAAGTGGAAGGTGGAGCCGCAGAATGCCTTCCTGCGTCGCTGGCGGCCGGCGATTGCTGCCTGGTCGCGCGGCCAGCGCCTGGAACACGCCATCGGATACGACGCCGGACCGAAGGACATGCGCCGCGGCGGCGATTGCGCGGACACCGCGCTTGAGCGCTTCACCTACCCCCTTCGCGAATGGGGCTGGTGCCGTGAACGGTGCAAGGCAGAGATTGCCAGCGACGACCTGCTATCGGCTATCGCGGGCCGGCACGGTGTCCCAGCTGTTCCGACGAAATCAGCGTGCATCTGCTGCCCGAGCACGCAGCCACACGAGGTCGACGAAATGGCCGCACGTGAACCTGCAGGTCTCGCTGCCGCACTCGCCGTGGAGGCTGCGGCTCTGCCCACCCTCAAGACGCTGGATGGGCTGTGGCGCCGGAATACGCGGTCGCGCCCTGGATCCTGGCTTGCCTACGCTGCGGCCCGACACCCGGCCGCGAAACCCTTGGTGGCGAGTGAGGTCTCCGTGGGTCTGACGGCTTGCGATGACCCCGACATCTCTGCGCCGCCGCCGGAAGGTGCGCGATACGCGGTCCACGGGCCGAATGACCGGATCACCTATCTGCCCAATTTTCGGGATGCCATCGGCGCGGCCGGAAGCGGCCCGCTGCATGCATGGATCAACGGTGCCTGGTTTACCTCCCGGGAGGCGCGAAGTCCTTCGATTTGACCTCGCTTCCGACAAAATTTGGCGCTGAATCGCCTATGCTGAATTTGAGCGGGAGAATGGGAGAAGTGTGTTGAAGCACGCACGCTCCGTGGCCGGCGCCGTCCCCTCGGGTTGATGCGCGGTCTAAACCGAGCCGGTCCCGCTTTCCGCATCCCCGCTTCTGCGAAGCGCCTTCGGCTCACGCCGCTGCCGTGGCGCTGCGCGCCCGCACCAAGCCGCGGCGTTCGGGGGCGGGCGGTCCCGATCCCGGTTTCTTCAGACCGCACCCGAGGGAACGACGCCGGCACGGAGCCGGCGACCTTCCTGAGAGGGAAATGAATGAAGGAATGAGATCATGTCTGGTTACCTGAACCGCGTGCAGCTGATCGGCAATCTGGGCCAGGACCCGGAAGTGCGATCGACACAGAGCCGGCAAGAAGATTGTCACCCTCAGCATCGCCACCAGCGAGAGCTGGAACGATGCGCAATCCGGCGAGCGTCGCGAGCGGACCGAGTGGCACCGTGTCGTCATCTTCAATGAGGGCCTGGCGAAGATTGCGGAAAAGTATCTGACCAAGGGTGCGAAGGTTTTGATCGAGGGCAAGCTCGCCACCAACAAGTGGAAGGATAGTGACGGCAACGACCGCTACACGACCGAGGTGCAGGTGCAGCCCTATAACGGCACGCTGACTTTTCTGGATACGAAGAAGCGGGACGTCGAGCGGGCGGCCGGCGGCAATGGTGGGACGCGCGAGCCGGCGATGGCTGGTGCCGGCGGCGGGATGGACGAAGACGAAATCCCGTTTTGAATCCAGGAACAAACGCGGACGCCGGGGCTATCAGCCCGGCGCCCGCGCCCGCCTGCTTTTTCTGCAATTCAACGGTGCGGCTCATGTCAATCAGCTTTCTGCCTTACGTGCGCGATGACGCACGCGACCTGTGGGTGATTCCGGCGCTCGCTCGCGCCGATGGTGATGCGTTCGAGGTGTCGGTATCCAACGTCAACGCCGTTGGTTTGTTGCTGGCGCTCGGGCTTTCTCCCGAGCCGGATGGAATTTTTACCCTCGATGCGTTCTCTGGCCTGGTGACGGCGGCGCTGCGCCGTCACCTTGGCCAACGCTCGCCGGAAGTCGCGCCGGCAGAATACGCCGAGCTTGGAAAGATGAGGATGATTCATCTCGGCCGCAGCGAGGGTTATATCGAGCGGCGGCTGGGCGATCTCGCGGGTCTCGTGCAGCGCAGCCGCCTCGCAGGCGCTACGCATATCGGGTGGGGCTGATGGCGGCCCCTTCGCCTGGCGCTCGGCCGCTAAATAATTT
>CAWDKN010000091.1:0-75428 GCA_963802815.1 uncultured Alphaproteobacteria bacterium
ACGCGCCGCGGCGAGCGCCGGCGCCATCGCGAAGAGATCGAGATGGTCTTTCAGCCGGTAGCGAATCGGCCAGGGAGACGGTACTGGAAGCCTCGCCCGCGCTGAGGCAAATTGCGCCGAGATCGCAGAATTGGCCGGCGATGGGACCCGGCCGACGCGCAGCGCGACCGAAACGATTGCGTCTTCGGGGACACAGACATCCTTGCAGACGAGCCAGTCGACGGCGGCCGCCAGTTCGACATCGCTGCCGGGTTTTGCATTGGCCGGAACGGTCAGGTTCGACAGAAGCCAGAGCTTTCCCTCGTAGCCGTAGTTCATGAACGGCGGGACGGGCAGCCTCTTGGGATAGGGCCAGGCGATCAGGCCGGCGCGCCAGCCTAGCGGCAGCGTCCACTTGATCTCCGTCGGCGCGCCCGCCTCGCCGGGATTGATCCAGTAGGTGTGCCAGCCCGGACGGATGTCTTCCTCGAGCGCTACCGAAAGCGTGCCGCCCGGCGCGACGACGTTGCGCTCCGCCACGAGGCGCGCATGAACCTTGGGCGCGAAGTCGATCTGCGCCGCCGCGGGATTCGCGGAGACGAAGCCGAAAAGAACGGCAAAGACGACAAAAACGACACGCGCCATGGGGCCGCTATAGCGTGCCGCAATTGGTCCCGCCAGCCGCACTCGCGCGAGCGTGAAGGGACCGCTAGTTTATGGCGATAGCCATCTAGGGAGCGGACAGTGAAAAACAGCAATCGTCAGTGGATCTTGAAAAAGCGGCCGGTCGGCGACATCAAGCCGGGAGACCTCGAGCTCGTCGAGCAGCCCATCCCGGAGCCGGGACCCGGACAGATCCTCACGCGCACGCTTTATCTCTCGCTCGATCCCACCAACCGGATTTGGATGAGCGACATGGACCAGTACATGCCGCCGGTCCAGCTGGGCGACGTCATGCGCGGCGGCACGCTCAGCATCGTCGAGCGCTCCAACAACCCCGACTTCAAGCCCGGCGACATCGTCAACGGCATCGCCGGCTGGCAGGAATTCTGCGTCGCCGACAGCGCCCAGAAGATGACGAAAGGCCCGGTCCCGCTCACCGCCTATATGAGCGTGCTCGGCATGACGGGCGCGACCGCCTATTTCGGTCTGCTCGACCTCGGCAAGCCGCAGCCCGGCGAAACCGTCGTAGTCTCCGCGGCGTGCGGCGCCGTCGGCTCCATCGTCGGCCAGATCGCCAAGCTCAAGGGCTGTCGCGTGGTCGGCCTCGCAGGCTCGGACGAGAAGTGTCGCCACGCGGTGGAAGACCTCGGCTTCGATGCCTGCATCAATTACAAGAAGGAGAACGTCCGCGAGGCGCTAAAGCGCGAATGCCCGAACGGCATCGACGTCGATTTCGAGAATGTGGGCGGCGACATTCTCGATGCAATCATGGAGCAGATCAATCTGAAGGCGCGCATCGTTCTGTGCGGCCTGATCTCGACCTATAACGAGACGGAGCAGCCGCGCGGGCCGTCGCTCACCAACGTCCTGATGAAACGCGCGCGCATCGAAGGCTTCATCATCATCGACTACTTTGCGCGGCTGGGCGAATTCTACGCCGACATGTCGAAATGGGTGGCGGAAGGCAAGATCAAGTACGACGTGCATCTCGAGAAGGGCATCGAAAACGCGCTTTCGGCGCTCAATCTCCTTTTCACCGGTGGCAACACCGGAAAATTGCTCGTGCAGGTGTCGGAGGAGTCGTGAGCTTCACCATCGAGGCCGATACGAGCGAAGAGACCGCAAAAGCCATCGAAGAAGGGCTGGCATCGTTCAACCGCAGGGCAACCGGCATTGCGGTCGAGGCCGTGCCGCTGAATCTTGCCGTGCGCGACGTGGAGGGAAAGCTGTGCGGTGGCATCGTGGGGAGGACCTACACCGACACGCTCTATTTCTCCGTTGTGTGGATGGACGAACCGATGCGCGGCCAGGGTCATGGCCGCGCCCTGATGACGAAGGCCGAGGAGGAAGGCCGCCGGCGCGGCGCGCGGGTGGCATGGCTCACGACGCTGAGCTGGCAGGCGCGCCCGTTCTACGAAAAGCTCGGCTATCGCGTGTTCGGCGACATGCCGGTGATGGGCGGCGAGCACACGCGCTATATGATGCGGAAGGATCTGTGAGGATCACGGGCGGGCGGTTCCGCGGCCGCGCGCTTGTGGCCCCTCCGGATGCGCGCGTGCGCCCGACTGCGGACAAGGTGCGCCAGGCGGTCTTTAACATCCTCGCGCACAACGATTTCGGCGTAGATTTTGCACTGGACGGCCTGCACGCCGTCGACCTTTTCGCCGGTACGGGCGCGCTCGGCCTCGAAGCGCTGAGCCATGGCGCATCGTACTGCCTGTTCGTCGATGACTCGGCCGAAAGCCGCGCCCTCATCCGGCGAAACGTCGAAGCGTTGGCGCTCACCGGCGAAACCAAAATCTGGCGGCGCGACGCAACCGACCTCGGGCCGATGGCAGCCGGCGCCGGCGGCCCTTTCGGCCTCGCCTTCCTCGATCCGCCCTATGGAAAAGGTCTCATCGCGCCGGCGCTGGCGAGCCTGCGCGCAGGAGGCTGGCTTGCAGCCGGTGCGATTGCCGTTGTGGAAACGGCGGAAGCTGAGGAAAACCAGGCCGGAGACGGGTTTGCGCTGCTCGATTCTCGCGCCTATGGCGACACGCGGGTCACGATCCTAAAGGCCGCGTGAGAGCAGGCAGCATTATCTAAGGTGGAGTGCGTCGGCACGACCTGCCGTCGCGCCCGCAAAATCGAACAAAAACAAGGCCCAACCGTATAGCCCCATTAATCTTTCCGCGACCATTTTTGGCGACAATCGGGCGCTGCGGTTTCCTTCCGGGAGTGCGCTTTGGACGCTCAGGATTCGCGCGAGCGCCAGGCGGAGCCACGGCGCATTGCGCTCGCTTTCGCCGCCGCGATCATCCTGGATTGCTTCAGCCTGCTGCTGACCAAGCAGGTGCACACCGTCGCGGCCGTCTGGCCCGCCGATGGAATCCTGCTTGCGCTCGCTCTCCTGAGCCGGCGCGACACCGCGCGTTGGATTGTTGCCGCAAACTTCGTCGGCGGCAGCGTCGCCGGTCTTGTCTTCGGCGACAGGCTCCTCCTCGCGCTGACGTTCAGCCTGGCGAATTCGATCGGGCTCGCGCTCGCCTATGTCGGCACTGTCGGCGTGATCGGCGGGAGGCCGGACTTCCGCAAATGGCAGGTCTTCGGCCTGTTTATCGGCGTCATCGTTGTCGCGGCCCCGACGGCCGGCGCGCTGGGCGCGCTCAATTTCTTTCTGCATCATGGAAGCGGCTTTTCGCACAACCTCCTCGTCTGGACCTTGTCGAACGCGCTCAGCTATCTTCTTTTCACGCCGCTTCTGCTCGTCCTCACCGGCGATGCGGTGATCGATCATCCATTGCCGAATGCCATGCGGCGGCTGACGGCAACCTTGCTGCCTTTCCTTATCGTTCTTGCCTACGTCTTCTCGGAAAGGCACGGATTGTACCTGGTGGCGCTTGCCCTGGTCGTGGTGTCGCTGGTCGCCGAGGTCGAAGGCGCGGCGCTCGCGATCCTGGTGACCGCGCTCGTCTCATTTCCACTGACCATGTGGGGTTACGGGCCGCTGTCCTTTGTCCAGGGCGATGTCGCCCACCACATGCTGGCCCTGCAGATATTTCTCGTCGCGATGACCGTGACCGTCATGCCTGCCGCGGCGGCGATCTCCGAGGCGCGGCGCCTGCATCAACGCCTCGTCGATTCGCTAGCGGCGAGCGAAGCCGGCGCGCGCGGATTGGCCGAGGAACGCCGATTGTGGCGGATGGCCGAGGAGATCGCCGAAGTCGGGTACTGGCGCGTCGACCTCGCCACGCGCGAGGTGAACTGGTCGGACGAGATGTTCCGCCTGTTCGGCGTTCCCCTTTCCGACAAGGCACCCCCGCTCGATCGCATCATCGCCGCCTTCCATTCCGATGACCGCACGGAAATATCCGAGCAACTCAGCCTGGCGGCGCGCGGCGACGATCTCGATGCCGTTCTACGCGTGACACGCACCGACGGCGATCTGAGGCACATCCGCCTTTGCGCGAAATACGAGCGCGATGCTTCTGGGCGTATCACGCACGCGTTCGAAGTCGTGACCGATGTGACCGACGTCACTCGAGCCCAGCGGGCGCAGCGCGAAAGCGAGGCGCGTTTCCGGATGCTTGCGGAGAACGCCACGGATATCGTCGTTCAGGCGGACCTGGACGGGACGCTCTTGTACGTGTCGCCGTCGAGCGAGCGGATCATCGGACTGAAGCCCTGTGAGCTTGTCGGAAAAAAAAGTCTCGAATTCCTGCATCCCGACGACGTTCCTCTCGTCCAGTCGGGGATCAAGGCTGCCATCGCCAAGCGTTCGGAACAGCCGATGTCGACCTTCGAATATCGCTACATCCGGCCGGACGGCACCATCCTCTGGCTCGAGTTCGCGTCCCGCCCTGATCATCGAGCCTGGAACGCGGCGGATGACGGGCCTCTGCGACATTGTCCGCGACGTCACGGCGCGCAAGGACATGGAAGTCGAGCTGGTCCGTGCGCGCGAACGCGCGGAAGCATCCGCTGCCGCCGAGACCGAATTCCTTGCCAATATGAGCCATGAGATCCGCACGCCGCTGACGAGCGTGATCGGCTTCTCGGAACTGCTCATGGAGCAATGCGCGCTCGAAGACCGGCCGAAGCACTACGCTTCGCGCGTGCGCTCGGCCGGCCAGGCCCTTCTCGCCACGGTCAACGACATCCTCGACTACTCCAAGCTCGAAGCCGGCCAGGTCGAGATCCGCCCCGAGCCGCTCGAGCCGCACACAGTGGGCGAAGAGGCGCTGCGCCTGTTCCAGCCGCAGGCGGAAAAGAAGAACATCGCGCTGCGATTGCGCTGCGATCCGGCGCTCGCAGGGCAGACGGTTTCCGCCGATTCCCACCGCTTGCGCCAGTTGCTGCTCAACCTGATCGGCAATGCCGTGAAGTTCACCGACAGCGGTTCGGTCACGCTGCACCTCGCTTGCGTCGGAGGACCAATTCCGGCCGCGAACCGGCTGCGTTGCGAGGTGATCGACACGGGTCCGGGCGTGCCCGAAGACCAGGTCGCGAGGCTGTTCAAGCGGTTCTCGCAGATCGACGGCTCGGTAAGGCGTCGCCATGGCGGCACCGGGCTCGGATTGGCGATCTGCAAGGGTATCGTCGACGCCATGCATGGCAGGATCGGACTTGAGGTGCAGCCAGGCGTGGGGTCAACGTTCTGGTTCGAGATTCCGGCGCCGTTCGCAGGAGCCGGCGCGCCCCCACGGGATGAAAAGATCGTTCTCGACGCGCCGCGCAATGCCAGTATCCTTGTCGTCGACGACCGCGATGCCAATCGCGTCCTCGTGCGCGCCTTCCTCGGCGACACCGGCGCCGAGCTGACCGAGGCCGAGAGTGGCGAGCGGGCGCTCGAGCTGGCGAAGAGCAAATCCTTCGACCTGGTCCTCATGGACCTTCAGATGCCCGGCATCGACGGGACGGCGGCAATGAAGGCGCTGCGAGCCGCGGGCCACGCCATGCCCATTCTCGCTTTCTCGGCCGACACCGACCGGGCGATGACGAGCAAGCTGCTGCAGTCCGGCTTCGACGGCATCGTCTCCAAGCCGATTGCAATGGCCCAACTGCGCGACGTCGTCGAGCGTTCGCTGGCCAAGGCACCGGATCGGGAAAGGAGGCCTTCCCATGTCGCGTGAAAATCCGCGCCAGCAACGCCTCGTCGTCGCTGAGGACGACGAGGGCATTCACGAATTGCTGACGATCCGCCTCGAGCTTGCCGGCTACCACACCATTTCCGCGCGCAACGGCGTGGAGGCCCTCGATCGCATCCAGACGATGGATCCCCACGGCCTCATTCTCGACATCGGCATGCCCATTCTCGACGGTTTCGGCGTGCTCCAGGCGCTGCGCGCGCGTCCGAAGAAGCTCGCCATTCTCGTGCTGACGGCCCGCCACGCGCCCGAAGACGTGCGCCGCGCCGTCGGGCTCGGAGCGTCGGACTACGTCGCAAAGCCATTTGACGACAACGAACTGCTGAAGCGTGTCGCGCGCATGCTCAAGGTGAATGCGGCTCGGCTGGCGCAACAGCCCGTCGACAACTCCGAGATCTACGAAATCGATTGACGGCCGTTTTAGCGGCGCCCGAACAGGCGTTCGATGTCGGACAGTTTCAGCTCCACATAGGTCGGCCGGCCGTGATTGCACTGGCCGGAATGCGGAGTCGCTTCCATCTCGCGCAACAACGCATTCATCTCCTCTGCGGAAAGCCTGCGCCCGGCACGCACGGAGGTGTGACAGGCCAGCGTTCCAGAGATCTCTTCGAGCCGCTCCTTTAGCGACAGCGCGTTGCCGGTCTCGGCGATGTCATCTGCCAGATCGCGGATCAGGCCCTTGGCATCGGCCAGGCCGAGCACTGCCGGAAGCTCGCGGACCATGACGGCGTCGGGGCCGAACGCTTCGACGACGAGTCCAAGCTCCGCCAGTTCGCCGGCGCGCGAGGCAACGCGGTCGACTTCCGCGGGATCGAGCTCGACGATCTCGGGGATGAGCAGCGGCTGGCGCGCGACGCCACCGCTCTCCAGCGCGCGCTTCATGCGCTCGTAGACCAGCCGCTCATGCGCCGCGTGCTGGTCCACGATGACGATACCGTCTGCGGTCTGCGCAATGACATAGGTCTCGTGCAGCTGCGCGCGGGCGACGCCGAGCGGCGCGTCGGAAGCCTCCGGCCCCGGCGCGACGGCTTCGACGCGCACCGAAAGAACCGGCGCCGAGAACAGCGGTGCGTGGAATTGGCGGGCGGTTTCGGCAACGCTCGCGGACGAGGGAGTGGCGCCCTGCGGATAGATCCGCGTCACGTTCGCAGGCTGAAGCGATGCGAGTGCCGCGCCGGAAACCGTCGTCGAGGCGCGATGCCCGGCCTGGGCGAGCGCCGCCTTCAGCGACGACACGATCAGCCCGCGCACCAGTCCCGCGTCGCGGAAGCGCACCTCCGTCTTGGCGGGGTGCACGTTCACGTCGACGAAGGCCGGATCGCAGTCGAGGAACAGCGCCAGCGCCGGGTGACGGTCGCGGGCAAGGAAATCCGCATAGGCGCCGCGCACGGCGCCGATCAGGAGCTTGTCTCGCACGGGCCTGCCGTTCACGAACAGGAACTGCATGGCGCTGTTGGCGCGATTGTAGGTCGGAAGGCCGGCGAAGCCCTTGATGGCGACGGCGTCGCGCCCGGTGTCTACCGCGACGGCGTTCTCGCCGAAGTCGCGGCCCATGATCCGCGACAGGCGGTTGAGCCGTCCGCCGAACAGATCGGGCTCGGCGGGCAGGTCGAGCGTGCGGCGCCCATCCATCGTCAGCGTGAAAGAGACGTCGGCCGCGCCATTGCGAGACGCTTCACGACGTCCAGGGTCGCCAGGTCCTCACTGCGCGCGGATTTCAGGAATTTGAGCCGCGCCGGCGTCGCATAAAAGAGCTCGCGCACTTCGACCCGCGTGCCGGACTGGCCGCTGGCGAGAAAACCCGCCGGCGCCGGCGTGCCGACCTGGTCGCCATCGACTCGGATCTCGTGCGCCTCGCCTTGTGCCGCGCGGCTGGCGATCGCCAGACGTGCGACGGCGCCGATCGAAGGCAGCGCCTCGCCGCGAAAACCGAGCGTGTCGATATGCGAGAGATCGTCGTCGCCGTTTGCGCCAAGCGGAAGTTTCGAGGTCGCATGGCGTTCGACGGCGACGGACAGGTCGTCGGCCTCCATCCCGATGCCATTGTCGGCGACGAGGACGAGGTCGGCGCCACCATTGGACGTCGCGATCTCGATCCGCGTTGCCTGCGCGTCAAGCGCGTTCTCGACCAGCTCCTTGACCGCGCTCGCCGGACGCTCGACCACCTCGCCGGCGGCGATGCGGTTGATCGTTCCTTCGGCAAGGCGACGGATCCTCACGTTTGGCTGCTTTCCAAATATTGGCGCGCCAGAATCTTGCCTTCTTCCACGCCGGGCTGGTCGAAAGGATCGACGCCCATCAGGCGGCCCATGATCATGGTCTCGAGCATGAAATGCATCATGATCGCGCCGACGCTGTGCTCGTCGACCGCCGGCACATGCATGCGGCGCACCGGACGCCCATTGCGCGCGAGCGTCTCCGCGGTGGCGCGCGCCTCGACCGCGACGAGATCGCCCATCGGCTTGCCCGCGAGATAACCCAGTCCCAGCGCTTGTGCGCGCGCAGCTGGTGCTGCGAGGCCCGCGCCTTTCGTTTCCGTGGTCAGGATCGTGAACAGCGCGCCGCCCGGGCCGTCGCGGAACAGCTGAAGCTGGCTGTGCTGGTCGACGGGACCGAGCGCGGCGACGGGCGTCGAGCCCTTACCGTCCTTGCCGAGGCTTTCCGCCCAAAGCTGGCGCCACCAGCCCCCGAGCGTATGCAGCTTGTCGGCATAGGCCCAAAACACGGTCTCGCGCAGGCGGCCCTCGATGGCGAGCGCATGATGCAGGGCCGCGCCCGACGCTGCGGGAACGTCCTCGCCCTTGCCGGCCAGCGCCTGCGCCAGAACATCGCCCGCGCCTCTGCGCAAAGCGGCTACGTCGAGGCCCATGAGGATGGCAGGAAGAATCCCCACCATCGTCAGCACCGAATAGCGCCCGCCGACGCCGGTGGGATGATCGAGCACCGGCGCGCCGATCGATTCGGCGAATTCGCGCAGCGGACTCTTGTGCGGCTCGGTCACCGCGACAAAGTGATGCTTGAGATATTTGCCGCCGCCCGCCTTGTCGATGGCATCAGCCGCTGTAAGCGCCTGCATCAGCGTTTCCGCCGTGCCGCCGGATTTCGAGATGACGACGAACCGCGTTGTCTTAAGGTCGAAGCGCGACATCGCTTCCGCCCAGGAAAACGGATCGGGATTGTCGTGGAAGCTGACGCGCACGCCGTTCGCCCGCTCGGGGGCGAGCGCCTTCAGCGCCTGGCCGCCGAGGCTCGACCCGCCGATGCCGAGGACGGCGATGTCCGACGTGTTCTCCGCCAGTTTTGCCGCGACCTCGCGTGCCTGCGCGATGTCGTCCGTGCGGCCGGGCACGGACAGAAGCTCGATCGAGCCGTCTGCCTTGGCGGCGCGCAACCAGTCGAGCGCACGGGCCGCCTCGGCGAGCGCTGCGTCATAGGCCGCGCGCTTGGGCGCGCCTTTGCCTTCGAGGGCGAGCGAGAGCGAAACATCGAACGGATGCGGGTCTTGGGTCATGGGGTCACTCTATCAGAGGGTTTCCGGCGACGCCGCCCGGCCCTCGCGCTATTCACAGCGAAGAAGGGCGCTATTTGCCGCCCGTCTTGCTGGAATCGTCAAGGCTGCCGGCGACGACAATGGTCAAACGCGCCGGATCGAACAAGCGTTTCGCGGCGCGCCGCACGTCGTTGATCGTGACGGCCGCGATTAGGCCGTTTCGCCTGGCGATATAGTCGGGGCCAAGGCCCTGGCGCTGAAAGATCGCGAGCTGCGAGACCGTGGCGGCGTTCGAGGCGAAAGCAAGGGGGAAGGAGCCGGTCAGATAGGTCTTGGCGTCGGCCAGCTCCTGTTCGGTCGGGCCGTTGGCGGAAAAGTCGGCAAGCACGTTTCGCGTGACCGCGAGCGACTGGCGCATGCTGTCACGGCGCGTGGCGACTTGCCCCACGATCATGGCGGCCCTGCGCAATGTCAGCAGATCCGTCGAGATGCCGTAGGTCAGGCCGCGCTTGACCCGCACTTCGTTGGTGAGCCGGGACGAAAAACCTCCGCCGCCGACGATGTAGTTCGCCACATAGGCGGGAATGTAGTCGCGGTCGGACCGCGCCAGCCCGGGCAGGCCGAACACGGCGACCGCCTGCGGAACCAGCATCGCTATGACCTGCATTCCCTCCCGTGCCCTGTGCGGCAAGGTTGGCGCCGCGGGTGGCGTGTTGCCGGGCAGGCCTGCGAACGCCGACTGCAACAAGGCCGTGACGGTCGCCGCATTGGCGTCGCCCGAAATGGCGATCTTCATTCCGCCGCGGACCCAGTGGCTGCGCGCGAAGGATTTGAGGTCGTTCGCCGTGACGTCCGAAAGTCCGGCGGCGGCGCCGTCGGGTGCATGGGAGTAGGGATGGCCCGCGAAGAACGCTGCGTAAAATCCCTTCTCCGCCACCGTCGCCGGGTCCTGGTCCTCTTGCGCGAGCGTCTGGAGAAGCTGTGCCCGCACGCGTGCGACCGCGTCGGCGTCGAAGCGCGGATGCTGAAGGGCAAGACCCAGAAGTCGGAACGCATCGGCCGCGTTCTCCGTCAGCGTGACGAGCGAAATCTCGAGATAGTCGCGGCCGGGGGTGACGGCGAGCGTGATGGCGCTGTTGGCGAGCGCGTCATGATAGGCTTTCGAATTGAGATTGCCTGCGCCCTCGTCGAGCATCTCGCCGGCGAAGGACGAAAGGCCGGCTTTCCCCGCCGGATCGTAGGCGGACCCCGCCGGTACCGAAACATCCAGGGCGATCATCGGTACGGTGCGATCTTCGACGAACCAGGTCTGCGCGCCGCCGACTGCGGAAATCGGTTTGATATCCGTCGCCCGCGCCGGAGCCGCAGCCACAACCAGCGCCATGAGAAAAACGAGCGTGCGCGCCTTCATTTCGACGGCTGCGGCACGAGCCATCCCGAAACCGCCTCCTTCTTGTCGAGGGCGGATTGGGCGGCCGTCTCCACGTCGGCACCGCTCACGGCGCGGATGCGATCGGGCCATGCATCGACATCGTCGATCGTGAGCCCGATCATCAGCGCCTGTCCGAAGGCGGACGCCATGGCGTACTGATCGTCGCGGCGATAGATCGTGCTGGCGACGAGTTGCGCCTTGCTGCGCTGCAGCTCGTCCGGCTTGGGCTGAGACTTGACGAAGCGCGCGAGGACCTGGTCGACGGACTGCTCGAGAACCTCCGGCCGCACGCCCGGGCGCGGAACGGCATAGATTGTAAACTCGCCCGCGTCGCGCCGCATTCCCTCATAGGTCGCGCCGGCATCCGTCGCGAGGCGCCTGTCGACGACGAGCGTCCGGTAGAGTGCCGAGGTCGCGTCGCCGCCCAGGATCTGGGCCAGAACGTCGAGCGCCTCAGCCTGACCAGGCCCGGCTTCGGCGTAGCTCGTCACACGGTAGATGCGCGAGAACATCGCCACTTTCGCGTCGCTGCGCGCGACCGTCAGGCGCGTCTCGCCGAGACGCGGCGGCTGCGAGAATTCCCAGCGCGGCGTCAATTCCCGGGCCTGCACCTTGCCGTAAGCCGCCTGCGCGTCGGCTCGCACTTCGTCGGGCGTGACGTCGCCCGCCACGATCAAGAGCGCATTGTTCGGTGCGTAGTGATGATCGTAGAACGCCTGCGCCTCGATGCGCCCGATGCGCCGCACGTCGTCGGGCCAGCCGATCACCGGCCGTCCGTAGGGATGCGAGAGATAGAGCGCCGCATCCATCTGCTCGTCGGTGAGCGCTTGGGGATCGTTGTCGATGCGCATGCGGCGCTCTTCGAGCACGATCTCGCGCTCTGTGTTCACATTCGAATCCGACAGATCGAGATTGGCCATGCGGTCTGCTTCGAGCCCCATCGCCGTCTTCAAGCGGTCGCGCGCGATCTGCTCGTAGAAGCAGGTATAGTCGTGAGTCGTGAAGGCGTTGTCGTCGCCGCCGTTGCGCGCAATGGTCTGCGAATATTGGTCGCCGGGCACCGCTCGCGTGCCGCGGAACATCATGTGCTCGAAGAAGTGGGCAAGCCCCGAATAGCCGGGCGGATCGTCGGACGCACCGACCCGGAACCAGATCATCTGCGTAACGACCGGTGCGCGATGATCGGGCACGACGATCACCTGCATGCCGTTCTGAAGAGCGAACTGAAAGGCCTTCGAGGGATGCGTGGCGGCATCCGCCGGACCGGCTAGAAGCGCCGCCAGGAATGCCGCGCCGACCGCAAGCCCTAATGAGAGCCGGCGATCAGAACCAATCAAACCAGCCGCCGCTGCTCTCGTTGTTGTTGGTGTTGCTGTCGGTGCTGTGCTTGTTGTCTTTGTCGATGGTCGCGGAATCGGTGACGTTGGTGTCGCTCGCCGCCGGTGTCGCGGGCG
Organism: uncultured Alphaproteobacteria bacterium; assembly: GCA_963802815.1. Lineage (GTDB taxonomy): Bacteria > Pseudomonadota > Alphaproteobacteria > Micropepsales > Micropepsaceae > Rhizomicrobium. Next base: position 12,145 of record CAWDKN010000091.1, read on the forward strand.
TGGCCGGTGGCGCACCGGCGGCATCCGGCGCTGCGACCGCCGTCTGGCCGCCCGCCTGAGCCGCGTTCACGCGGCCTGCCTCGGCGTCGGCATCGACGGACTGGTCGGCCGGCGTCGACGGGCCGTTCCAGAACAGAACCTGATTGGTGAAGCTGTCGTCCGAAGTCTGCATTGCGGTATCGTCCGCGATCAGATCCTGGCGGATCGTCGGATCGGCACTCTGGGCGCCCGAATTGGCGAGAAGAATCTTTTCGACCTGGCTGTAATCGCCCGTGATCGTGTCCGCGCCGGTGGGGGCCTCGGTGCTAAAAAGCGCCTGCTCGGCGGACTGAGTCGGCGCGAGCTGGTTGGTCGGTGCGGCACCCGGGCTGGGCGGGCGCAGATTGTAGTCCGGCGGAATGATCAAGGGCGCCTTGGTGACGACCGCGAACTCGTCCGGCGGTTCCTTGCCGCCGCCCGACGCGTCGCGAAGCGCGCTGCACCCGGCTAGGGCGGCAGCCGTGCCGAGCAAAATCGCGAGCCGAAGCGTACGCCGCGAACGAACACCCATGGACAACTCCTGACTAACTGGTTTCGCCGCCGGCCCGCATTTCGGGCTTGAGCAGCGCATCGTAAAGCAGCGCTATCACGCCGAAGGTGATCGCCGCATCCGCCACGTTGAACACATACCAATCATAGGCGCGAGCGTAAAAGTGGAAAAAGTCGGCAACCTTTCCATAGATGAGCCGGTCGATCAGGTTGCCCAGCGCTCCGCCGATCACAAGACCGAGGCCGATGGTCAGCGGCCGGCGATGGGAATTCCACAGCCACCACCCCAGACCGGCCACGGCCGCCAGAGAAAAAAGCGCCAAAAGCGCGGTTCCCAGGGGGCCAGAGGCCGGAAAAAGCCCATAGCTGACGCCCGGGTTCCACACCATGACGAGGTTAAAAAACGGCAAGATCGGTACCCGGTCCATCGGTCCCATATGGACGAAGCCGAAGACGTAAAGCATGACGATTTTCGTGCCTTGGTCGAGCAGAAGGGAGGCCGCGGCGACAGCCAGGCCGAGATCGCGAGGGCTCAGGCGGTTCACGGGGCAACTCCCTCAAGAGCGTCGACAGCTTCCGAGCAGCGGTTGCAGAGATCCGTGTGGCGGGCGTTCGTTCCCACTTCCGGCAGGATCATCCAGCAACGCGCACATTTGTCGCCTTCGGCGTGGTGAAACACAACCGCCGCGCCGGTCACGTCGGGAAGCCGGAATGCGTCCGCGGGCGGCTGATGCGTCGAAACCATGGCGCCGGAGGTGATCGCGATTTCGCCGAGGTCGAGGCCGGAAAGCAGCGTCGCGTCATCCTGCTCGACGAACAGCACAGGACGCGCCTCGAGGCTGGCGCCGATGACCTTGTCGCGCCGCGCGATTTCGAGGGCGCCGGTGACGGTTCGCCGGAGCGCGCGGATGCGATGCCACTTCTTGAGCAACGCCTCGTCGTGCCATGTCGACGGCGTCTCGGGGAAAACCTGCAGATGGACGCTTTCCTCGACGCCGGGGAAGCGCAGCAGCCACGCTTCTTCCATGGTGAAGCAGAGGATGGGAGCGAACCACGTCACCACGCGCCGGAATATCTCGTCGAGGACCGTGCGCACCGCGCGCCGGCGCGCCGCATCGCGGCGATCGCAGTAGAGGAGTCCTTGCGGACGTCGAAATAGAACGCAGACAGCTCGTTGGTGCAGAACGAGAACAGCGTGTTGAAGGCGCGATTGAAATCGTAGGTGCGGTAAAATTCGCGGATGAGGCCGTCGAGCTCGGACAAGCGGGCGAGGATGTAGCGCTCGAGCTCGGGCATGGCGGAGGGCAGCGTGCGCTCCTTTTCCGAGAACCCTTCAAGATTGGCGAGCATGAAGCGAATGGTGTTGCGTAGGCGGCGATAGGAATCGGCGTTCGCCTGGATGACGTCGTTGCCCATGCGAAGGTCTTGCGTGAAGTCCGACGACGCGACCCAGAGACGGAAGATGTCGGCGCCGTTCTTCTCCGCGATGGCCTGCGGCATGATCACGTTGCCGACCGATTTCGACATCTTGTCGCCTTCGCGGTCGAGCACGAAGCCGGCGGTCAGGACTTCGTCGTAAGGCGCGCGCCCGCGCGTGGCGCAGCTTTCAAGAAGCGAGGACTGGAACCAGCCACGATGCTGGTCGGAGCCTTCGAGGTAAAGATCGGCATGGTCCTTCTGCGGCCACTCTTTCTCAAGGGGCTGCTCCACCGTGAATACATGCGTCGAGCCTGAGTCGAACCAGACGTCGAGAATGTCCTTCACCTGCTCGAAATCGTCGGGATTGCGCCCGTTGCCGAGGAAGCGCGACGGCGGCGAGTTGAACCACGCATCGGCACCCTCCACCCGGAACGCCTCTGTGATGCGCGTGTTCACATCGTGATCGTTCAGGATCTCCTGCGTCTTCCTGTTCACGAAGATCGCGAGCGGGACGCCCCAGGCGCGCTGGCGCGACAGCACCCAGTCGGGGCGGTCCTTCACCATTCCGGCCATGCGGTTCTCGCCGGACCGCGGATACCACTTCGTGTCGGAGATCGCCTTCATAGCGCGGTCGCGCAGCGTATCGCCCTTCTCCATGGAGATCGGCTTGTCCATCGCCGCGAACCATTGCGGCGTGGCGCGGAAAATGACAGGCGCCTTCGAGCGCCAGCTGTGCGGATATTGGTGACGCAGCGTGCCCTTGGCGAGGAGCCCGCCGGCGTTGATCAATTCGCGGATCACGGCGCCATTGGCGTCGCCATCCTTGCCTTCCGGCGTGAGGATTCGCTTTCCCGCGAAGATCGGGACGTTGGCTGCGAAGGAGCCGTCCGCGCTCACGACACCGAAGGCGTCGGGATTGTTCGCAGCATAGCCGGGGAATGTCTCCGTCATCAGGACGAAATCTTCCTCGCCATGACCTGGTGCCGTATGGACGAAACCGGTGCCGGCGTCGGCGGTGACGTGCTCGCCGGGCAGCAGCGGAACGTCGAACGCGTAACCCTGGGCTCGCAAGGGATGCGCCGCGACCGCGCCATGGGGATCGATCGCGGCGATTCGCTTCAGCGCGATCTTCGCGTGTTTCGCCGTCTGCTCAGCGAGCGCATCGGCGAGTGCGATACGCTCGCCCGCTTTCGCCAGCGCGCCCTCGCCCGCCTCGCTCACTTCATACAGGCTGTATGCCATCGTCGGAGAGAACGCGATGGCGCGGTTGCCGGGGATGGTCCAGGGAGTCGTCGTCCAGATGACGATGCTCGCGCCCTTGAGCGCATCGGCGCCCTTGAGCACGGGAAACTTCACGTAGATCGTCGGCGAGGATTTTTCCTGGTACTCGACCTCGGCCTCGGCAAGCGCGGTTTTCTCGACCGGCGACCACATCACAGGCCGGAAGCCGCGATAGAGAAGTCCGTTGTCGACGAATTTGTGCAGCTCGCCCGCGATCACCGCCTCGGCGCGGTAGTCCATCGTGGTGTAGGGCTTGTCCCACAGGCCCATGCAGCCCAGCCGCTTGAACTGCTTGCGCTGCACGTCGATCCAGTGATTGGCGAAGTCGCGGCAGTCGCGGCGAAGCTGATCTATGGGAACGTCGTCCTTCGACTTGCCTTCCTTGCGATATTTCTCCTCGATCTTCCATTCGATCGGCAGGCCGTGGCAGTCCCAGCCCGGAATGTAAGGTGCGTCGTAGCCGAGGAAGCCGCGCGAGCGCACGACGATATCCTTCAGCACCTTGTTCAAACCGGTGCCGGAATGGATTTCTCCGTTCGCGTAGGGCGGGCCGTCGTGCAGCACGAAAAGCGGGCGACCTTTCGCAGCTTTTCTGATGCGGCCGTAGAGATCCATCGCTTCCCAGCGCGCGAGCCATCTCGGTTCGGCTTCAGGAAGGCCCGCCTTCATCGGAAAATCGGTCGCCGGAAGGAAGAGTGTCGCGCGATAATCGCGCGCTTGCGTTTCGGTGTCGTCGGTCTTGGACATTTGTCAGGCCTTGGCGTTAGGGGATGGCGGGCGAACGGACCCCGGTCTCCGCTTGCCGCGTCACTGCGCGCGGCGCGGAGCCGGGCGGCGAATTCGCGAATTTCCCCCAAAAACTGGCATCAGCCTGCCTTCAAATCGTCAAGGGCCGTTCTAACAGCGCGTGGGGGGGCGGTCCAGCGGCCCAGTCAGGGGACCGCGGCCTTGAGCGCCGCACCGGGCAGCTTCGCTGTCCTTCGCGATCTGGGCTTTGAGCGCGTCGAGCCCTTCGAATCTCGCTTCCGGCCTCAGATAAGCGACAAGCTCGACCGCCATGTGCTTGCCGTAAAGGTCCCCGTCGAAGTCGAACAGGAAAGTCTCCAGAAGCGGGACCTTCGTCTCGAACATCGGGCGGATGCCGAGATTGGCGACGCCATGCCGCCTCAGCACCGGCTTGTCGTCCTCGAACACCGTCGCGCGAACCGCGTAAATGCCGAAGGCCGGTTCGAGACAATCCACGATGCGCATGTTCGCCGTCGGAAAACCGATGGTGCGTCCGCGCGCGTCGCCATGCTCCACGCGCGCCTCGACCGACCACCAGTGGCCAAGCAGTCGTGCGGCTTCTTCCGGCCTGCCCGCCTTCAGCGCCTCGCGGATGCGTGTCGAGGAGATCTTGTCGAGACCTTCGGCGGTGACGGGCTCGAAGACGGTGACGCCGAAGCCTTCCATCTCGCCCATGTAGGAGAGCGTGGTGACATTGCCGCTGCGGCCCTTGCCGAACTGGAAGTCGCTGCCGACCACGACGTGGCCGACGCCGAGCGCGCCGACGAGGACGTCGAGCACGAATTCGTGCGCGGGCTTGGTCGCCATCTCGGCGTCGAAGGCGAGCGCGAACATCACATCGGCCCCCTGCTCCGCGATCAGCCGCGCCTTGGTGCGGAACGGCGTGAGGCGAAAGGAGACGGGCGAAGGCCGGAAGAACTCCTGTGGGTGCGGCTCGAGAGCGAGGACGCCGAGCGGCGCGCCCCGTTCGAGCGCGAGCCTGCGCGCCTCGCCGATCAGCGCCTGGTGGCCCAGATGAACGCCGTCGAAATTACCGAGCGCCACTACCGCGCCTTTATACGCGTCGGGCACGTCGGGGTAGTGCCGGAAAATGCGCATTCAGGCCTTGGGACGCGAGGGCGCCATCACCATCGCCTCGCCCTCGACGACGGTGATGTCGTTCACCCTGCAGACGCAGTCGAAGATCACGCGGCGCTTCTCGGCATTGACCTCGCGCACCGCGCAGGTCGTGGTGACGGTCTCGCCGATGCGCACGGGCGCCTTGAAGCGCGTCGTGGCGCTCATGAAGATCGTGCCAGGCCCGGGCATCTTCATCCCGAGCACCGTCGAGATGTAGCTGACGCTGAGCACGCCATGGGCGATGCGCCCCTTGAAGATCGTGTTCTTCGCGTAGGCCTCGTCGAAATGGACGGGGTTCATGTCGCCGCTCACCTCGCCGAACAGCTCGACGTCGCGCTCCGTGACGGTCTTGACAAAGCTCTCGCTCATGCCGGGCTTCAGGTCTTCGATGTAGTAGGTCACGTCTCGCCCCTGGTTGGCACTCTTGTCTTATCGGCTCGCAGGCTCACCACACAAGAGTGCGCATTGCCGCCCGCGCAAAGACGCCCTCATTGGCCAGAAGCCCCGCGATGTGCGGTTCGGTAAACGGCTCGACGTCTTCGCCGTGAATTCCGTCGGCGATGAAGAGGGCGTCCAATCCGGCGCCGTTCGCGCCGCGCAGATCCGTCGCAATGCCGTCGCCGATGGCGAGCGGCCGTTTTGCGCCCTTTGCGGCAGCGAGCGTCGATCGTAGATCGACTTGTAGGGCTTGCCGTAATAGACGACGTCGCCGCCGATCTCTGCATAGGCCTTTGCGAGGGCGCCGGCGCAATAGATGAGCTCGCCGCCGCGCTGGACGACGAGGTCGGGATTGGCGCAGAGCATGGTCAGCCCGCGCGTCTTGAGTTCGGCGAGCGCGTCGACATAGTCGTCGGGCGTCTCCACGTTGTCGTCGAAGAGGCCGGTGCAAAGCACGACCTCGGCGTGGGCCGCATCGACGCTTTCGACATCGAGGCCGTCATAGAGACCCTTGTCGCGCTCCGGCCCGAGATGAAGGAAGCGCACGGTGCCCTTCTGCGCGCGGGCTTCGAGATCGTTGCGCGCAGCGGCACCGGAGGTCACGATCGCATCGTAGCAATCGTTCGGCACGCCGAATTGCGAGAATTGCTTCTCGAGATCGGCGACGGGACGCGGCGCATTCGACAGCAGCACGACGGGACCGCGCCGCGCGCGGAACGTCTTCAGCGCCTCGCACGCGCCTTCGAAGGCATGTTCGCCATTATGCAGCACACCCCACACGTCGCAGATGAGCGCGTCGTAGTCGTAGGCGATTTCGCGGAACGCGGAAAGAATGCGGGGCGACGAAGCCATCGGGGACCTTTCGAGCGGAGCATCGCCCTTCGCGGCGAGCTTTAGCGCAGGCTAGCGCGGCGGGAAGTTCGCCGGCCGCCTAGCCGGTCCGCTTGAACGGGATGATGGGCGCGGAAGTCGGCTCTTTTTCCATCGACTTGAGCGAATCGTCGCGCACGGCACGCGGCTCGCCGAACAGGAAACCTTGTGCGAAATCGACGCCGTAGTCGAGAAGCTGCAAAACGGTCCTCTCGTCCTCGACGCGCTCTGCGATGAGGTTGAGGCCATGGCGCCCGAGCAGCATCTTGAAGTCTTCGGCGGCGACCGCGGCCTGTGCGCCGGCCATGCCGTTGGTGAGCGTGTCGGCGCGCACCTTGAGGTGACGGAAGCCCAGCGCCTTGAGCTTGCCGAAATCCAGATTCAGCGTCTCGACGTGATCCATCGACAGCGCGAAGCCGAGGCCCGCGAGCATGCGCAGATTGGCCTCGCCCGCGACGCCGGCCTTGAGCACGGATCCTGCGCGAACTCGAACACGATCTGTCCGGCGAGGTCGCGATGCTGTTGCATGTATTCCAGGAATTGCGGGAAGAACTCGGCGTCGGCAAGCGTGTCGCCGGAAATGTTGCAGAAGACGCCGACATCGCGGCTGCTTCTGTGATCAGGCGACGAACGATCTGCACGCATCGGAACAGCAGGAGATTGTCGACGACCGACATCAGGCCCGCGGGCGCGGCGACCTTGATGTATTGCGCCGGCATGATGATCGTGCCGTCCTCGGCGCGCAGCCGCGACAGCGCCTCGTAGAAGCGCAGCTTGCGCTGCGGCAGGCTGACGATCGGCTGGAGATAGAGATCGACGCGGTTTTCCTCGAGCGAGGCGCGGATCGTTTCGAGAAGCGCGGGTTCTGTGACGCCCTCCAGATAGGAGGCCTGGCCGTCGACAGGCCGATAGACGACACGGTCCTCTTCCGGCGTGGCCTCGCGCGCGCGCGCGGAGATCTTGCCGGCGAATTCACGCATCAGGCTTTCGAGAACCTTGAGCTCGGAGACGATCCTGCGGCTCTGGGCGCTGGCGCGCGCCTCGATCGCGCTCGACATCGCATCCATCTTGGCGTGCGCGTCGTTCAGCGCCTGCGCCACAGCGGCGTTGGCGCGCTTCAGGGCGGCGAGCTCGCGAGCCTGGGCGCGCTTGTCGCGGCGGCGCGCGATGCTGCCGTCGAGCTGGCTGCGAGAAGCAGGAAGACCACGCAGCCGGCCAGCGTTCCCGTCGGCATGCCTGCGAACAGGCCGATGGCGGCGCCCAAGGCAATGGCAGCCAGCGCATAGGTCGCGACAATGAGGGCCTTGGTCATCTGTGACACTCTGAGACCGGGGGATTGTCGCAGGGCGCCCGTTTCCAATCCGTTAACCACGAGGGCGGCCGCCTTTCCGCCCTTTCGCCAGCGTTTGGGCCGTAATCCCGCCCGCCCCCTGCCTGCGCCCAAGGCCTCGCCGCCTGGCCGCCTGACGCCGTAAGGTCGCTCCACGAACTCAGGCAATGGAGACCGCGATGGCCGGCAAGACCGCCTATGATTTTTCCTTTCAGTCGATCGACGGCGGCGCGCTGCCGCTGTCGAAGTTCAAGGGCAAGGCAATCCTGGTGGTGAACGTCGCCAGCCAGTGCGGGCTGACACCGCAATATTCCGGCCTCGAGGCGCTGTGGAAGCAGAAGGGCGACAAGGGTCTCGTGGTGCTGGGCGTGCCGTGCAACGATTTCGGCGCGCAGGAGCCGGGCAGCGAGAACGAGATCAAGACCTTCTGCGAGACGCGCTTCGCCGTCGATTTCCCGCTGACCGCGAAGGAGCACGTGATCGGCCCCGAGGCGCACCCGCTTTACAAATGGGTCACCGACGAGCTCGGCGAGGTCGCGACGCCCAAGTGGAATTTCCATAAGTACCTGTTCAACAAGGACGGCACGATCGGCGGCACCTTCGGCTCGCGCACGACGCCGGACGATGCGGCGATGAACGAGGCGATCGATGCGGCGCTGAGATAGGGCGTCAAAGCCGGGTCCGGATCTCCCTGTTATCTCCCTGTTTAGCAGGGAGATAACAGGGACTTTTTCGGTCAGGGATTTCCGCACGCTTGATGAAAAGAGGAAGGCGCCTGGCTCGAAAATTCTTCCCTGTTCTTTCCCTGATCAACAGGGAACGGCGCGTCGGTGCCCGCATGCACATTCTGCCCTTCGACGCGGCCCTGAGACAGCGCAAAATTCGAAGGCCCGGTCTCCCTGTTAAACAGGGAGATATCAGGGAGAATCCCTGACACCTCTTTCACGCCGGCGCGCGTCCGTGACCTCGCGCAATGCGCCGACGGCGCCGGGCATCGCCGGCGCACGATTATAGTCCTATTCAATTTTCAAAGAGCGGACTAAACCTACGATGCGAACTTCAAAATGTCAAGAACGAAATAAGAACTCACGCGGATTTTTTTGCACCCGCGCCCTACCCGACCGGCCTCGCAATCACCCTGATCTCGATGCGCCTGTTGCGGGGTTCGCTTTTGTCGGGGCCGGTGGCGATCTTGAGCCTGCTCGCGCCGAAGCCCTGCGAGGACACCCGCGACCCGGCGACGCCGTCGGAGACGAGCGCGTCGGCCACGAGCCTGGCGCGCTTCTGCGAGACCACGAGGTTCTGGTCGGTCGTTCCCGTGGTGTCGGTGAAGCCGCTCACCTGCACGGCACTGTGGTCGTAGTGCCGGAGCAGCTCGGCGAGGCGTTCCGTTACCTCGCGTCCACCTGACGAAAGCTCGGTTCCCTCGAACAGCACGTCGTTGCGCAGCGAGATCACGATGTCGTCGCCGATGCGGGCAATGCCGGCGCCGCGCAGATGCATGCGGAAATCGCGTTCCTGCGCGTCCATGTAGCCGCCGACCATCGCAGTCTTGAGCGGCCCGGCGCTGCCGACATTCGGCAGGGCGTGCACCGCGGTTGCCTGTGCGTGCTGCGATGGCGTCGCGGCGGGTCCCGCATGCGGAGATTCCCACGGCATCCTGTCGGGCCCGGGTGGCGGCTCCTCGAGCGAATAATGGCGTTCGCCGGCGCAGGCGGCCACGAGCAACGCGGCGCACAATACAAAAATTCTTCTCATCCCAACTCCCTGACCCTGACGGCCGGTGCGACGACGAATGGCCATGGCCCCGGCCCGAGGATTTCTCACCGCAATGGTGGCGGGAATTTGTCGAGGACCGCGGCCGCGCTAGGATGCGGGAAACGCCATTGCCAAGATAACCGGAGGAAAAATGAGCCTGTTCGATCTGACCGACAAGGTCGCCCTGATCACCGGATCCACCAAGGGCATCGGCGAAGCCATCGCCGCGCGCATGGCCGAGCACGGCGCCAAGGTCGTGATCTCGAGCCGCAAGGCCGATGCGTGCGAGAAGGTCGCCGCCGACATCAATGCCAAATACGGCAAGGGCAAGCAGGTCGCATTCCCGATCCCCTGCAACATCAACCACAAGGAGCAGCTCCAGGCGCTGGTCGATCAGATGCGCGAGCAACTGGGCAAGATCGACATTCTCGTCTGCAATGCGGCGCTCAATCCCTATTACGGCCCGTCCAGGGGAATCTCCGACGACGCCTTCGACAAGACGATGGGCGCCAATATCCGCTCCAACCACTGGCTCTGCCACATGGTGCTGCCGGAGATGGTCGACAGGAAGGATGGCGCCGTCATCATCGTGTCGTCGATCGGCGGGTTGCGCGGCTCTAGCGTGCTGGGCGCCTATTGCATCTCCAAAGCCGCCGACTTCCAGATGGCGCGCAATCTCGCCGTCGAGTACGGGCCTTCCAACATCCGCGTGAACTGCATCGCGCCGGGACTGATCAAGACGGATTTCGCCCGCGCCTTGTGGGACACGCCGGAAGCGGAGAAGCGCACGAGCCAGGGTACGCCGCTGCGCCGCCTCGGTGTGCCCGACGACATTGCGGGCGCAGCGGTGTTCCTCGCCTCGCGCGCGGGCGCGTACATGACCGGACAAGGCATGGTGATCGACGGCGGGAACCTGGCGTAGAAGATCGTCGACCACAAAGACACAACGATCACCAAGGAAGCAGGACGCTGGCGCGCCTGAGGCGAGCCGGAATCAGCTTTATGCACTTTGTGTCTTTGTGGTGAGAATTTTTTGAAGCCGGGTTGAAATTTTACGGCATCAGCTGCGAAGTCGCGACCATCATCCGCTGGTCGGATTGGCCGTACAATGATGCCCATTGCGTCTTTCCCGGCGCCTGGCGCGCGAGCCAGGTGTAGGGTTCGTCCGCCCATGGCACGACGGACGCCTGGAGATTGTCGAGCACGTAGTCGCCATGATCCGTGGCGACCGTGAGCACGGCATGCGCTTCGCCTTCCGGGGTGCGCGCGACCGCGATGCGCAGGGCCTCGATGGGAAAGCCCCTGTCGATGAGCGATTTGCGCTTGCCGAGGGCATAGTCCTCGCAGTCGCCGTAGCCGTCTTTCGGGATGGTCCAGTAATCGACCACACCGTAATGCGCGGCATCGTCCTCCGGCTTCACAGCCGTATTCCACGCGGTATTGACCTGCACCAGCGTCTGCCACGCCGAGGCGCTGAGCGCGACCTGGGACGGCGCGTTCGCGGCGCCGATGCACTGATCGGGATCGCGCAGGCAGAACGCGACGTAGCCCGAAGGCGGCTCTGCATCGGGTCCGGACGGCATGGACGTACTGGCGGGAATGTACTCGGCGCTCTGGTGCGCGTCGGCAATGGGCGCCGTTCCGGCGCCGGATGGCAGCGCGCCCGGGACCATGGCAGGGCTCTGACACGCTGCGAGAAGCAGTACGGCCGACAGAACGATTGCGTGACGGAGCCAACCCATGGCGCGCGCTCGAGGAATGCGCGCAGAGGGTACGGACAGGAGTTTGCGGTCGGCTTAGACGGAGCGGTCGCATTTGATTCGAATTTTATCGAATGCGGAAAGGATATGTTGAAACGCCGCCCGCGCGGCATTCTCCTGGTGAAGGATTCGTTAGCGGCGTCGCCTCCAGGGTACGGGGCGCGGAGCGATCTTTCCTCGCACGTCGTCTACGGGACCCCGATCAGCGTCGGCCTGTGTCCCGCCGTGACGATCCAGATGCCGGTGAAGTCGAAGCCCGCGTAGGTCGACTGCAGGAACGAACCCGGCTGGCCGGCGCCGCCAATGGCCGTGACGCCGGAGGCGATGCCTGCGCCGATGCCTTTGACCTGGCCAGTGGAAAGACTGTCCCAGTAGTCGGCGCTCAGCGTTGCACCGGTCTGGTCGAGACCGACAAATCCGCCGACGCTCGCCGTTCCGGTGACGCGTCCACTCGCATAGGCCTTTGAGATCGACCCGGAGTTCGAGCCCGCGAGGCCGCCGACATATTGCGTGCCGGTGACGCTGCCCGTGGCATAGACGTTGATGGCCGAAGCATCGTTCTCGCCGATGAGGCCGCCGGCCTTGCTCGTGCCGGTGACGTTGCCGGAGGCATAGGAGTCGGAGATGGTCGCCGTGCCCGTGCTCCAGCCGACAAGGCCGCCGGTCATGTTGCCGCCTTCGACGGCGCCCGCAGCGCTCGACTGCGTGATCGCGCCGTAGTTGCGGCCCACCAATCCGCCGATGACAACCTGCGTGGTGGCATTCCCGACGGCACCGGAAGCGCGGTCGCCGCTGATCGTGCCGAGGTTGAGGCCGGCGAAGCCGCCGAGATAGCCGATCGTGTCGCTCACCGCTCCCGTCGTTGCCGACGAGGCAAGGATCGTTGCGCCGGCATCGTTCTGGCCGACGAAGCCGCCGACATATTGGGTGCCCGAGACCGCGCCCGTCGCCGTGTCGTTGCTCACGGTGGTGCCTGCGTTCTCGCCGATGGCGCCGCCCGTCTTCGTGGCACCTGTCACCGATCCTGTCGCTTGCGAATTGGTGAGCGCGCCCGTGTTGTAGCCGACGAGGCCACCCGTCTGGTTGGCGCCCGTCACCGCACCGGATTCCGTCGAACTGTCGATCGATCCGTAATTGTGACCGACGAGACCGCCGACCATGCCGCTCGTGGCGAGGCCGACCGTACCTGACGCGCTGTCGCTCGCCATTGTCCCCGTGTTTACGCCCGCGAAGCCGCCGAGATCGATGGCAGGCCCGAGCACATTGCCCGTGGCGCCGTCATTGCTCATGGTGCCGCCGACATTGGCGCCGGCGAAGCCGCCTGCCGCGTAGCTCGAGCCTGTTGCCTGTCCGCTCGCGGACGAAGCCGTCACGGTGCCGTCGCTCCAACCGACGAAGCCGCCGACATATTGCGAGCCGGAAACTGTGTCTGAACTGGAGGAGCCGACCACCGTCCCGTCGTTCCTGCCGATTGCGCCGCCGACCTGGGTCGAGCCGTTCACGGTGCCGGCGGATGCCGCATTGACGATCCTGCCGGCGCCATTGTTGTGGCCGACGAGGCCGCCGACCGTGTTGCTGCCTGTCGCGCCGGAAGTGCCCGAGACCGAGACATTGGCGATGACGCCGCCATTGAGGCCCATCAGCGGACCGACGCTGTATCCGCCGCTCGCGGTCACGTTGCTCAAGTTCAGATCGCGCACCGTGCCGCTCGCGATCCCGAAGAGGCCCGAGTAGTTGTTGCCGCCGGTGTTGACCGCAAGATTGGAGATCGTGTTGCCCAGGCCCTCGAAGATGCCCGAGAAGCCATAAGGCGTGTTCAACGCCGCGTTGGCGCCGTTGGTGCCGAGCGGCGTCCAGTTCGCGATGCCGGAAAGATTGAGCGACTTGGCCAGCGCATAGTCGCCGTGCACGCCGTGCTCGACGCATTGATCCCGGCCAGCTGCGCGGCGTAGTAGACCAGCGTGTAGTCCACGCCGTTGATCGCAAGCGTGTTGCCGATACTCGCGCCCGAAGCTCAAGCCGTCACCCGGGCCGAACGACAGCTCCGCAAGCGACGTGCCGGACACCGTCGTGGTATCGAACCCCGCGTCGAGTCGTCACCGCGCCTGCACCCCTCACGGCGATCGGTGCGTCGATCGGAAGCGTGCCGCCGGCGTTGAGCGTCAGCGCGGTCGTTCTGGGCAGGCGTCAGCGGGTCGGCAACGGCGATGTTGCCGGCGGCCTGCACATACAATCCCGTGGACAGCACAAGTGTCTGGTCGACGGTGAAATCGCCGGCGGCGAAAAATCCGAAATGGTTGAGGCCGTCGACCTGCGCGGACGCCGCGAGTATTGGAACCGATCGCCTGCGACAGCAGCGCCGCATCGTCCGCGAGGACATTGGTCGGCGGCCGCGGAATAGGTCGTGCGCGAGGTCGGCGCGATCAGCGTCGCATTCCAGAGGTCGAAGCCCGCCCGTCGTGCCGCTCAGCGTTTCCAGCCGCGCGCCATTGCCGCCGCCGGTTTCGTAAGCCACCACCGCCGTGCCGCCGGCGGCAAGCGTGCCCGGCGCGAGGAGCTCGTAGTAATAGCCATTGGCGCCGTTCGAGACCGTGCCTCGACAATTCCGCCATTCGCCAGCACCGCGACCGTGCCGCGCGGCGAGTGCCGTCGCCGCCGCCATTGGTGTAGGCCGTGCCCGAGACCGCCTGCGGCGTGCCCATGGGATATCGCGAGAGGAAATAGGGATAAAGACCGGAGCCCGTGCCCCACACCGTGTTGCTTAAGCCGGACGGCAACACGCTCTGCAATTCCGCCGTCGGCAGGCCGGTACCACCCGCACTGGCCGATTGCCCCGAAGTCTGCGTGTCCCAGTAACTATTGGTTATTATCCCGCCGATAATAAAGTTCTGACCGACCAGCCCGCCGACACCGGAGCTTCCCGCCCCGCCGCTGACTGCGCCGGCAGCATAGCTGTTCGTAATCGTCCCCATCTGGTCGAGCCCTACCAGCCCGCCGACCCCCTGACTTCCCGCACCGCCGCTCACCGTGCTGATGGCATAGGAATTTTCGACCGTGCCAAAGTTCACACCCACCAACGCGCCGACAGTTTGGTTGCCGGTAATCGTGCCGCCGATCAGGCCGACATTCTCGATCGTGCCCCCCGAAACGCCGAACAGCCCGACGAATGAAGCCCGATGGAAGATTGATGGTGAGATCCGAGATCGTGTGGCCCTGGCCGTCGAATGTGCCGAAGAACGCAGAGTAACTGCCGATCGGCAGAAAGCCCTGCGAACCCCATACATCGCCACCGGCGGTGGCCGACGCATCGATGTCGGCGCCGAGCGTGTAATTCGCGCTCGGGGCCAGATTTGCCAGCTCGAGCTGGTGCGCGTTTTGGACGGTCGTCGAATATTCGCCGAGCAGAATTCGGCGTCGTGCCGCCGGGAGCGCCGAAGGCGTTGTTGAGCGAACTGTCCTGGTCGACGATCACCCAGCCGGATGGCGCTCCCGTCGTGCCGAAGGTCCAGCCGGCGAAACTGGACGCAGTCTGCATCGCCGCGAAAGAAAGGCCACCGACATGCGAGATGCCTGAACCACCTCCGACGCCGGACCCGCCATTCGCCGTGCTGTTGAAATAATCCGCCGTCGTCTGGCCGAGAGAGATCCATCGTTATGTCCGGCAAAACCGCCGACATTGCTGCCGCCGCTGACCGCGCCGGTCTCATAGGATTGGTCGACCGTCGCAAAAACGCCATTTGTGCCGATGAACCCGCCGACATCCTGGCTCCCCGCCCCGCCGCTGACCGTGCCCGTGGCATAGCTGTCGCGGATGATCGAATCGATTTCGGTCTGACCGACCAGCCCCCCGACAGAGTTACTTCCCACGCCGCCGTCGACTGCGCCGGTGGCGTAGCTGTTTGCAATCGTCCCCGCCTCGTTGTCCCCTACGAGCCCACCGACATACCCCGCCCCGCTGCTGACCGCGCTGGTGGCATAGGAATTCGTGATCGTGCCTTCGTTCTCACCCACCAGCGCGCCGACAAACAGGTTGCCGGTGACCGAACCGCCGATCAGCCCGACATTCTCGATCGTGCCGCCCGAAAAGCCGAACAGCCCGACGGAGGAAGCCGATGGGAGATTGATGGTGAGATCCGAGATCGTGTGGCCCTGGCCGTCGAACGTGCCGACGAATCCGAGGGCGCTGCTGCCGATCGGAACGAAGCCTGCGCCGGAATTCCAGCCGGACGTTTCGCTGGCGTCGATGTCGTTGGCGAGCACATAGGATTGCGTTGCCAAGGCCAGGGAGGACTCGATGCCTTGCAGGCCATAGACGTCGGCAATCTGATAGGGACTGCTGCTGCCGTTGCCACCCGCGGCTCGCAGGAAAGAGCCGCCGCTGAGGGTGAAGTTCGTTGCCGAGAATGATGGCAGAGAGGCGGTGTTCTGCGTCCAGTTGCCCGATATCAGCGTGAAATGTCCGATGTCGATGGCGGCGCCGGCGCTGATGGTGCCGGCGGCATTGAGGATCAGCGCTCCGGACGGCCCAGCGATATCAGAATTGATCACGATGTTGCGATACGCGTCGAGCGTCAGCGTCGCCGCCGTGCTCCAGCCGATCGGGATGACCGTGTCGATCGAAGATATCGCCATTGCCGTTCGGAGTTCGCAAAGCCGGGTCCGCTGGCGCCGCTCGCCGTCGTCTGGAGTGTCACGCTGGTGCCGGCACCGAGCGAGCCGCCGATGGTCAAGGCGGCCGCAGCGTCGACGGTCAGATCATAGGGATCGAGCAGCCATTGTCCGCCCGCGCCCGCGTCGACTGTCGCGCCGCCGACCGCGAGCGTGTGGCCCGACGTCTCGATCGTGCCGCCCTGACCCGACACGCCGCCGCGCGCCTTAATCGCGCCCGTGACGGCGGTCGCACCTGTGGCGACGATGCTGACGTGACCGCGCTGCTGGCCCGGTTGTGAGCCGAAGCGTCGACCGTGCCCGGCACACTTATGGTAGTGGCGCGTACGGTGACCGTGCCGCCCGAGCCATCGGCGTTTTGCGCGGTGACGCTGCCCGAGACCTGCGCCGTGCCGGAATTGGCCGTCAGCCAGACATGGCCGTCGACGGTTTTCGTGCCGGTCGCGGAAATGAGGCCGCCATTGTTCGCGGCCAGCGCATAGACATTGCCGCCGGCGGCGGCGAGCGCAGCCTGCGCAGCCTTGATCGTGCCGCTGTTGGTCGCGTCGCCCGTGCCGCCCGCGACCACGATGCCGAAATCGCCGCCGACCGGCTGCAGAATGATCTGGTTGCCCGCGGCCAGTTTAGCCGTCCCGTTCGGTGCGCTGATGGTGCCGCTGTTGGTGACGGAGCGGCCGACGAGAATGGCATCGCCTGTGCTCGACGTGATCGTGCCCGCGTTGACGACGTCGCCGTTCGAGCTGCCGTCGGCGGTAAGCGGTCCGCCGCTCATGAAAGCGCTGCTGTCGACGTCGCGCGTGGAGGCGACGAAGCTGCCGTTGGTGACCACCTTGCCGCCCGGGCCTATGACGACGCCCTGCGGATTGATCAGGTAGACGGAGCCGGTCGCGTTCAGACGGCCATCGATCTGGGAAATATTGCCGCCGGTGACGCGGTTCAGCGTGGCGCCGGTGCCGTTGTTGAACTGCACCGTGTTGCCGGCGCCGATCGAGAAGCTGCCCCAGGTCACGATGCCGTGGCTCGTCGTCTGGTTGATCGTCAACCCGTTGGTCGAGCCGGCGATGGCGCCTTGCCCCGCCACGAACTGGCCGCCGGTGGGAAGGGCGCCACCCGCGAAAGCGGGATTGCTTGCGGCGAGCGCGCCCGCGGCAAGCATGCAGGACAGGATCGCCGTGCTGCTGCGACAAGCCGTGCCCAGTATTTTTGTCCGCACGCCCGCCAAAAGCCGCCTCCCGGAAACGCCCCAATGCCCAGGCATATTTCGCAGGCGCAGTGCCGCCACAAGCGGCCCGGACGAAACGTCAAGATTTTGGGACGAAATGCAAAGCGATGCGCGAGAATTTGACCAAACTTGACTCGAGGCGCGCTGCCTGCTCGATCGCGATAACGCACTCGTGCCGGACCGCTCTGGACAGCCGGTCACGCTCGGCGGCTGTTAAGCCAGTGTGGCGATCCATTCTTCGTGCAGACGGTTGCCGGCGCGGGGATCGATCGCTTGGCGGTCCCGTCTCACATAGGTGTGCGTAACCTCGCGTGCTTCGCTTGGCGAGCGTCCGAACCGGCGCCGGAATGCGCGGGCGAAGACCGCAGGATCGCTGAAGCCCCAGCGATAGGCGATCTCCGCGATTTGCGCGCCGGAATGACGCGACGAGGCGAGGTCCCTAAAACATTTCCGCAGCCGCAACTCGCGCACGTAGTTGGCAACGCCGCCGGCCGGCTCGAACAGCTTGTAAAGCGCAGTGCGGGAGATGCCGACGCCGAGCGCGATGCGTTCCGATGTGAGATCGGCCGACGCGAGATTCTCGCGAATATAGAACTGCGCCCGCAGAAGCTGCGACGGCTGCGCGACAATGTCATCCGCGCGCGCGCCGGCCGACGCCTTGTTGAAGGCGGACGCCGTGAGCTCAAGGAGCGCGCGCGCCGCTGTTGCACCTTCTGCGGGGGTCAGCGTCGGCGCGACCTGGTAGAGCGTACGAAGATATTTGGCGAGCAGAAAGCCCGGTCCGTCTTCGACCGATGGCATGACGCCGTTGATGCTGTCCGGCCGCGCGAGCAGCGGCGACAGCCGCGCGCGCGGTACGAAGACGCAGAGCACGTCGAAAACGCTGTTGAAGCTGTCCATGACGTCGCCGAGATCGAAGCCCACGATCTGGCCGGGGCGATTTCGCAGGACCCGCCTGCCGACCGTCATCTCGGTGTGGCCTTCGAAGAACAGCTCGATCATGTAATGATCCAGCCCGTCGCGCGCGATCTTCGCACTGGCACGATCGAACTTTTGCTGACTTGCCTGCGCCCGGGAAAAGACGATGTCGTCGAGCAGATAACCTTCAATTTCACCGGAGAACGCCGTCGCCGTCTCGTGAGCCGAAAGGCTCGGGTCCAGAAACACGCTCATCGTGCCCTGCCAGGCCTCGAAACGCAGGTCTGGGCGCAGCTCGTGCGTGGCAAACCAAGAACTCGGCAGCCTTGCGTTGGCATTGCGCGTGCGTCGTGCCCCTCGGGCGAGAAGTGGAACGGACATAGGCCCCCCGTGCGAGGTCGCAGGATACCATGAACCAGACGCTCCATGGCACCTGCCCAAGCGAATCCCGGACAGCTTAACGGGATGTCGGGTCAGCGGTCGACGAGGTGCGGCAAGCAATCCGCTGCCTTGGTAAATATTGCAAATATCCGCACGGTTGGCGCATGTTGTGAACTGTTACGGGGCGAGCGGCATGAAAAACGGCATCCACTTCATTTCCGGTCTGCCGCGATCCGGATCGACGCTGCTTGCGGCGATCCTGAGCCAGAACCCACGCTTCCATGCCGGCGTGACCAGCCCGGTGTTCCAGCTCGTCACCACCTTGCAGCCGCTGACGAGCGCCAGAAGCGAATTCCACACCTTCTTCGACGAGAACAAGCGCACGGCCATCGAGCGCGGTGTCGTGACGAATTATTTCGACGACGTCCATCGCGAGAAGGTGGTGTTCGACACCAACCGGTTCTGGACCATCAAGCTCGCCACGATCGTGCGCCTGTTTCCGGACGCCAAGGTGATCTGCTGCGTGCGTTCCGTCGCCTGGATCATCGACAGCATCGAACGCCTGATCCAGCAAAACCCGCTGGAGCCGTCACGGCTTTTCAACTTCGAAGCCACCACGAACATCTATTCGCGGGCCGACAGCATGGTCTCGACGCTCAACGGCTTTATCGGCACGCCGTATGCAGGCCTGCGCGAGGCGTTCTACGGCTTGCACAGCGACCGCCTGATCCTGGTGACCTATGAAAGCCTGACGCGATCGCCCGAGACCACGCTTGGCGCAATCTACCAGTTCATCGGCGAGCCGCCGTTCCGCCATGATTTCCGCAATGTGCAGTTCGCCACGGATGCTTATGATGAGCGCATCGGCATCGCGGGGCTCCATCGCGTCACGCCAGTGGTGAAATATGCGGAGCGGCGGACGATCCTTCCGCCCGATCTCTTCCGGCTTCACGGAGCGTCCGAGTTCTGGCGGGACGAGAGCAACAATCCCAACAAGGTCAGGGTGATCTGACAGGCCCTTACCAAGGGCGACGTCACGCTCTCTAATACGCGAGCGTGACTGAGACATCGGCGAGGTTGCCGGTGTGTGTTGCGCCGGGTGCCTTCGTCAGCTGCCAGCCATAGTCGAAGCGCAGGTCGAGGTAGCGGCCGATGCCGTAGCGCGCGCCGATGCCGGCGCTTTCGAGCGAGGCGCTCTTGGGCAGGTTCGTCTGCAGGTGACGGTCGGTGACGAAGCCGGAGTTGAAGAAGGCGAGCAGCTGTCCGGAGTTGCTGCCGTACTTCATCAGGGGGCTGTAGGACGGGCTTCTGAGCTCGAGGCTGGCGAGCACACCCTGCGAGCCGTTGGCGGTGCGCGGGCTGTAGCCGCGCACGCTGTCGAAGCCGCCGGCGCCGAGCTGTTCGCTGGGCAGCAGCTCGGCGCTGGCGATTTGTCCGTCGACGCGCGCGATGACGCTCGTCTGCCAGGGCAGATAGGTCACCCGCGTGATCTGCAAGTTGTCGTAGATGTAGTTGGCGCTGGCGCCTGCCACGCCGGAGGCGACGAAGACCGCCGTCTTATTGCTGTCGGAGAGACCGCCCGGGCTGTAGACGAACTGGTTGGTGACCGCGGTCTCGCCCCAGCCGTCCTCGCGCGTGCCGTCATAGATCAGCAGGAACTGCTCGACATTGGTGGCGGCGGCGAAGATCTGCGTGCCGCCGAAGGCGAGGTTGCTGTCCGAACGCTTGTAGTCGAAGCCGATCTCGAGCTGCTGCGACAGCGTGCCGATGGCGGGGAGCTGCTTCTGGTAACGCGCGCCCACCTGCAGGCTGTGGCCCACCTGGTCGAAGTTGGGGCCGAGATTGGGCACCTGCTCGACATAGGAGCCGTAGACGCTAAGCGTGTCGCCCCAGGGCAGCGGCGCCAGATAGGTCGCCGAGTGCGCGGTGAAGCGCGGGTCGTTGGAGTGGCCGGGCCCGCGGTTGCGCGTGCGCCAGAGATCGGGGCTGGTGATGAAGCGGTAGGAGAACTGGTGATCCAGCCCGAAGACGTTGCCCCAGTTGAAGCCGGTGCTGTACTCGTCGCGGCCGCTGACCGGCAGGCCGTCATTGTCGTAGCTGGCATAGATGCGCAGCGGCAGGCGGTCCTGGACGTTCAGCCCGATGTCGGTGTCGCCGGGAGTGTCGCTGCGTTCGAGGATGGCGCCGACCTGTCGGAAGGGGTTGCGGCTCAGCCGGTTGAGATCGTCCTTGAGGACGCTGAAGTCGATCGGATCGCCGGGCTTCAACTGCATCTCGTCCGTCAGCACATCGCTGTCGAACCATTTGTTGCCGGTGACCTTGACCTGGCCGAGCTTGTAGACGGTGACGACGCCCTGGACCGTGCCGGCGCTGACGTCCTGCTCGGGGAAGGCGACATCGACCACGGGCAGGTCATGGGCGCGATACCAGTCGAGGACGGCCTGCGAGATCCTGGGCAGATCGTTGGCGTAGAGCGGCTTGCCGAGGTACGCCGACAGCGTCGCCTTGATGGCGGGATCGTCGAGCAGCGCCAATCCCGGGTCCACGTCGACGCCGGTAACCTGAACGCCATTGCGCACAACGTCCTTAAGCGCAGCGACGAAGCGCAGGCCCTTTAGGTCCTGCAACAGCAGCTTGTTCTCGGCCGGCGGCACGATGGGTGTCGAGGGTGATGACGGCGCCGGCACGACGGCCGGAGGCGGAGGCGCGGGCGTGCTCGGCGCGACGCGATTGAAGTCCTGCGCCAGCGCCGAGGTTCCGCAGAGCAACGCCGCGGCCAATGCCACGCTCAACCCCTGCCTCACGATACGTCCCCTGTCGGTGATGCTCACGGTGCCGGTACCAGACGGTCGCTCGGGCTCGTGCCGTTCGAGTAGTCGCCGAGCGCGATGGCGTCGAAAGGCCTGATCACGCCAGGCAAACCGTCCTCGAAGAGAAGCACCGTGTCGCCTGCGCCGAGCGCGGCCGTCGCCACGTTGCTGAAGGCGAACGAGCCGAAGCTTCCCGACAGCACGAAGCTCGAGGTGAAGCCGCCATTGCCGATCAGCGGCGTCGTGAAGCTGTTGGGCGGCGGCGGGGTGAGCGTCAACAGTCCCCCGAAATAGGTGATCGTGTAGTTCAGTGCCGACGCTCCGAACGGAACGATGTCGTAGTGCAGCGCATCGCCGGTCACCGGGAAAAGGCCGAACTGCAGACCGGTGACGATCGAACTGGTGTCGCCGCCGACGAAGCCTGTCTCGGTCGCCGTCGGCTGCGCGAGCGAAAGCGCGGCTGCGCTGATGTCGTTCGCGGTGATCGAAAGCGCCGCCGGATCAATGACGCCGATGGCGGCGGAGAGCACATTCGACGCCAGCACATAGTTCGACGCGCTCGCGCCGGAGATTGCGAGGCCCGCGACCGAGACGGTCTTGCCCGTGCCCGCGTTCCTACTGTCGTAGGTGCCCGCCGCGGGATCGTTCAGCGTCACGGCGTCCGCGCCGACGATGCCGGAAAGGCTGTAGTTCGCCGCGGTGAGCGTAGCCGCCACGGTGCCGTCATAGGTCTTCTCGACCTTGCCGGTGAGCGAGGCGGTCAGCGTCGCGGGATCGATGGTGAAGTTCGCGCCCGTGAAGTCGATCGTGTAGTTCGAACCGGCTAGACAGCGTGCCCTGGCCGATGGCATAGGGACCGCCCGCGACCGTCTCGCCGGCGGCGCGGCTGAGCGAGCCCGTGAACACCGACGCCGTGTCGCCGTTGACGAGGCCGGTGTCGGTGAAGGTCAGCGTCGGATCAGCCGAACCGTAAACCTTCGACAGCGCGCTCGCGGTCACATCGAGCGTGGCCGGATCGATGGTGAAGTTCGCGCCCGTGAAGTCGATCGTGTAGTTGCTGCCGGCGGAGAGCGTACCCTCGCCGATCGCGTAGGGACCGCCGGCGACCGTCTCGCCCGCCGCACGTGTCAGCGTTCCGCTGAACACCGACGAGGTGTCGCCGTTGACAAGACCTGCGTCAGCGAAGGTCAGCGTCGGATCGGCCGCGCCGTAGACCTTCGACAGCGCGTTCGCCGTCACGTCGAGGGTGGCCGCCGTGATGGTGAAGTTCGCGCCGGTAAAGTCGATCGTGTAGTTGCTACCGGCGGAGAGCGTACCCTCGCCGATCGCGTAGGGACCGCCCGCAACCGTCTCGCCCGCGGTGCGGCTGAGCGAGCCGCTGAACACCGCCGAGGTGTCGCCGTTGACGAGACCCGTGTCGGTGAAGGTCAACACCGGATCGGCCGCGCCATAGACCTTCGACAGCACGTTCGCGGTGACGTCGAGTGTCGCCGCCGTGATGGTGGAAGTTCGCACCCGTGAAGTCGATCGTGTAGTTGCTGCCGGCCGAGAGCGTGCCCTCGCCGATCGCATAAGGACCGCCGGCGACGGTCTCGCCCGCGGTGCGGCTGAGCACGCCGGTGAACACCGACGAGGTGTCACCGTTGACGAGACCGGTGTCGGTGAAGGTCAGCGTCGGATCGGCCGAGCCGTAAACCTTCGACAGCGCGTTCGCCGTCACGTCGAGCGTGGCCGCCGTGATGGTGAAGTTGGCGCTCGTGAAGTCGATCGTGTAGTTCGAACCGGCAGAGAGCGTGCCCTGGCTGATGGCATAGGGCCGCCGGCGACGGTCTGACCGGCCGCGCGGCTGAGCGAAGCCCGTGAACACCGAGGACGTGTCGCCGTTGACGAGACCTGTGTCGGTGTAGGTCAGCGCCGGATCGGCCGCGCCAGTAGACCTTCGACAGCGCATTCGCGGTGACGTCGAGGGTCGCCGCCGTGATCGTGAAGTTCGCACCCGTGAAGTCGATCGTGTAGTTCGCTGCCGGCCGAGAGCGTGCCCTCGCCGATCGCGTAGGGACCGCCCGCGACCGTCTCGCCGGCGGCGCGGCTGAGCGAGCCGCTGAACACCGCCGAGGTGTCGCCGTTGACGAGACCCGTGTCGGTGAAGGTCAACACCGGATCGGCCGCGCCATAGACCTTCGACAGCACGTTCGCCGTCACGTCGAGAGTCGCCGGATCGATGGTAAAGTTCGCACCCGTGAAGTCGATCGTGTAGTTGCTGCCGGCCGAGAGCGTGCCCTCGCCGATCGCATAAGGACCGCCGGCGACGGTCTCGCCCGCGGTGCGGCTGAGCACGCCGGTGAACACCGACGAGGTGTCACCGTTGACGAGACCGGTGTCGGTGAAGGTCAGCGTCGGATCGGCCGAGCCGTAAACCTTCGACAGCGCGTTCGCCGTCACGTCGAGCGTGGCCGCCGTGATGGTGAAGTTGGCGCTCGTGAAGTCGATCGTGTAGTTCGAACCGGCAGAGAGCGTGCCCTGGCTGATGGCATAAGGGCCGCCGGCGACGGTCTGACCGGCCGCGCGGCTGAGCGAGCCCGTGAACACCGACGCCGTGTCGCCGTTGACGAGGCCGGTGTCGGTGAAGGTCAACACCGGATCGGCCGCGCCATAGACCTTCGACAGCGCGTTCGCGGTGACGTCGAGTGTCGCCGCCGTGATGGTGAAGTTCGCACCCGTGAAGTCGATCGTGTAGTTGCTGCCGGCCGAGAGGGTGCCTTGGCCGATGGCATAAGGACCTCCGGCGACCGTCTGACCGGCCGCGCGGCTGAGCGAGCCTGTGAACACCGAAGACGTGTCGCCGATGACGAGGCCGGTGTCGGTGAAGGTCAGCGTCGGATCGGCCGAGCCGTAGACCTTCGACAGCGGGTTCGCCGTCACGTCGAGGGTCGCCGGATCGATGGTGAAGTTCGCACCCGTGAAGTCGATCGTGTAGTTGCTGCCGGCGGAGAGCGTACCCTGGCCGATGGCATAGGGTCCGCCCGCAACCGTTTCGCCCGAGGCACGGCTGAGCGAGCCCGTGAAGACCGACGAGGTGTCGCCGTTGACAAGGCCGGTGTCGGTGAAGGTCAGCGTCGGGTCGGCCGAGCCGTAAACCTTCGACAGCGCGTTCGCCGTCACGTCGAGCGTGGCCGCCGTGATCGTGAAGTTCGCACCCGTGAAGTCGATCGTGTAGTTGCTGCCGGCCGAGAGCGTGCCCTCGCCGATCGCATAAGGACCGCCGGCGACGGTCTCGCCGGTGGCGCGGCTGAGCGCGCCGGTGAACACCGAAGACGTGTCGCCGTTGACGAGGCCGATGTCGGTGTAGGTCAACGTCGGATCGGACGTACCGTAAACCTTCGACAGCGCGTTCGCGGCGACGTCGAGGGTCGCCGGATCGATGGTGAAGTTCGCGCCGGTGAAGTCGATCGCGTAGTTGCTGCCGGCCGAGAGCGTGCCCTCTCCGATCGCGTAGGGGCCGCCGGCGACCGTCTCGCCCGCCGCACGCGTCAGCGTTCCGCTGAACACCGACGAGGTGTCGCCGTTGACCAATCCGCTGAAACCGTAGGTCAGCGCCGGATCGGCCGTGCCATAGACCTTCGACAGCGCGTTCGCGGTGACGTCGACGGTCGCGGCGTTCACCGTCAGCCGGCCGGTGTTGTCGAACGCAAAGGCGTAGCCGCTGCGCGGCAAGAGCGAACCAGTGGCCGCATCGATCGCATACGGGCTGCCGGCGACACTGGCGGTCGCGGCGGACCCGGTCGAAGTGACCGTGGGCGTACCAGAATAGACGCTTGCGGCATTGTCGGCGCGGAAGGCGTTGGCGACGCCGGGCTCGTAACCGCTCACCGTGAACGCCAAGGCCACCGCCGTCGTGTCGTCGACGCCGTAGGTCTTGCCGAGACTGCCGGTCGTGAAGGTAAGGGTCGGTTGGTAAGCGAAGAGATAGCGATTGCCGGGCTGCGTCACGCTTGCGGGCGGAAGCGTCGAGATCGTGGCGTCCCAGATCGCGGTATTGCCGCTGTCGAGATTGCCGAAATCGTCGCCGGCCGGCGCGCTGGAATAGACCAGCCATCTACCGCCGCCCGAGACGCCGATGGCGTTGCTGCCTGCGCTGTTGAGGAAATCGCCGGTCGCCGAGAGGATCGCGTCGCCAACGGCGCTGACGGTTGCTCCCGAGGCGATGGTCAGATTGCCGGTGACGTCAAGGCCGATCCCGCCGCTGCTCGTGACGCCGGTTACCGAATTGACGGTGCCGACGGTGACGCCGGAGGAATCGGTGAGCGAAAGCGCACCGGTGGCGGCCGCAGAGTTGTGAAGGTGTTCGCAGGCGCGTTCAGCGCATAGCTGGCGTTGGCGCCGAGCAGCTCGAGGTTTCCGGCGCTGAACGCCAGCGACTGGTTGACGGCGCCGGCGGCATCGACGACGAGCGTATTGACGCCGAGCGAGAGTGCCGTGTCGAGCGTCAGGCCGCCGGCATTGCCGGACTCGATGTCAAGCGAGGTGCCGCTGGCGAAGCTGCCCCCGGTGTAGAGGAAATCGCTGCCGGTATTGGAGCCGAGCGCGTTGCCGTAACCGGCGAGCATGGCGGAGGTCGTCGCGGCGTTCGAGATCAGCCGCACATAGCCGCCCCAGAGATCCGTCCCGGTGGCATTGGCGGGCGGCGCCGACACATAGCTGTTCGCCTGCAACGTTCCGCCGGTCAGATAGGCGAGAAGGTCCTGCGCGCCGCCGAGGGTACCGGCGGGTGCGAGCATGTAATAGGTCGCGTCGGCACCAAGCGACGTCGTGCCGACGGCGCTGCCGTTCGCCAGGGCAGAAACGACGGCCGGCGGCGCGTTGCCCGGCAGAAGCGGCGTCGCGCCGGCATCGCTGAAGGCTGTTCCGGAAAGAACATCGGGCGCGGCCGGATAGCGCCAGGTGAAGTAAGGAAAGCTCTGGCCGTCGACGATGCCCCAGATATTGGTGAAGTCGAAGCCGTTGGGATCCGGTGCCTGGAAGAAGTTCACCGCGTGCTGCATCTGTGCCGTCGTCATTCCGGTGACGCCGGCTTCGTCGGGCAAGGTGCCGACGCCGTCGTGGATGCCGAAACCGCTCGTCTGTGTGTTCCAGTAGGCGTTGGTGATGTCTAAGGCGTCGTCTTCGCCGACGAGACCGCCGGCCGTCGTCGCCGTGGGATCGACCCAGCCCGTCGAATAGACATTGGCCACGGGACCCGCGTTGGTCCCGATCAGGCCGATCAGTCCGCCGACCGTGTCGCCGCCCTGCGCCACGACTGCACCGTTGGAATAGGCGTCGAAGAGGGAAAGCGCATCGTCCTCTCCGATCAGGCCGCCGATCGCATAGGCGCCGCAGCCGCAAGGCGCTGCGACGCCGGTCACCGTGCCGGTGGCATAAACCTGCGTCAGGAATGCCCTGTGCTCGGCGAAGCCGATCAGGCCTCCGACATATTCGTTTCCGTCGACCGTGCCGGTCGCGTAGGACTGGGAGACCAATCCGGCATCGTCACCAATCAAGCCGCCGACGCCGGATCCCGCGCCTGCGGTATCGACATTGCCGGTGGCGTAGGAATTCTCGATGCTCGAGACCCGCGACGTCAGTCCCGCCAATCCGCCGACATTCGTCGGGCCGCCACCCGTGCCGGGTGTGGCGACGACGTTGCCCGTGGCGTAACCGTCGAGGATGAGGCCGCCATTGGCGCCGACGAGGCCGCCGATATCTTCCGGACTGCAGCCGCAGGGCGCAGGCACGCCGGTGACAGTGCCCGTCGCATGATCCTGCACCAGCGCCGCGAAGAGACCCGTGCCGCCGACGAGACCGCCGACGGCCTCGCTGCCGCTGACCGCGCCGGTGGCGTAGGCGCGGAAGATCGTTCCGTGCTCGTCTCCGACCAGACCACCGATGGCGTCACCGCTTCCCGTGACCGTGCCCGTCGCATAGGACGCGACGATCAGGCCGTGGTCTTCGCCGACGAGGGCGCCGACCGTGTCGGCGCCGCTGACCGAGCCGCCGATCAGGCCGATGTCGCTGATGACGCCGCTCGAGGCGCCGAACAGGCCGGCTAGATCGTTCGGCCCGGTGTCGACGGTCAGGTTCGCGATCGTATGGCCGAGACCTTCGAAGGCGCCGGTGAAGCCGTTGTTGGAATTGAGCACGTCGCCGAGACCGTCGGTCCCGATCGGCGTCCAGAGCAGGGGCGTTGTCGGATCCGTCGCCGCGTCGAGTGCGGTCGCGACGGCGTAGTTGCCCTGCAAGGCCGCGTCGCTGGCGTTGATGGCCTGAACATCGCCCATGGAATAGAGCAGCGTGTACGGGGTGCCGTCGATGCTGAGCGCGCCGCCATTGTTCGTGGCGCCGTAGTCGATGCTGTCGCCGGCGCCGAAAGACAGCTCCAGGATCGATGCGGCCGGCACCGTGGCGTTATCATAGCCTGCGCCGAGGACGACGTTGCCCGCGCCCGTGACGGAGACCGGCGCATCGATCGCGAGCGCGCCGCCTGCGACGAGCGCGAGCCCGTTCGCGCCCGGAAGCGTGAGCGCATTCGCAACGGTGATGTTTCCCGCAGCCTGGACGTACAGGCCATTGCTCAGCGTCAGCACCTGGTCGACGGTGAAATCGCCCGAGGCGATGTAGCCGTAATTCGTCAGCCCCGTCGTCGGATCGGCAAGAGAACCCACGGCGCTCGCGATCAGCGCCGCATCCTGCGTCTGCAGGCTCGTCGCACTTGCCGCGGAATAGGTCGCGTCGCCTGTCGGCGCGATGAGCGTGCTACCCCAGACGTCGAAAGCGGTGGTGCTGCCGGTCAAGTTGTCGACCCGGGCACCGCTATTCGCGCCGGTCTCATAGGCGATGACGGGCGTTCCGCCGGCCGCGATCGTGCCCGACGGCACGAGCATGTTGTAATACCCGTCGGCCCCGGTGCTCGTCATGCCCGCGGCAATTCCGTTCACTTCAGCTGCGATCGTGCCGGCTGTGAGCACCGCGGCGCCGCCTGCGCCATACGCCGTGCCGGAGATCACCTGAGGTGCCGTGGGATAGCGCCAGGTGAGATAGGGGAAGCTCTTGCCGTCGACGATGCCCCAGACATTGGTGAAGTCGAAGCCGATAGGATCCGGCGCTTGGAAGAAATTGGCGGCGTGCTGCATCTGAGCCGTCGTCAGTCCGGTCACGCCGGCCTCGTCGGCCATTGAGCCGACCCCGTCATGGATGCCGAAGCCGCTCGTCCCCGTGTCCCAGTAGGCGTTGGTGATGCTGAAGAGGTCGTCTTCGCCGATCAGGCCGCCGGCGGTCGTCGCCGTGGGATCGACCCAGCCGGTCGAATAGACGTTCGCCAGGACGGACGCGTTGAGACCTATGAGGCCGCCGATCGTATCGCCGCCGGGCGCGATGACCGCACCGGTCGCATAGGCGTCGGTGATGCTGACCGAATTGGCGTAGCCCACAAGACCGCCGATGCCATAGGCGCCGCAGCCGCACAGGAGTTGCGGTCCGGTGACCGTGCCTGTCGCAAACACCTGCGAAAGCGTCGAGCTCCCTTCTGCGCTGCCGATCAATCCGCCGACGAACTGGTTGCCGTTGACAGCCCCGGTCGCATAGGAGTGCGAGACTGTTCCGAACTCGTCGCCGGTCAAGCCGCCGACGGACAAACCGCTGCCTTGCGTGTCCACATTGCCGGTGGCGTAGGAATTCTCGGTCAGTGTCCCGGCGTTGGTCGAGCCGATCAGGCCGCCGACCGCCTCGGCGCCCGTGCCCGTTCCCGGTCCGGCGGTGACGTTGCCGCTGGCATGCGAGCCGGTAACGGTGCCGCCGGCCCAGAAGCCGACAAGGCCACCGATGTCGCTCGGCGATCCGGACGACGAGCTGCCCGGGACGATCTCGCCGGTGACGGCGCCCGACGAATCCGAGTCGACAATGGCACCGCTGCCCTGCCCGACGAGCCCGCCGACATTGCCGAATCCGGTCGTCGGAACGCTCGCGTGAACGTTGACGATCGTACCGCTGCTGTCGCCCGCGATCGCGCCGACATCGGAGAGGCCGGTAAATCGGCCGCCCGACATGGTCAGATCGCGTACGATGCCGCTCGACCCGATGAAGGCAAACAGCCCGACGGGGTCTGACGGCGGATTGTTGTCGACGACGAGATTGGCAATCGAATTGCCGAGGCCTTCGAGGATGCCGTCGAAGGCCTGGCCCGGGAACACATGGCCGATTGGGAGACCAGCTCGGAACGCCGCTCGCATCCAGCGCGGTGGCGATGGCGTAGTTGCCGAGCAGCGCGCTGCTGCTGGCGTTGATGTTCTGTACGTCGCTCATCGCATAGAGCAGCGTATAGGCAACGCCATCGATGCTCAGCGCGCCACCATTGTTTGTGGCGCCGTAATCGATCTTGTCGCCCTGTCCAAAGGAGAGTTCGAGCAATGACGTGCCGGGCACGGTCGTCGTGTCGTAGCCCGCGCCAAGAGCAACAGCGCCCGCGCCGGTGACGGAGACGACTGCATCGATGGCGAGCGTGCCGCCGGCCGCGAGCGTGAGGCCGTTCGCGCCCGGCAGTGTCAGCGCATCGGCAACGATCACGTTACCGGCGGCCTGAACATACAGCCCGTTCGACAGATTAAGTGCCCGGTCGACCGTGAAATCGCCCGATGCGATGTAGCCGTAGTTGGTGAGACCGACTACCGGATCGGTGTTCGAACCCACCGCGGTCGCGATCAGCGTAGCGTCTTGCGTCTGCAAGCTCGTCGCGCTCGCCGCGGAATATGTCGTGGCGGAGGTCGGCGCGATCAGCGTCGCGTTCCAGATGTCGAAGCCCGTCGTCGTGCCGCTGAGTGTCGCGACGCGCGCGCCGCCGTTCGCGCCGTTCTCGTAAGCCAGCACCGCCGTGCCGCCGGACGAAATCGTCCCCGGCGCAAGCAGCTCGTAATAATAGCCATTGGCGCCGGTCGAGACCGTGCCTTCTTCCGTGCCATTCGCCAGCAGTGAGACCGAGCCGCCTGCAAGAGCCGCCCCGCCGCCCGCGCCGTAAGCAATCCCCGAAAGCGCCTGCGGCGTGCTGGTGGGATATTGCGAGAGAAAATAGGGGAACAGGCCCGGGCCGGTTCCCCAGACCGTGTTGCCGAAGCCGGACGGCAGCGTGCCCTGCAATTGCGCTGTGGTCAGGCCGGTGCCGCCCGCGCTGGCCGCCTGCCCGCTTGTCTCGGTGTCCCAGTAAGCGCTGGCGATGGTGCCGCCATTGTTGGAGCCGGTCAGACCGCCGACATCGTTGCTGCCATGGACTGCGCCGATGGCATAGGCGCTCGCGATCGAGCCGTTGTCGTTCTTGCCGACGAGGCCGCCGACGAACCCGCCCCCGCTGACTGGGCCGGTCGCGTAGGCATCGACAATCGTACCTGTGCTGTTGCTGCCCGCCAGACCGCCGATGTCGTCGTCGAAGGCGGCTGCGGTCACGGCGCCGGCGGCATAGGCATGCACGATGGCGCCATTGTTGTCACCGACGAGCCCGCCGATGTCGGCGCTGAAGTTGGCGCCGCTGACGCTACCCGTGTCGTAAACATTGACGATCGTGCCGCCATTGATGCCGGCGAGACCGCCGGTGCTGTTGCCGCCACTGACCGAAGCGCCGATCAGGCCGAAATCGCGGATGGTGCCGAAGGTAAAGCCGAACAGGCCCGAATAAAGGTTCGCACCCCTGTCGACCGTGAGGTTCGAAATCGTGTTCCCGAGACCTTCGAAGACTCCCTGGAAACCGTTGTTGAGGAAGTGTCCCGCGCCGTCGATGCCGAGCGGTATCCAGTTCGCGGTTGCCGACGCGTCGAGCGGCGCTGCCAGCGCATAATCGCCGGTGAGATCGTTGTTGATGTTCTGAACATCGCTCATCGCATAGAGCAGCGCGTAGGCGGCGCCATCGATCGTCAGGCTGCCGCCGTTGTTGGTGCTGCCAAAGTCGATGCCGTCGCCTTGAGCGAAGGACAGTTCGAGCAGGGACGTGCCGGGCACGGTCGTCGTGTCATGGCCCGCGCCCAGCGTCACGCACGCCGGCGCCGGTGACGGCAACCGGTGCATCGATCGCAAGAGCGCCGCCGGCGGCGAGCGTCAGCCCGTTGCTGCCGGGCAATGTCAGCGCATTCGCGACGGTGATGTTTCCGGCCGCCTGCACATAGAGGCCGTTCGACAGAGTGAGCGCCTGGTCGACGTTGAAATTGCCCGGGGCGATGTACCCGTAATTCGTAAGCCCGGCCGTCGGATCGGCGTTCGAACCGACTGCGCTCGCGATGAGCGCCGAATCCTGCGTCTGCAGGCTCGTCGCACTGGCCGTGGAATAGCTCGTCCCAGTCGTGGGCGCGATCAGCGTGTTGCCCCAGATGTCGAAGCCACCGCTCGTGCCGGTGAGTGTGGCAACACGCGCGCCGCTATTTGCGCCGGTCTCGTAAGCGAGCACGGCCGTGCCGCCGGATGAGATCGTCCCGGGCGCAAGCAGTTCGTAATAATATCCGTTGGCGCCGGTGGAGACCGTGCCGAAATTCGCGCCGTTCGCCAGCAGCGAGACAGTGCCGGCCTGGAGAACCGTGCCGCCGCCATTGCTGTGGGCGATGCCGGACACCGCCTGCGGCGTGCCGTTGGGATATTGCCAGAGGAAATAGGGATAGAGGCCAGGTCCGGTCCCCCAGACGGCATTGCTGAAACCGCCGGGCAGCGCGCCCTGCAATTGCGCGGTCGTCAGGCCGCTGCCGTTGAAAGTGCCGCCCCAATAAAGGAAATCGTCCAGACCGAAACCGTTGCCATGCCCGGTCGTCTGGATGTTCCAATAGTTGTTGGCGTAGCTGGTGCCGCCGAATTGGCCCAGCAGACCGCCGGCATACATTCCGTTGACCGTACCCGTCGCGTACGAATTGCTCACGGTGTCACCGCTGAGGTAGCCGCCGTAGCCACCGCCTACCAAGGCGCCGGCGTTACCGCCGCTGACCGCGCCCGTCGCATAGGTGTTGGTGATCGTTCCGCCATTCACCACCCCGACGAGCCCGCCAGCATAACCGCCGCTGCTGCTAACCGCGCCCGTGGCATAGACGCTGGCGATCGTTCCGCCATTGACGGCGCCGATCAGCCCGCCGGCTTCGGATCCGCTGACCGCGCCCGCCGCATAGGAGTCGATGATGGTGCCGGCATTAACGACGCCGACCAAACCGCCGGCGTTGCCGCCGCTGACCGCGGCCGTTTCATAGGCGTAGACGATTGCGCCGCCATCGACGACGCCGGCCAGAGCGCCGGTTTCCCCGCCGCCGGTGACCACCCCGCCGGCGAGGCCGATATTCGCGATCGTTCCCCGCGAATAGGCGAACAGGCCAACATATGGGTTCCCGCTGCTGATCGTCAGATTGGCGATCGTGTTGCCCAGCCCCTCGAACGTACCGAGGAAGATGGCCGAGACCGGCGCATGGGCATAAGTCGTGCCGCCGGCATCGATGCCGGTCGCGAGCGCGAAGGCGCCGGCAGGATTGTTGTCGATCGCCTGCACGTCGCTCATGGAATAGAGCAGCGTGTAGTGCGTGCCGTTGATGGCGAGACTCTGGCCGGAATTCGGCGTGCCGGTGAATTGAATGTCGCCAGCGAAGCCGCCGCTCTCCAGATCGAAGCTGAGGCTGCTGATGCTGAGGTTCACCGCGCCTGCGCCGGTGACGGTGACAGGCGCACCGATCGCGAGCGTGCCGCCGGAATTGAGGGTCAACGCATTCGTGCCGGGCAATGTCAGCGCATCGGCGACCGTGATGTCGCCGGCCGCTTGCACAAACAGCCCGTCCGACAGCGTGAGCGCCTGGTCGACGGTGAAATTGCCCGACGCAATGAATCCGAAATTTGTCAGGCTGCCGACTTGGTTGTTTGCGGCGGTGTTCGAACCGATCGCCTGCGACAGCAGTGTCGCGTCGTCCGCGAGGACATTGGCGCTGGCCGAGGAATAGGTGGTGCGCGACGTCGGCGCGATAAGTGTCGCATTCCAGATGTCGATGCCGGTCGCCGTACCGCTCAGCGACCCGAGGCGCGCGCCGTTGCCGCCGCCAGTCTCTTCAAGCAGCACCGCCGTGCCGACCGCGAGCGTGCCCGGCGCAACGGGTTCGTAATAATAGCCATTGGCGCCGGTCGAGACGGTGCCTTCGGCCGTGCCATTCGCCAGCAGCGAAACCGTGCCGGCGTCGAGTACCGTGCCGCCGCCATTGCTGTAGGCGATGCCGGACACCGCCTGCGGCGTGCCCGGATATTGCCAGAGGAAATAGGGGAACAGGCCTGTGCCGGTCCCCCACACCGTGTTGCTGAAACCGCCCGGCAGCGTGCCCTGCAACCAGGCGGTGGTCTGGCCGGTGCCGCCCGCACTCGTCGTCGTCCCGCTCGTCTGAGTGTCCCAGTAGCCGGCAGCGATCGCGCCGCCTTGATTGCCGCCTACCAGCCCGCCGCCCACAAAGCCGGCGGTCGTTTTGACTGAGCCGATGGAATAGGCGTCGCTAATGCCGCCCAAGTTCGCGCCGACAAGGCCGCCGACATCGACGCCCGTTCCGCTAACCGCGCCCATGGCATAGGCTTTGGTGATCTGACTGCCGGAGTCGTTATATCCAACCAGCCCGCCAACGGCGCCGCCGACATTGGCGCCGCCATCCATTGCGCTGCCAGTGCTGTATGAGGCGGTGATGGTCCCGCCATTGTATCCGGCGAGACCGCCAACCCATGCTGCACCGTTACCCCCGACGGCGTTGCCGGCGGCACTGGAATCGATGATCGATGCGCCGATTTCGTTAAACCCGACCAATCCGCCGACATTTTCGCCATCGCCGCCCGTGACCGCCGCGGTCGAGTAGGAGCCGGTGATCGCGCCATAGTTATCGCCGACCAGGCCGCCGGCATTGGTCCCAAACACCGCGAGCAACGTGACGGTGCCGGAGGTATTCGCGCCGCTGACGACGCCATGGTTCTGCCCGACCAGAGCGCCGGCCCCGAACGACTGGCTTGTGCCGGTGACTGAGGCGTTGATCAGGCCGACATTGGTCACGCTGCCGGCGGCGCCCACGACTTCGAACAGGCCAACATCGGGTGCCCCGGACGTGATCGCCAGGTTCGAGATCGTGTTGCCGAGCCCTTCGAACACGCCGGTGAAATTGTTGCTCCCGGCGCCCGCGAGTGGGCTTGTGAAGACGGTTCCCGTTCCGTCCAGATTGGTGGCGAGCGCGTAAAAGCCAGCATCGCCTGCATGGTCGATGCCGGCAATGTCAGCGGTTCCGCTGTCGGGACCGGTCGACCCGGCCTGCGCGAGCGCGTACAGCAGCGCATAGGCCTGCCCATCGATCGTCAGGCTGCCGCCATTGTTGGTGGCGCCGTAATTGATGCTGTCCCCTTGCCCGAACGACAACTCGAGCAGCGAAGTGCCCGGCACGGTCGTCGTGTCATAGGCAGCGATGAGGTTCACCTTGCCGGCGCCGGCGACGGTGATCGGCGCATCGATGGCGATGCCGTTATAGGCGTCGAGCGTCAGGGTCGCCGCCGTGCTCCAGGCGATCGCGCTGTCGATGACGATGTTGCCATTGCCCGACGCATTCGCGTTGCCGGGTCCGCTCGTGCCCGTTGCCGTGGTCTGGAGCGTCACGCTGGTGCCGGCGCCGAGCGAGCCGTCGATGGTCGAGGCGGCCGCAGCGTCGACGGTCAGATCGAAGGGATCGAGCAGCCATTGTCCGCCCGCGCCCGCGTCGACCTGTGCGCCGCCGACCGCGAGCCTGTGGCCCGACGTCTCGATCGTGCCGCCCTGACCCGACACGCCGCCGCGCGCCTGGATCGTGCCCGTGACGGCGGTTGTACCCGTGGCGACGATGCTGACTTGGCCGCCGGCATGGCCCGCGTTCTGGGCCGAAGCGTCGACCGTGCCCGGCACACCTAT
This sequence comes from uncultured Alphaproteobacteria bacterium, assembly GCA_963802815.1. Classification (GTDB taxonomy): domain Bacteria; phylum Pseudomonadota; class Alphaproteobacteria; order Micropepsales; family Micropepsaceae; genus Rhizomicrobium. The sequence continues at coordinate 47,363 of CAWDKN010000091.1, forward strand.
ATTAGAGGCACGCACCGTGACCGTGCCGCCCGAGCCATCGGCGTTCTGCGCGGCGACGCTGCCCGAGACCTGCGCCGTGCCGGAATTGGCCGTCAGCCACACATGGCCGTCGACGGTTTTCGTCCCCGTGGCGGAGACGACGCCGGCGCCGTTCTCGGCCAGCGCGTAAACATTGCCGCCGGCGGCGGCGAGCGCAGCCTGCGCGGCCTTGATGGTGCCGCTGTTGGTCGCGTCACCCGTGCCGCCCGCGACCGCGATACGCGAATCGCCGCCGACCGGCTGCAGCACGATCTGGTTGCCGGCGGCCAATGAAGCCGTGCCGTTCGGCGCGGTCATGGTGCCGCTGTTGGTGACGGAGCGGCCGACGAGAATCGCGTCGCCATCGTTCGACGTGATCGTGCCGGCGTTGACGACGTCGCCGTTCGAGGTGCCGTTCGCCGCGAGCGGTCCGCCGCTCATGAAGGCATTGCTGTCGACGTCGCGGGTGGAGGCGACGAAGCTGCCGTTGGTGACGACTTTGCCGCCTGGGCCAATGACGACACCCTGCGGGTTGATCAGATAGAGCGAGCCGGTCGCGTTCAGCCGTCCATTGATCTGCGAGATGTTCCCGCCGGTGACCCAATTCAGCGTGGCGCCGGTGCCGTTGTTGAATTGCACGGTGTTGTTGGCGCCGATGGAGAAGCTGCCCCAGGTGACGATGCCGTGGCTGGTGGTCTGTGTGACGGTGAGCCCGTTGGTCGAGCCGGAAATGCTGCCCTGTCCGGCGATGTATTGGCCGCCGGTCGGAAGGACACCGCCTGCGAATGCAGGACCGCTCGCCATGAGCGCGCCCGCCGCCAGCATGAGGCGCAGCATCGCCGTGCTGCCACGGCAGGTGGACGATATGGAAAGCGAACGCGGCCGAGCAGCATCAGTCGTCGGCAAAAGCCGCCCAGGCGGTAACAGCACCGCAAGCTCCCATTTCCCAACGATCGTGCGGTCGCCCCTTTTTTACCAAAGGCGGCGCCACGCCGAGCGGATTTTCAACCAAGCCGCGGTGTCGAGTTGGGAAGTCTGGAGGCTTCTAACCTACGAAAATAAAAGGAAAAAATTTGCTCCGTCCCCCAAGCCCCGATCATTCCCCAGCGTCTAATCCATGCAACTTTGGCACGATATTCCCAAGGGAACAAATGACAATCTTACGTGCAATTCCACCCAAGACGTAAATTCGCCATTTACCATCAATTCCCTCAGGCCATGTTTGAAGGGGGTGGTCAATGGACCGGCTTGCGGTTCCAACGCTTGAGCCTCGCGCGCAATGGGCGAACCGCCAACGCGCCAAACCCGTGCCAACCGCTTGCCAGCCGTAGCGAGCGGTTCGTCCCTCGCCCGACGCTGGGACAACTGTGGAATTGGCGCTACTGGTTCAAAACCTCTTCCGCGCTCTTGAACGGCAATCCCTGCGCCTCCGCCACCGCTTTGTAGGTCAGCGCGCCCTTGTAGACGTTGAGGCCGGCGCGCAAGTGCTTGTTCGCCTTCATCGCCTTCTCGGCGCCCTGTTCGGCGAGCGCGATGGTGAACGGCAGCGTCGCGTTGTTGAGCGCGAAGGTCGAGGTGCGCGCCACCGCGCCGGGCATGTTCGCCACGCAGTAGTGCACCACGCCGTCCACGACATAGGTCGGATCGGTGTGCGTGGTGGGATGCGAGGTCTCGGCGCAGCCGCCCTGGTCGATGGCGACGTCCACGATGACCGAGCCCTTCTTCATCTGGCTCACCATCTTCCGCGTGATGAGCTTCGGTGCCGCGGCACCGGGCAGCAGCACGCCGCCGATGACGAGATCGGCGCTCGTCACCTGCTCCTCGATGGCGTCGATGGTGGAATACAGGGTGTGCATGCGCGAGCCGAATTGCTCGTCCAGTTCCTTCAGGCGATTGAGCGAGACGTCGAGAATGATGACATGGGCTTCCATGCCCATCGCCATGCGCGCGGCATTGGTCCCGACCACGCCGCCGCCCAGCACCACGACTTTCGCCGCAGGAACGCCGGGCACGCCGCCCAGCAGGACGCCGCGTCCGCCTTGCGCCTTCTCCAGCGAATGCGCGCCGGCCTGGATCGACATGCGTCCCGCCACTTCGCTCATCGGCGCGAGCAGCGGCAGGCCGCCGCGCACATCGGTCACGGTTTCGTAGGCGATGCAGATCGCGCCGCTGCCGAGCAGCCCCTTGGTCTGCTCCGGATCGGGCGCAAGATGGAGATAGGTGAAGAGCACCTGGCCGGGGCGAAGGCGCTTGATCTCGACGGGCTGGGGCTCCTTCACCTTCACGATCATGTCGGCGGCGGCGAAAATCTCGTCGGCGGTCTTCAGGATCTTCGCGCCGACGCGGGTATACATCTCGTCGTGAAGGCCGATGCCTTCGCCGGCATTGGTCTCGACGAAGACCTCGTGCCCGCGCGACGTCAGCTCCCGCACCGCCGGCGGCGTCATGCCGACGCGATATTCGTTGTTCTTGATTTCCTTCGGCACACCGATGTGCATGGGACCCTCGTCAGTCGGATATGGGCGCGGACCACAGCGATCGAACTTCCAGGAACGCGCCGAGATAGAAGAAGGCGATCTCGCCGATGGCCAGGAAGTCGAGCGTCGATTCCGAGATGGTCCGGTTCGTCGCCGCGAGCAGATATTTGCTGGCGACGTAGAAGGCAATCGTCAAAAGCGGCGGTGCGACGAGAAAGAACACGATCAGGAAAGCTTTCCGCGCCATTGCCGCCCCTCACGAGAGTCGCGACAGAACGGCACGAATGCCGTCGACCATGCGGCCAATGTCATCTTCTGTCGCGATAAGCGCCGGCGCGAGCGCGATTGTGTCGCCGGATACGCGGATCACCATATTCTCTTCCGCAAAGGCTGCGCGCATGGCGTCGTAGCCGCGCCGCCCGGGCGCCGACGGATCGGGCAAGATGTCGATTCCGGCCGCGAGGCCGGCGTTGCGGATATCGGCGACCAGACGCTCGCCGCGCAGCGCATGAACGGAGTCCTCCAGCACGCGTTCCATCTCGCGCGCGCGTTCGAACAATCCCTCGTCGCGGTAAAGCGCGAGCGTCGCGAGCGCGGCGGCGCAGGCCAGGGGATGGGCAGAGTAGGTGTGGCCGTGGAAAAATTCGATGGCGTGATCGGGGCCGCCCGCGAAGGCCGCATGGATCGCATCGCTCGCGATAATGCCGCCCATCGGCACCGCGCCGTTGGTCACGCCCTTGGCGAATGTCAGGATGTCGGGCGTCACGCCGTAGCGCTCCGCCGCGAAGGCATGACCCATGCGGCCGAAGCCGGTGATGACCTCGTCGAAGACCAGAAGAATGCCATGCTTGTCGCAGAGGGCGCGCAGCCGTTTCAGATAGCCCTTCGGCGACGCAAACACGCCCGCCGAACCGGCGAAGGGTTCGACGATGACGGCGGCAATCGTCTCGGCGCCGTGGAGCGCGACGAGAGATTCCAAGGCATCGGCATAGTCGGCGCCCTGTGCGGGATCGCCGCGCGTGAACGCCATCGTCGCGCGGTCGTAGGGCAGCGGCAGATGATCGTCCGTACCCGGAAGAAGCGGGCCATAGGGCCGGCGGTTGTTGGCGAGCCCGCCGACTGAAATGCCGCCGAAGGTCACGCCATGATAGGCCTTCTCGCGCCCGAGCAGGCGGAAGCGCCCGCCTTGTCCTTTCTTCTGGAAATAGGCGCGCGCAAGCTTGAGCGCCGCGTCGGCGGCCTCCGATCCGGAATTGACGAAGAACACATGGCCGAGTCCGTCCGGCGCCATCGCTGCAATCTCACGCGCGAGCGCGAAGGCGCTCGGATGCGCGAACTGGAACGTCGGCGCGAAGTCGAGCGTGCGGGCCGCCTGCGCAATGGCGCCGGCGATCTCCTTGCGGCCGTGACCTGCGTTCACGCACCACAGCCCCGAGCACGTGTCGAGCAGCGCGCGGCCGGCATCGTCGTGGAAGTACATGCCCTCCGCGCGCACGAGCATGCGCGGCGCGGATTTGAAGTGGCGGTTCGGCGTGAACGGAAGCCAGAACGCGTCGAGATCGTTGGCGAGGCTCATCGGCCGTCCGCCGCTGGGTGCGGGGGAAAGCTAGCAGAGGGCCGAGGCGCGTCAAGAATGCCCGTGACCGGTCACCGCCCTAAAGATTTGCCGGTGCCAATGTTTTGACCAGATAGCGCACGAGATCGTCATCGACGCGCACGAAATCACACCATCTCACACGAGCGACGCCCCACATCGCACCCAAGCCGTCGGGGGCATAACCGCGCTTCGCATACATGCGCTGAGCGGCGCCGTAGTCGGGCCCGAGCGCGACACCCAATCCGATCTGGCCCGCGCGCCGAGCGACCATCGTCTCGATCCCATCCATCAGCCGCGAACCGATCCCTTGCCGCCGAAAATCCGGAAGCACGTTGAAATCCTGGACCTTGGGAATATTTGCTTCGCGAAACGGCAAGTAATCGGGCTCCCACTTGACCGTCACGTAGCCGGCAAATCGCCCGGCCCGTGTTGCAACGAGAATGCTGCGCGTTCCGGCTGCGGCGTCTGCGAGATAGCTCTCGTACTGCGACGCGGGCTTGTTCCAACCAAGTTGCGCGAATGCCGATGCGATGGCCATCACGTCCGACGCGGCAAGCGATCTTATGTCGAGCATCGCCGGAAGATCGGGCGGTGTCGCGGCAAACGCAACGGCTCCGGCGACCAAAAGCCGCCGGAGCCGCAGTCGCGCAGCGTTCGTCTAACTCGAGACGAGAGCGCAACGCTTAGTGATGCCAGTGGCCTCCGCCGCCGCCATGCCAGTGACCGCCGCCGCCACCGTGCCAGCTGCTGCCGCCATGCCAGTTGCCGCCGCCGTGCCAGCTGCCGCCGCCATGGAATCCGGGCGCGCACCGCCATGCCATTCATCGCCATGCCAGCCGCCATGACCCAGAATTCGCGATGGCCACCGTACCAGCGCCAGCGCAGCGGGCCGTTGAACCAGATGCCGTCATAGAAGACCGGCTCGTCCCAGTAACCCGGCGGGCCGTAATCGTCGCAATCGTAAGGGTCGTAATAGGGCCCATACGGATCGCAATACGGATCCGGCCGGCCGTAATAGCCCGGCGGCGGTCCGTAATAGCCGGGAACGCCGACGCTGATTCCGAACGACACATGCGCGTCGGCCGGTGCCGTCGTCACGGCAGTCCCGCCTGCCAGAAGCAGCGCGCCGAGCGCAATCTTCGCGATTCTTGTCATCGCCATCACTCCATTTTCTGCCCGGCCCCACAGGCTGCATGATGAGGGGCCGCGGCTGAACCGGACATGAACGGCGAAACGAGATTTCAGGCGGAGCGACCGCGACCCTCGATCGGCCACAACGCTTCCAGCGTGTCACCGCGAACCGCGTGATAGACGTCGTAAAGGTTGACCGTTGGGTCGCAGTGGGGAGCGACGCAGGTCAGCACGTCGGCCGGCTTGAGCTTCGCCTTCTCCTCCGAATAGATGACGCCACCCTGCTCGTCGCCGAAGAAAAAGTAGGTCGCGCCCTCCGGCGCGCCGCTCGCGATCGCGGGCGGACCGGCGTCGGTGGCGAAGGCCTTGTAACCGGCATCGGTGGTCGCCAGTCCGTTGCGATTGGCACTGATGACAGTGGTCTGCACAAAGAGCGACGTCGCGAACGGCACGCGGTCGCCCGGCTTCTCCCATACCTCGTTGTATTGCCGGTCCATGAAGATGTAGGAGCCGACCTGCAGCTCCGTCAGCACATGGGCGTCGGGATCGATGTCGAAGGTGCCGGTACCGCCGCCGGAGACGATCTTCGGCGCAATCCCGTCCTTCGTGAGCGTGTCGCGCAGCGCGACCAGCTCCTTCATCACGCCAAGCGATTTCTCGCGCCGCTCGTTCGGCAACTCCAGATGCTGCACCTGCCCTGCGTAACATTGCAGGCCGAGGAACTCGAGCCCGCGCGCGCGCGCAATCTGCGAGACCAGACCCGGAGCGTAGGCGGGCTTGATTCCGGTGCGGCCGAGCCCCGGATCGATATCGACGAGAACCCTGAGCTTGCGGCCGCTGGCCTGCGCGGCCGCGTCCAGTCGCTTGGCGACCGATCCGTTGTCGCAGACGACCATGAGCTCCGGCATGTGCGCGTTGAGCGTCATGAGCCGCGCGATCCCCGCCTCGGTGACAACGGGAGACGTGATGAGGATCGACGCAATCCCGCCGGCGGCGAGCGCCTCGGCCTCGCCGAGCTTCGCTGCACAGACGCCGAGCGCCCCGGCCGCGATCTGTCGCCTGGACACTTCGACGGATTTGTGGGTCTTGGCGTGCGGGCGCAGCGACACGCCCACGGCGCTTGCATGCTCCGCCATCTGCGCGACATTGCGCTCGAAGACGTCGAGGTCGATCACCAGAGCCGGCGTCTGGATTTTCGCGCGTCCCCCTGGGACGCCGACGAGATCCTGATTGAGATAGGTCATGGAAGTTTTATCTTTCTTTTCCAGTAGTCCAGGTTCGCCCGGCGACATCTTCGACAAATGCGCGATATCGGCGCGACAGTCCAAGCTCAGGATAGTCGCTCATAACAAACTGGTTGTCATGGAGGTTGACAGAAAGATCACAACGGCGAGGCGCTGCGATTGCGGCAACCTCCTGCATTGCGTGACGGCACGGGCGACCGCTCTATAGTCATCCCCCATGACCGTCGCGCTCGCGCTCATTTTTCTCTCCGCCGTCGTCCATGCCGTCGTCAACGTTCTGACCAAGCGCGCGGACAACAGATGCGCATGCGGCTGCTGATCGGAGTTTTTCGTCGATCCTCGTCGCTCCCGCACTGTTCTTCGTGCCGCTGCCGAGCGGCATCGCGCTCTGGCTGCTGGCGGGCACTGCGGTGGTCCACGCGCTCTACGAGCTTCTGCTGGTCAGATCCTACGAGAGCGCGGCGTTCTCGGCGGTCTATCCCGTCGCCCGCGGCACGGGGCCGCTGTTCACGGCGATCGGCGCGATCGTCCTGCTGCACGAGCATCCCCCAGTGCTCGCGCTTGTCGGGATCGCCATCGTGTGCGGCGGAGTCATCGCGATCGGCATCTCGCATCGCGCCAGTGCGGGCGCGGCCACGGGGCTGAGCTTCGCGCTCGGCACGGGGCTGACGATCGGTATCTACACCCTGATCGACGCCTCGGGCGTGCGAAGCGTCGCCAATCCGCTAAGCTATGTTCTCTGGTTTTTCATGGCGCACGGATTCGTGCGTGCTCGTGACTGCGCCCGGCATCCGCGGTCGCGAGGTCGTCATCGAGGCCCGGCGGCAGTGGAAGTTCGGGATCCTGCTCGGCGCCCTCTCCGTCACGACGTACGGCTCGGCCATGCTCGCCTATCGGTTCGGCGCGACGGCGCAACTGGCGGCGTTGCGCGAAACCAGCGTGCTGTTCGGCACGGCGCTGGCCATGCACTTCCTCGGCGAGCCGATGACGGCACGGCGCTGGCTCGCCGCGCTTGCAATCGCCGGCGGCGCGATCATGCTTCAGGCGGCATGATCAAGACGTTCTACTCGCCGGCGCATCTGGCCCATGCGCCGGAGCAGGAATTCGAAGGCGGCCGGCTCAGTCCGGCGGTCGAGGTTCCCGCGCGCGTCGAACGCGTGCGCGCGCGCGTGGAGCTGCGCAAGCTCGGACCGGTGCTGGCACCCAGGCCGTTCGGCGACGAGGCCATCCTCAAGGTTCACGATGCCGGATTGGTCGGGTTCCTCACCGAGGCGCACGCCGCGTGGCGCGAGCGCTACGGCGATGGGGCGCCCGCCGCGATCCCGTCGGCATGGCCGGCCCGCGGCATGACGGAGCGCCGTGGCGGCGACATCGAGTCTCGCCTCGGCAGCTACGGCTTCGATACGGCGACGCCGATCCTGAAAGGAACCTGGTGCGCGGCGCGCGAAGCCGTCGACGTCGCGCTCTCCGCCGCAAGCGCCGTGATGAAGGGAGAACGCGGGGCGTTCGCCCTGGCCCGTCCGCCCGGCCACCATGCCAGCCGCGACGTGTTCGGCGGCTATTGCTATCTCAACAATGTCGCGGTTGCGGCGCAATGGTTCGTCGATCAGGGATTGCGGCCCGCGATCCTCGACGTCGATTATCACCACGGCAACGGCACGCAGGCGATCTTCTATAGCCGCGGCGACGTGTTGTTCTGCTCGGTGCATGCCGATCCGAGCTTCGCCTATCCGCATTTCCTGGGCTTCGCCGACGAAACAGGCGAAGGCGCGGGCGCGGCGGCAAATTTGAACCTGCCGCTGCCGCGCGGCACGGATTGGCCGCGCTACAGCGAGGCGCTGCGCCATGCGCTGGACCGCGTGAAAGCCTTCGCGCCCGACGTGCTGCTCGTCTCGCTCGGCCTCGACACCTTCGACGGCGATCCGATCTCACAATTCCGCCTGCGGGCGCCGGACTATCTGCGCATGGGCGAGATGATCAAAGGCGCAGGCCTGCCGACGCTGTTCGCGTTCGAAGGCGGCTACAATCTCGATGCGCTCGCCGAGATAACGGTGAATGTGCTCGAGGGATTCGAGGGCGGTTAGGCAGTCGACCCTCCCCTTGAGCGCTCCGACATTCACACATTTGGAGTGACGTGGTTTTCGCCAAAATTAAAGGTCGTCATCGCACAGCCGGCGGTTAGCCGGTCCAGGCGGCCTGTTTATGCCGCGCACGGGAAAAAATTGGGTCGCCCGGCACGCTTCCGCGCGCCGTGCGATGACGACCTTTAGGAATTTTCAATTCGGAAAATGTTGTTCTGATTGCCACACTCCATGGCCGTCCCTGATGTGTGAAATCCCGTAGCTTGGGAGAGGGTAACGAAGTGTGTGCCATGCCAAATTCATTGTCGTGGAGGCGACGCGTAGGCCGCTACAATGTGTAAATCGTGTAGCCTCAAGGGGAGGGTGGATTCTCTTTTTTCGCACGCAACGCCTCCGCCGCGCGCTGGACGACGCTCGCGGCGTGTTCCTTGCCGCGATCGGCTTGGGTCTGAATCTCGTCGATGGCGCGGTCGAGCGCTGTTTTGACGGTCGCAGCAGAGCCGCCCTTCTGGTACTCGCGCACGATGACGGCTTCGAGCTTTCCCACCAGCGCATCGACGGTAAGGTCCTTGTTGAATTCTTTTCGCGCCCGGCGATGACGCTGTAGATGTCGATGAAATCGTCGATCGTGCGGCCATGCTCGACCATTTTGTAGAAGCGCGATCCCTCTTCGTGGCCCTTGAACACGAGATCGATCGCCGCGGCGCCAAGTGTCAGCGGAATCTGGAAGATGCCGTGCACGCCGTTCAGGAACAGCTTGAACTGGAACACGCCGACGTCGCGCAGGAATTTCCAGCGTGCATGCGGGTCGATGTCGGAGAGGGGCGGAGGCATATCGGACATTGTTCGGGTCCAGAGATCAGAACGGCACGCCGACGGCGTCGCAGAGAAATTTCATCAGCGGCGATGCGGCCTTGAAGGCATTTGCGACCTCGCCGACGAGATCGGGCGACAACGCGAGCTTCCCGCCGGCGATCGACATGGCGAAAAAGCTCTTGCGGCGGATATCCTCGATGAACGGCAGCTCCGCGTCGAAGCCGCGCGGCGGACGCGTGAGCTGGTCGCCCTGCACGTCGCCATAGCGCTTTGCGAACGCCTTGTCCGTCTTGATCTTCTTCCAGAGCGCGGGCTTTGCCGCGATCGTGCTTCGCACCCTCGCCAGCGCGTCCAACTCCGGCATCCACAAGCCGCCGCCGAAATACACCTCGCCGGGCGCAAAATGCATGTAGAAGCCGGGCGCGTGCACGTCCTTGCCGCCGGCGTGGCGGAAGTGACAGGCCGCATGCTCCTTGTAGGGGCGCTTGTCCTTGGAGAAGCGCACGTCGCGATAGATGCGGAACATCGAGCCGCCGTTCGGCCGCGGATCCGCGTTGAAATTCTTCGAGACCTTCTCCAATCGTGGCGCCATCGCGGCGATGAAGGCGCTCATCGGCGCCTGCACGCTGTCCCGGAAGCGCTGCTTGTTGTCCTCGAACCAGGGACGATTGTTGTTCGCCTTGAGCTCGCGAAAGAAAGCGAAGAAGTCTTTTGGGAACCCGGCGAATGCACGCATCCCTGTAGGCCTCATGTGACGTTTCCCCGACAACCGGACTGCGCGTAAGTATTTGCACCTATCGTTTCCCTGTCCAATGCCCCGGAATTGGCCAACGTCCGATGGGGTTTTCTTAAGCGCGCCGCGCAAGACTGCGCCCCGGGAGAAACTTCGTGCTCGATCGCTGTCTGCGCATGCTCGAACGACTGGCCGCGCCGAAGAGCGATCTCGACGCGCGGCTCCGCATTGAGCAGCTGCGGGCGGTGGCGCAGGCTTTTCAGGCGACAGCCATCGCTGCTGCGATCATTGCGGCAATCGTGGGCGTCGTCGCCCTGCAATGGGTGGACATCTGGCGCGTGATTGCCTGGTTCGCGAGCGTCATGCTTTCGCTGGCACTGGCCCTCGTGACGAGCAAACGCCTCCTCGCCGGGTTCGCCGCTCCCGCCGATGCGGCGCGGGCCACCGTGCGGCTGATGGCCGGCCTCTTGCCCTGCATGGCGCTATGGCCGCTGGTCGTTGTGATCGGCTGGGCGCCGGGACATCCCGACAACAACGCCTTCCTCGTCACCTTCATGCTCGCGAGCATGGCCTATGGCGTTCCGCTCACGGCGCCCTGCCGGCAGCTCATCCTGTTCAACGCCGCCGTGGACTTTCCCATCCTGGCGACGCACGCGCTCGGCGTCCACCCTCTCATGGTCTGGCTCGCGCCGCTGCTCGAGGTGGCCTGCGGCGCCATGATCTTCGACCTCTGCCTAACCCATCACAAACTGTTCAAATCGTCGGTTCTCAATCGCTTCGAGAACAAGGATCTGGTCGAGCGTCTGACGCGATCCGATGGCCAGCTCAAGCAGGCCCTTTTCGATGCGCGGCGCTCCAACAATGCGTTCCTGGCGAGCATGAGCCACGAGCTCAGGACGCCGCTCAATGCGATCATCGGCTTTTCCGAGCTGATCGGCCAGCACACCTTCGGACCGCTCACCCCGGCGCGCTACGGCGAGTATGTCGAAGACATCCACGCCAGCGGAAAGCACCTGCTCGGCCTCATCGACAACGTCCTCGACATCGCCAAGATCGAATCCGGTACGCGCAGCTTCAACGATTGCGAGCTGGATATCGCCGCGCTGTCGCGCGATGCGTTCGCCTTTGTCGCGGCCGAGGCCGAGGCGAACAGGGTGTCGCTGCATAGCGACATCGACAAGGGCGTAGGGCTCATCGCAGACGAACGCGCCATCGTCCAGGTCCTGACAAATCTTCTGTCGAATGCCGTAAAGTTCACCAAGGCGGGCGGCCGCGTGACGCTCTTCTCCAATCGTATCGCCGGCGGCATCGCCATAGGCGTCGAGGATACTCGGAATCGGCATGAGCGAGGTCGATCTCGCGAAAGCGCTGGAACCCTACGGACAGGCGAGCGACGCGATGATCGTCAAAGGTCACGGCACCGGCCTCGGCCTGCCTATCGTCCAGGCGCTCCTCGCGGCGCTGGATGGCTCGTTCCATATCACCAGCGAGCCCGGCAAAGGCACGCGGGCCTGGGGCGAATTTCCGACGGAGCGGACCGTCGCTTTCAGCGCTGCGGCCTGACTTCAGGCTCCTGCTCCATGCGGTGCCGACGACAATCGGCGCGCGCCGCACTTGACGCCTCAGGTCCCCAAGCCTACATACCCGTTCGACGGCTGGCACTCTTGCAAGTGGAGTGCTGCCATGCGGTACGGCTCCGGCCAGACCGTCACCAAGTACCTATCATCATTGAACTTTTTGGAGGAGAACACCCCCCATGAAATTTCGTCCGCTTGGCGACCGCGTGGTCGTCCGTCGCGTAGCCGAGGATCAGAAAACTCCCGGCGGCATCATCATTCCCGACACCGTCCAGGAGAAGCCGCAGGAGGGCGAGGTCATCGCCGTCGGCCCCGGCGCGCTCGACGAGCAGGGCAAGCGCGTCCTGCCGGAAGTCAAAACTGGCGACTTCGTGCTGTTCGGCAAATGGTCGGGCACCGAAGTGAAGGTCGAAGGTCAGGATCTCCTGATCATGAAGGAATCCGACATCATGGGCATTCTCGAGGGCCGCACGGCAAAGTCCTCGAAGAAAGCCGCTTAAACAGAAGACAGAACGCGGAAAAGCGAACGTCGTACGTCCGCTTCCGCCTCTCCAGGAGAACAGAATCATGGCAGCCAAAGACGTAAGATTCGGCGCCGATGCCCGTGAGCGGATGCTCCGCGGCGTCGACATTCTCGCCGATGCAGTGAAGGTGACGCTTGGTCCCAAGGGCCGAAACGTCGTGATCGAGAAGAGCTTCGGTGCTCCGCGCTCGACCAAGGACGGCGTTACGGTGGCGAAGGAAATCGAGCTCGCCGACAAGTTCGAGAACATGGGCGCGCAGATGGTGCGCGAAGTGGCCTCCAAGACCAACGACGCGGCAGGCGACGGCACCACGACGGCGACAGTGCTCGCCCAGGCGATCGTCCGCGAGGGTTCGAAGTCGGTCGCGGCCGGCATGAACCCGATGGACCTGAAGCGCGGCGTCGAGAAGGCGGTCGAAGCCGTCGTCGCCGATCTCAAGAAGCGTTCCAAGAAGGTCAAGTCGAACGAAGAAATCGGCCAGGTCGGCACGATCTCCGCCAACGGCGACAAGACGGTCGGCAAGATGATTGCCGAAGCGATGGCCAAAGTCGGCAATGAAGGCGTGATCACGGTCGAAGAAGCCAAGAGCATGGAGACGGAGCTCGAGGTCGTCGAAGGCATGCAGTTCGACCGCGGCTATATCTCGCCCTACTTCATCACCAATGCGGACAAGATGGTGGCGGAGCTCGAGGATCCCTACATCCTCATCCACGAAAAGAAGCTTGGCTCGCTGCAGCCGATGCTCCCGATCCTCGAATTGGTCGTCCAGGGCGGACGTCCGCTTCTGATCATCGCCGAAGAGGTCGAGGGTGAGGCCCTTGCCACGCTTGTCGTCAACAAGCTGCGCGGCGGCCTCAAGGTCGCGGCCGTGAAGGCGCCGGGCTTCGGCGATCGCCGCAAGGCCATGCTCGAGGACATCGCGATCGTTACGGGTGGCCAGGTCATCAGCGAAGATCTCGGCATCAAGCTCGAGAACGTGAAGCTGAACATGCTCGGCACAGCGAAGAAGGTCCGCATCGACAAGGACAATACCACGATCATCGACGGCGCCGGCAAGAAAGCCGACATCCAGGCGCGCGTCGGGCAGATCAAGGCGCAGATCGAGGAGACGACCTCGGACTACGACAAGGAAAAGCTGCAAGAACGTCTGGCCAAGCTCGCGGGCGGCGTGGCGGTCATCCGCGTCGGCGGCGCCACGGAAGTGGAAGTGAAGGAGAAGAAGGATCGCGTCGATGACGCGCTCAATGCCACGAAGGCGGCAGTCGAGGAAGGCATTCTTCCGGGCGGCGGCGCGGCGCTTCTTTATGCCACCAAGGCGCTGAACGGCCTGACGGGCGACAACGAAGACCAGACCGTCGGAATCTCGATCATCCGCAAGGCGATCCAGGCTCCGATCCGTCAGATCGTCGAGAACTGCGGCGTGGAAGCCTCGATCGTCGTCGGCAAGCTGCTCGAGCAGAAGTCCAATACCTTCGGCTTCGACGCGCAGTCCGAGACGTATGTCGACCTCGTCGAGGAAGGCATCGTCGACCCGACGAAAGTCGTTCGCATCGCGCTGCAGGACGCAGCCTCGGTTGCGGCGCTCCTGATCACGACGGAAGCGATGGTTGCCGACCGTCCGAAAAAGGAATCAGGCGGCATGCCGGGCGGCGGAATGCCCGGCGGCGGCATGGGCGACATGGACTTCTGATCCGACGCGGGCGAAGCCCGCATCGATCACCGCGGCGAAGCTGAGCGAAGCCGGGTTGTCCCCACTGAAATGCGAAAAGGGCCGGAGGAAACTCCGGTCCTTTTTGTTTCCAGCGCACAGACGAAACAGCCGGCGTGTTGCGATGCGGACGCACGACGTCCGTTGCCAGGGAAGACTGCTAAAGCCGCGGAACGAGTCGTTTCAGTTCCGCGCGTCTTCCGGAAACGAGACCGGCGCCAGCCCAGGCGTCGCGGTCAGCGGCCCTGCATCGGGGTCAGCCGCGCGAACGAACCCAGCATGCAGACCTGGCCGGTGCGGATGACGCGGATCGTCTGCATGTTCTCGCAGATCTCGTTCGGGCCGCGCAGCACGTAGGAGAAGCCGTGGAACATCAGGTCGGGACAGGAATTGCGAAGCGTATTGCGCCACACCGTTCCGTCGCGCATGCGGAAATCGATCGTGCGCGGATCCTTGACGCTCGTGTCCTGAATGCGCGTCGAGTTCGAGGCAAACCGGTGCCGCCGTCGCAGGTGCCGCGGCGCCGGCGAAGGCTGCAACGACGGCCATAGCCGTCCACTTTCCAAATCTCGTCATGACGTTCTCCTGAACTCATACCCCACCGACACGATCATCGCGCATGGGCAAAGAGGGCTCAATCCCGTCTGTCCGTCCGTACGGAGTAAAGGCGCAAGGGGCGGACCCGAGCCTTCGGCGCGCGCGCCCTGGGGATTGCAGGCCCGCAAACCCGGCTTTAGCCGCGGCTCGCCTTGACTTGCCGGCATTCCGCGGGAATTGTCGCGCCCCTTCGGAACCCAGGAGAAACGGCCGTGTCTGCCCCCCAAACCTCGCCCCAGGTGACCATCACTTTGCCCGACGGCAAGGCGATGACGTTCACGCGCGGCGTGACGGGTGCCGAGATTGCGGCCGCGATCGGACCGGGGCTGGCCAAGGCGGCCCTGATCCTGGAAGTCGACGGCCAGCAATGGGACCTGTTCCGTCCGATCGAGCACGACGCCAGGATCAAGATCGTCACCAGGAAGGATCCGGAAGCCCTCGAGCTGATCCGGCACGATGCGTCCCATGTGCTTGCCATGGCGGTGCAGGAGCTCTTCCCCGGCACGCAGGTGACCATCGGCCCTGCCATCGACGACGGCTTCTACTACGACTTCGCGCGCGACACGCCGTTCACGCCCGACGATCTCGCGAAGATCGAAGCCAAGATGCACCAGCTCGTGAAGGCCGACCTGCCGACCCGGCGCGAAGTGTGGCCGCGCGACCAGGCGGTCGCGCATTTCGAGGGCATCGGCGAGCACTACAAGGCAGAGATCATCAAGGACATCCCCGCGGGCGAGGACGTCTCGATCTATTTCCACGGCAATTGGCACGACCTCTGCCGCGGGCCGCATTTCGCCTCGACCGGCAAGATCGGCGACGCGTTCAAGCTGACCAAGCTCGCCGGCGCCTATTGGCGCGGCGACGCGAAGAACGCGCAGCTGCAGCGCATCTACGGCACTGCCTGGCGCGATCAGAAGGAGCTCGACGCCTATCTTCTGCGTCTCGAGGAACAGGAAAAGCGCGACCACCGCAAGATCGGCAAGGATCTCGCGCTGTTCACCTTCTCGCCCGACGTCGGAGCGGGACTGCCACTGTGGATGCCGAACGGTACAGTGATCCGCCAGGAGCTCGAATTCCTCGCGGTCCAGGAAGAGCGCCGGGACGGCTATCAGCGTGTCGTGACGCCAGAGATCGCCAAGGAAGCGCTGTACGTGCGCTCGCGCCATCTCGCCTACTACAAGGAGGACATGTACGCGCCGCTCGATATCGAAGGCGAGAATTATTACCTCAAGCCGATGAACTGTCCGCATCACCACATGATCTATCTGGCGACGCGGCATTCCTATCGCGAGCTTCCCCTGCGCCTGGCCGAGTACGGCCATTGCTACCGCTACGAAGCGTCGGGTGGTCTGTCCGGACTGATGCGCGTGCGCGGCTTCACCCAGAACGATGCGCATATCTACTGCCGCGCCGACCAGGCCAAGGACGAGTTCGTCCGCGTGATGCGCCTTCATGCCCGCTACTACGAGATGATGGGCATCAAGGACTACTACATGCGCCTGTCGCTTCCCGACCTCGCCAAGACGCACAATTTCGTCGACGAGCCGGAGCAATGGCGGACCGCGGGCGAGATCATCCGCACGGCGATGAAGGAAACCGGATTTCCCTACGTCGAAGCCGAAGGCGAGGCGGCGTTCTACGGCCCGAAGGTCGACTTCATGATCAAGAGCGTGATCGGGACGGAATATGCGATCTCGACCAACCAGCTCGACTTCATGGCGACCCAGACCTTCGGCCTCACCTATATCGGCGAGGACGGTTCGGAACATCCGCTCTACGTCATCCATCGCGCGCCGCTGGGCAGCCACGAACGCTTTACCGCGTTCCTCGTCGAGCACTATGCCGGTGCGTTCCCGACCTGGCTCGCGCCGGTCCAGGCGCGCATCGTCCCGATCACCGAGCGGGTGACGGATTACGCGCACAAGGTCCGCGACGCGCTGTTCGACGCGCCGGTGGTGAACGGCACCGGCGGCCTGCGCGTCGACATCGATCTGTCGAACGAGCGCATGCAGAAGAAGATCCGCGACGCGCAGTTGCAGAAGATTCCCTACATGCTCGTCATCGGTGAACGCGAAGCGGCGGAAGGAAAAGTCGCGGTCCGCCTCAGATCCGGCAAGGATCTGGGGGCCCTGCCGCTCGATTCCGTCGTTGCGCGCATCAAGCGTGAGGCCGAAACGAGACAGGATGTTGCGGAATAGACGCGGAATAACCCTTGCGAATTGTGCGGCCAATCCTATTCTTAGACCGGTCCGGCCGGAAACGTCCGGATCGCAGGCGTGAACGTTCAACGCGCACGCGAAGGCCGACGAGGACAATTGCCCAGAAACCGTGAACCGCAAGAAGTTTCGCGAGGACTGGTGGAACGTCCCGCGAAACGGGTCGGCGCGCGCGTATCACACAGGAGAGAGTCATAGTCCCCAGACGTTTCCAGCAGCCCACCGCGCCTCAGGCGAAGGACGGGCCCCGAGTCGAACGAAGAAATCTTTTCCCGCACCATCCTTCTGATCGGGGATGACGGCCACAAATACGGGCCGATCGGAATCGACGAGGCCCGCGCCATCGCGGAGGAGAAGGGCTTCGATCTTGTCGAAGTCTCTCCCGAAGCCAAGCCGCCCGTCGTCAAGCTGATGGACTACGGCAAGTTCAAATACGAGCAGCAGAAGAAGGCCGCCGAAGCCCGCAAGAAGCAGAAGGTCATCGAGATCAAGGAGATCAAGATGCGCCCGACGATCGACGATCACGACTACGACGTGAAGATGCGGTCGATGAAGCGCTTCTTCGACGAGGGCGACAAGGTGAAGGTGACGCTGCGCTTCCGCGGCCGCGAGATGGCGCATCAGCATCTGGGCATGGAGTTGCTTGGACGCATCCAGAAGGACACCGAGACCTTCGCCAAGATGGAGCAATTTCCGAAGATGGAAGGCCGTCAAATGATGATGGTGCTCGCGCCGCGTTGAGCGAGTGATGACCCATTCACCATTGCCGCGTCCCGCAGAAATGGTTTCCTTCCCCGCGCGCGGGGGGAGGATTGGCAACATCGCCGATCATCGTCCCCCGATTGCGGGGGCGTTGTCTCACGAGCGAAGCGACCGGAGACGGACGGGGGATGTCATAAAAGCCGCGCTCAGCCCTGCGGCGAAGCGGCCAGCAATTTGAACGCGATACGCCCGTCCTGCACGAGAAGCGTTACTTCGGCGGGACTCTCCGCATTAATGTGGAAAACGAGCGCGGCGCAGCGGTCGCTTGCAAGGAAGCAAGCCTGCACGGCCGGCGAGAGATGGTCGAAGCGCGCCGAATCGTGCGGCATGAACCTTTCCATGATGCCGAGGTAGGACAGCGTCTCGACGTTCGGTGCCGCCGAATTGAACCCGATTCCGGTCAGGTCCGAGACGCGTGTTTCTCCGGGCACGATGTGATCATAGGCGGCCCGCAGCTGCGCCTTGCTGGCGAAGCCCGGCGGCGCCGTATCAGTTTGGCCCGGCAGAAGCGTATAGGTGCCGCAGCCGACGAGCGTGCCCGTCACCAGCAAAATGGCCATGGTCGCCGCATAACGGCGTGGCCCCGAAGACAATCCCCAATCCATTTAGCCCCAACCCAACGGATTTTCTTAAAACCTAACGGACTGTAAGGGACATGAAAAGTATCCACAGGCGATTTCTTCGAAGATGGTAACCGCATCAGGGCTCGGGGACCCGCGCGCAGGCGTCGAAGACTGTTTCCATGTCGCAATTCCCGCCGGTAAGGACCACCGCGATGGTCCTGTTTCTGGCCGCGACTTTGCCCGCCAACAGCGCGGCCAGCGCCGCGGCGGCGCCCGGCTCGACGATCAGCTTGAGGATCCGGGCCGCGAAGCTCACGGCGCGCACCATCTCGTCGTCGGACACGGCGATGCCGGGCCCAAGACGCCCCCTGGCGACGGCGAACGGAATTTCCCCGGGCATCGGCGCCATCAAGGCGTCGGCGACCGAGAGCGGACGGCCCGTCGCCGGGGTCCGGGCACCGGCGGCAAGAGACCGGCGCATGCCGTCGAAATTCTCGGGTTCGACGCTGATCACGGTCGTCGCCGGCATTGTACCGGACAGCGCGAGCGCGATACCGCTGGCCACGCCGCCTCCGCCCGCCGGCACGAGGACCGCATCGAGCGCCAGGCCGAGCGCCGCCGCGTCCCGCGCGACCTCGAGGCCGATCGTTCCCTGCCCGGCGACGATGCCCGCATCGTCGAAGGGCCGCACGAGCGTGCCATCCGTTTTCGCGCGAATCCTTTCCGCGATCGCCTCGCGGTCGTCCTTGTTGCGGTCGTAGAAGACGATCTCGGCGCCGTGGCTGCGCGTGCCGTCGATCTTGGCCCGCGGCGCGTCGGAGGGCATCACGATGGTCGCCGGAATGCCGAAGACCTTCGCCGCCGCGGCCACGCCTTGCGCGTGGTTGCCCGAGGAAAAGGCGACGACGCCGCGCGCGCGCTCGGCTTGCGGGATCAGGAGGATGCGATTGCAGGCGCCACGGAATTTGAACGAGCCCGTTTTCTGAAACATCTCCGGCTTGAGGAGAATGCGCGCCTCTAACCGCGCGTTGAGCACCGCGTTTTCGAGCAGGGGCGTCCGTATGGCGTAAGGCGCAATTCGCGCGGCCGCAGCCTCGGTGTCGGCGAATATCGGTGGACTCGTTTGCATGCGCCGACAGTAGGACGGTTTGCATTCGTCCCCGTGATCTTTTCGCACCGCGCCGCGCATAAGTCCCATGCGGCGCGGACGACAGAATTGACGGCTCGCGAAGTGCGGGCCGGCGGCCCTAGCCCCCCTCGCCTTTCCGGCGCTTGTCCTCCGGCGGCGGCGGGCGCCGGTGGGCCGGCGGCGTATGGACATGAACAGTCGGCGGCCGCGCGACATGCTCATGGGCCGGCCGCGGTGGCGGCGTCATTTGCTGGTGCATTTCAGGCGGCCTCGCGACGCGCTCGTGCCGCGGCGGAGTTTCGCTGCCTGGCGCCGCGGTGTTCGTCGAACTGCCGCTTGGAGCAAGCCTTTCGACAGGTGCGGCGACGTCGCGATGCTCATGCAGCACCGGCGGTACCTCTTCGCTCGGGTTCACGGCCCCGGTCGTATTGCTGTTCGCGGGAGGCGTCTCATCGCGGTGAGCGGGCACTGTCCGCTCGTGTTGGTCTGTGCGATCGCGCATGTCCTGTCCGCCCGGAGCCGGCGCGCCCGCTTCCTTGGGCGGCTGCGCGGCTGTCACTGGCGACGGCGGCGTGCCGTCCGCCCGGCGGAAGGTCTTGAGCGCGGTCGTCCGGTTGAAGAGATGCGGCGCCGGTTTGCCGTTGTGCAGGACAGGACGCGCCGACAGCGTCTGCAGCTGCGCGGCGTTCGGCTTTGGCGCGCTGTTTGTGCTGCCGTTGCCGCGCGGATCCGCCTGACGCCTCTTCTCCTGCAGCTGCAGGCCCGCATCGGCATGGGTGATGAGATCGGGATGCTTGAACACCTGGTCGGCATGCGCGACCTGGACAGGATGTCCGGAGGCCCGCTGCACGGCGTCGATGGTCACGCTCCTGTTCACCACGACGTTGTTCACGATCGTGTAGTTTGTCACGTTGTGCGAGTTGTTGATGTAAATCTCGGCTCCCTGTCCGTGCACGGCGTGAGAGCGGTAGTCGCGATCGGCCATGTGCGCCGTCGGGACAAAGGTCCACATCGCATCGAAGCGGCCGCTGTCGAACCTGCCGGCGTACCAGCGGGAATAGCCGTAATAGCCGCCGGTCTCGCCCCAATCGCCGAAGGAAATCGAGACGGAGGGACTGCGGCCCAGGAACGCATCGTCAGGCGGCATCGGCATCCAGCCCATGTAGGGGCCGTTCGAACGCCAGACGACCCAGGCGGGCGACCAGACATAGCCGGGAATCCAGAGCCAGCCGTCGTCGGGATCGTTCACCCAGCGGCCGTAGTGGTAGACGATATCGCCCCAGTCGCCTTCGTCGGAGACCCAGGTCCAGCCGTAATCGTCGACATAGGCCCAATGGCCGACGGTGTAGGGCTGCCAGTCGGGAGCGACGTCCGACGGCACCCACACCTCGCCCCAGCGGTCGCTGTAGACCCAGTCGCCGCTGCTAGCGAGCTGGTCATGAACAAATCGAAGCTGATGTCGATATCCTGCGCCTGCGCCGGCTGTGCGAAGAAAGCTTGTGGTGCAGCTAAGGCAAGTGCCGTCGCAAGAAGTCCTGCTTTCCAATGAAGCGTCATTTCAATTTTCCCGGTGAAAATGCCTCGGCCCCGGTGCAACGAACGTGTTCGACCGCGTTCGGTTCCGGATTCAGGCACTGCAGGGACGCGCGGACCAAGGCGGCGATCGCGGTTGAACGGACAGAGGAATGGGCGCTCGATCGAACTCGCCATTCTGCGGCCCGCGCCGGCCGGGATGGCTTATGCTTGGCTTGCGAATTGTGAAGGGTGCCCGTCTGACGCCAGATGCTCCGATGCGAAACGTCTCCCTGGGCATCGCGCTCAAGCTCGGCGCAACGCTCGCGTTCACGCTCATGTACTCAGCGATCCGCCTCGCCGGGACGGTGCCCGTCGGCGAGGCGGTATTCTTCCGTGGGGCCTTTGCCCTGGTTCCGCTTTTTGCACTTTCGCTGTTTACAGCGGGCCCGCGGGCAATGCTCTACACGACGCGGCCTCTTGCCCATGTGCGCCGCGCGATGAGCGGCGTTGCTTCGATGTTCGTCAACTTTGCGGCGTTGAAGATGCTGCCGCTTGCGGGCCTTACGGGCTTCGGCTTTGTCATGCCGATATTTGCCGTCATTTTGGCCTCGTTCCTCCTGCACGAACAGGTAGGCCCCTATCGCAGCGCCGCGGTCGTCATCGGCTTCGCGGGGGTGGTGCTGATGGTGGCGCCGCATGGCGAGCTCTTCGCATCGCTGGGAGCCGGGCATGCCGCGGGCGCCGGGCTCGCGCTTGTCGGTGCCGGGCTCGGCGCCTTTTCCATCGTCTTCATCCGGCAGATGAGCGCTACGGAGAGGAGCGAGGCGATCGTGTTCTATTTCATGCTGGTCACGGCGCTGATCGGCGCAGCCACGATGATCTGGTGGCGCGCGCCGCTCACGAGCACCATGACGGCATGGCTGGTCCTGTCCGGGCTGATAGGCGGCATTGGCCAGATCGCCATGACCTACAGCTATCGCTATGCCGAACCGTCGCTGCTGGCGCCGTTCGACTATGCGGCGATGATATGGGCCATCGCCCTGGGCTATTTCGTCTTCGGCGAGGTGCCCGAACGGGCGGCGCTGGTTGGCGCGCTCATCGTCACCGTGGCGGGCCTTTTCATCGCCTGGCGGGAACACCGGCTCGAAAATCGCGAAGTGGCTGCACCGACGCTGCCCTAGGGCCGAAAAGCGCCGCCGCCCACACGCGATTTCCTTCGGGCAGGGCCGCAGCGGACGGCACGGCGGCAAGCGCACCCATACTCATGGCTCGCGCATCGCGGTCCGATCCCGCACGGGCTGTTCGTCATTCCTGCGGCGCCTGCATCGAGATCTCCTATCTGTTCCTCGGCACGGCGCGGGACACTGTCGCCGACATGATCAGGAAGGGCCGGGCGCGCTTTCTCGGCCGCGCAAACGACAGAGGCCGATGGCCGAGATCAGGCGCCGGCTCGCCGACGGACAGTCCGCCGCCGGCATACCGAGGTCGAAATCTCTGTCCTACCGCTCGGTGCTCGCCATCAAATCGATCCGCAGCTGGCGCCACGTGGAAGCGGCGGCGCGCGTGACAGCCGGAAAAGAACACCGTCCAACCGTCGAAATCAAAGGGCAGAGGGCTAGTGGCCGGGACATAGGTATTTGCCGCAAAGCGAAGCCAAGGCATTCCAATCGCGGAACACCAATACGTAACGCCCAGCCGGTTAACGTTCGCCGGGCGTTTTGCGGCCGCAGGCAGCGCTAGTCCCAGGGAGTCTTTTTCGTGACCAAGCTCGGCTGGGACCGAACACGCGACGGTTGGATCAAGCTGCGCTCAGCCAGAATGATCTATGCCGAGCACACGCATGGTTCAAACCGGACGGCCGCGAAGTCCGAAACGCCCCCGATGGCCGTGCGCATCGACGAGGCCGCCAACCTCGTTCGCTCGGTTGCGCCCGCCAGGGTGTCGCTGATGGCGCTCGGAGGCCTCGCCGCCACGCTGATGCTTCCCTGGCAAAGCTGCGTCGGATGGCTTGGCGCAGGGCTAGCTGTCGAAGTCTGGTCGTGGCACGCAACCCGCGCCCAAGCGGCGGCGAATGCCATCTCGTGGCGCGCGCGCGTGGATTTTGTCGCCAACTATGCTGCCATGAACGCGGTCTGGCTGCTCCTCGGCGTGCTGCTCTGGCGCACCGGCTCGCCCGAGGGCCTGGCGAGCGCGGTCATTTTCTTCATGGTTGTCGCCGGGACATGCGCGCTGCTGTTCTACACGGCGCCCGCGACATTCGTGGTGGCGGGCACGCTTCCTGCCGCAGGTGCGCTGATCATGTTCGCTGTCGCCGACGGTCACGGTTGGCACCAGGTGCTCGCCATCGGCCTTATGCTTTGCCTGGCGACGATCTTCAATCTTGGCCGCGCGCTCGACATCCCATCCGTCCAGGAACAGCAACGCTGGCTGGGCGACAGCCTTAAGAGTTACGAGATTCTGGCCGAGAACATTACCGACGTCATCACACGCGTCGATCAGGCCGGCGTGTGCCAATACGTTTCGCCGGCCTGCCTGGCGACGTTGGGCTATCGCCCCGACGAGCTCGTCGGAACCTGGCTCCAGCAATATTTCGATCCCGAGGGCGCGGTGGCAATAACCCAGGTCCTCGCCAGGCTTTCAGGCGATCCGGCGAGGTCCGAGGTTCTGACCACGCGCGCGCGCCATCGCGACGGCCACTGGGTTTGGCTGCAAACGAGCGTAAAGCTGATCCGCGAGCACGGCGCGGTGACCGGAGCCATCGGCGTCAGCCGTGACGTCTCGGAGCGAATGGTCGCCGACATGGCGCTGCGCAAAGCCTATGACGACTTGGGGGAAGCCCGGGACGCCGCGATCGAAGCGAACCGCACGAAGACAAATTTCCTCGCCAATATGAGTCATGAGCTGCGCACGCCGCTCAACGCGATCCTGGGATTTTCCGAGCTTCTGTCGCTGGATGCGTTCGCGGGACGGCGCGTGGAATATGCGAAGCTCATCCACAGTTCGGGAAAGCACCTGCTCGGGCTTGTGAGCGAGTTGCTGGACCTGTCGCGCATAGAAGCTGGCAAGACCGACCTGCAATTCGGGATCGTCCGCATGGAATCCCTGATCGACGATTGTCTCACGACGGTCGGGCCGATCGGCCGCGCAGGCCAGATCGATTTGCGCAGAAATATCGAGCCTCACTTGCCCGACGTTTTCGCCGATCGCCGTGCGCTCACGCAGATGATGCTCAACCTGCTCACGAACGCGATCAAGTTCACCAGACCCGGGGGAGCGGTCGAGGCGTTCGCGAAGGTAGCGACCTCGGGCGAGTTCGTATTTGGCGTCGTGGATAACGGCGTAGGTATCGCCCAGGACGATCAGGCCCGCATGTTCGAGCGCTTCGGACAGGCCCGGCATGACGTGGCCCACGTCGAAAGGGGAACCGGCCTGGGATTGCCGATCGTCAAGGGGCTCGCGGAAGCTCATGGCGGCCGGGTCACGCTCGAAAGCGAGCCTGCCGCGGGAACAACCGTGACGGTGTGGCTGCCGGTCTCGTGCATTCGCCCGCGCGCGACACCGGTCGCGCCGCAAGCTTTGTTTCGCCACGCAGGCTAAGTCGGTCTCTCTGGGAGACGCCGGCTCGAACCGACGTCAGTGCCGGTTCCGTCAAGCGCGTCGAGCACGGACACGAAGGCCGCACCGAAATAGTGCAAGAGCTCGCCGCGCGCGCCGGCATAAAGCGTGTCGCCGTCGCCGGCGCAGACCAGGCTGCTGTCGAGAACCTCGCCGCTGGGAACCAGCACGCCGTTCTCGAAGGTCAGCGGAAAGAGCGTGCTCACCATGGGCTTGAGCGCGTGATAGTCGATGCCCTGCTCCAGGCAGAAGGCATGGATCCGGCATCCTCGCCCGTCGCCGCTGCGAAAGACACAGTGGCCGTCGACGGTTGCAGTCCGCAGATTGGCGCCGCCGGGGAATTCCGGATCCGCGATCGCCTCGCCCGCGAACCATCCGGAGCGCGGCTGCCCCACGAACGCGTCGAATTCGGGACCCAGCGCCAGAAGCCGTTGCGCGTTGTCGACATCGATGTCGACGCCGTAGTTGCAGCACTGGTCGGCGCAGAATTCGCATTGCAGGCAACGCCGGAAATAGCGCAGCGAGAAGATCCGCGTATCGGCGGAGTGGATGACGGGACGCGACAAGATCGAGGGATAGTCCCGCCCGAGTGCAACAACGCTCATCCGCGCTCGTCCACGGCAGTTTCGACGATGTGCCGGATCAGCTGTTGATAGGAAAGACCCGCCCGGGCCGCGGCCGCGGCAAAGCCCGCATCGGGCGCCAGGCAGGGATTGGGATTGATCTCGAGAACGGTGGGGGCACCCACCTCGTCGACCCGGAAGTCGACGCGGGCATAACCGGTCAGCCCGAAAAAATTCCACACGCGCCGTGCGAGCGTGGTGATCACGGCGGCGAGCGCCGGCTCGCGCTCCTCGATGCCGAACGCGCGCACCGTACACGTCGAATTCGAAGGAGGCGTCGTCCCATTTGGCCTGATAGCCGACGATCTTCGGCCGGCCCGGCTGCCACTCCACGAACGTCATCTCGGCGAGCGGAAGCACGCGCGGACCGACCGGACCCTGGAGCACCGCGATGTTGAATTCGCGGCCCTCGATGTAGCGCTCGGCGAACCAGCGGCCGCCGAATTTCGCGAGGCTCGCTTCGGCGCGGGCGCGGACCTTGGCCGCACCCGTCACGACGGAATCGTCGTCGAGCCCGAGCGATGCATCCTCCAGCGCGGACTTGACGACGTAGGGGACGTCGTCACGCAGCCTGTTCCATTCCGGTGGCTCCGACCAGTCGGGCGTCGGCAGATCCGCATTGCGCAGCATCTGCTTCGTCAGGGGTTTGTCGCAGGTCGCGGCAAGCTCGACCTCGCCCGCCCCGGTGTAGATTGCACCCAGCTCCTCGAACATCGCGGGGGAAGCGCGGACAGGCGTCCCGAGCCGTCTATGCTTTCGACGAGATTGAAGATCACATCGGCGCCGCTGGCTGCGATCAGCGCCTTCAGCGCCTCGCGGTCGCGCGTGAACGCGGCCTTGGATGCTGCGATGCCCGAGGCTTCGAGCGCGGCTGCGACCGCGTCAGCCTGGACGAGCGTGTCCAACTCGTCGGGCGGTGCGTCCGGTGCGACGTCCGAGTGCATGACGAGGACATGGCGAAGGTTCACGCGGCCACGCGCGCCCTGGCGCGGAGTTCGGGATGGCGCGCCAGGAACGAACGCATGATCTTGCCGATCAGGTCCTGATAGGCGAGGCCTTTGAAGCGCGTGATGAAGCAGAGGTCGGAATAATCAGGCCTCAGTCCCGCGAGCGGATTGACCTCGATGAAGTGCGGTTTGCCGTTCGCATCTTCGCGGATGTCGACGCGGCCGCCGTCGCGGCAGCGCAGCGCCCGCCATGACGCGAGCGCGACCTCGCCGGCGGCCTTTGCGGCGTGGTCCTCGCACAAGCGGATGACGACCTTGTCCTCCCAATATTCCTTGTTCTGGTAGCCGTAGCCGTGACCGATGAATTTGTCCGTCCGCGCGATCTCGCTCACGCCCAGGATCTCCGCATCGTCGCCCGTGCCGGTGATGCCGACCGTGAATTCGCGCCCCGGCAGGAATGTCTCGACGATGACCGGCTGGCGGAACCGCGCGATGAGGTCGGCTGCGACATCGGCGAGCTGCGCATCGTCGACCTTCGAGCGTCCGTCCACGCCTTTGCCCGAGCCCTCCGAGACCGGCTTCGCGAACAACGGAAAGGCCAGCGTCACCCGCGCGGCGTCGTCGGCGCGCTCGATGATTGCGAAATCCGGCGTCGGCACGCCCTGGTCGCGCACGATCCGCTTGGCCATGCCTTTGTCGAGCGCGGCGGCAAGCGTCAGCGGATCGGAAAAGACGTAGGGAATGTCGTAGGCCTCGAGCAGCGCGGGAACCTGGGCCTCGCGCGCAATGCCCCTGAGGCCCTCGCAGATGTTGAAGACGGCATCCCAGCGCTCGCCACGCACCAGGGCTTCGGCAAGCCTGCGCACGCCGCCGACGCGAACGGGCACATGGCCGTCGACGGCCAGCGCCTCGCAGATCGCGTCGATCGTTTCGGGCGCGTCGAATTCGGCCGTCTCCTCCTCGCCGTGCCCCATCGCGAGGTAGTCGGACCGGAGGTCATACGTGACCCCGACGCGCATGTGGGCTCCGTTCGCTATTTCGCTTTGACGCCGCAGCCGAGCGTACCGCCCGGATCGGGGTATCGGTAGAATTTGCCTTCGAAATTTCGCAGCAGCAGATCGTCGCCGTCTCGGCCCGCGATCGGGTCGGGGGCGAGCTGGATCTTTCCGCCCCCGCCCGGCGCGTCGACCACGAAGATCGGCGTCGCGTAGCCGGTCGTGTGACCGCGCAGCGCGCTGATGATCTCAAGCCCCTTGCTCACTCCTGTGCGGAAATGGCTGGAGCCGCGAATCGGATCGCACTGATAGAGGTAGTAGGGCTTCACCCGGCGCTTCAACAGGCCGTGCATCAGGGGCACCATGACCTTGGGATCGTCGTTTATGTCCTTGAGCAGCACGGTCTGGCTGCCGAGCGGGATGCCGGCATCCGCAAGCCGCGCGACGGCCTCGGTGACCTCGGCGGTCAATTCGACGGGATGGGTGAAATGGATGCTCATCCAGAGCGGATGATGCGATTTCAGGATAGCGACCAGATTCTTGGTGATGCGCTGGGGGAGCACCACCGGGATCTTCGTACCAATGCGTAGAAACTCGATATGCGGGATCGCGCGGAGCCGCCCGAGCAGCCAGTCGAGCTTCTCGTCGCCGATGGTCAGGGGATCGCCTCCGGACAGGAGGACGTCGCGGACCTCCTTGTGCTCGCCGAGATAGGCGAGCGCCTGCTCCCATTGCCGGGTCGAGAATTGATACTCGCCGCCCGGATTGCCGACGAGGCGCGAGCGCGTGCAGTAGCGGCAATAGGTCGAGCAGGTTCCCGTGGTCAGGAACAACACGCGGTCGGGATAGCGGTGAACGAGGCCGGGCACGACCGTGTCGTGGTCTTCTCCGAGGGGATCGTCATCCTCGCCGGCGACGCGGACATACTCATCGCCCGTCATGATGTGCGTGCGGCGGAGCGGCTCACGAGCGTCGCTGAGCCCCATCAGGCTCGTGTAGTAGGGCGTGATGCCGACGGGCAGCGCGCCTTCGTGGCGCCGCACGGCGGAGCGCTCATCGGCCGAGAGACGGAAGATGCGCTCGAGATCGTCCAGTGTGCGGACGCGCGCGCGCAGCTGCCAGCGCCAGTCGTTCCATTCGACGGTCGAGGTTCCGGGATAGAAACGGCGATAGAAGGCGCGGGTTTCGGGATTTACGG